>CAYFIR010000079.1:0-31377 GCA_964343195.1 uncultured Bacteroidia bacterium | reverse complement strand
TCAGAGGCCCTTTTGATAGGTCGAAACTAATGCCTAGTGCTTCGCATTCGAAATTTGTAATCAGTAATTCGTAATTGAAAGCATTGCTGGCGAGCACTTTATACGAATTACGAATGAGTAATTACTTAATTCCACAGGCACTAGCTGAGCAATCCCCGGAACATCAGAATCAGGAGTCCAATATAGGGCAGTATGGTAATAGCCGATAACAGCATCTGTTTTTTGATGAAGGGGATGCCGTGATTTTTCTTACGCCCCGCTGGCAAATTCTGGTACTCTTTCAGCAGGCGATTTCCCCGCCAAAGGTTGATCCCTCCTATCAATCCGCCGACTGCCAATCCAATAAACACGGGGTAAAGCAGGATTTCTGCGGCTGCTACCGTGATCATCAGGGCCAATAGAAGCGATATTTGAGCCACGATGATCGCTCCCAGTGCGATTCGGGTATTGCGCTGTAACTTCCTGAGGTCATCTGGCAAGGGTTCGTCCTGTGTGCTCTCTGCATGAGGTGCTATAAACGTACCTGGCTGACCCGGACTCTGTTGTCCGGCATGCATTTGGGACATTCCGAAGAGGGTAAACAGGAGAGAGATGAAGTAGAACGACCTTCTCATTTTTTCCTAAAAGTAGAGTTTTTTGGCCGAGACACGCAACTTCATCTACCAATCCTGGTGGTGACATATCCCCTCTGTGCCTTTTTCCCAACCGCTTTTTACCTCCTGCCAGGGGTATCGAATCAAACAGAATGGCTGTTTAGGTAGTTCATATGCTGGAAACGTCATCCTTTTCAACTCAACATTCACCTAACCCATTCTACTTATGAACACAGAAGATTTGCTCCCATTGCTATACCAGTACAGCCTCAAGTTCGCTGGGGCCGTTGCGGTACTCGTGATCGGCATGATCATCGTGGGTGCGCTTACCCGCACCGCTGATCGCCTCATGGAAAAACGCGAAATAGAGGCTACCCTGCGATCATTTCTCAAAGCTCTGATAAGTGCCGCCCTGAAGGTAATGGTCATTTTGAGTGCTTTGAGCGTCGCTGGCATTGAGGTTACCTCGTTCATCGCCATCCTGGGTGCCGCCGGTTTGGCGATCGGCCTGGCCTTACAAGGCAGCCTCTCCAATTTCGCTGGAGGGGTGATGATCCTGCTCTTCAAGCCATTCAAAATCGGGGACTTTATCGAGGCTCAGGGACAAAATGGAGTCGTAAAAGAAATTCAGCTTTTTCACACCGTGATGCGTCCGCTTGATAATCGCACTGTCATCATCCCCAACGGAGCCCTGTACAATGGCCCCATTGTCAATTTCTCTACCCAGCCACTGCGCCGTCTGGTACTTACCTATGGCATCGGCTACGGGGACGATGCCGACAAGGCAAAATCTGTCCTGCTCGAAATGCTCAAAAACGATGACCGCGTACTCAGCGAGCCTGATGAGCCATTCGTAGCCATGTCCGAGTTGGGAGATTCCTCCGTAAACTTCACCGTCCGTGCCTGGTGCAAGGGAGCGGACCTATGGCCCCTGACATTTGACATGAACGATCGGGTGTACAAGGTCTTTGCCCAGCAGGGTCTCAACATCCCTTTCCCTCAAATGGACGTGCATGTCCATGAGGTGAAGTAATGAATCGGTATCAGTTTTGAACCTTTACCGGGACTTTCCATTTTGGAGGGTCCCGGTTGCTATTTTTGAGCCAGAGGGCCAATAGTTTACCTATAATAAACCTCCAAACCATTGATGTTGGATAAGCTGATATAATGACTTAAAAATGATTGCCCAGTGCACTTTATTAGGAACACTAATTCCCTAGTGTCCCTGATTATGCGAACTATACAAGGTTGGCTGGCCCTTCTTATTTCTCTGTTGTTTTTGGTTCAATGCACCAAGGCACCACTTTCACAGGAAACTGCTGAAGAAATAGTTGTGCCTGAACTAACTGCGGAACAGGAGGAGATGGTAGATAGCCTGATGGATTTACGCACAACCTCTCCACATACCCTTATCATCAGAAGTAAGGAGCTATTACAAGCTATTGAGAAGGATACTGCCCAGACCTATTATCGATTCTGGTTGTATAAGGCATTGTATACTGGATATTACCGACAGGGAAAGCTGGATTCATCCACGTTGATGCTGGATTACATGGAGAAGTTGGCCACGGAGCATCGCTGGAAATATGATCTCTATAGCACAGGGATGTTGAGAGCCTTAATAACCCGCCAACAAAGAGATCTTGCAGCGTATGGTCATATCAGAAAGGTAAGACAACAGTTGGCCCAGGAGAATTGGCGAAGCGACTCAATCCTAAAATCTTTCTACCTGACTACCTACCTGATCGAGATGGATATCATAGGGGTAATGGAACCACCAGATGACTCGGATCCACTAGAACTGTTTTACCGTGTAAATTACCTTCTATCATCTGACAGTTTTCCCGAACAGGAGGCACAGGCCTATTATTCATTGGGATATCATTTGTTCACTCTACGGAATTTTACGGAAGCCGAGGAGGCATTTTTCAAATGCTGGGAGAGTACCTGTGACGTGCCGACTTACAATAACCTGCGCCTACGCGCTAATAGTATGCAGTGGATTGGCCTGATCCACAAAGAGGAATGGGGCAACGAGGAAGTTTGGCATAAACTCACAGTTGACGCTCTGGAGTATTTCAAAACAAACCCTACTCCTGGTATCGTTCCTCCTCTGAAATCTTTGATTGAGTATGCCATTGAGGTAAACGACCGGGAAAAGGTCGATAGCCTGCTGATCGTCCTGGATACCTACCAACCCAGGCACATGGATAGCTACCACCTCGGCCAGCGAGTTCTACTAGAGGCAAATCTGGCTGCTTATGACCAGGATTATCCCACCGCTATAGCGTTACTCGACAGTGCAGAAAAAATTGACCCCTCACTACAGACCGAAGGGGAATTGATGGAAGCCAGACACCGCTATTATGCGGGGATGGGTAACCATCGCATGGCCTACGTTCAGTTGGATTCTCTGAGAAAGTATCAATTGCAGCATCTGGAAGAAAATAGTGCCCGAACCGAGGAAATGCAGGAAAGCCGCCTGGCCCTGGCTAAAAAGGAAGCCGAAGCAGCTTCCCTCCGTCAGGAGCAGAAAATCCAGGCAACAGAGTTGAAAACCCAGTCCCGGCTTATTTGGGCTGCTCTTCTTCTGCTTTTGGTAACAGTGGGGTTTATGGGGTATCTGATTTACCTCTGGAGGAAGCTTCACATCTCCAATTGGCACCTGACCCAGAAAACTGAACAACTCGCTGCGGCCCGTGACCGCGCAGAGGAGGCCTCTCAGGCCAAGGCGAATTTCCTCTCCATGATGAGTCATGAAATTCGTACGCCCATGAATGGGGTAATCGGCATGACCGAACTCCTCAGTGAGACCCCCCTCACCCGCGAACAGCGGGATTATCTTCAGACCATCAATGTGAGTGCCGATAGCCTCCTGACCATTCTCAATGATATACTCGATTTCAACAAAATCGAATCAGGCAAGCTTGAGCTCGAAAGCACCCCCATCTCCATCTCAAAATGTACAGAGGAAGTAATTGAGCTATTCTCTCAATCGGTCCATGAAAAAGGGCTTTACCTCCTCTATGACCCGGACCCTACCTTACCACAGCATGTCCTCGGAGACCCTACCCGTTACAAACAGGTATTGGGAAATCTCGTTAGCAATGCCTTAAAATTCACCCATCAGGGAGGGATTCGGATACACATTGGCATGCCCCATGGGCTTCCGGCCAACCCTGAAGCATCATTTCCGATTGAGGTCCGGGTTGAGGACACCGGAATAGGTATCACCGCAGACCAGCAACGAAAGCTTTTCAACGCCTTCAGCCAGGCTGATGCTTCCATCTCCAGGAAGTATGGGGGGACAGGGCTAGGGCTTGCCATTTCCCAACGCCTTTGTGAACTGATGGGAGGAAAAATCTGGGTAAAAAGTACCGAAGGGACAGGTTCTACTTTTGGCTTCAGCATCCAAACACAGGTGGTAGAGGTAAAAACTGAAAAAATCAATGGAGAATCCCACTCTCATCTGAAGGATCGACAGATCCTGTTAATCGGCCAGTCAAAGAGCCAACTGAGCATTATCAACACACACCTAAACGCATGGGGAGCGAAGGTAGATATGATCCTGACCAATACTCCACACCTGGATAGGACTTCCATCCCACAATATTCCTATGATATGGCAGTTATCGACCACCAACCCGGTGTGCTTGATGGCCCCACAGTTGCCAAATGCTGCCTTGATCGCGGGCTCATTTCCCAATCCCAGCAGGTTGTCATGCTGGCTCCCGGAACGAGTTTTTCTGATAATGAGTTGAAATTCGTAGGACAAATGGTCGTACGCCCCCTACTGCTGACAAAGCTGAAGCGAGCCCTGAACCTCTCTCTTTCTGCCGAACCCCATGATTACATTCAGCCGCTAAAGCTGTATGGAGAAGATAGGCCCTTTTTGGGAAAATCGATTTTAGTGGCAGAGGACAACCTCACCAACCAAAAGCTGGTGAAACGCATGCTACATAAGCTGGGGTGCAAGGTTGTTCTTGCTCCCAATGGGCAGTTGGCACTGGAGGCAGCTTTGGAGCGCCCCTTCGACCTGATTCTCATGGATATACAGATGCCGACAATGAATGGCCTGGAAGCTACCTACAAAATCTGCGAAGCGATTTCTGCAGATGTGCGCCCA
Source organism: uncultured Bacteroidia bacterium (assembly GCA_964343195.1). Lineage (GTDB taxonomy): Bacteria > Bacteroidota > Bacteroidia > J057 > J057 > CAYVAP01. The sequence goes on along the minus strand of CAYFIR010000079.1, from coordinate 26,658 downwards.
CCTATCGTTGCCATGACCGCCAATGCGCTTGGCTCAGACAAGGAAGCCTGCTTCAAGGCTGGGATGGTCGATCATCTGAGCAAACCCTTTCGAAAAGAACAGTTAAGAGAAATGATGCTCCGGTATGTCCCGCCAACTCAGCGGGTGAGCTAAGGGAAATTTGAAGGTCAAAGCGCTGCTTTTTCGGGTTCAGTTGAAGAGAGTCCGATCAGATACACTGGCAAAAAATAAAATATGCGGAATAAGGTGGATTCACCCTATTCCGCATATTCATTCTGTAACAAACCTGCCCCTACGCAGGCTGCATATACATCTCGTTACGCTGCTCCTTGATCGCCTCGTCGTGCAGGTAGTCGTCAAAGCTCATCAGCTTATCGATCTTGCCATTGGGCGTGATCTCTACGATGCGATTGGCGACGGTCTGCATGAACTGGTGGTCACTGGAGTTGATCATCAACTGTCCATCATAGTCCGTCAGGCTGTTGTTAAACGCCTGGATGGATTCCAGGTCCAGGTGGTTGGTAGGCTCATCCAAGATGAGGAAGTTGGGCTGCTGCAACATCATGCGAGACAGCATACAGCGCATTTTCTCCCCTCCGGAAAGGACATTGCTCTTTTTGAACACTTCCTCGCCAGAGAAGAGCATTTTGCCCAGGAAGCCCCGAACAAACTCCTCCTCAGTGTTGTCTGAGTACTGCTGTAGCCAGTCCACCAGATTCAGGTCCTTGGTGAAAAAGTGCGCATTTTCCAGAGGTAGGTAAGCTGGGGTAATGGTTACTCCCCACCTGAATTCCCCTCCATCAGCCTGGTTCTCGCCCATCAGGATTTCAAAAAAGCGTGTCACAGCCCGGCTATTGCGGGAGATGACAGCGATCTTTTCGCCCTTGAGTACGTCCAGGCTAATGTCCTGAAACAGCACTTCATCTCCATCTACGGCTTTCAGGTCATTGATTTGAAGGACCTGCTTTCCAGCCTCACGCTCGGACTCAAAGAAGATGTGCGGATAGCGTCGGCTTGACGGACGAATGTCATCGACATTGAGCTTTTCCAGCATCTTTTTACGGGCGGTCGCCTGACGGGACTTGGCCACATTGGCACTGAATCGCTGAATGAACTCCTGTAGCTCCTTGCGCTTTTCCTCCGTCTTCTTGTTGCGGTCAGCGCGCTGACGGGACGCCAGCTGACTGGCGTGGTACCAGAAGGAGTAGTTACCCGCATGGAGCGAGATTTTACCAAAGTCGATGTCACATACGTGTGTAGAGACAGCGTCCAGGAAGTGACGGTCGTGGCTTACGACAATGGCGGTATTTTTGAAATTGGCCAAAAAATCTTCCAGCCACTCAATGGTCTCGATGTCCAGGTCGTTGGTAGGCTCATCCAGTAGCAGGATGTCGGGGTTGTTGAAGATCGACTGTGCCAGCAGTACCCGGACCTTCTGGTTACCATTAAGCTGTTCCATCAGCTTGTAGTGCAGGTCCTCGGTAATGCCGAGGTTGGAAAGCAATTCTGCGGCTTCTGCCTCAGCATTCCAGCCATCCATGTCTTCAAATTCGGCGCTCAGCTCGCCCGCTTTAATGCCGTCGGCCTCGGTAAAGTCCGGCTTGGCATAGATGGCATCGATCTCTGCCTTGAGATCGTAGAGCTTGCGGTTGCCCATCAGGACGGTTTGCAGCACCGGGAACTCATCAAACTCATAGTGATTTTGCTTGAGGACCGACATGCGTTCTCCAGGGGTCATGCTGACATTGCCTGTGGTAGGATCTATTTCTCCAGAAAGGATTTTCAGAAAGGTAGATTTCCCGGCACCATTGGCTCCGATCACACCATAGCAGTTGCCAGGGGTGAACTTGAGGTTTACCTCATCAAAAAGGATACGCTTACCAAAGCGCAGGGAAAGATTTGATACCGTGATCATATACTGTGTTTGAATTGGTTGCAAATTTAGCCAAATCCAGACCAAAAATAAATCGACATGATCTGGTCTTTCAATAAAACTTTATTTTGAGCAGATTCCTTGTTAATCTAGTCCAGATTTTCCGAATAGTTTGAGAACCTGAGATTCCACTACAATGAAAAATATCCCCTGGCCTGCTCTCTGGGTTGAGTTGATTGGCACCCTCTTTTTAACCCTGGCCATCGGCCTGGCGTTGGGGACCGTTTCGACCTGGACCCCACTGGTAGCGGGAGGAGCGCTTGCTGCCCTGGTTTACCTTGGACGCCCTGTTCAGGCGGGTCACTACAATCCCGCTGTGACCCTGGGCGTGATGATTCACGGGAAAATATCTCCCCAAAACGCCGCATGGTACCTGCTCGCACAAATCCTGGGGGCCATCGCAGGCGCAGGGCTGGTAATCGGGCTGGTCCAGGATAGCAGCTTTACGTATTCATTTCTACCGGCCGGAAGTGCCACCCTGGTGCAGATTCTGCTGGCAGAAGTGCTGTTTACGTTTCTACTCGTATGGGGTTATCTCCACACTGTGCAGCACCCCACTTCTCAACTGACCGGATTTCACGGCATCGCCATGGGCATGTTGTATATCGTGGCCTGGATCAGCATCCGGGGAGTATCTGGAGCCGTGCTCAATCCCGCTCTGGGATCAGGGGTTAACCTGCTGAGTCAGGATTTTGAGCCTATCTGGATTTTTTGGGTTGCCCCCTTAATGGGAGGCACGCTTGGGGGATTTACCTACCGACTGACGGCTCCACAGGATATCCCAAAGCCGTTGAAGGAATATCTCCCCAAAAAAGAGGAGGCACCACAGGACTCAAAACCTGAGGAGCAGCAAAAGCCAAAAGGCCCCTGGGCCGCTGAAGGAGAGAAAAAGTCCCCCCAATAGGGATTAGGCTAAACGCCTACTGGAATAAGTTCGGAGTAACGGTTCGCAGCCAAAAGTACTGCTGACCAGCGCTTTACACTAATGCCGAATGGTTAATTACTTAATTTAGCAGCAGCGCCTCAGCTCCCAAAGGGATCTGCCCAGTTCACACTTCCTCATACCCTGCTTCGGCAAATTGCTCCTCAGAAAAGGTAACATCCAAAAAATCACAACAGGCCTCTACCGTACTAAACACTCCTACGATTTTATTGAAGTACTCTTCCTTTTTCAGGAGCAATGAATAGGCGACCTGAATAGGAGAGCTGGTCAAAATCGCCCATCTGACCTCAGGGTCCGGGTTGGTATTGAAGACAAGTTCTATATAGCTTTTCAACTCTGCAGGGGAAAACTGAAAGTCTGCCTTTCGGACATTTGATAGGACCCTTTTGACGTGAAAAAAATCCTCACTTGCTGCCTCCCGACTGAATATCGCTTTCAGATCCGCCAATTCCGTCCTCCCCTCCAGCACATCGACAAGCAACCGTTGCTCTTTATAAATTTTAAACCTCATTGCCATTTTCTGCCAAGTTTAGCGACCAGAACGCCCTGGTAAGATAGCCTTTAATGGGCTTAGTCATTGCCTGGCATAAACAAACTTTTTTTCCCTAACATTCAGCCCCAAAGCTCCATCATTCGAAAATCTCCTGATGAGCCTTCCCCAACACCCTCTCGATAAACTTTGCTTTCCCCTCGGTGTAGCTTTTCCGGTCATGGGGGTACTGCCTCTGCAAGCTGAGCTTCAGGCGACTGTATTCCTGCACCCAATCAGGGTGTGCTCGCAGAAAGTCCCGAAACAACAGGTGATCGAGCAGCTTTTCATGCCTGACGGGAAACATGTGGATGTGGTGTCTGACGATATCAGCATTGGTCCGAAAATAATGCCGCCCGGCGATTCCATTTTCGCCTTTATAGAGGTAGCCCAACTCCTCCAGGTCTGCGACGAATTTATATCCGTGCCCCCTGATGCTGATCGCGATGTCGATGATGGGCTTGGCCAGCAAACCCGGCACCGCCGTACTGCCGATGTGCTCAATCCCAAAGGCCTTAAAGCCTGGCTTTTCCAGCAAACGGTTCTGCTCCTCCCGAAATGCCTCCGCCCATGTAGGGGAGTGGGGATGCAGTTCTATTTTTCCTCTTTCTAGGCCGATCATGGGGAGTAGAAATTATTCTGCGAGATGACTTTCGGGCGTCAGGAGACGCCTGGACACTGCGTTTCGCTTCTTAGAAGCTCACAAGCTGCAATGAGTGAGTCATTGCCTTACGACATCAAGTCTTCGATCCGGAAGGCTCACAGCTCAAATTACGAAGTACGAATCCCCGATTACGAATTTCTCTACCCCTCCGTAATCAGGGCCAGCAGTTCATCGCTGGACATACGGGCTCCGCTGTCGGTGCCTTCGAGGAGGCTGTCGGCGAGGTCGCGCTTTTCCTGGTGCAGGCGCACAATCTTCTCCTCAATGGTGTTCTCGGAGACGAGGCGATAGACAGTAACAGGGCGCTGCTGACCGATGCGGTGGGCGCGGTCGCTGGCCTGGTCTTCTACGGCTGGGTTCCACCAAGGGTCCATGTGGATCACGTAGTCGGCGGCGGTGAGGTTGAGGCCCACACCACCGGCCTTGAGGCTGATGAGAAAGACGTCGCCTTCGCCCTTCTGAAAGGCATTTACCCGTTCCTCGCGCTTCTTGAGCGGGGTCTGCCCATCGAGGTACTGGTAGGAAATTCCCTGTTCGTCGAGCCAGTCTCGAACTAGCGCCAGATGCTTCACAAACTGACTGAATACCAGCGCCTTGTGCCCGTTGCTGCGCAGTTCCAGCATGGTTTCTCCGAATAGCTTGAGCTTGCTACTGGTCAGCTCCACCTCAGGCGACACCAGCGCCGGGTGGCAGGCAGCCTGTCTCAGGCGGGTAATTTCGGCCAGGATTTTCAGGTGCTGGGCACCCGCATTGTCGCCTTCGGCCTGGGTGAGCCTATCCAGCGCGGTGCGGCGCAGGGCTTCGTAGAAATTCTTCTCGCCTTCGCTCAGCTCTACGTGCAGGGTGATTTCAGTTTTTTCGGGCAAATCCTCCAGCACCTCAGCCTTGCGGCGGCGCAGGATAAAGGGTCGCAGGAGCTTGCGCAATTGTTGCCGTTTTTCAGCATTCTGTCCTTTCTCTATGGGCGTCGCAAAGCGCTCGTTGAAATGCTCCGCCGAACCGAGGTAGCCGGGGTTGAGAAAGTCGAAGAGGTTCCACAGCTCGCCCAGATGGTTTTCGATGGGCGTTCCCGTGGTAATCAGGCGAAATTCCCCCTGCAATTCCTTGGCGGCTTTGGAGCGCTTGGTCTGGGTGTTTTTGATCGCCTGGGCCTCATCCAGCACGATGCTCCCAAAGTTCACCGCAGAGAGCTTCTCAGACTCGATCTGCAACAGGGTATAACTCACCAGCAGCAGGTCAAACTCCTTGAGCTCCGCGATCGTTTCGTTGCGGTTGACTTCGCTCAGCAGAATAGGGTTGAGTTCCTGGGCAAATTTTTCTGCTTCGCTGCGCCAATTGCGCACGACAGAGGCGGGTGCCACGACGAGGGCCGGCCCTCTGGAAGCGCGCTGGTATAACAGAGCCAGGGCCTGGACGGTTTTACCGAGGCCCATGTCATCGGCCAGGCAGGCTCCGACGCCCCAGTGAGCGAGGCGGGCCATCCAGTTATAGCCTTCTTCCTGATAGGGACGCAGGTCCGCCTGAAAGCCATATGGCAACTGGGGTTGGTATTCGCGGGCTTCTTTTAAGCGCTTGACCTGCTTCTTCCAGGCGGCATTGGCTTTGAGTTCGGCTCCCAGGGCTCCAAACTCGTCGAGGTTCTCGGCCATCAGGGGATGCAGCCCCAGTCCACCTTTTCCTTCCTGGGTGTAGGCAGCCAATTCCTTGAGGTGCTTGCGGAGCTGCTCGGTCAGGGCCATGAAGCGGCCATCGTCGAGCGTGATGAAGGAGGCATCAGGTGCTGCCTCCAGGAGGCTAAACAGGTCCTGCAATTGCAGCACCTGGTCTTCGTTCACTTTGAGGTTGCCTTCCAGTTTGAACCAGTCCTGGCGTCCTTTGACCTTGAGACTCAGTTGCCCAAAGTCCGCCTGTCCAGCCAGCTTGAGTTTCTCGCCTTTGGGCCATTCGATGACGACCTTTTGCTCCCTGCGCAGAGGATCCAGTTCCAGCAAGAGATTCAGGCAGTCTTCCTGCTCTTCCAGGTACCACTCCCAATCCTGCTCTACATTTCGCTGCAGGGTCATACTGGCTGCAAGCAGGGCTTTGGCGGCCTTTTTCTCAGCATTGAGGTTACGCTCAGTGGAAAGCTGTTCCCCATTCAGTTCTGCGATCAGTTTGCTGCGGCCTTTTCCGGGCTTGAGGTAGGGAGCATCGGTGCCAAAAGGCTTGGAAAAAACCTCGATCTTGAATCCGTCACCCAGCGGCAGAATCAATATGTGAGGACGGGAATCGGCTTCGACCTCCCGAATATTTTCGGTGGTTCCCACCAGGTCGGACTGCACCCGCACCACGGTAGCGATGTTGCCGAGCACCTGTTCCAGTTTCTTACGACCAGTGGCTGGCACCCGCAACTTACCCTGACGGATGAGGGAGAAAATTTGCCAGTGGGAGCTCGAGACTTCCACCACCTGGTATCGGGTGCTGGTTTCTCTGATTAACTGGATACCAGGCCCAAGTGGAACAGGTTCCAGGCTCAGGATGTATTCTCCTTTTCTTTCAGTCACAATTAGTTCCACCTCTCTGGCTACCAGTTCCAATGAGACCTTGGGAGAATTTGCCAGGAAAAGCAGGGGATGTCCTACCAGCAGGGGAATCGCTTTCCCAAATGGCAATTCCAGTTCCTGGCTACCGTAGTACCAGCTGGAGTTACTCTGGATCTGGTTGACTACCCGCTGATCCTGGGGGGTCAGGCCTGTCACTTCTCCTGCCTGGAGGCGCTTCAGAGATACCACTCGGCCCTTGGACCAGGAGCCAGTCTTGCCCATTTTTTGCAAAACGGGTTGTAGGTGTTCGCCTTCTATGTTGATCCGCCATATCAGCCGTGTCTCTGCACTCGGCTTTGGGGTATTTCCTCCCTGGGTAGTCAGGTCAGCCAGTCCTTCAAGGGCCCTTTCCCATGCTTCAAAACGAGGGATGCGGTCCAGAATGGGGGCGATGCCTACGGGTTTTGTCCAGCTCGCTGGTCGCTGAACCTTCGGGAGGTAGTAAGCCACCAGTTCTTCTGACAACTGAGCCAGAAAAGGGTAGGTTCCCGAATCCAGATTCACAAACAGTTCCTGCAATGCCACCAATCGAAATTCCGGCAGGTGAATATCGCACCAGTAATGCGCAGCGATATACACCAGTAACTGTACAGGAGTCTCTGGCGGTAAGTGTTGAAGGATCCTCTCCGCCAGTTCGGTCTGATTTTCCTGATGCATCGCTACTGCATACAGGTATTGCAGGAGCAGTTCTTCGCGCTCCTTCTCAGCATATCGGATCACCTTGGGGAAGTCGCGCTTGCTAAGTGCCATCCAGGCATGCCATACTCCCGCAATCCCATCAAACAGGCCTCGAGCTTTCAGTTTTCTGGAGGCGGTGGTGAAAAGCTTATCAGCTGAGGCGATATCATTGGCCCAAAAGGAAGCAACAGCCTGAGCCAGCATCTCCAGACCTCCTCCAGGGTCCTCGAGTGCGGCCGCAGCCTGTAAACTCAGACCTGGATGCCCTTGCTGCAGCCTGAGGCTCACAATTTCTTCGTAGGGATATTTGGCCGTAGCAGCCGGAATTTTTTTAAGGTTTGCCAGTACGTAATTCAGGAGGTCAGATAAGGGTTCCAACTGACTAACCTTGCGGTTAAGGATCTGGATAATTAGCAATACCCTGGTCTGAGGAGCATGCAATTGAAGCAGAGCTTCGTCGATAGGATCTGTCAGAATTTCTTCCAGCCAGGCGCGAGTCTCATTTAAATCATCTCCCTGAGTATGCCAGTCAGAGAAGAGCACATCCCTTAATTGATAGGAATCACCCGTCAGCAGTCCGAACTGCAGAATCCGCTGGCGCAATCCGAAACCCAGTCGACCAAGATCCCACATGGTATACGGATACTCCATGTTAAGGGCTTTTTCATATCGCTGAATCTCTTCAACATCCTGCACACCATATCTCACCAGTACCCAGGCCCAGTTTCCTACAATCTTCCAGGCCCCCTTTACGGACTCCACCAAGCCTTTCTTTTCCAGAACAAACCCAACTGCCGACACCTCCCCTCTCGAAAGAATCGGCTCCTTCCCCCCTCGCAGCATCCCAAGCCGCTGGGCCACCTTCGCAACCCGAAAGCCAGGAATAGCGTAACGGTTAAAAGCCAAAATCAGGGCCATCTCCTTTTCCCCTGGGACAAGCTTTTCCAACTCCGCCATTACAGCTTCATGAAAATTGCTTGAATGATGGTCAGGTAAATGAAGCATAGTGTATGTGTACTAAGCTCTGGCAAGCTGCACAGGTCATGCCATGAATTCTTTTCCGGCTGCAAAAGTACGACAATCCGCGGAACCTAAAGGAGAGAATTGAATTCCAGGGTTTTGATCTCTGTGAGCAAATCCTTATTTTTGTATAGTATTCAATCTTATACACGAATAAGGTGGTCTTTTCGGCCCCCTTATTTTTTTGATATGTTAACTCAAGAAATCCACCAGGTCATCGTTGATGTAATCAGCGAGGTTGCTCCTGAAGTATTCATCGTAGATGTTTCCTTGCAAAAGGGGCCCAAAAGCACCCTTAATATCAAGGTTGACACAGATTCAGGAATCAGCCTGGAGGAATGTTCCCGTATCAGTCGCAAAGTGGGCTGGGAGCTTGAGGAAAGAGAGGATATGGATTTTCCCTACACCCTGGAGGTGAGTTCGCCGGGAGTTGGTTCCCCGCTAAAACTTCATCGACAGTACCTCAAGGAAATTGGCAGACACCTACAGGTCATTACCCTGGACGGAGTAGAGATAAAGGGAAAACTCCTTAAAGTGGAAGAAGACTCCCTTACACTGGAGCCGCTACCCGAGCGAAAGGGGAAAAAGAAAAAAGCCCCAAAGCCTTCTCAGGAAGCAGAGCGACAGATTAAGTTTGAAGAGATCAAGGAAGCTAAAGTGATCATTATCATATAGATGGCACGTAAAAAAACCGCAGAACCCGAAATCAACCTGGTTGAGGCATTTTCTGACTTTTCCCGCCTCAAGAACCTGGACCGAGCTACCCTGATGGGAGTATTGGAAGAGGTATTCCGTACCATGATCCGCAAAGAGTACGACTCAGATGAAAACTTTGAGATCATCGTAAACGTGGATAAGGGGGATATCCAGGGATTCCGCGAACGAGAAGTAGTAGAAGATTTTGAGCTGGATGATGAGTCTCGTCAGATTCCACTGAGCGAAGCCCTCGGTCAGGATCCTGATTACGAGGTCGGCGACGTCGTCGCAGAAGAAATCAACTTCTTCTCTTTCGGTCGAAAAATTGTCCAGACCGCCAAGCAAACCCTTACCCAGCGCATCCGCGACCTGGAAAAAGCTGCCATCGTAGAGCAGTACGAGGACATGGTAGGTACCATTATTGTAGGAGAGGTCTATCAGGTTTGGCGAAATGAGATTCTTGTTCTGCATGAAAGTGCAGAATTGATTCTGCCCAAGACTGAGCAGATCCCAAAAGACCGCTTCCGCAAGGGGGATTCCCTGCGAGCCGTGATTACTGAGGTACAACTTAAAAACAACAATCCTCGTATCATCATCTCTCGAGCATCTCCTCTCTTCCTGGAAAAGCTTTTTGAACAGGAAGTACCAGAGATCTTTGATGGCCTGATCAATATTCGTGGCATCGTCCGCGAACCAGGTGAAAGAGCCAAGGTAGCTGTAGAAAGCTACGATGACCGGATTGATCCGGTAGGAGCCTGTGTAGGGATGAAAGGTAGCCGTATCCACGGCATTGTTCGGGAGCTACGCAATGAGAACATCGATGTTATCAGCTACACCTCCAATGAGGTGCTGTACATCCAGCGTGCGCTCAGCCCTGCAAAAATCTCCTCAGTTAAACTTGATACAGACAATCGAGCTGCACAGGTTTACCTGAAACCTGACCAGATATCTCTGGCCATTGGTAAAAATGGTTTGAATATTAAGCTGGCTGGCCGTCTGACGGACTACCAGATAGACGTATTCAGAGAGCTTGATCCAGACGAAGAGGACATCGATCTGGATGAATTCAACGACGAAATTGACCAGTGGGTCATCGATGAGTTCAAGCGTATCGGTTGCGATACTGCCCGTAGTGTCCTGGACCTCTCCAAGGAAGAACTGGCTCGCCGGACCGACTTGGAGGTAGAGATCGTTGAGCGTGTGCTCAAGATCCTGACAGAAGAATTTGAAAATGGTGGAGAAGATGAAGCATCAGAAGCTTAACTTGTCCCTCACTTTTGAAGAGATAATTGTATCATATAGAATGACGAGTTACACTATGTAGTATCTTTTATTGACATAAGGCTCCTGCGGAGGGATTTCTCGTCTTCTGTATAGTACACGATCTGGAGTGGGCTAAGGCCCGCTCTAGGTCTGTTTTTTCAGAGATAGTGATAAATTCGCGTAATTTATCCCTACCTTAGCGACGACTTAATTTAATTGGAGGTTAACCCAACGCATGCCCGGAAAGAAGCAAGTATATCGATTATTTAAGGTAGCCAAAGAACTGAATGTTGGAACCAACCTGCTGGTGGATCACCTGCAGGACAACAAACATGAAGTTAGCTCATCCCCCAATACAAAATTGACCCAGGAGCAGTATGAAATCCTTCTAAAGGAATTCAACAATGAAAAGCTCATCAAGGAAAAAGCTAACCAACTGACAGAGAAGCGACGTGAGGAGTCAGCACCTCAGGAAGAGCACACCCAACCCACTGCTGAAGCTGAAGACAAGTCAACCGATTTAACTGCTGCTGATCTCCGAAACCAGATCAAACAGAGCGCATCTCAAAATTCTGACACCATCACCCCAGTTAAAGAAAAGAAACCAGAAGCTCCCGTTGCCAAAACGACTCCAGAGGAAAAACCTCAGGAGCCAGTTCAAAAGCAAGTTCCAGAAACACCAGCTCCCGTTTCTGACAGCGAAAAGGAGAAATCCGATACTCCGGGACTCAACATCGTGGGAAGGGTAGACCTTGACAAGTTCAAGAAAAAGCCCGCAAAGACTACGAAAGCCAAGGCTACCCCTCCTTCCAAAAGGGAGAAGCCTGAGCAAAAGCCCAAAGCAAAAGCTCCGGAAGCGAAAACCCCTCCTACTCCAAAGGTTGAGAAGCCTACTCCTCCCCCAGTGGAGGAAAAAGCCAAACCAACTGTGAAGAAGGAGGAAAAGAAACCTGAACCTGTTGCAAAGGTGGAGCCTGTAAAAGCCGAAGAGGCCCCTAAAAAGGAAACTCCTCCACCAAAAGTGGAGAAAAAACCTGAAGAGAAGCCCACTGCGACTCCGGAAGCAAAGGAGCCCAAGGAAGAATCCAAGACAGAAGAGTCTTCTGGAAGTGTTTATCGGGCTGAGGACCGGACTCCAAAACTCTCTGGCCTGAAGGTCATGGGTAAAATTGAGCTCCCAGGGGACAAAAGGAAAAAGAAAGAGGAGGAAGCATCCAACAAATCCGAGGATGGAGGCGATGGCGACGGAGACAACAAGAAGAAACGCCGCCGCCGCCGAAGGAAGCGTAGCCGCAAACCGGGCGAGACCACTTCGGACAACAATAACAACAGCAAGGACTCCGGCAATAATAAGGGCGGCAGTGGAGGCCGACAGAAAAAGGAAAAGCCCTCTGCCAAGGAGGTTGACCAGTCCATTAAGGAAACACTCTCCCAGATGGGTCGGGGTGCTTCCCGAAAACGACAGTCTCTCCGCCGCCAGAAGCGTGACCTTGCAGAGAAGCGACGCGAGGCGCTGGAGGCACAGGCTGCTGAAAATGCTCAGGTACTCGAGCTGACCGAGTTCATTACGGCAAACGAGTTTGCTAATATGATCAAGGTGCCAGTTACCGAGATTATCACCAAGAGCTTTGAGCTTGGTATGATGGTGTCCATCAACCAGCGACTGGATGCAGAGCTTCTGACCCTCCTGGCTGGCGATTATGGATACACCATCAACTTCGTGGACATCACGGAGGGCGAGCTTGATATCGAAGAAGAGGAGGACGATCCAGAGAAGTTGGAAGATCGCTACCCCATTATCACCGTAATGGGACACGTCGACCACGGTAAGACCACTCTGCTTGACCGCCTGAGGAAGGAGAACGTAGCCGCTGGTGAAGCCGGTGGTATTACCCAGCACATTGGGGCATATGTCGTGAACCTTTCATCTGGCCATAAGGTCACCTTCCTTGATACACCTGGTCACGAAGCCTTTACCGCGATGCGTGCACGGGGTGCCAAGGTTACCGACCTTGTTATCGTCGTGATTGCAGCTGACGATGCGGTCATGCCTCAGACCAAAGAGGCGATCAGCCACGCACAGGCAGCAGAAGTACCCATTGTGTTTGCCTTTAATAAGATTGACAAACCCGGTGCCGACCCCGAAAGGATTAAGGGTCAATTGGCTGAGATGAACCTGCTGGTCGAAGACTGGGGAGGAAAATACCAGTCACAGGCCATCTCTGCGCTCAAGGGCGAAGGAGTGGAAGACCTGCTGGAAAAGGTCATATTTGAAGCAGACCTGCTCGAACTGAAAGCGGATCCAGAGCGAAACGCTATTGGAACCGTGATCGAAGCCCGCCTCGACAAGGGCCGCGGTAACGTCGCAACTGTGCTTGTTCAAAAAGGAACCCTCTCCGTTGGAGATGACCTGGTGGCAGGTATTCACTATGGCCGTGTACGAGCCCTGATCGACCAGAATGGCGAACGCATCCAGACTGCTGGCCCATCTACTCCTGTACAGGTACTTGGGATCAACGGGCAGCCGACTGCCGGCGATAAGTTCTACGTTTTTGAGGACGACGGAAAAGCCAAGGAAATCTCACAAAAGCGTACCGAGCTTTACCGGGAGCAGCAGATGCGGAATACCAACCGCCTGACTCTGGAAGAAATCGGTCGCCGTCGTGCTCTTGGAAACTTCCGCGAACTTAACGTCATCATCCGTGGTGATGTGGATGGATCGGTAGAGGCACTCTCCGGTTCACTTCTTAACCTGTCAACTGAAGAGGTTCAGGTGAATATCCTCCAAAAAGGTGTTGGAGCCATCACTGAGGCCGATATCAACCTCGCCATTGCTTCCGAGGCGGTTGTTCTGGCTTTCAACGTTCGCCCAATTCCGAAGGCCAGGCAGCTCGCCGACCGCGAGAATGTTGACATCAGCTTCTACTCTGTCATCTACGATGCCATTGATGACGTAAGGGATGCACTGGAAGGGCTGCTTTCTCCCGAGATGCGGGAAGAAATGGCCGGTACTGCCGAAATTCGCGAAATCTTCAAGATCAGCAAAGTCGGCAACATTGCAGGATGTCTGGTTACCTCTGGTAAGATCGAGCGAAACAACCCGATACGGATTATTCGGGACGGTGTGGTGATCCACGAAGGAAAACTCATCTCGCTCAAGCGATTCAAGGACGACGCCAAGGAGGTGATTTCCGGTCAGGAGTGTGGTCTGATGATCGAGAACTTCAACGAAATTGAAGAGGGAGATACCATTGAGTCCTTCCGCGTCAATGAGGTTCGCCGTAAGCTACAGAAATAAAGCACTGAGCTTTTGAGATATAGCAAAGGCCGCTGGAACTATCCAGTGGCCTTTTTTATGGTCCTATATACCCAGTCGGGTTATGGGAGTCAAAAGATTACCTTTCTCCCATCATCTGTGAATTGTATGTTCGATCCATGCAACTCCCCATTCCCAAAATCTACTGGTTCATCATTGTAATGTGCTATTCGGGCCTGACCTATGGGCAGGAAGAAAATCCGGTTCAATACTGGTCACTAGAGCTTTCGGTTGGGTACCTGGCAGAAAATACAAACGGGGTCTTTTTCCACGAACTAAACATGGATTTCTACGCCTCCTATGAGTTTTTACCCGGATTTCATATAGGTCCCCGATTCCGTACAGTCCTGTTCCTCGACGGATACCCGTCCAGCGAATGGCAGCGTTTTTTTCTCGCAGGATCCCAGTTGAGATGGGACATTCTCACCCTTGACCACTCCAGTCACAGCAGATTTTTCGTAGACTTCGGCTTTTTCCGGGGGAATTACTGCACCTGTGATGACCAGGCATATTATTACCGCAGAGACGGACTCTGGTATTTGGCACTGGGGGCCGGTTTTCAAAGTTATCCCTTTGACTCCTATCCGGACCTTGGGATGACAGCAGGTTTCCTGTTGCATGGAGTGTCATATGAGCAATTCAGGTTTAGTTATTACAATTTCCCTTACCTCGGGATAGTTACCCGACTTGCTCAGTGAATTCCCTACAAAAAAGGAGCTACCAATTGGCAGCTCCGATGATTTTTAACCAGATGTATGGAGAAATCCTACAGATGTTGCAGGTCGATCATTTCCAATAACGCCACAGCAGCTTCTGCACCTTTGTTTCCCAAATCACCCCCAGCTCTGGCTTCAGCCTGTGCCTGCGTATCAGTTGTCAAGACTCCGAAAATGACGGGCTTACGATGATCCAGTCCTACCCGCATGACCCCCTGAGAAACCGCCTGGGCGATAAACTCAAAGTGTCGGGTTTCTCCCTGTATCAGGCAGCCCAAACAAATGACACCATCGAGCTTGGGATACTTGGCCAGGGCAAATTCTGCCCCAGCTGGCAGTTCAAAGGAGCCAGGAACATCATATCGCAGGACATTCTCTGGGCGCAATCCCTGAGCCAGCAACAAGTCCAGTGCTCCCTGATAGAGGGCCTCGGTGATAGCAGGATTCCATTTGCTCACCACGATCACCACGCGGTCCTGTTGGTGGTCACCTTCACCATGATAGGTGATATCGGATAGATCGTGGGCCTGTTCGCTCATTACTCAGAAATTCTACCGATGTACTTATCGATGGTAAGGGCTTCAGGTGTACGGGGATAATCTTCCTTGATTTTCTCGTACATCTCAAGAGCCTTTTCAATATCTCCAGCATCCTCATAGTTCTGTCCTGCTTTCAGCAGCAGACCAGGTGTAAGAGGGCTTTCTGATGGACTGGTAGCTGCCCGTTCGAAGTTCTTGGCGGCATTTTCCCACTCCTCCAATTGCTCATAACAGAATGCTTTTGCCTGGTAAATGGCTGTTTCCATCAATGTGCCATTACCTTCTACACCATCCAGGTACTCAAGTCCCATGTCGGCATCTCCCTGTCGGGCGTAGATGATGCCTGTATAGTACTCGGCCATATTCGCGGCATCAGTTCCGCTATATTCTTCTGCGATGTCGAGGAAGCCCAGGAATGAGCCATCTCCATTGAGAGCCCTGTCGAGGGAGTCCGCTTCGAAGAAGCGTACAGCTGTAATCATTTCTTCCTGCGCTTCTGAGTTCTTGGAACTCTGAAGGTATCGGTACCCCAGAAAGCCAAGCAGCAGTACCAGCAGAATCCCCACTACCATGATCACCATCCGTTGATTCTCTTCGAGAAAGGGAATCAAACCCCGGGATTGTTCCTCTCCTCCAATTTCCTCATACTCAGGAGAGTCATCTATCACACTTTTACCTTTGTTTGCCATGTTTGATTACAGCGTTAAAATACGGACTGCAAAAAAAGCAAATCGCACCTTAAACTACAAACCTTTTACCCCTTAAGAATCAAGTGTTTGGGAAAGCTTACCCAAAAGCTTCGATTGGGGCCTCAAAAAAGGGAAAACGCCAGGACGACTTTTACAGTCATTCCTGGCGCATATATTTTTCAGAAAAACTTTCCCTACTCGGTGATGAAGGGATAGTCTCCGATATACACATCGTCGTAAAGTGCGCTTGGATCAGGATATGGAGATTCCTCAGCAAACTTCACAGATTCCTCTACGATGTTTTTGATACGGGTATCAATTTCAGTTAGCTCATCCTCTGTTGCGACCTCATTTTCCTGCATGTAGATTTTGAGGTTGGCAATTGGATCCTTACTTCGGTATTTGTTCAGTTCTTCACGGGTACGATACTTGGCAGGGTCAGACATTGAGTGACCCTTGTAGCGATAGGTCTTCATCTCTATGAGCATGGGACCATTACCGGCACGAACAAAATCAACTGCTTCCTTCATTTCCTCATAAACTGAGGTGACGTTCATTCCATCAACTGGCTTGGAAGGCATGTCGTAAGAAAGTCCCAGCTTGTAGAGTTCGGTTACGTTAGAGGTACGCTCTACAGAGGTACCCATGGCGTAGTTGTTATTTTCAATGATGAAGATAACCGGGAGTTGCCAGAGCATCGCGAGGTTCATCGCCTCATGAAATGCTCCCTGACGAACGGCACCGTCCCCCATGAGGGCAACGCTAATGCGATCAGTACCCTGGTACTTGGCACCAAATGCCAAACCAGCTCCCAGGGGAATCTGTCCACCTACAATGCCATGACCACCGAGGAAGTTGTGCTCCTTGGAGAAGAAGTGCATGGAACCGCCATTACCTTTTGAACAGCCAGTAGCCTTTCCATAAAGCTCCGCCATACATGCGTTGGCAGAGATACCACGAGCCAGTGCTCCACCGTGGTCACGGTAGGCAGTGATCACATAATCATCAGGACGAATGGCAGACTCAAGCCCTACAGCAACGGCTTCCTGACCGATATACAGGTGGCAGAAACCACGGAACTTTTGCTGCATATATAGCTGATTGGCCCGCTCCTCAAATTTCCGGATCAGCATCATCTGCTCAAACCACTTCAGGACCAACTCCTTATCGTACGTCGCAGGGGTCTTGGCTTTAGCTTTTGTCTTAGTACTGGCCATAGGTGAATTTATTGGCGTATTAGGCGTATGTAGTTAATACATTGTAATTCAGGGGCTGAATTTCCCACTAAAAGCAAAAAATAACAACCCTAGGGTACATATTTTTAACGAAGGATAAAAGAGCGGAATACAATTCATCAAGATTTGCAGGGTGATCCACCTGCCCACTGTTCATTGAACCTTGATTCATGACCAATGTTTACTCTTTCTGCTCCGCAATCTCATACTTCCACAGTTCCTCCCCCTTGCTGTCTTTCAGGTACAGAGTCAATGTGCGGTCTGTGCGCTCACCCGTGATCTCGATGATCCCGTAATTCCGGATCCCAACCTGAGATCCTGCTACCCGTAATTCATTGGCTTCATCCTCTGCATTGTAGCTTCCTGAGGTAAGTGGAGATACGGTAAAGTCATATATGCTAATACCGTACCGCTCCATCATGGATAGTTCTGAATGGTGGCGATCTCCGGTCAAAAAGACAACATTGCGGATTCCTTCGCGGGCGATGCTCTCAATCAGAAATTCCCGCTCCTGTGGGGCGAGGTAACTATAGTTCTCAAACTGGGCAACCGTGTTCAGTACCTGTCCACCGATGCAGACAAATTTCCATTTGGCACTGGAACTAACAAGGGCATCTACGATCCATTGTAGCTGAGCCTCACCCAGCACCGTCCGCTCACTGGTGACTTTATCATTAGGGGTACGGTGGTAGCGATTATCGAGCATAAAAAACTGTGCGTCTCCCCATTCAAACATGGTCACAGCTCCGGTCACGTCACGGCTTACCCCATAGGTAGGGTTTGCCCAGAACAGGCGAAAGGCCTCAAAAGTCAGGTCCTTATTGATCCAGGTATAATCGCTGTTATTGGGCCCATAATCATGGTCATCCCAGATGGCATAGTTGGAGGTACTGGCCAGCAGAGGCTGCATCTCTGGTAGTGCTCGGGTATGGGTGTAGCGATGGATGATGCCAGTGCGGGTGTACCAGTCTGCCTCGCGCAGATAGGTATTGTCTCCCAGCCACAGCATCATGTCTGGTTCTTCTGAATTCAGTTCGGTGAAAATCTCGTATTCACCACCATATGGATTACCAGGACGGTCAAAGACTTCGTCATTCACATATACACAGCTCCCCAGGGCAATTTTCATCTCGGGAGGATCCTCACGCCATTGCCAAAGAGGAGGAGTCTTGAAACGCAGGGAATAGTCACGAGCGACTTCCTCCCCATTGATGAATACTTTATAGGTATAATCTTTTCCTGGCTTTACCTGATCCGCAATCAGGTGAGCCGTGAAGGCTTCAGGAGCATTGGTGGTATAAATAGCTGTGCGAAAGGTATTTTCACCATCCGAATACTCAAACTGTACCTGGGCAGCGCCATTGGTCTGGACCCAAAGCATCACCTCACGCATGCCTGCATATCCCACCATGGGACCGGAGACAATGGGATCCTGCCCCAAAACAAGCTGGGCAAAGGTCAGTAGCAGTGTCCAGAGAATAATCGTCTTTTTCATTTTCGATGTAGGGTTGGAAGAATGATGGAACACAAATAAACCAAGAATCCAACTGGGAGTTAGCATCTGAAGGTTTAAGTAATGGTTATGGTTAGCCTAAAGACGATGCCGTGCAATTGATCGTATCTTTAATTCATGGAAGCGAGCAACAATCAGCCCCACAAGGAAGAGGATCTTGGTTTTGGAAAAAAGCTGAGTAGCCGACGGTCCCGTCTCATCAACAAGGACGGCAGCTTCAATGTACGTCGTACAGGAGGTGGGCTAGGAGCTATCCACCCCTATCAGGTTCTGATTTCCATGTCCTGGTGGCAGTTTTGGTGCTCTATTTTGCTGGGATACCTGGTGATTAACGCCCTGTTTGCGCTGGGGTACATGGCCATAGGGTTGGATCAACTGGCCGGTTGGGAGCTTGAAGGTAGCCGCAGCTTGTGGAAAAAATTCTCCTACACCTTCTTTTTCAGCACCCAGACCTTTACCACTGTCGGCTATGGCAGCATCAGCCCCACCGGCTCTGGAGCCAATTGGCTTGCCTCGATGGAGGCCATGGTGGGGCTCCTGAGCTTTGCGGTAGCAACAGGGGTGTTGTTTGGGCGGTTTTCCAAGCCTTCTGCCAAAATCGCCTGTAGCCCCCGCATGGTGGTGGCCCCCTACCGTGACGGGAAAGCCCTGATGTTTCGCATCGGCAACCGCCGACAAAATCAACTGATTAACCTGAGGGTCAAACTGACTATGGCATACCATGACCGGCCAGAAGACGGGGACAGCCAGTACTTTTCCCAACTGCCACTGGAACGGGAGTCCGTTGACCTGTTTCCCCTAAGCTGGACCGTCGTCCACGATATTGATGAGAAAAGTCCGCTATACGGATGGGATGCGGAAGCCATGGAGGCCCATTCAGCCGAATTTATCGTCGTTGTGAGTGGGTATGACGACACCTTTGCACAGGAAGTACATACCCGTACGTCCTATCGATATGAGGAAGTGCTGTGGGGAGCCCGGTTTATCCCTGCATTTTACACCGATGATAACGGGATCATGGTGCTGGAGGTGGACAAGATCGGGATTTGTGAACGAGCGGAGCTACCAAAATGAGTCTATCAGTAGGAGATCAGAAATAACTATAAAAGAGAGGTCTGTAGGAAATGAAGGCGCTGCCCTGAGCGGAGCCGAAGGGTCTGAAGGTCTCAAGCAGCGTTTTTCCTTCATATCCTTCGTCCCTTCGGCTCCGCTCCCCGATTCTACCGCTATGCGGCATCCATGACCGGGATCTTCGACAGGACAAGACTTCATAGTCTATATAATTTTGTCTTAACTAATTACCTGGTGTAAACATTGACATACTCAGGAGGTTTTCAGTGTCTATGGCTAGAAAACCCAAGAAAACCCTTTCCCCAGCAGATATAGACCGCGTCATCGAAATGGCCTGGGAGGATCGAACCCCATTTGACGCCATTGAAGCCCAGTTTGGCCTAAATGAGCAGGAGGTCATCCACCTGATGCGCAGGAACATGAAGCCCAGCAGCTGGCGCATGTGGCGCAAGCGCGTGCAAGGGAGATCAACCAAGCATCGGGCAAAACGGGGAGACGAAGTAAGCCGCCACAAGAGCAGCATGCACCGTCAGATTACCCACAACAAAATATCGAAGCGATAACCTAATCTTTGCGCAGCAAATGCCGGAGGCGCTTTCCATCACTCGTTTCGGTAGCGAGGATGTACATCCCGGAGGGTAAGAGGCTTACATTCATCTGAACCCTTACCTTCCCATAGCCATTGAGGCTTGAGATCTCTCTCCCCCAGCTGTCGTAAAGGGTTACCCGATTCAATGGGGCAGGTCCCTCTATTTCTACTATACTTTGTGCCGGATTAGGGAATATGTGCCAATTCGAAGACTCCTCCACTACAGATACATTTGCCATCAAACGCAGGCAATAGTCTTCTACTTCCCCATCCTGAATGGCCCCACAGGACTGGATTTCATTGGTACGACTTAGCAGCACACGTAGGCGAATCTGTCCACTTGCCACACCTCCGGGTACAGTTAGCGTCCCGGCAATGCTGTCTCCAAGGTTGTTGCTACCTGACATCCATTGCTCGCCAGTATCAAAAACGCCATCCTGGTTCCAGTCAGCCCAGATTTGCCAGTGGGCCTCTCCTCCACTTCCCAGAAATTCAGAGGCCATTTGGTAGGTATAAGTGGTACTTCGATGGAGGATAAGTTCTCCGTTAAGGAAATCTCCATATCCCCCATCGTCACTCGTGATATTTTCCAGCGTATCCAGCAGTACATAACTGATCCACGTGCTATCACTTCTGCCACTTGCCGTACAATATCCAAGGTCACGGCAATTCCCACATCCAGAGGAATACACCGTGATATCAGGAGAAAATGCACTTAGCTGATTGGCACAGCGGCTGCGGATGCGCGCCTGATAGGCTGTGCAAGTCGTCCGATTGGGGACGTCCAGTTCCATGCTTTCCGAGAAAAACACTTCGGTGGCATTGGTCTCGAGGTTGGTTAACTGCAGCTCAAAGCTGTCAGCAGAAGCTGTACTTTGCCAGCTAAATAGCAGAGAACCGCCAGCGGCTTGTCCCATCAAAAGCGTGGGACTGGTACAGGGGTTAAGCGAGTCAGGAAGAATGGAGACACAGTAATCTTCGACTTCGCCCTCTACGAAGTTCAGGCAGGGCTCCGGGCGATCGGTTCCGGTAAAACCAGCGAAACGCATCGAGGCCCTTAACCGGGTGATCCCTGTGGGCGCACTGGTCGGAATAGTGATGGATCCCTGGAAAACGCCATTTATCGGTCCGCTGTCCAGCAGTTCTTCCCCCTGGTCAAACTGCCCATTCTGATCCAGGTCTATCCAGATCCGCCAGGCTTCCTGAAAGGCCGCATCAGCATACCCGGGCGTGAGCGTCACCGCTAGAGACTGGCCCGTGACCAATGGAAATACCTGCCCGGTATAGTCTCCGAAGCCACCAGTGGCTCCACTGGTATTGTCCAGTGCCCCAATCTGCACCCGCTCTATCCACTCAAACGAAACATCGGTCCCCCGGCTGACACAGTAACTTTGATCCAGACAGGCTCCACAGCCTTGAGTGGTTACCTGAATGGTTTCTCCATAGCCCTGGTTGATGCCTCCACAAAATACCCTCACGGCAACTTCGAAGGTCGAGCAGGCAGGCAGATTTTCCAGCGTCAATTGAAGGCTATCCGTGGTTTTTGTCTGCCAAAAAGCCGTTCCGAGTGGCTGGAATCGCAGTTCAAAGCTGTCTGCTCCATATACGGGGTCCCAGGTCAGGGTCAAACTGCTATCCGTCAAGGCTAGCAGCCGCAAGTTCTCAGGGGGATCGCAGCATCCGTTTGAGGTAAAGGAGTCAAGAGGGGCATAGGTGACGACATTCCCTGGACAAAGGGTTCCGACCTGGTACTCGTACTCTGTACAGGCAGACAGGTCGTTTAGCATGGTGGAAAGTGAAGAAACCACCAGGCTATCGGCCCAGCTGACACTTCCTGCCATCCGGTATCTCACGCGAAAGTCCACCGTGGTATCCACAGCGAACCAGCTTATCACTGCTGATGTGTCGGTACCTGAGGATGCCATTACCCGATAGGGCCTGAGGCAAGCCGTAGGCAATGCTGCACACAAGGTATCGAGGCCCGATAGTGTTCGGTAGGCGTTGAGACGCCCTCCCGTAGCAGAGAAACCGGACAGCGCCGTGAGGGTATCCACTCCTTCCAGCAGTCGTTGCCGAAAGGTCATGAGCACGCCTTCAGGGTCATCCTGATAGTCCAGCATCAGTGCCGGACAGGCATGGGCAAACATTAGCGCCACCACTCCTGTAACCTGCGGCGCGGCAAAAGAAGTTCCCGTTGGACCTCCATAGCCATTGCCGGGAGTCGTAGTGCGAATGCCGCTTCCCGGGGCAAACAGGTCAATGGAAGTGGCTCCATAGGCCGCTCCTGTGTATCGGGTATCAGCTGGTGTGCTGCTGCTGACGCCAATCAGAAAATCGCTGGTACAGCGACAGGGCACGTCTCCGGCGGTTTCCACATTCTCATTGCGGTTCATGGTCGCAGCAATGTTGAGGATGCCAGCCTGACCCAGTGTGTCGTAGATGGCACACCAGAGGGGATAGTCAGCGGGATTGCCGTTGTCTACCCCGAAGGAAGCATTGGTGGCGACGACAAAGGCACCTTCCTGGCCCTGGGTCTGGTCATACCTCCTTCGCTGGCTAAGCGCATAACCATAAGCTTCGATCACCACAGACTCCGCGCTGGAAGCTCCCGCAATCGGCATCAACTGCACATCCCATGAAACCCCACTCACTCCAACACTGTTGTTGCCGATCGCCCCTATCACACCTGCGACTTCAGTCCCATGCAGGGCCGAGGGGACATTCCCTGAACCCGTGAAGGCATTCCAGCCATCATAATCATCTGTGTAGCCGTTGCCATCATCGTCGATGCCATTCCCTGGAATTTCGGCCACATTCTTCCACCAGTTAAGGTCTTCGTGGTTCAGGTCAAACCCATCATCTATCACCGCGATTACCAGGGTGTCCCCCAGCTGTGTGGGGCCTCCAGTGGTGAGATCCCAGGCTTCGTCGGCATCAATATCCGCATCGGCCACCCCTCCGGTCACCTGCCCGGTGTTTTTGAGGTGCCACTGTTGAAAATATTGGGGGTCATTGGGATCAGTAGCCAGTTCATTTCTCAGGCTGATGCGGTGATTGGGCTGAGCGGCTATGACATCGGGATGCTTGGCCAGGATGGCCAGTACTACATTGAGATCTTCCTTACGTGTCGAGTAACGGAGTAGGTGAATCCCAAATGGGTTTTGTAAACTAGGGTCATAAGTGAGCTCCAGAGCTGGGCGGGCATTTCGCAGAGAGGCTACAAATTGCTGGGGATCTGTGTTGAGAGAAAGCTGAACCAGCAGCTCGCCCGGGATGATATTTTCTTCATCCGATTGTGCTTGAACCTGGCTCCCCAGACATAGCATTGCCAACAGGAACCACCAGACCTTTTGCATATAATTCAAAGTGTGTTTTTTACCGACAAAAATAAGCCCATAAGATGGTTAGCACCAGCAAGTGCCCCATACCACGTTTGATCTATCCCTCATCATCTGCCTATGTCCCTCTCAAGATACAACGATTCAACAGACTGGCCGTTGGCCCCAGGACATTTTAAAAAATCCGACACGCATGAAGCGTAGCCACACACGGAGGGTCAATTGATTCGAACTAGTGAAACGTCTCTCCCAGGTACAGGGTATAACCCTATAAGTCAAAAACCTACCACATGAAACATTTTTTACCCTTTTTCCTGATCCTTGCCATCACTCTTGGAGCCTGTAAATCTACCAAACGGGCCTATGAACAAGGTGATTATCAGACAGCAGTCGTCAATTCTGTTGATCGCCTGCGCAGCTCTCCGGACAACAAAAAAGCCCGTGAGACACTGGCAGTGGCCTACCCCGCCATGCTGGATTACTTCCAGCAAAAGATTTCGCAGGCTCACCAGAGTCCTAACCCTCTTCGCTGGGAGTCAATCATGGATTATTACGCAGCGCTTAACCTTGCTCATGACGAAATCATGCGCTCACCTGCTGCACGTCGGGTAATCCCTTCGCCTCAATATTTTGCCAGCGAGTACCAGGAGTCCCGTCGTAAGGCCGCTGATGCGCATTACCTCCTCGGGGAGGAGCAGTTGGGGCTGGCAGTTGATGGAGACCGGGAAGCCGGAAAGGAAGCCTACGCCCATTTCATGCGCACCGACGAATTGCTCCCCAATTACAAGGATGCTGCGGAACAGGCTCAGTACGCCCGCAACCTGGCTACGCTGATGGTCGCCATCGAGCCAATTCCGATTCATGCCCGGGCGCTGGAACTTTCCAACGAATTTTTCCAGAACCAGATCATCGAATATGTAGCCTCCAGTACCTGGGATGAGTTTGTGTATGTCTATCCGAGTGATGAACGACAGCCTCGCCAGCCAGATCAGGTAATTCGCATGACCTTTGACGACTTTGTCGTCGGACAGGCATATGTGAAGGAGACGGTAAGAGAACGTACCAAAGACAGTGTGATCATCGACCAGATCCAGGTTACACCAGACTCCACACGACCTTTGTATGCTACGGTAAAGGCAGAAGCTCACCTTTTCGAAAAACAGGTAACCTCCACTGGGCTACTGGATGTAAAAATCATCGATACACGCAGCGGTCGGATTCTCACGCAGCGCAAATTTCCAGGCACCCATACCTATGTTGACCGCTGGGGATACTACAATGGGGATGAGCGAGCGCTAGCCGATGACGATGACCGATATATGCGCCGAAATCGGGAATCTCCTACACCTGCTCCTCAGGATCTGTTCATAGAATTTACCCGCCCGATATATAGCCAGGTGACCGGCTTTCTGAGCGATTACTACCGAGGATATTAACGAGTTGAACTTTCCGAAAGTAGAGCGCCCCCACGAGATGCACTTCGTAGGGGCGCCGCTTTTTTATGAGAGTCAGGAGGTTATTGCCGGATCAGGGTAAGAACTCCTGAAGCATCTGCATTCCATATTTTCAGGAACAGGACTCCTGTTGGGATTTCGGTTGGAATCATGAGCTTGCCCTCTCCAGCCTGGAAGGTAAGGGTGCCACGGGCAAGTAGCCGGCCAACTGGATCCGACAGTTCCCATTGGGCCGATTCTCCGAATAGCCCGGATCGAATTTCGATTTCATCAGAGAATGGATTAGGGAAAGCCGAAAAAGAGACTGCATTTGGCACAAACAGGTTGGCCGTACTGTTTTCAGTGACGGATAGTGGGCGAAAAACCACGTTGTTTCGCTCATCATTTTCTTCAACCATATTTTCCCAATCTGCCACAAAAAGCAGGTAATAGCTTCCGGGTGAGGTTCCAGCAGGAATGGTGGCAAAATCGCTCCAGGTTATCTCACCAATGGATCCCGTCAGGCTAATGGGACCAGCTCCTACCTGTACATCGCTGGTATCCCACACAATGTCATCCGATAAAAACAGCCCATACTCAAAGAGGTATTGCGCGGTGTCTTTCCCAACGACTTCTACCGTCAGGTCCACCCCAACGGAATCTCCGTCCATGACGCTGCTTTGTGCGATGCTCCTGCTCGTGATAAACAGGTCGCCCACCTCAGGCCCGGGATTCCCGCAGCTGTCAAGTCGGGATTTCACCGAAGTGCGCACTGCCGGAAGCGTAGGATAAAATTGTGCCCCCGGGCATTCGGTGTAGCCGGGATTGCAGCCATCACGGTGCCCGATGATATGGGGTAAATATAGCCCGGAACGGACATGAAGGGAGGAATCCAGCGGATCGATAAACGAAATACAACTCATGTAGGCGAGGAGTTTCTCCAGTGTTGCCTGAGCCGTATCGGTAGGCAGCTCATTGGTAAAATCTCCCAGCATCCCTATTCCCATGGTGTAGCTGTTTCGGGCACACATATGTCCACCTGCGGCATGGTTTCCCCCAGCGCGACCTTCAAAGAGGGTTCCATCTGGCGCAATGAGCCAGTTGTAGCCGATATCTCCCCAGCCCAGGGTATTGGTATGGTAATTCCAGATGCTGCTGACCAATGATTCATAAGGGGCTACGGCTGAAGTCGCGGTATGGTGAACCACCAGATGGGACACCCGGTAGTATCCGGGCCACCAACCTGGCGCCTGTTGCCCGTCGGGGCAGCCCCAGTCGGCACGGGTCTGATAGTCCGGGCGATCACAGCAGTCTTCTTCCGTGCGGATAACAGTCGGTGGGGCGGGACGAGATAGCCCTTTGAGAGGGGCATAAGCGTCGATTATCAGTTCCTCCGGCCAAACTTCGTCGAGCTTTTTTTCCAGGCGAATTTGAATGTGAGTGGTAGCAGGGGGAAGGGTAATGAGTTGGCTGGCCACATCCCCATTAGCCAACTGCCCATGCGGATCTGGCTGCAGGTTTTCCCACGGCATCCAGCCTGCGCTTCCCTCCCTGTAGCGAAACTGTGTGGCAGGAGGTAATGTACTGCTACCCTGCCAGACAAGGGCCATAGTAAAAAAGGGAGCATCCAGCTCACTGGCACTGTTTGGTTCTCCCCAAAATTCCATTGGCTCCATTACCAGGACTTCACCCTGCTTGAGGGAGGGCAACGGCAACTCATGCCTTACGGATCGCTGTGCCCACAGAGAGGAAACAGCCAGAAATAGAATCAGGGTTAAATGGTATCTCATCAGGTTTGGATTATTGTTTCTTGCTCAACGAAATCCAGTCAAAAAAAGTCCTACTTTGGCGGCACGATAGGGCTAACGCACGATAAATTTTCAAGAGTTGAACTAAAATGTTTTCTTGTGT
>CAYFIR010000078.1:0-31423 GCA_964343195.1 uncultured Bacteroidia bacterium | reverse complement strand
TCCATTACATAATACACTACAAATCATTTCTTTAAATCGCAAATTGCTCCCCTAGAGAAGGCGGTGTAGAATTGTTGGATGAGGGTCTGATAGGACATGCTATGCAAAAAGGTAAATCTTTTTTTCTCTGTGATCTTTATCGGTTGCGTATTTCGTGAGGGATACTTCTTCAAAGATGACCTCATGGGCATACAACTTGCCGGCGTACCTGATTTCCCCATGTTGGATTGGGGTGTCGAATGTTGACTGAGCGATGCGTTCAAATTTTTCCCTTAATCCTTCTGTAAATCCGTCAGGTGGGACTGACTGGAAGGTTGGGGTGATAACCCGAAAGGTTGTGTTCACAACTTCTGCCCGGAAGTAATTGGTCTCTCCATGAAAATATGCTTCTGTCAAATGCTGGGCTGCTAGAAAACTCGTCATTCCTTCGGGTGCCTGGATCGTGAGGTCTTCTTCAGCGGTGATGATTTCACAGCCATCTTCTTCGTATCGCGAATAGGCCAGTTCGCTGAATGTGAACGCGATTTTCTGGTTTTCCAGGGCGAAGATTCCTCCTCCTTCATTGAAATACTCCCCTCCATTGGGTAGATCAAACTTTTCGATCAAAAAGTCGCGGAGTTGCCCATACATTCCGTCCCTCGAATCTGGGACTTTTTCCTCCCCTTCAAAAAAATGCAAGAGGGTTTCATCGCCTCCGGCATCCCATTTTACGGATAGGACGGTTCCTTTTTCCTTTAACGCTATCAGGTGCTCAGTCAGGTCAGCTTTCATGGGATCTGTTTGTCAGTAACTGCATTTGACTCATGTCCGGTGAATATTGCCAGCGCTCGGTGAAGGGGAACTTTCTCAGCATGCTTTTTACCGTATGCTGAGCCGGCAGGTGGTGTCTAAGGGCCAGGGCAGTCTCTGTCCCCAGGAAGCGTTCAACCAGAGATACACCAAAGTCACTAAAGGTAATCATCAGAGTATTTTCGATCCCGGAATCGAGGTAGGGCTTCAGGACAAAATCTCTGAGCCTGGAGTCTCCTATTGCGAGGGCCTGTTTCAATGTCGGCGAGATCGGCTCATTTGCCTGAGTAAACCAGTCCGCGAGGGTGGGTACCTGTCCGTTCAGGTCCTCTTTGAGGTGTTCACTGGCAATGTCTCTGACGAGTATCTTTTGGCCATCGGAGTTGCTGACCAGGTCGCCCAGGGCCATGATGCACAATGAGATGCCAAAGGTATGATGGAGCAGGGCCCGATGCTTGATGTTGAAAAAGAACAGCTTCGAGGAATCGAGGAACTTATGGACTTCGAAATAGTCCTCTGGGGCTCCCCCGAACTTTACCGCTGAAAGTTCGCTATGTTTCCAGATATCCATTTTCCCGCTTTTTGATTCCTTTATTCTTCATTGGAGACCGACCTTAGCTCATCCGTTACCTGTCGGTAAACCCCTATGACATAATCCGTGCTATCCTCCTTGATCACCAAATCCCCGAAGTCATTGGGATAGTAAAGTATATGCCGGTCAGGGGAATAGGGCCGGTTGAGCCGGTAGTAGCATAGAGTGGAGGTATCCCCAAACTGCTCAAATTCTTTGAAAAATTGATGCTCCTCATCAACCTGAATGTCAGCCGGCAGGTAGTTAATGATCTTGAAAAATTCCTCATCTATCCGTTCCAGGCAATAGCATAGCCCATTGTGTGTGCCCAGCCCTGTCCAGGCTCCTACAAACTGAGGGGAAGATACGTCGCAGTTGTCTGGGCAGGTAGCATACTCGGGGTGAGACGCTGTAGGTTTCCTCGCGTCAAAGTTCAGGATTGTTAGCTCATCGGTCTCTGTGGAGATATACACATGGGCATAGTAGCTCTCCTCATGCCGGAAGATGATGCTACTGATGGTCCTGGCCCGTGGGTCATCCTCATGAAACGTTCGCGCAACCCTTTTCAACCTCATCTTCCCATATCTTTTGGGGGTTTTGAGGTAGAAATAATGGGGAATGAAGGCATTGGCGGCGTTGTAATGCCTCACTACTTCGTAATTTTTTGAAGTGGTGCAGGAGGAAAGGAGAGATAGGCACAAGCATAGCCCCAGGTATGAAAGGCCGTACTGTAGGAGTTGCCTCATGGAGTTGTGAGGTTGGTCTGGTGATTTGATACTTAAAGTGTTGGTAGACATGCGGCCAGCTTTCATGGCCTTTTGGTGGTTCAATCTTCCACAGATTGGACCACCAGTTTTTCATAGCCACCTAAAACGTCATCCCAGCGGGGATTGTTAAAAGCATTCGTCAGCATGATCATCACCATGTCATTCTCGGGGTCGATGCGGAAATAAGTCTGCCAAAAGCCGTCCCAGCCCCAAAGGCCGGCGTTGACTCCCGTGGGACTTTCGACAGTCCGCACGGCCCCTCCATATCCAAAGCCCACCCCTTCATCCAGCCTCAGCGTGTCGATCTGATTGGAAAACATCCTTTCTACTGTGGTGGAGTCCAGGATTTTTGCCTCGCCAAGGGCCCCTCCATTGAGCAGGGCGCTGGCAAACTTCAGGTAGTCGGTCGAGGTGCCGACCAGCCCCGCTCCCCCGGCAAAGTAGGTTTTGGCACCGGAGACGGGATAATCAGGTGCGAATGTTTCGGGTAAGTCTGAGACCTGAATATTGGGGGTGAACCAGACGTCCACCAGCCGGTCTGCCTGGTCATCGGGCAGGTAAAAGGCCATATCTTCGATGTTCAGCGGCTCGAAAATGTGCTCCGCGAAATATTCATCCAGCGGCTGACCGGATACCAGTTCCACGATGTAGCCTAGTACGTCGATGTTCGTCCCGTAGGTCCAGGCGTCGCCGGGCTGATGCAGGAGCGGAGCCTGTGCCTGTTTGGGGATGTTGGTTGCCAGGATTCGGGGCTCTTTGGTCGGTCCCTCTACGAAGTCAAACTGCGGATAGAGCACCGCTGCGACCGGGTGAAAAGCCGCATAGGGGATGCCTGAGGTGTGGGTCAGCAAGTGGTGGATGGTGACCTCCCTTTCCAGCGGGACGGTCGTGAAGGTCGAGTCTTCCTGGTTGAAGGTATCCAGTACCTTCAGGTCGGCAAACTCCGGGATGTATTTCGAGACGGGATCGTTGGTGCTGATCTTGCCCTGCTCCACCAGTTGCATGATGGCCGTAGAGGTGATGGGCTTGGTCATGGACGCGAGGCGAAAGATGTTGTCCGTAGTCATCGGGCGGGTTTTGGCGGTGTCGCTATACCCGAATGCCTCGTGGTAGATGACCTGATCCCCCCTGGCGATCAGCACCACCGCGCCGGAGATGAAAGACGAATCAATCGCCCAGGCGACGTGGGACGCAATGGAGTCGATTTCCTCCTGGTCCAGGCCGTAAGCCATTGGATCGCCCGGCGGCAGGATGGGTTCTGATTGGGTAGTAGTCTGGGGAGCAGAACAGGCCACAAAGGCCAATGTGAGTAGCAGTAGCAGGGACCTCATAGCGATTGGGTTAAGTTGATTGGAAGTTACCCCATCGCTTTGAGATCGACAAGTTAGGCACAGACCGTTTTTGCGTCCCCGCCCGGATATTGCTGCCCCATGTTCTGATACGTGCTGCCTGCAGTCCCAATGGCCTGCCCTGTCGAAGATCCCGATCATGGATGCCGCCTGGCAGTAGCATCGGGGAACCTTTAATACTTAAGTGTACCGTCGTGCTTTATATTCATGCCATCTAATTCGAGTTACGCCTGAAATTCACGAATGACCCTAATGGCTAATCAACAGGTTGAATGAAATTCATCAATTCTCTGTCGTGGTTATGTACAATTCTGCATTCATTATCAAAATACATTGTAGCACCGTTTTCTGCAGTATAAGGCTCCCATACTGGTAGTACACCCTCAACATTGGGATTCCCTGTTTTAATAAAATTGATCCATGCTGAGCTCATTTTGTTGGACATTTCCCATGCGTCTTCGGTATTGCCTGTCCAATCGGATCTTAGGTCAACTGTGTTGAAAGCCAATGGAATGTCCAAGCCATGAAAAGAACCTTTCGATGCATCCTCAACGCCACTTTTCCATGCCAGGAAATAAACATACAATGGAGTACTTGACTCTAAAGCCCTTGCATCTGCGGTACGTATAGTATATGGCCTGAAAATCTTATCAATAGAAAGAAGATCTTGAGGTGTATAATCGGGATATGCCTTTGCAAAAAGCTCAATATATTTGTCCGTATTTTTACCATATTGTTTTGTAAGACGCTCTTTGGCCTGCTCCAAAGTCATGTTTTTTTCACCATAAAATGTGGGCATCATCTCGTTTAGGGTGGAACCTATCATCAGGGGTATATCATAAGAAATATCAGCAAATCCGGGGCTGAATGGCTGTTGAAGTAAAACAACTCCATCAGCAGAAGGTGCAAAGCCAAACATAGTTGGAGACCCGGGTTTCCTTGGACCGGAGATTTTTGCTATTGCATCGTTTCCTGCTTTAACCAAATCTTTGTAAGGAATCGTATCTAGTTTTTCTGCTTCATTTGGGGTGAGCCCAAGTGTTTCAAGTACGGCTAACCCCAAGGCTTGTGATTTCTCTTTAGTCATTGTGTTGAGAAGGGTACCACTTTGGATAATTGCCTTCTGGAACAGGCCTTTTGCAGCCGGCATACACATGAGGGTGCCAACTTTTCCGCCACCACCCGATTCGCCGACTATGGTTACATCGGATGGGTTGCCTCCAAACTCCTCGATATTATTTTGTATCCACTCAAGGGCTTTCACAATATCGAGCATACCAACATTGGCCGATTGAGCATATCTTTCGTCACATGCCGATAGATCGAGAAAACCAAGAATGTTCAATCGGTGATTTACTGATACAAACACCACATCACCTTTTTTGGCCAGGGCTTCACCATAGGTCATGGGGTCGTTGCTGGCGCCAACGTGAAAACCACCCCCATGCAACCAGAGCATTACCGGACGTTTCTTGCCATCCTTAATCCCTTGTGTCCACACATTTACACTAAAGAGTTCTTTTTCATTTTGAATGGAATCGGGGTACCAGGGCACTATTTGTTTGGCTACCGGCCCAAAGTCCTTACATGTAAGAACTCCATCCCAGACATCGGGATCCTGTGGAGGCATAAATCTTTCGGCCTTGGCATATGGTATCCCCAAAAAGGCAAATACACTATCGTTAAAACTGCCAGATACATCACCAGAGGTGGTACTAATAACTGGCTCTTGATTATTGGTTGCCTTTTGGTTACAACTTATTAAAGAAAACCCGGTTGTAATTACAAAAAGTAAAAGGAAGTTTCTAAGTTGTCTCATAGTAAATACTTGTCCATTTTTTTAAAAATGGACAAATAATGTAAAAAATAAAATCATTTTTAGTTCCAGCCACTGCCTGTCCCTGCGACCCCACCCAAGCATTGCTTCCTCATAGCCTGACCAGTAAGGCCTGCTGCCCGGAGAGCATCGTCCAATGTCGATTCTCGGCATAAACTGCGCATTAAAGGCTTCCGGTGAATCGGGAGCACGCCCTGCGGCCCCAGCCTTTAATGCTTAAATGTTGTGTGTGTATTCTTTATGAATCAGTTTTTACAAATATTCAAAACCAACCAGTTTTTCAGAAACTTCCCAAAGTTTATTGGCCACTTGTTTATCCTTTGATAATTCTGATGAAGATACTTTTCCAGGCTTACCTTTTAGTTCATTGAATCCGGTTGGTCCAAAATATTCTCCTCCTTTAACATCTCCGGTTGCAGCCAATAGGGTAGGCAAAGCTCCATTTTTAGGAGATTGAGCCATGAAAGGAGCCAAAGTATATTTAAGAAGGTAGTATTGGAATTTGGACATGTTTCTACTAAGGTCGGTCATTGCGATTCCCGGATGACAACCTACAGAAATCGTTTGCTTGTGGCTGGCTTTTTCTAATCTGCGTTGCAACTCGTAGGTAAACATCAGACATGCGAGCTTGGATTGTGCATAGGCCTTCATGCGATCGTATTCTTTTTCGCTCTGAAGATCATCAAAGTTGATTTCACCGTTTTTGTGAACGGCCGAACTAAGGGTTACAATTCGTGAATTTTCAGTCTTAACAATAATGTCCAGTAAGAGTCCTGTAAGTAAAAAGTGCCCAAGGTAGTTTGCTCCGAATTGCAGTTCAAAGCCATCTTCTGTTTTACTGTATGGCGGTGTCATGACGCCAGCATTATTGATAAGCACATCCAGTTGATCATATTTTGATATAAAATTCTCAGCAAATTTTCGAACAGAGCTAAGGCTACCTAGGTCGATTTCCATGATTTCCAAATTGGCTGCAGGTACTTGTTTCAGTATTTGACTTTTTGCATTACTTGCCTTTGACATATTTCGGCAAGCCATAATGACCTTCGCTCCCATTTTGGATAAGCCTAGTGAGGTTTCATAGCCTAAACCAGTATTGGCTCCTGTAACGATGATGATGCGGTTATTCATGTCGATATTGGGGATCTGTTGTTTCATTTTCAGTTTAATTTGTACTGACCGGTACAAATCTAAAATAAAACTTGACCAATTGGTACAGAATCGCTTTAATTTGAAATAAAAATGCCCAGAAGAAAATCATTTGATGAAGAAGAGGCGATAAAAAAGGCCATGGACCTTTTTTGGAAGAAAGGCTATGAATCCACATCCTTAGCTGATCTAACTAAAGAGCTTGGACTAGGCAAGGGCAGCTTTTATGCAACGTTTAAGAGCAAAGAGAACCTCTTTAATCAATGCATTAAAAAATACACTGATTTAAATTATCCTTTTTTGGATAAGTCTCTCGCGACAGAGTCTGATTTTAAGCTCTCTCTGAATAAACTATTGGAAGGTTATATAGATGGGCTAATTTCTGATAACAGTCGCAAGGGATGCTTCATGGCCAATAGTTGTTCATTGGTGAACGGGAACAATAAGAGTGTCGAAAAAATGATTGCGAACCACTATTCTGAAATTGGAAGTTATTTTCAGAATTATCTCATCAAACATGGTGTCGATAAGACTAAGGCAGAATCGGCATCGGCTATGATCATTACTTTTCTCATTGGAGCAAGTCAGCAGTCAAAAATCAATAGAGATAAGAGCGGCTATTTAGTAACTATCAGAAACATCCTTGCCTTGCTGGATTAATCACACACAACGGCTAGTGGTATAAGTTCGAAGTTCGGAGTCACTAGTTTCCCGCTCTGCGGGATTTCGCTGTGCTCAACGTGATTGAAAGTGCTGCTCGTCAGTTTTTTACACCAAGATCAGGTGAGTCATTACTTCATTCCGAATGCACTAGTATATGAAGCTTAACCTGTCGATAGACGGCTATAATTTCATATACAGTGTTGAACGCTGGCTGTTTTTTGCTATTCTCTTGATTAGTTTTAGCGGGTCAATTGGTTTCTAGCTTTTCGGCTACTTCATCATAATATTCTTGTGTTACCACTTCAGTCCAAATAGTTGGTTGTCCACCGCCATATAAAGCTAAATAGGTTACATCACTATTCCTGGTTGAAGAATGCCAATGTTCTGTATCTTTTTCGCATTTAATTACATCACCTTCTTTTAGAATTATGGGCTCTTTTCCTCTTTCCTGATAGTATGCCTCTCCGTCCACAATTATTAAGACTTGTACAGTACTGTGTGTATGCCAATCTAAGGTTGAATTGGCTTTAAAAGTTGCTTTTGTTATGTTATAACCTAATTCAGTATCATCGTGAATAATGGCACTCAACCAAGCCTCTCCAATGTAATGTGTATTTGGGGCTTTTGTACCTTCTGTTTGATAGGAAGAAACGTTGTATTCTGAATCTTGGGAAAACCCCGATAATGACGCTAAAATAAACAGGGCGATGATTAAATTTTTCATTTTTAAAATGTTTTTTTGGCGTAAATTACTGGCGTGCAATGAAGCCTTCTTGCCGATTGTGAACGCTTTCTTTATCCTGAAAGCTAACGGTCTGCATAGCCCTACCTGACAGCCATCCTTTGTTGAATGAAGCCCTTGGGGCAGGCCCGTGCTTCTGCTACCAATATAGCTGAAAAAGTGCTTTCATAAGGGGCTTTTGATTTTAACTCAAAACGAAAGTCTTATGAAAGGCACTGTGGTTGAAGTGAACGCCCTGAGTTTGGATCAGGTGTTGAGTGGAATGTCTCTGCGAATGTGCCTGGAAAGCTGAAACTCCCCCTGATAATCAACCTGCCAGGCTCAATATGGCACTTAGGTATCTCACCTTTTCTTCCCCGCATCGCCTCCGCTGGCTTGCCTTGTTCCAGCCACAGCCCGTCCCTGCGACCCCGCAGATATGCTTACCCATAGCCTGAAAAGTGCTGCTTGCTGCCCGAACGAAATCGTCCAACACAACATTAAAGGCTTCCGATGAATCGGAATAAACACTAGCACGCCTTGCGGCCCCAGCCTTTAATGCTTAAATGTTAGCTGCTGGCTTTTTTCTTTTTCACCCAATTCGGAATTTTCCCCGCTAATTTTTTTCATTAGAGATTCTAATTCAGAGTTCATTTTTATATTACGCTCTCTCTTTCTTCTTAGAATCCCTGCACAAGCTTTCGGGCTTAAATAAAATTTTTCTAAGGCATGATTAGGCTCAACAACTTCTTTTAAATCACCATATTCAGGATTGTTAGGACTAGTTGAAGAGTTCAAAAAAAGAGTTGGACTTACTTGATTAACACCATCGAGCAAATAAACATGAACGTTTTGTTTATTCTTTTTGAGTTGAACATATTTTTTCCACTCGATTATTTTGGTCTCTACTTTTTCACCCAAGTATTCGTTGATTTGCTTACCAATCCATTTTACAACTGGAACAGCCCAAGAGTTTCCAACTGCTTGAAATCTATTGGTATGACTATTACCATTGACGTTGGTATAATTATCTGGAAAGCCCATTAATCGCTCACATTCTAGCGGTGTAAAACGTCTTATTCTGTCATTTTCCGAGACATATAATGAGCCATTGTAAGCTGCTGCATTCCCGTTCCATTTTGTACCATATGCTGCATAAAGACAATCAGTGTACTCTCTGAAAATTTCAAACTTGACGCCTTCTTTGTAAAATACTTTTTCCGTTTGTATTTCTTCAGATTCCTGGGTGAAAAAAAGTGTCGGTGTGTTTTTATTTAACTTTTTTGTTTTTGACCTCAACTCCTTTACAATGTCCTTTTTATCAAATTCGAATAAGACTTGGTCTGGCATAAAATCTTTACCTCCTGCAAGGACATATAATCTTTTTCTTTGGTGGGGTAATCCAAAATATTTTGCGTCAATTACACGCCAAGCAACATTTCTATCTTTACCCTCTAAGTATCCTGATTTCGTCCATTTGGAAACTTTGATTTCTTCATCATAACCAGCTAATCCTGCAATAAAATTTCCAAAGGCATTGGTTTTGTCATTTAATACTCCTTCAACATTTTCCCAAAGAACAATACTTCTATTTTTACCCTTTTCTAAACGTATTTTGTCTATGGCATTGGCTATTTCTATAAAAGTCATAGTTAGTTGCCCTCTTTCATCAGCTAGTCCATTTTTCCAACCTGCCAATGAAAATGCCTGACAAGGCGTTCCACCACAGAATAAGTCTGGGGCATCAATTTCTTTGTCTAGTATGAGATTTGGAATGTTAATCATGTCTCCAACATTTGGTACGTTAGGGAAATGTTGTTCAAGCACTTTTGAAGGAAATTCAGCAATTTCAGAACTCCATTTTTGCTCAAAGCCGAAAGGGCTAAAAGCTAGTTGCGAAGCTTCAATTCCCGAACAAACACTACCAAATGTTAAGTTTTTACTCATGTTTTAATTTTCTTCAAAGCTATAAATGATAATAATAGTATGCAATTCTGGTTATAGCTTTTCGCCTAATTTCTTCTTCCATAATTCTAAGTCATACCATGGACAACCGACACAGCCATTTTCATCATTTTCTGTAGTACCGTTCCAATTTTCATCTCCTTGATAGTACCATTTTATTCCCATGAAATTTCCTCTTTTTCCTGTTTTAACACAAGTGTCACAGTATCTTGATTTCCACATATTAGTCTGATTACTCAAAAGCTGAAATTTCTTTCTAATATCTTCTTCGAGCATATCATCAGGGTTGGCAGATTCCTTTGTGACCCATCTTTGAGAAGGAAATTTATGGTCAACAACTAGTTCAACCGAAGTCCTTTTTACGTTAAAGCAAACTTCCGCCTTACCTAAAACTTTTTTTATTCTTTCTTTTAGGTTTTCAGACATTGGTGCTCTCAACTCATTTCCATCTTCAAACTTTGATTGGATTTTAGGAAGCATTACAAGTATATCATGCATTGTTTTTTTGGAACAAGAAGAGCATTGTCTCCTCTTTGAACCAATTATATAACCTTGTTTTTTCAATGCCCCTAAACGAGCAGCAGGTTGAGGATTTTCGGCAGGAACAGGACCGCAAACTCGACACTCCCAATTACCTGAATAAAGTGCCTTAAGTACTTTGTATGTTTGAGTTTGTTTTTGACTTACTGACCATTTTGCATCACTTTCAGTAATCCATTTTTGTCGATTGGCGGGGTCTAGTTTATCATAAGATTCTTCAACTGAATTGTAAAAATCCTCTTCCGATAAATCTAGTCCTTGAAATTTTAAGAATTTTGGAAGAAGTCCTTTCCAAGTTTGAGAGCCATACTCGAATTCGACTTCCATGAAAACATCACTGGTTTTCTCTGCTATGAAAAACTCTTCTGCTAATTTGTACTTTTTACCCTTTGCCATCTCTAGTGCTTACTAAGTCATCAATTCCAACTTCTAAAGCGTTAGCAATTTTCTCAATATTTACTAGAGTAATGTTTTTCTCAGCTCTTTCAATCATTCCTACATATGTCCTATGTAGATCAGCTTTGTGTGCTAATTCTTCTTGTGAAATGTTGAGTAAGCGTCTGTACTTTCTAACATTTTCTCCGAATATGTTTAGTATTTCGTGCTTAGATTTCATTGCTAACTAAAGTCTGCATAAGCTAGTTTTAGTGCTCAAGGAGTACTACAGACTATAATTAGCATTTTTTGATTTTCAGCTTGCATATAACGGTCAAGTATAAACGCAGTGTGGGATTCGTAGCAATTCATTATCTGGCTACTGCAAAGTTTTTTAGTTATCTCAATTTTTATTCCCCACATAGCCTCCTCTGGCTAGCCCTGTTCCAGCCACAGACTGTCCCTGCGCCCCCTCCTAGATATTGCTTCCCCATAGCCTGACAAGTGCTGCCTGCTACCCTAAGAGCCTGCCATGTCGAAGATCCCGATCATGGAAGCCGCATAGCGGTAGCATCGGGGAGCGCAGTCGAAGTGTGGGGGTAAATCTCGGAAGTTTCGCTGCTACTATGTCCCAATAAGGTCTGTATATATCGTAAGTCCATGCCTCGCTCTAGCAAATGGATGGCAAAGGAATGTCGAAGGGGGTGCACCGTCGAGTAGGATATTAAGATGTCCCTCTGACATTGCCATACCCCTCAATACACCAACAACCTTGGCTCGGTCATGTCTTCCATCGCATAGCGGATGCCCTCGCGGCCAAAGCCGGAGTTTTTGACGCCGCCGTAGGGCATGCTGTCCACGCGGAAGCCGGGGATGCCATTGATGATGACGCCGCCGACTTCCAGTTCTTCGTGGGCCTGCTTCATGTGGGGGAAGGAGTTGGTGAAGACCCCGGCCTGCAGGCCGTACTGGGAGTCATTGGTCAGGCGGATGGCCGCGTCAAAATCGGCGACCTGCTCGATCACGGCCACGGGGCCGAAGACTTCTTCGCTCACCACTTTCATGTCCAGGCTGGTGTCGGTCAGCAGGGTAGGGGCGTAGAGCCGCGAGTCACGGTCCACGACTTTGCCACCGGTGAGAACCTGGGCCCCGGAGGCTTTGGCTTCCTCGACCCACTTTTCGATGCGGCTGAGGTGCTGCGCGTCGATGATGGGGCCGATGGTGACGGTTTCGTCGTCGGGATCGCCGACTTTGAGTTCCTCGATGGCCTCTACCAGCAACCGCAAAAACTCCTGGTACACCTGTTCCAACACGTAGATCCGTTGGGTGGAAATGCAGATCTGCCCGGCGTACAGATAGGCTCCCTGGGCGACGACCTTAGCGGTTTCGGCCAGGTCCACGTCGGCATCCACGATGACGGCGGCATTGCCCCCGAGTTCCAGGGTCACCTTCTTCTTTCCTGCCAGGGTCTTGAGGTGCCAACCGACCTTGGGGCTACCGGTGAAGGACAGCATCCTGAGCCGTTCGTCGCGCACCATCTTCTCCGCGACCGGGATGTCGCAGCACACGACGTTGAGCGCTCCGGCGGGATAGCCAGCCGCTTCGACCAGTTTGGCGAAGGACAGGAGCGTCAGCGGCGTGTAGGGCGAGGGCTTGATCACCACGCTGTTGCCCACTGCCAGGGCGGGGGCGATCTTGTGCAGCGCCAGGTTGAGCGGGAAGTTGAACGGCGAGATGGCTGCGATGGGGCCTATCGGAAAGCGCCGGGTCAGGGCTGTGCGGCCTTTGCCAGCGGCAAAGTCGATGGGCACTGCTTCTCCCGCAAAGCGCAGCACCTCCTCCGCCGAACGCTGCAGGGTGATCAGGCAGCGGGAGATTTCGCCGCGGGCATAGCCGATGGGTTTGCCTGCCTCCGCGACAATCAGCCGGGCAAAGGCCTCTGCCTTTTCTCCCAGCAGATCGGCGAGTCTGTGCAGGTGCTGGGATCGCTCCTCGGCAGACCAGCGACGCAGGGCTTCAAACCCCTCGATGGATGCCTGGATGGCCATTTCCATCTGGGTCTCGGTCGCCATGGGCACCTCCTCGATGATTTGCTGGTCGTACTTGTCCTTGACGACGACGGTCTGACCCGTGCCCTCTGGCAGCCATTGGCCGCCGATGTAGTTGTGGGATTGGAGAATGGTTTTGATGGTGTTGGGCTTTATGGGTGTATAAGGTTTATAGAGTGTATATGGTGAATAGGGGTGTTTCGCATAGCCAGGACCTGATATACACCCTGTTTTCCCTATACACCTTGCTTTTTTCTACTTCTGCTAGTGCATTTGGAATGAAGTAATGAGCCATCTGGTTTTGGTATAAAAACTGACGAGTAGTACTTTAAACTTCGAACTCTTGACTCCGAACTTCGAACTTATACCACTAATTCCCCCCTCCCATCATGCGCTCTCCTTCTCCGACGGGTTCCTGGGAGGTGCCGAGGTAGGCATTTTGCAGGCGTTCCTGCCACACCAGGTAAACAGGGCCTTCGTTGCGAAGGATATCGACCACGGTATGGATCTGACTGGCAGGCAGGGCCATGCGGATCATGTCTTCCTTCCGGTCAGCGGGCAGGGCGACGCCTTCGTCGTAAAAGTCCATGGCACCCACCATCTTGTTGCGGTCGTCAAAAAGGTGGATCTGAGCGCGGATGGCTTCACCGGAGCCGCTAGGGCCGCCGTGGACACGTATTGCGTAGTTTTTGATTTCTGGCATGCGTGAAAGATGATGAGAGGTTGAGACTTCATAGTTGAAGTCAAACAGAAAAGTCGCAAGGGAGATATCCCCCGCTGCTGACAAGATTACACATCTCCTGAAAGAAGCGCAATGGATATTGGTCGAAACATCCGGGTTTGCGAGTTTCGGCCATGACAATCAATTCATTCAGGGCCATCGGAAGGTCGGATCCTTCTATGCTGCTTAGCTGCTACAAAGGTTGTAGCTCCGCAAATGGATTTTTAATATTCTGCGTGTTTTCAAGTGCTATGTCGCCTTCAGCGGGACTTACTTCTTTTTCAAAAGAAGTAAGCAAGAAAAGTTCGGCATTTCAGGCTTCCCCGCAAGCCGCCCCGAGCGCCAAATGCCGGGCCAGCGCCGCCCCAGGCTTGCTTTATGACTCTTTTTGAGGGTGGCTTGATAACCGGTAGGTTGCTCTCTGCGTCTCTGTGCCTACCGCTATGCGGTATCTTCGATCTGCATGA
This sequence comes from uncultured Bacteroidia bacterium, assembly GCA_964343195.1. GTDB lineage: Bacteria > Bacteroidota > Bacteroidia > J057 > J057 > CAYVAP01. The sequence continues at coordinate 17,461 of CAYFIR010000078.1, read as the reverse complement.
GAAAAATAAGCGGCGTATTGCATACTCCTAGACAAAAACGAAACCGACGGTTTCCTTCGCGTTCTTCCTTCAGCTTTGCGTTCTTTGCGCTCTCCTTTGCGTCTTTGCGGTAAAAAAGGTGGCCCGAAAATGAAAATGTCTAGGAGTATGAGCGTATTGTTCTTCCATTTGCCACTATGGAAGGGTCGGACTATTTCTTCTCCGAATTTCCTGCGATTGCCCTATTAATCCATTTTGGTAATTGGATATTTGCCATTAAATTTAGTTATTTGCTACCAATTGTAGCCAATGGCCTCAAAAAACAATGTATATAGCGTTTCCGACTTAACGGCCTACCTCAAGCATTTGCTGGAGACAGACCCGATTTTGAGTCAGGTGGAGGTCACGGGAGAAGTGTCCAATCTGACTTATCACCGTTCCGGGCATGTCTATTTTTCGCTCAAGGACGAAGGGGCCCAGATCAGCTGCGTGATGTTTCGGGGATATGCGCAATATGCTCCTAAGATACAGGCCGGTGATCGGATCATTGCCAAGGGAGGATTGAGCGTTTACGCTCCTCGTGGCAACTATCAGCTGATGGTAAAAAGCCTGCGGAAGGAAGGGGTCGGAGACCTCTTCCAGCAGTTTGTGGCCCTCAAGGCCAAACTAGAAGCCGCCGGATGGTTTTCACCCGAACGGAAGCAGTCCATTCCTGTGCTGCCCAGTCATATCGCGGTGGTTACCTCGCCGACGGGAGCAGCCATAAAGGACATTCTTCAGACGATCCGCAGGCGATACAATCGGGGCCTGGTAACGGTCATTCCGACCATGGTGCAGGGGACACAGGCTGCGGAGAGCATCGTGCGCAGCCTGGAAGCAGCGGAAAGGCTTCAGCCAGAGGTCGATGTGATCATTTTGGGACGAGGAGGAGGTTCCCTGGAAGATCTGTGGAGTTTCAATGAGGAAGCGGTCGCACGGGCGATCCGGGATTGCCCGATTCCCATTGTGTCGGGAGTAGGCCATGAGACAGATTTTACCATAGCGGACTTTGTCGCGGACCAGCGCGCTTCGACGCCTACGGCGGCGGCTGAGGCTGTGGCCCCTGATATGGAGACCGTTCGATATACGCTGAAGGAATATGAGCGGCAACTGAATCGAGGCTTGCAGTATTTTATCGATTTCAAGCGACAGATCCTCGATGACTACAGCAACCGGATGGAGGAAGCCATGCGGCAGTTTGTGCGCCAAAAGCGGCACGAAGTCGATCTGCTGGCCTCTGAACTCAAAAGCCACGATCAGCGGCAGTTGCTCGAGCGAGGCTACACCCTGACCCTGAAGGAGGGGAAGGTAGTGCGCTCTGCTGAAGAGATTAAGGCAGGAGAAGTGATCGACACGGTATTCATGGATGGCCGTAAAAAATCTACGGTGAACAGGGATCAGTGAACAATTTCATGGATTTTTGACCGGAAAAGAATAGGATATCTTTTATTTATAAGTAATTCCCGTTTCCCTTTGAACTACGAACTATTAACCACGTTGAGCACAGCGAAATCCCGCGAAGCGGGAAACTACGAACCACGAACCACCCCATATGGAAGAAAAAGAATTTTCACTCGAGAAAAACCTCACTCGTCTGCGTGCGCTGATCGAGCAAATGCAAAAAGGGGTAGGAGATTTTGACAGGCAAATGACCCTTTTTCAGGAAGGGCAGGAAATAGTCGAAGCGTCTCGGCGTTATCTCGATGCGGCAGAGTTAAAGGTGCAGCAGTTGATCGATGGAGAAGCAGTGCCCATGGAAGGGGAGGAATGATTGGCTGTATCAGCAGGAGGGGTTTGATAACCTGAATTCAGGGAAATGCTGACCTTTTGAAGTAATTCTCACGACAGGTCAGGGATTTTGCCACAGAGATTATATTTTGCACAGTATTACCACATAAAGTAAAAGGCGATCATTCATGAATTTTTCAGTAAAAGGGAAGCTTCACAAGAAGTCTGATACCCAGCAAATAAAAGAGACCTTCCGCAAGCGCGAATTTGTAATTGAGTACGTGGACAACCCCATGTACCCACAATACATTCCTTTCCAGTTGATTCAGGACAAGGTGGACATGATCGAGCCCTTTCAGGAAGGTCAGGAGATTCAGGTAGAGTTTAACCTGCGCGGTCGTGAGTGGACCAGCCCACAAGGTGAAGTGAAGTATTTCATGAGCCTCGATGCCTGGCGTGTACAGCCTGTAGCAGCCGAAGTCCCCGGCACCCAGACTGCACCAGCTCAGCCAATGGCTCCTCCAACGGACGCAATTGATGTGTCTAGCGCCGAAGAAGACGATCTTCCTTTCTAGGCAAGTCATCAATTTATACCCAAAACTTAACCCCCAACCCTGTAAGCTCTTAGGAGCAGGTTTGGGGGCATTTTTTTGATTTCATTTGAATTGCAGGGGCCAATTCAACGAGGTATAGCCACTTTTTGATACAATTTGGTTTTTTGATAAGGTTCTGAAAAGTAAAGCCAAATGTAAACTTTCTACGCTTTTTGACTTTTTCTTACACACTTTTCTCAGAAGCGCTCAAATTTCATTGCCTAGAATAGTTTGAGAAGTCTGGTATATTTTCAAATTTAGGAACAGATATTCACACCAAACCCACAAGAAAGAAATCGCTATGGCTACCTATAAAAGTGTAATGCTGGTTGATGACAATGAAATTGATAACATCATCAACGAGAAAATCATCGAAGCCAACAGCTTCTCAGAGCAGGTGCTGGTATTTCAAACCGGACAGGATGCGTTGGATTACCTGAAGCAGTATGAGGCCGACGAAGCCAAGTTGCCGGAAATCGTGTTCCTGGATATTAACATGCCCATCATGGACGGGTTTCAGTTTCTGGAAGACTTCGAAAAGATGTCAGATATCGTCCTGAAGAAATGTCGCATCATCATGCTGTCCAGTTCGATCAGTCCCAAGGACATTGACCGCGCTGCCAGCAGCAAGTATGTGAAGAAGTACCTGAACAAACCGCTTAATGCGCGTTACCTGGACGCGATTACCGTATAATACCAATGGATAAACTCTGTTTCTCCTTTCTCATTACACTGTTTATTTTTTCACCTCTGGCCAAAACGCAGGAAAGCGAGTTTGGCCAGAGGTTTTTTGCGACCTGGGATCGGGCCATGGCCTATACGCTGGAGGTAGCCGAGGCTATGCCAGATAGCCTGTATGGTTATCAACCCACTGAGGAGGTTTTTTCCTTCAGGGAGCATTTGCTCCATCTGGAAGCCAATATGTACTCACTTGGTGGCCGATTTGTCACAGGTGAACCCATAGAAGTCACGCCTGGTCCCAGCGACCTGCCAAAAGCTGAGACCATTCAGCGAATAACGGCTGCCATGGGCTATGTGGATAGCCTGTTGCGGACCCTTTCGGATGAAGAATTGCAGGAGGTCGCTGTGGGGTTCTGGGCGCCGGAGCCTCAGTCCAAAGCTCAGATAATCCTGTTGATACGGGATCACATGACGCATCATCGGGCACAGATGGTGCTATACCTGCGAATGGTAGGAATAACTCCTCCCAGATTCAGGGGTTGGTAGGGATGACCTTTTTCGGACCTTATACCACCTGTTCTCTCTGTCCGATCTCAAAATCGGCCAGGATATTCATAAAGTGAAGATATGCTTCGTGTGGGGTTCGATAGGGACTGCTGAAGGCATGATGCCTTTCTCCCATGTACCCGAATAGCGATGATTGCTGAAGCAGTGACCAGGTATGGATGAGTTGGGGATTTTGCCAGGCCTGTACCTGCCCTTCCATCCAGTAAAGCTTCTCCAGGGCTTCCTCCTGCATGGGATTGCCTCTCCATGGATGCAGGTTAAAGTCTGGCCCCTGCTCCGAGATAAAGTCGGTTGCATCCAGGGTGCCTCCCTCGGCTCCCCAGTTGCTCAATTCCATTGGAGCTACCAGCCGCTGGCCCTTATTTGCCAGGTACTCATGGATCAGGTGCTGCCAGAGGGAAGCCTTTCCTCCAAATGGAATTTGGTTCAGGTCGATGGTGAGATGGGAGAGCTGACCCGGAGCATTGCTCAGACTGCTGGCGAGGTCTGCGGGGTTAAATCCATCTGGAGCACTTATCCTTGAACTAAGCTCTGCATGACGCAGGACCAGTCTGGGAAGGTCCATATGCGCTGGATGGCAGAGGTAGTGAGGATCCCTGCGTTCTCCCCATGCTGCCTGTGGTTCTGTGAACATTGACCTAAAGCCCAGTCTTTCTGCGAGAAAGGCCATGGGGTTCCCATAGATACCCCCAGGATGGTAGAATGAGGTGGGAGATTCCAGCCCCAGTTGGACGATACCCTCACGGTGCATCTGTACCTGACGCATGAATTCCCCTCTGCCATACAAAAAGCTCAGTGAGTCGTAATATGGGGTGGACACCCACTCAACCGTACCTATTCGGGAGAGTGCCACCAATCGCTTCAGCAGCTCAGGATGGTTGTGACTGAGGTTTTCCAATGCAATGCCTCCAATACACAACGCCACCTGAAATCGGTCTGAAAACTTTCTCTCCATTGCCTCCAGCCATTCCACCCAGGGAAGCAGGGTGTGCTGGACCTTGATGTCCACCTGCTGTTGAAAGGCGGTATGGTCAAAGTAGCTTTGGTGGCTTCCGACTTCGAAGAGGGAAAAAGTCTTCAGCGGTAGAGTAGGGCGGAAATGAAACAGCAGACTGGTATTTGCCATGGGGATGTCTCGGGTTTGGTTGTGCAGACAAAATAGAAAACTTCTTGAGGAAGGGCCACATTACCTGCCATTTGAGTGGTCGTCTTCCTCCACATCAGGCTCAGCAGAGAGGTCGACGGAAATCAACTGGGCATCCCCTTCGCTTCCTTCCATGTACATAAGGGTAAGAATCGTCGGAGTCATCCAGGTGGTAAATGCCTTAATCCAAAGCTGGTTTCGTCGTTCTCCTTCAAAAATCTGAACCCGTGGCGTTATGAGACCGGTTTCCAGGTCCACCCTTCGATAAAAAAGGCGATCAGGGTCCCGGTACTTTTCGCCTGCGGCCTCTCGGGTAATGATATGGAACTGGTTTTCCTGGGTATCGACTCTGAGGTGGTAAAAAGCCCCCATTCGTTCCTCAAAATTTCGGAGGTATTGGACAGAGGGGACTACTACTGCCTGTCGGATCTGTCCGGTCGGGTCAAACTGGAACATGACCATTTCCTCGATTCTCCCATCTGTAGGTTTGGGATATGGGTTTTGGGGGCTTGCCGTGGAGGGGTACTCGGTTTGCAGGTGTTGCTGAACGATGAGCCAAAGGGACTGATCCGGCATTTCGATTACATCCCGGATGCTGTAATAGTCAAAGCGCCGCAAGGGCCTGAGGTTGTAGGCTTCGCGTTGCTTTTCTATGGCTACCAGCAAGGTCGAATTGATATCGACCTGCCTGCTGGTATTGACTTCCTTCTGCTGGAAATCAAAACAAAGAACCCGGTAGCGGTTGATTCCCCGGTCCCGTCCTGAGGTTTTTCTGTCAGTAATGACCCAGTACAGCTGTTGGTTTTGACCAGGTGTGGGAGGGAGGTGACCTTCAATTCCTTTTTCCAATTCATAGAGATCCGGAACATCCTCCCTGAAAGTCAGCAGTTGGTCTTCGCTTCCATCTGATGGGGACATGGAGATCCCGATGATGTTTTTGCGCTGGTGGTGGAAGGCATAAAAATTGGCATCATTGTCCATTACAGCCCCCATCACAATGTTTTTTCGTTCGGGGACCTGGAGGGTATCTCTCCTTATGGTGGAAAGCATCCAGTCATATACTGTGAAGGAAACCCGGTCACATCGAGTAGCATGTTCCCCGGCTTGTCCGTTCATGTTGATGTACTCGTAGGTAACACTGGGGGATCTCCCCTGGGTTGAATGGCCATAGAAGTAGGTCGCAAAGCTGTTCCTGTCTGGAGACTGGATGAGAAATACCTCATTGTCAAATTTGCCTTCGATGATCTCCAGTCCCTGGGGGGGCTTTATTTCTCCCTGGTCCAGGGCTATCATCCTGTGCCTGATCCACACCCGATTCTGAAAATATTCATTTTGCCTGGTGAGCAGGATGGCGCTATCCCCACCGCCATGCTCCAGCAGGAGGATGACTTCCTCATTCCGATCCAGTTCAAATTCGGTGCTCCACAATTCGTTGAGCAGGAGGTCATAACAGCTAATCTGTCGGAGTCGGCTGGACAGTTTGTCCGGCTTCCAGATGAAGAGGAGCTGGCCATTGTCCAGTCTAAGGCTGGGATCAATATCCTGCACTGGAAATATCCGATTGGGGCCCCAACTGTTATAGGGGAATATGTAATCTTCGTCGGTTTGCAAGTCTTCCAGTTCCACCGTGGAAAGAACCTTCTGTCCATGAAGACTTAGGGCTAAAAGCAGACTTAAAAGCAGGGTAAGTATATGGCGCATGGTGTTTAGGTCTCTGAAAGAAGATACGGGAAAAAGGAACGCCTTTCAACTCTCGGGTAGAGAGGCAAGGATCTCGGCTACCCAATCATTCATGTTCCAGGTAGCACGGTTGTGGGTAACTCCCAGCCTGACGATGACTGTCTGTCGGGAAGGAATGATACAAACCAGCTGTCCTTCGTAGCCCTCGGCGGCAAAGGCATCTTCGGGAACATCGGGCCAGGACCAGCCAGCGTACCAGCCATCCATGGGGGCATGCGTAGGCGTCCAGAACTGGGCCCCGTAGATCCCTCCGGGAGCGGTAGGGGTGGGGGTGCTGCTATAAGCTACCCAGCCTTCGGGTAAAATGCGCTCTCCCTGCCAAATGCCGTCCTGCAGGTATAACTGCCCGAATTTGGCCCAGTCGCGTGGGGTGGCCCATAGGTAGGAGGAACCGACAAATGTTCCGCTGACATCGGGCTCCATGACTACCTGTTCCATACCCAGCGGACCAAAAAGCTCCTGATAAGGGAAATTCAGATAGTCCTCGTAGCTGGAAAACCGATCGCGAATGATGCGGGAAAGGATATTGGTAGTCCCGCTGGAGTAACTCCATCGAGTGCCTGGTTCCCCATCAATAGGAGATTGACTGGCGTATTTTCCTGTATTCGGTTCCATGAACAGCATCTCCGTTGCATCGGTCCGAAAAGCATATACTTCTAAAAAATCAAGGTTACTGCTCATACGAAGCAGCATATCGGGGGTGATTCCACCCCGTGGGTCTTCATCTGCCTGCCATTCCGGAATGGGGGCTGGTTCGTAGATGTCAAACCTCTGCTGCCGGACAAGGATGCCCATCAGGGCATTGGTCACGCTCTTGGTCATGGACCAGCCACGCATGAGCGAGTGTCGATCAAATCCGGGAGCATATTCTTCAGCCAGTACTTTTCCCTGGTTGACGACTACAACTGCCCGGGTGTTTTTTTGTCCTTCCGGGTGATCCTCTACGAAGAGTGAGTGAACGGCATTTCGAAGCCTGCTGCTGTCCAGGCCTTCAAAGTTGGCACTACTGTCTGGGGTGCCGGTTATCCAATCGGTGAGAGATTGGCTGGCAGTGCCCAGGTGAGTCTGTGGCTCCGGGTAAGTTGTCGCCTGAAGTTCATCCGGATCTGTCTGGGCCGAAACGGTACAGCCGACTCCGGGCCGGTACACAACGGTCTGGGGGCGCATTCCCCATAAACTCCCTATTGTGCGTTTGTTTTCGTAGTCCACCTCAACATCAAACATACTCAGGGTGGCTAGCTCTACTTTTCGCACGGTATCTGCGGGGATTTTAGCTACGAATACGCAACTACACATGGTTTTTGCAGCAAAAGCACTCCCAACCGGCATGATGTAGTAAACGATGCCCGCACCAATGGCGAAAAGGACCAGGAGAACGATAAAAAAGACCTTTGGCCACCGTTTTTTTCTTTTTTGTGTCATGACGATTGGTATTTTCTTTGGTGAAAGTACAGATAAAATAGCCACTCCCCCTATTGCAACAGTCCATAATTTTCTAAACCAAATCATGACAGAAACCACCAATCAACCCACCACCCTCCCGCTGGATTTTATCGGAATAAAAAAAGCAATCCCCCTTCTATTGCTGGTGTTCAATGCTTTCTACGGTTATTCCCAAATGTATTTTGACGATGGTCGAATGGTATATGCGGGAGATAGCACCGTAGAGGGGAGTTACCAGTCACTCGGTATCAATCCGGCCAACCTCGGCAGGGTTTCCCAACGCCGCAAAGGCGGGGCGATCCTGCAGGTAGGAGGGAATTTCTACTCTGACGGCCTGGACTTTCAGCAGGTGATAGGACTGACCTTCCGGGAAGATTCTCTGGGAGAAGCATTGAAGAATGAAATCGTCAGCCAGACCGCCTCAGGTGAATTTGCCTACGAAGGAAACCTCGATGTCAACTGGTTTTCCTATTCCTATGCCAGCCCTACTCTCGGAGGGATTGCCGTCAATGTACAGGATAGGCTGGCCAGTACAGCCACCATCCCAAATGAGGCTTTGGGAATCATGCTTCTCGGCGAAAACTCCGCAGCCGTACAAAACGCTGCAAATATCTCGGATCTGAGCGGATTGGGGGACGGAGCCGATGTTTCGTATAGCCACATTCGAGCGGTACGCATAGGCTATGGCCGGATGATCGCCAGGGTCAGGGGTGGGAATGGAGGAGGAGACTTCCGAAATGAACTCTTCCGCATTTATGCCGGAGGGACGTTGCAGTTGCTGTGGGGAGTAGGGTATTTCAATGGTGAAATCCAGAACGGAAATTTCTCTTCCAAATCTACTTTCGCAGACTTGTATCGGGTCAACTATGGACAACTGACGATTGGCGACCCTCTATTGCAGCGGCAGTTGCTAAATACCGTAGGTCAGGGCGTAGCCTTTGATTTGGGTCTGGGCGTTGACATTGGAGAAAAGATAAGCTTTGGGGCATCGATAGTCGATGTGGGTGGGCTGACCTGGGACGAGGGAATTGTCACCACCAGTACGGACTTTGTAACTCTGGTAGATTCGTCCCAGCAGGGACTGATCAACTCTTATCAGATCAGCCAGGAGGCTGGCAATTTCCTGGACCTGGGGACCCAGGGGACTGCCCCCTCATTTGAAACGCTGCTAAATGCACAAACACGACTCAACTTTGCGTATCGCCTGAATGATCGAATGCGGCTGGGAGGAGACATGGTGATTCCCCTGCGATCAGCTAATCCGGAGGCGATAGATATCGAAGCCGCGACTCTTACCGGTAGTTTTAGCTGGGCCATCGTTCCTCAATACATCTACCTAAGTAGTGGCTTCATCTACAACGGCAGTTTTGGGGCGCGCTTACCTCTGGGAATTTCTGCGAACTTTGGGGGAGCGACCTTTAATATCTCGACCGCCGATTTGCTGACCCTCGCCCAGCGCAGGCGACCCCTGGCATCCTTGAGCGTGTCGATATCCGGATTGTGATGCCTTGATGAATACTGGAGAGTTGACAAAGCGCTGGTGGAAGGAGTTCGAAGTTGCTGGTTCAAAGTTCGTAGTTGAATGTGCTGACAATTAGACTGTTATCTCAACTCGAATTAACTCATTACTTCATTCCGCAAGCACTAACAACTGATAAACAACCAAACCCGCTCCTTCCAAATGTAGGGGAGGAAGTAGCACTTTAAACTTTCTGAGTCTTCCCTCTGTCGCACAGGCCATCTCCCTCCAAAGGGAGATACTCGCAGTGGCACTTGTTGGGTAAAGGTCTCAAGCAGGCTTGGGGCGGCGTTGGCCCGGCATTTGGCGCTCGGGGCGGCTTGTGGGCTGCCTGAAATGCCGGGCTTTTCTTGCTTACTTCTTTTGAAAAAGAAGTAAGTCCCGCTGAAAGCGAAATAGCACTTGAAAAATACGCAGAATATTAAGAATCTGATTGCGGACCTAGGATTGGAAGTAGCGGGTTTTTAGTAGGTAAGGGAGGGACTATTGCGACAGAATCCGGTAACGACCCATCCCGTTTTCGGTTTTTGCTTCCAGTAGCAGGACGCCTTTTTGTTCCAGGTTGATGAAGGCTTCATAGCTCCGCAGTTTGTCCTCATAGATCAGTCTGCCAGTCAGGTCAAATACCCGAATTTCTTCTAGGAGAGCATCAGGGCTTTTGATCGTAACCTGCCCATTTGCCGGATTGGGAAAAACGCTGATTGTCAGCGCAGAAGTCTGGTTTCTGATACCAGTTTCTCCCCCCTGATTCCCGCCAGCCCCATCTACTCTGAAGTAATCGAAGGTCGATTCATTGAAGACATAAACCGCCCCTGCACTTTCGATGCTGTCGCTGTTGGCTCCCAGTCCGAAGTCCTGGTTGATGGCGCTAATGATCGCGGTTCCCCGGTCAATGGTGACGTCGTAACCAAACTGGTCAAACTCTCTGTGATCGGGAGTTCTTAGTTCGGCCAGAATATCAAATCCGTTGGAGGCGTTTTTCTCAAAAACATAGGCAGTTCCCATGCGGTAAAGGGTGTCGCCTACCGGGTTGACTTTTCGCTTACGGTGGCCACTGACAAGCAGATACTCCTGATGAAGGGACATATTCTCGCCAAAAGATTCCTGGTAGCTGGAGGCATAGCCGATCAGTTTTTGGGTTTGCTGCCAGAATCCATTTCCCTGATATTCATAGACATAAACGGCTCCGGCGTCAGCGAGGGTATTTCCCAGTGAATCCTGCACGTCCTTAAATGGTGCCGCTACAAAGGCATGGGTGGAGGTAATGAGTACCTCACGTCCAAAGTAGTCCAGAGTTTCAGGGTCGCCGGCCTTGATTTCGGACTCCAGTACCCAGTTCTGGGCCAGGTCCTGACGGAAAATATATGCCTTCCCAGCCTGTGTCACCTCCTGATTGTTATAACTAACGGATTCACCGGGGGCTCCTACGATGGCCAGGTCTCCTTTTATGTCAATTGACCACCCAAAAAACGAACTATCCTGTCGGTTAGGAGAGACGAGTTTTTGGAGCTGGAGCCAGCCCCCATCACTGGTTTTTTCAAAAGAATAGACGGCCCCCGCATTTGGAATCGGACTACTTCCATTAGGATCAAGATCCTGCCGTCTTGCCCCTATAAGGACCCTGTCTTCCTGCATGGCAACTTCAAGACCAAACCGATCATCTTCCATGCGGTCTGATGGGGTTAATTTGGCTGTCTCCGTCCATTCTGAAGCACCTAGTTCATAGATATAGGCTGAGCCTGCGTCTTCCATAGGGAAGTTTCCATCTGCATCCAGGTTGTCTCCGAGGGTACCAATGATCATTTGACCATTATCCATATCCATCGATATACCAAAGCCATCACCGACTGATGATCCACTCGGTTGTAAATTTTGCTGAAAGGCCCACTGCCCCGGGGCTTTTCGGGAGAAAATAAAAACCCCGCCGGCATTGTTGATGCCGCCATCATAATTGCTGGCCCCTACGGCAAGGATGTCATTCTGCAGGACCAGAGAGGTCCCGAATTCATCTCCGCCGGTCCGTTGGGGGGGAATTATTTTGTAAACAGTAGAGTCTTGTGAATGAGCAGCAAACCCGAGAAAAAGAAGGGAAATGGTTGTGAGAACTATTCTTTTTAGGTTCATCGTGGTTAGGAGTAGTAAATGTTTTTAATCGATTTTGAAAAATGGGGTTTTAGGGGTTATGGAAAATGTACTGAAGAAAACCAGATCGGTGGCTTTATTATTCCGGTTTTGGTTGTTTGATTTTTGAAATCGCGATGTAGAAATTAGGTAATAGGCTGCATAAATGGTTAAATAGCTAGTCTTGAAGTTAGTACCAGTATACAAATAGCATGAAATTGGAATGTTTCGAGTTCAACTTCTATACCATATGCTGGCAGACTGGTTTTGCCATTTGTGCATTTTGCTTTCCTTTTGGAAGGATCTGAATTTTTGTTCGAACACGTTTGGGATTTAAGGTGCCAAATGCGAAAGTGCTGTCCAGGTTTCCCCAGACAGCACTTTCGCGTTTGCACTTTTTTGGTGGCTATTCGTGTCTCAGTGCTTCAGACGGTCGGGTAAGGGCTACCCTGATTACCTGGTAGCTTACAGTCGCCAGTGCTAACCCAACTCCGATCATGAATGCTGTGACGAATAGTCCTGATTCGAGATCAACGTGATAAACAAATTGTTCCAGCCAATCCTGCATAAAATATGCAGCAGCAGGTGCCCCTATGGCAAATGCTACCAGCGCAAGCAGGACGATTTCGCGGTTCAGCATCAGCAGAAGTCGGGTCAGGTCTGCTCCGAAAACCTTTCGAATGCCTATTTCACGGGTGCGATTTACGGCGCTCAGACTCGCAAGGGCAAACAGGCCCATGCAGGCGATGAGGATAGCCAAACTCGTCGCGATTTGCATCAGCTGGCTTCGCTTTTGGTGGGATTCATACTGTCTTGCCAGATCCTCATCCAGGTAAAAATGCTCGAATGGGGCATCGTGCTTGAAGTCGAGGTACACCGACTTGATGGCGGCTACAGTTTCAGCCTGCTGATCTGCTGCGACTTTGAAGTATACAAAATTCAGTTTTTCCAGGCTGGAGTCCATGTGTAGCACCACGGGTTCGATTTTCTGGTCTAATGAAAAAATGTGGTAGTCTTCGACCACTCCACGCACCACTGGCCCCGGTTCTTCTCCAAAGATGGGGAGGTTTTTTCCAACGGGGTCGTCCTCTCCGAGTTGTTTGGCCAGCGATTCATTTATGATCACTTCCCCAGTCTTTACCATGCGATCTGGCAGAAAGTTCTCTCCGGCTTTCAGGTTTATTTCGAGGGAAGGGATGTAGTTGGGGTCTACCCGGAAGGCATAGGCATAAAAGCTCTTTCCTTCAAAATTCGAAGCGAACCGGGACCATCCATGGCCGAAACTCAGGCTGGTAGCACTAATGGCGTGAATATCCGGGTTGTCCGCCAATTGGCCCTTGAGATGTTGATAGAGCCGCTCTCCTTCATCGTCCCAACCGACATGGGTAGAGATGACGACTACCTGGTCCTGGTTATACCCAAGGTCCTTTTCGCTGATATAACGCATCTGTCGGTTCATGAGCAGGGAGCTCACAATCAGAAACAACGTCAGGCTATACTGGAGCACTACAAGAACCCGGGTGAGTCCTGTGCGGACCTTGAGTTGCTGTTGTCCTTTTAGGATTCCCGCCGGATTAAACCGAGCCATGAACAAGGCCGGATATACGCCCGATAGCAGGCCAATAGCCAACCCTCCGGCAGTCATCCATAGCAGTAGGACGGGCTGGTCAAACAGCGAGAGACTGACTCCACTTCCAAGAACTTCAGAGAAATAGGGTAGGGATAGCTCTACCCAGGCCGTAGCCAGTATCAGCGCCAGGAAGGTCATGAGAATGGCTTCTCCCAGTAATTGCCCGACAACCTGCTGGCTATGTGCCCCGAGTACCTTGCGAACCCCCACCTCTCTCATGCGCTTATTGGCGCGGGCCATGGCCAGGGTGATGTAGTTGATGATGGCTATGAAGAGAATGAGCATGGCAATGGCAGCCAGGATCTTCCCATACTGTGGGTTCATCGTTCCCCACCACCCGGTCTCCGGGCTGAGGTGTAGCTGGGTGAGTGGAGTGGCCATTAAGGCTCCCAGGGCAGAGGTATCGGACATGCCCAGGTTTTCCCGGGTTACATCGTTTCGGCTTTGCCAGTGTTGATCATAAAAGGACTGCATCTGCTGGTTCAGAGCTTCCGCAGACATTGGCTCTTCCGTCTCTACCAGAACGAAGGTATTGCTGTTGTTCCAGTTGGTTATTTCTTCCTCGTAATAAGGCGTGGCCTGTAAGGGTAGCAGAATCCCGAAATCCAGGTTCGTATTGGTAGGGGGATCGGCCATGACAGCCTTCACTGTGAAGAGGCTGCTCCGACCTCCAATGATAAATTCCATGGTTTGGTCGAGGGGATCCCGGCCTTCGAAATATTTCTCGGCAATGGTTTCGGAGATTACCACGTCGGTTTTTTGGGTCAGCGCATCCCGATGGCCATCTTTGATGGGGAAGGAAAACATCTCCAGGAAGTCTGGGGTAACGTAATTCACCAACTCCCGGATGGGTTCATTTCCTTTGAGAACGGTCGCCCTGCGGCTGTTCATTGAGGTAGCCCGGCTAATGGCTGGCATTTCATCGGCCATGGCTTCAGGAGTACCCATGGGGACCAGGGGGCCAATTTCGGGTTCGTCATTTCTTCCATCCAGGGTGGGGACGTAGTTGATCATGCTTACCTGGAAGAGCTGATCTGCCCTCTCATGAAAATCGTCATAACTGTTTTCGTGCTGCAGCAGCAAAAAAATCAGGAGACACGAGCCTATTCCAATCGATAGCCCCAGGACGTTGATGCTTGCGTAGAGGCGTTCACGGCGGAGGTGGCGAATGGCGATCAGGAAATAATTGCGGAGCATAGGCACTTGTTGGTTAGTGAGTGGATTCATGATAGGCCAAGGCCATGCCAATAGGGGTAAGTGTCTGGTAATGAGTTGTTTGTGGAATGTGGAAGTAATGCAAGTCAGAGAAATGTGCGTTACCAAACAGTAAAGTGTTCATTTGCGAACACAATCGCACACACTCCAAAATAATGAGCCAGAATCTGACTGCATCAGATCCTGGCTTATTATAAAGTTGCAGTAGTGGATTGGCTAGCTCAATCTTAGGATATCCCCGATATCGTTCAGGATGGCATCCGCATCAATCCCGAGGTCTTTCAATTCTCCGGAGGCGAGGTCAAAGACCCATCCGTGAACCTGAAGATTCCCGGCATTATAAGCGTTTTGAACATCCAGGTTCTTGAGGGCATTAACACACTGTTCGTGTACATTTAGTTCGATCAGGCGGCTATATCGAGCGTTCTCGTCTACGATACTGTCCAACTCAGTTCGGTGGAAGCGATATACGTCCCGGATGTTACGAAGCCAGGGATTGATGGGGCCAAAGTCGGCTGGTGTCATGGCAGCCTTTACTCCACCGCATCCATAGTGTCCACACACGACCAGGTGCTTGACCTTAAGATGGACTACAGCATAGTTGATTACACCTCCAATATTAGAATCGTTATTGGGGATCAGGTTGGCAATGTTTCTGTGGACGAATACCTCTCCAGGTTCCAGTCCCATCAGACCTTCGGCGGTAACGCGGCTATCAGAGCAGCCGATGTATAGCATCTCAGGACTCTGGCCCTTGGCCAGATTGGTAAAGTAGTCTTTGTCGAGGCTCAGTTTTTCCTCAACCCATTCCTTATTGTTAGCAAAAATCTCACTTACTCTCATGTGGTTGGATAAAATGGTGGATAGGGATGATGAATATAACTACAATTGCTCCAATTTTCCATAAGCTCGATAAGCCTTCTTATCTTTGAGTCTATGGAAGGCTTTGAAAACATACCGGTAGATCCTTTAACTCTACCAAAAGTCGTGGATCAGGAGTTCCATTCCCTGTCCCCCGGGCACAAACACAGCAAATACGTGAACCTGATTTTGTGGGGAAGCGTTTTGCTATTTGTAGGAATCGGCGCCATGTTCGCATTTCAGGTCTGGGACGAAACCTCCTGGATCGTATGGGGGATAATCGGGTGGACAACATTCATTGGGATTCGCTTCTACTTTATCACCGTGGGCTTTCGGAGAAAACGGTATGCCCTTCGTTCTCAGGACCTTACCTATGAGCGAGGCGTGCTGAATTTTGTCGTGACTTCAATCCCCTATAACCGCGTACAGCACTGTGAGGTAAGTCAGGGGTTTGTGGAGCGGCTCTACGAAGTGGCTAGCCTCAAAGTATATACCGCAGGAGGCAGCAGCAGTGACCTGTCCGTTCCTGGCCTGCCACCCGAAACAGCTTACGAACTCAAGGATTACATTCTAAACCAGGCACATGAGTCAGAGTCCCCCCAGAATTGATGCCCGGTGGGAAAGTCCCGCTCGGCAGGCAAGGGTAGCGACGCTGTTCATTGCCCTGAAGTTTTTGTGGAGGGCCATACGCCAGGCGTGGCCGCTATTCCTGATCGTGTACATCCGTGGAGGGGCTGCTGATGGGGTTACGAGGTTGATCTACCTGGCCCTGATCATAACAGGTATCCAACTGGTGACCGCGATCATCGCCTGGTTTCGGTTTACCTTTTACATCCAGGAAGACGAACTGGTCGTGAACCAGGGCCTTTTCAGCCTAAAACGGAGTGGAATTCCCCTCACCAGAATTCAGAGCCTGCAGTTTGAACAAAATCTGTTGCATCGGCAGTTCAATGTGGTGAAGGTGAAGGTAGAAACCGCAGGAAGTAAAACCGTGGAGTTGAGCCTCGACGCGCTGGAGCGGCCCCGGGCAGAGGCCCTGCGTTCCTTTATTCTGAAGCGCAAAGCCGTTCTCCAAAAAGAGATTGAACCAGAGCCACTGACAGAGGGGGAAGAATCAGTGGGAGCAGCAGGGGACTGGCATAAACAGATAAAAGCAGAATCAAACCGCACACAGTTGCTGGGCTTGACAGTTCCGGCAGTGCTCTATGTCGGGCTGACAAGAAATCACCTTCGTACCGCAGCCTTTATCCTGGGCGGTCTGGTTACCTTCTATCAGTTTGTCGGTGACCTGGACCTGGTACCCCAACTGGAACAATTAATTGAGCGCCTTATCGGGATTGCGCCTCAGACAGTCGGGCAGTTTCTGCTGCTCGGAGGGATTTTGCTGGCGATTGCCTCTGTGATCGGCTCCATCATTCAGTCTGCGCTGCGCTACTATGACCTTAACCTGAGTACAGATGATCAGGGTTTTCACCTGAGTGCGGGGCTATTTAACCGTCGCGAACAACTTATGCGCCACGAAAAGCTGCAATACCTGCGGTTTTCGCAAAACCCTCTTCAGGCAAGGTTCAGGTTGTGGGCGATCACCCTGTTTCAGGTGGGAGGTACTGCCGCCGCCAAACAGTCAATGAGGGTATTGGGGGCAGATGAAGCAGCCCGTCAGCGCGTGAGAGCGTATATCTTCCCAGCAGAGGCAACGGAAAACCTGAAATGGAATAAAGTGCATCCCCGCGTGATCCGACGCATGTTTATCCAGATGGGAATTCTACCTACACTCCTGATCGGTGGGTTTCTGATTCCGCAGGCAGGATGGTGGGGGCTGCTAATTCTCATATGGCTTGGTCCCTCCTACCTGTTGGCTCAACGGTATTACCGTGAGTTTCGCTTTGCGATGGATGATGCGATGGTGCGGGTTCAAAGCGCCTTTTTTGTTCGCTCCGATACCCAGTTGTGGTTGTACAAAGTGCAGACGGTGGATGTGTCCCAATCGATTTTTCAGCAGCGATTGGGCTATGGCGACCTAAACCTCCATTTGGCTGCAGGTAGCGTAACCATCCCCTACCTGCCACTTGTGGAGGCACAAGAGTTGCGGGACTTTATCCTGTACCAGGTAGAGGTATCCAGAGAAAACTGGATGTGATCAGAATCTAGTGCTCTGTCAAATCCCCAATGATGGGTGATCGCTGCATCTTTTTCCGCAT
>CAYFIR010000077.1:0-31585 GCA_964343195.1 uncultured Bacteroidia bacterium | reverse complement strand
TTATACACCTTATACACCTTATACACCTTATACACCTTATACACCTTATACACCTCGCCAAGCCAGGCCTACAAGATATACTGGCTCAGGTCCCGCTGTTGAACCATGCTGCCCAGTTTTTGCTCTACGAAATCCCTCGTGATGGTGAATTCGTTGCTGTCATTAAGGTCCGGAACCTGGAACAGGATATCATTAAGCAAATTGGAGAGAATGGTATGAAGGCGGCGTGCGCCTATGTTTTCCACCTCCTGGTTGACCGCGGAGGCCATTTCTGCGATAGCCTCAATGGAGCCCTCCTCAAAGCTCAACTCTACCCCCTCTGTATTCAGCAGAGCCTGATACTGCTTGGTCAGGGCATTGCGAGGCTGGGTGAGGATCTTGACGAAATCTTCTTTTGTCAGGGCTTCCAACTCCACCCGGATAGGGAAGCGGCCCTGAAGTTCCGGAATCAGATCACTGGGCTTGGACAGGTGAAAGGCACCTGCGGCAATAAACAGGATATGGTCAGTCTTGATGCTGCCGTGTTTGGTATTCACCACTGAGCCTTCGACGATCGGTAAGAGGTCTCGCTGTACTCCCTGTCGGGACACATCGGCACCACCTTTACCCCCGGCACTGCTGACGGCCACCTTGTCAATTTCATCAATGAAAATGATGCCACTATTTCCTGCACGGTCCAGAGCCTCGCGGGTGACATTGTCCATGTCGATGAGCCGGTCTGCTTCTTCCTCTACCAGGTATTCGCGCGCCTCAGCGATGGTCATCTTGCGCTTCTTCTTCTTCTTGGGCATCATCCCGTTGAGCATGTCCTGTATGCCGTCCATTCCGTCCATGCCCATAGGACCCACTACCTGTACATTGTTACTCGGAACAGTGGTTTCGACTTCGATCTGCCGTTCTTCGAGTTCCCCATTTTTGAGCTTTTCGCGAAACTTCTCTCTGGTGCGTTCATTTAGCTCGTCGTCTGGCATTTTTTCAGGCGATGGATACCCGATCCCCTGCTCGGTAGGGGACTGAGACGAGGAGGAGCGGCTGCGCTTGCGAATGGGGGGAATCAGAATATCCAGAATCGCTTCCTGAGCCTGCTCCATCGCAGCCTCTCGGACACGGGCTTTCTGCTCTTCCCGTACGATGTTGACCGACTGCTCAACCAGATCCCGGACCATGCTTTCCACGTCGCGGCCTACATAACCGACTTCGGTAAACTTGGAAGCCTCTACTTTCACAAAAGGAGCCTCTGCCAGTTGTGCTAGGCGACGGGCGATTTCGGTTTTGCCGACCCCGGTCGGCCCGATCATCATGATGTTATTGGGGATGATTTCCTGACGGATTTCAGGCTCGGAGTTTAGGCGACGCCAACGATTGCGAAGGGCAATGGCGACGGATTTTTTGGCCTCGGACTGTCCGATGATATATTTATCTAGCTCCTGAACGATGCGAGCCGGAGTAAGCTGACTTTCCATTGAGTATATTGCTGTGGGTCTAGTTTTGCTAAATTACTTAAAATAACGACAGAATTCCGATTGTGTTAAGCTCGAAACCCTCACCGGAGGAACAGGGATACCATTTACGAGAGATCCATGAGATGGATGCAGCGGCGTTGCTGGATCTGTTCCGTAGCATGGAAGACGATTCTCCCTTTGTATTATTGGATGCTGGCGAACGTACAACCAGCATCTCTGAACAGCGAGAGGAAATTCGGAGCATACTGGCCCAGGATAATCAGATGATGTGGGTCATCGAGGATGGGCCTGAACTCGTGGCGTGGCTGGGTGCCTGGGGCGAAAGGTATCGGAGGGTAAGGCATAGCGTCCTGATCGGCGTGGGCGTGCGAAAGGGATACCGGAGAAAGGGACTCGGAGCGGCTTTGTTTACTCAGCTTGAAAAATGGGCCGGAAAACATGGCATCTCCCGCCTGGAACTCGTGGTTGCCGTTGAGAATGTCCCAGCCATTGCCCTGTATGAGAAAATGGGATTTGAAATAGAGGGAGTCAAGCGAAAAAGCTATCGAATAGGAACAGAACGGGTGGATGAATACCTGATGGCGAAGCTGTTGGGGAGGTGATTTGTTGGGGGAGGATGTCTGGTGGAAAGAATTCGAAATTCGTCATCACTAATTTGTGATTTAAAGTATTGCTGGTGAACATTTTATGTGAATTGCGAATGGGTAATTACTTAATCCCGAAGGCACTGGTTTTGCGGTTATAAAGGTCGGAGATCAAAAATAGCTGTAAATGAGAGGTATGGAGGCATGAAGGTCATAAGCAGCAATTTGCCTCCATATCCCCATATACTCCATACCTATTTAGTTCTGCCCAACTACTTAATCATTCACTTGTCTCAACATCCCAATTTCCCCAGTCCCATGCCCATCATAGAATGTGTCCCTAACTTCAGCGAAGGTCAAAACCCGGCGGTTATAGAGAAAATAGCCTCGTCCATCCGGGAAGTAGAAGGTGTGCAGTTGCTGCACGTGGATCCCGGATTCTCAGCTCACCGTACAGTGATGACATTTGTCGGCGAACCCGAAGCCGTGGTGGAGGCCGCCTTTCGGGCGATCAGGACCGCTGCCGCCGAGATCGACATGCGGCGGCACAAGGGGACCCACCCCCGCATGGGGGCCACAGATGTCTGTCCACTGGTGCCCATACAGGACATTTCGCTGGAAGAGGTAGTGGCCTATGCTCAGAAACTGGGAGAGCGGGTTGGGCGCGAGCTGGGCATCCCGGTGTACCTGTATGAGGCAGCCGCCAGCCAGCCCCATCGACGAAATCTGGCAGCGGTCCGGTCCGGGGAATATGAAGGCTGGGCAGAAAAAATCAAAGATCCTGCCTGGCAACCAGACTTTGGCCCGGCTAGCTACAACGCCAAAGCGGGACATACGGTGATCGGTGCGCGTCCCTTTCTGGTAGCCTACAATCTCAACCTGAATACCCGATCGGTACCATTGGCCAATGCTGTAGCCTTTGATATCCGTGAAATTGGGAGGGTGAAAAAAATAGATGGAGAGACAGTACGGGATGAACAGGGGAAAGCCCTAAGGATACCGGGAACCTGCCCAGGGGTGAAGGCTATAGGCTGGTACATCGAAGAGTATGGCATCGCCCAGGTATCCACCAACGTGACGGACCTGGACAGAAGTGCCCTGCATGAAGTTTTTGAGGCAGGGCGAGCGGCCGCCCGAAAACGCGGGTTGAGGGTAACCGGTTCCGAGTTGATCGGGCTAATCCCTGAAAGGGCACTACTGGAAGCTGGCCGCTTTTACCTGGAAAGACAGGGGGGTGAGTCTGTAGATAAAGACGAGTTGTTCCACATTGCCACACGTACGTTAGGACTGGCGGAACTGGGGCCATTTGGCCCCCGGAAACGAATCATTGAACTGGCCGCTGGGGTTTGACGTTTTTTTGTTCTTTGGGTGAGTGTGCGGAGGCTTTTATTTCATTGCATTACTTTTCTAACCCTGCGGAATTCTTCAAAATGTTAGAAAATGTGTTAGATCTTACAGTGGACTCCATTCATCTGGTGTTGACAGTCCGGGTCAGGTGCTGGGGAAATAATTTTTTCGTAAAAAAACAAACGAGTGGGTTAATCGGTGATTTTGACCGGGTTAGCGGTATAAATACGCTAATAGATGGATAAATTTAGATGCGTTTGTACGTACGTCTTTGGTTAAAAATCCCAAAGTTCGTAGCTTCAGGGATTATTGTAAGCATACGAAAAAGTCGTTAACCTAACCTTAGCACTATGCGGAGAATCCTACTCTTTCTAGCATGTATCATGCTAACGAGTACCCTAACCTTCGGACAAGGGTACATCTTTAGCTACAACCAGGATGCGGGCAACCCTCCTGGTCCAAACCTTGAAACGACTGATGCCACTACCAGCGGATGGACAACCCTGATGACAGGGCCACAATCTGCTAATACGTGGTCACCAGTTGTAACCATCCCCTTTTCATTTAGTTTCTATGGCGCTCCTGTGACTGGCTTCAAAGCCAGCCAGAATGGATTGGTAACCTTCAATCAGGCTACCACCATGCTGCCCGGAGACAATGACGTTCTTCCTACTACCCTGTTACCCGACTCTACCATCGCGGTATTGTGGGATGACTTCACCGCCAGTGCTCCTACCGGATCTGGTGACAATGTCATTTATCAGGTCTTTGGTACTGCTCCCAATCGTCAGCTTTGGATCAAGTGGTACTCATTTGAGATTGGTAATCCTGCAAACTCCTTCAGCTACTTCGCAGTAGCGCTGGAAGAGGGGACCAACTCTATCTACGTGGTTGATCAATATTCTTCTACATCCACCTCAACCCGTAGTGTAGGCCTTCAACTGAACACCAGTACCTTTATCGAGGCGACCAACAACTATGTGGTGCCAGGTAATGGTTCTTCCCCAACTGACAATGACTACTGGGCCTTCACTCCTCCTGTTCCAGGTGTGGAGATGGAAGCCACTGAAGTGTTGCTGTCCAGCTTTGCTAACGGAGGTTGTGGTACGGCTGCTGAGCAGATTTCCATCGTTGTCAAGAACAACGGTACTGCTTCAGTTACCAACCCAACTGTCACCTACACCGTGAATGCAGGTGTTCCTGTTTCTGAGGTGTTGACTGGAACCCTGAACACTGGTGACATCGACACCTTCACGTTTGCTACCACTGCCAACTTCTCGGCTGTAGGTACTTACACGGTAGATGCCGGAATCGTGGCTGTGGGTGATGTTGATCCCTTGAATAACATCGCATCGGCCACTGGTTCCACTACTGCCCCCGTGGTACTGCCACTTGCAGTAGTTGACTTTGACGGCTACACCAGTAGCAACCTGCCTACCGTCACTGGTAACCTGTGGTATGAGGCAAATGGTGATGTAGCCCCGGATAGTGGCAATAACTCCTATTGGGTCCGAGACGACTTCGGAAATGTTGTAGGTGGTCCCAATGACGACGCTGCCAAGATCAACCTGTATGCTACCAACCGTACCGGCTGGATTGTAGGTCCCAAGTTCACTGCTCAGAGCAACTCTGTATTGAGCTTTGATCTGGCTATGACTGCTTTCGCCAATACCAACCCTGGTACCATGGGGTCTGATGACCGCTTCCAGGTGATGGTCTCTACTGACTGTGGCGGCAGCTTCTCTCCCATCAATACCTATAATAGCACCACTCCTATCAGCAATATTGGTCAGAACGAGACCTACAGCCTTGCAGGCTTCGCTGGTCAGGATGTCATCGTGGCGTTTTTCGCGACTGATGGTACGGTGAATGACCCAGAAGATGTTGATCTCTTCATCGACAACATTCTCCTTTACAACCAGCCTCCTTTTGACCTGGGTGTGTCAGACATCATCCTTCCTGAGGGTGAGTTCTGTGCGACTCCACAGGGCTTTGCGGTTGTAGACGTAACCAACTTTGGTACCAGCACCATCGATCCTTCTACTGACCCATTTGACGTTACCGTAGAAATCGATGGTACTACCTATAACTTTAGCTATAACTCTGGAGCACCAGTGCCTCCGGGAGCTACCGTTACCATTCCGGTTTCTCCAAACGTTGACCTCTCAACTCCAGGGGTATTTAACGTGAAGGCATGGACATCTTTGCTGGGAGCCAACCCTGATGGACTGGCGGCAAATGATACAACCAATGAGCCGATTGAGGTAATTCCAGTAGTTTCTCTGCCGATCGTAGAGGACTTTGAAACTGGTTTCTCTCCCCTGACCACTTTTGCTTCTGGTTGGTCTCGCAGTACCACTTCTGCCCCAACCTGGCAGGTGGACATCGGAACCACTTCTTCTGGTAGCACGGGTCCTGAAGTAGACCACACTTCTGGTACAGCTACGGGGCAGTATGTATATCTGGAGACTTCTGGTGGTACGACTGGAGACTTCAGTATCCTTCGTTCCCCATGTCTGGACCTGAGTGCTTCTGCTCCCCAGATCATCATGGAGTATTGGTACCACATGTATGGGGCTACCACTGGTCGGCTCGATGTGCAGGTATGGACTGATGTGGATACCTTCGCTGTCGATAGCATCATAGGAGAGCAGCAGACTGCCAGCTCTGATCCATGGCAGAAGCGCACCATTTCTCTGGGTGCTTTCATTGGTCAGAATGTGAAGATTGCCTTCGTTGGTACACGTGGTACTTCCTTTACCGGTGACATCGCAATCGATGATATCTTCATCTTCGAGGCTCAGCCATTTGATATTGCTGCGATTGACCTTGAACTGCCTGTTGACAATAGCTGTATGACCAATGCGGAGCCCGTTATCGGAACGGTAGTTCACAATGGTATCACTCCTATCGACCTGTCAACTGATACCCTGAAGCTGAACCTGGATGTTGCCGGTTTCCCACTTCAGACCGTAGATATCACAACTGCTCCTCTGGGCGGTACTACCCTGAACCCTGGTGACACTGTTGAGTACACCTTCTTTGCTGACTACAGCCAGGGTGGTTTGATCCCAACTGTATTCTACGCTGAGATGGGCCCTGATGCCCTGCTGGTGAATGACACCATCGATGCAGTGGTATCCAGTGGATCGTTTACGGCTCCATACTTTGAGCCTGTAGATCCGACAGCTGGTTTTGCATCACTCAACGACTTCGGCCCAGGCTGGACCCAGGAAAACACTGGTTCCTTCCAGTGGCAGATTGATACCGACGCGACCGGTTCTTCAAACACAGGCCCCGGACAGGACCACACTACTGGCGTACCTGGTCAGGGACTGTATATGTACACCGAGGCGTCTTCTGGTACCTCTGGCGACTCAGCCCGTCTGATCAGCCCATGTATTGACCTTGGCTCCCTGACCATGCCACGTCTGGAGTTCTGGTACCACATGTTTGGTGCAGACATGGGTGACTTCCAGGTAGAGATCGAGGATGGATCTGGTAACCTGACTCAGGTCTTCTCACAGAGCGGTCAGATTGATACGGCAGAAGCCGACATTGATCCATGGAACCGTGTGGTAGTTGACCTGACCCCATACGCTGGACAAACCATCAACCTCCACTTCACTGGTATCCGTGGATCCAGCTTCGGTGGTGACATGTCAATCGACGACATCCTGATTTACCAGCCTACTGGTATCGATGTAGGGGTTGCCGAAGTCTATGGACCAGCTCCTGCCTGTATGCTGACTCCTCAGACCATCGACGTGGCCGTTGTTAACTACGAGCAGGTAACACTTGACCTGACCGTTAACCCTGTAACCGTCACGCTGGAAACAACTCCTGCTACGCCAGGTGCTCCATTTACAGCTACTGTGCCTGGTGACTCCATCCCAGCTGGTGATACTGTAGTCTTCACCGTAACTACCCTGGCGGACTTCTCTGCTGGTGGATACATTGACCTGGAGGCTTACACCACTGTAGCCAACGATGCGATTCCATTCAACGATGCAGCGGAATTCCTGGTAACGGCTCTGCCATTGTATGCAGCACCTTACAGCGAGGACTTCTCTACCTTCACTCCTGACGGATTGTTCTCTGGTCAGGGTACTGGTACTCCCTTCTCATGGGTGAATGATCCGACTGGTCCTGTAACCCAGTACAACTGGTCTTCAGCCGCTGGTGCAATTGGTACCACTTTGAGTGGTCCGAATGTAGACCACACTTTGGGAACCAATGCTGGTGTCTATGTCTATACAGAAGGTAGCTATGGTTCTTCAAACGACTCAACCACCCTCCTGAGTTCCTGTATCGACCTGAGTGCTACTACTGACCCTGTACTGGAGTTCTGGTATCATATGTATGGTAGCGGAATGGGTACTTTGATCGCCAATGTAATTGAAGGTGATGGTACGAGTACCACTGTATGGGCACTCTCTGGTCAGCAGCAGACTGATGACCTTGATCCTTGGGCATTCGCCTTTGCCAATCTGGTTGCATGGGCTGGAGATACCATCCAGATTGAGTTTGTCGGGGTAAAAGGATCAGACACCAACTCAGACATGGCCATCGACGATGTATATGTTGGTCCTCCTACTTCAGTTGACGTTGCGGCTCTGTCAATCCTGTCTCCTGCCAGCCCCGGCTGTCTGGATTCTACCATGATGGTAGAGGTTCAGGTAGTAAGCCAGGGTGCTGCGATTGACTTCTCTACTACCAACCTGGTCGTAAGTGCCGACCTGAGCGGTGTAACCGGTCCTGCGTTATTTGACACGACTCTTACAACCGGTATCCTTGGAGTGGGTGACACCCTGACCCTGATGCTGAATGGACTGGCTAACCTGGGTGCTGCTGGTAACTACCAGATCGACCTGTCAGCTCTACTGGTGGGCGGTGACAGCCTGCCTGGTAACGACGTCCTCTCAGTGAGCTATCTGAATGTAGATACTGTAACTACACCAGTAGGTCCTGTTGAGTTCATCGGTTACAATGGTTCCAACCTGTCAACTGTATATCCTGGATGGGATGAAGGCTTTGGAGAGATCGTACCAGAAGTTGGGGCTACTTCCAGCTGGGTAAGTGACGACTTCGGTAACGTAATCGGTGGACCGAACGGTGATGCTGCCAAGATCAACCTTTGGCTCGCTGCCAAGGATGACTGGATTGTAGCTCCCCCATTCGTAGCGGGTCCTCTGGACATCCTCTCTTATGACATTGCCATCACGCCATTCTCTGGTACAACTGCTACCACCCTGGGGTCTGATGACAAGGTGATGGTAATGGTCAGCCTGGATTGTGGTGCTACCTATATGCCACTGAAGGAGTACAACAACACCAGCTCAGTTGATCCTGCCGGACAGTCTGAGTTTATCAACCTGAGTCAGTTTGCCGGTCAGGAGATCCGGGTAGCATTCTATGCTACTGAGGGTGTGATTGATGATCCGGAAGACAACGACATCTTCCTGGACAACATCATGGTTGCTCCTGGTAACCAGTTTGACGCTGCTCTGGTAGGCCGTCCTGCTCCTGCCTCTGGTGGTTGTGGTGATTCTACCATGATGGGTGAACTGAGCATCATGAACCTGGGGGTTGACACCCTGGAGAATCTGCCGCTGGAAATCACTGTTACCGAACTTAGTGGTACAGCTGTTACCGTATTCAACGATACCTTCCCTGGACCTCTGGGGCTGGGTGACATTGGATCTATGACTTTCGGTCCATTTGATACCTACTTCGGTGGTGAATATGAGATCAAGGCCATCGCTATGCTGGCAGGTGATCAGGTCGTAGCCAACGATACCATCGTGGATACCCTGACCTTCCTGAACGCTGGACCTCCGGCTGTCACAGGCCTGATGGAGTTTTGTCCTGGTGATTCTCTGCTGTTGATCGGTGATACGGCTGAGATCGCAGAATTCATGTGGTACGATGTGCCTACTGGTGGTGTTGCTCTGTACGTTGGAGATAGCTTCCAGACTCCTCCTATCACTGCTCCTACTACCTACTATGTAGGACTGGGGGATGTGACCTATTCTGTAGGACCAGCCGATAATACCATTGGCTCTGGTGCGCAGTACACCTTCTTTGGAGATGGTTTGGTATTCGACGCTCTTCAGACATTCAGCCTTGATAGTGTAACCCTTTACCCCGGTGGTGCTGGTGATATTCAGATCAACATCGAAGATGGTTCAGGTACGCCTATTGCAGGTCCGTTTACCTATACCTTCGGTGGTACCACTACGGATACAACTCTGTTCATTGGAGCGCTGATCCCATCTGGTACTGACTATCAAATGCACCTGACTGGTTCCTCCATCCCAAGTTCTTACCGCAACAGCGGTGGTGCTTCTTTCCCATACACGGGTGGTGGTGCAGTAGAAATAACCAATACCATCAACGGTCTTGGTTCTTCTAGTGGATACTATTACTTCTTCTACGACTGGAAGATCTCCTCTGATCCATGTGATCGTCCTCGTCGTGAGATTGTACTTGAGCCTTCTGTGACTCAGGCTGGCTTCTCTGTAGACAGTACTGGTGACCTTTACCTTGCACTGAGCGATACTTCCATGGGCGCTGACTCTGTGAAGTACCTCTTCGGTGACGGTGGTTCCAGCACCGATCCTAACCCGATCTACAACTACGCTGATACCGGTACCTACATGGTACAGCAGGTGGCTTACAGCTTCTGTGGTACCGATACCTTCGAGACCCAGGTGACCATTACCTGTGTATCTGCATCAGGTGGATTCACAGTAGATAGCACTGGCGATCTGTTTGTAGCCGTTAGCAGCAATGCTTCCAAGGCTGACTCTGTGAAGTATCTCTTCGGAGATGGTAACAGCAGCACCGATCCAAATGCGACCCACATGTACGCCGACACTGGTACGTACATGGTACAGCAGGTGGCTTACCACTTCTGTGGCAACGACACCACTACCGAGATGGTGACCATTACCTGTGCCGCTGCAGTTGCTGACTTCAACATCGAGATCGTGCCTGACTCCAATGGAGTGACCGTACGATTCATCAGCCAGGCTCAGAATGCTGACTCAGTTATGTTTGACTTCGGAAACGGGGTAACCACTACCGATACCGACTTCACCTATGACTTTGAGTTTACAGGAACCTATACCTTCTGTATGACGGCTTACAACCTCTGTGGTGAGGTTCAGAGCTGCCAGGAGGTATTCCTGCAGAACACTGGTCTTGACCTGATCGAAGGCGGAAGCATCAGCATCTATCCTAACCCAACCGAAGGTGAGTTTGACCTGGGACTGAACCTGGTGAAAGCTACTTCACTTGACGTAGAGGTTGTGGATATGCGCGGACGCAGCCTGCACCAGGAGTCTTTCGAGGCAGGTGTAGGAAGCTTCAAGCACCACTTTGATCTTCAGGATCGCCTGAGCGAAGGCGTTTACCTGATCAAGATCATCGCAGGTGATCAGATGATCATGCGTAAGCTTCAGGTAGAGTAGTGCCCGTAAGGGTTCTCTACAGAACTTACCCGTTATAAAGAAAGCGGCTCCTTTGGGGCCGCTTTCTTATTTTATGCAAAAGTGGTCTTTGACATGAGACACAATCTGCTTAGCTTATGTATTGCAGTTTTTTATTTGACAATCACAGTACTACAAACCGCAACACTATGAGAAAAATTACCCATTTGTTGTGGCTCGTACTCCTCATAAGCCCATTCTATGGGTTTTCACAGGGATATCTGGCTACCTATATTGGTGGTCAGGGTAACCCAGGAGGAGTAACGGCCTCAGACACCGAAACAACCGGATGGAACGAGGTCTACAACGGGCCCCAGTCCACGAATTCCTACAGCGATACGGTGGCTATTCCCTTTTCCTTTGAATTTTTTGGTACAGCTGTAGATTACCTGAAGGCAGCCCCCAACGGGTTTATTACCTTCGATACTTCGACCACGGTACTACCTGACCTGGATGCTGCCCTGCCTGCGGCTACTCTGCCGGATATGTCCATAGCCGCGTATTGGGATGACTTTCCTACCGCTACAGGAGGACCTAACTCCGGAGACCGGATTATGTGGAAGGTCTTTGGACAGGCTCCGTTCCGCCAGCTTTGGATCAAATGGTATTCGATGGAGATAGGGACAGGTTCGTTTGCCTATTTTGCCGCGGTACTGGAAGAGACTTCCAATGCCATCTATGTGGTGGACATGGAATATTCATCCGGCCTGACCGCTCCACAACGTGTAGGCCTTCAGAATGACATCAATACCTTTGTGGTCGGGGATAACAATGCCGTCCAAACTGATGGCTTCAGCAGTGGGGCCAGTGGAAATAATTTCTGGGCTTTTACCCCGCTTTCTCAGGGGGTCGACGCCAAGGTGGCCAGCGTGAGCCTTTCCTCTCTCGCAGATAATGGCTGCGCAGATCCCGTCAGTACAGTCACCGTACAGGTCGTCAACATCGGTACTCAATCCGTTTCCGGTATGATCGGTACCTTTTCGGTCAATGGGGCCATTCCCACTTTTGTAGAAAATATCCCCGGGACGCTGAATGCGGGAGATACCGTGACGCATACCTTCACGCTTGGGACCGCAGATCTTTCAACTCCGGGTTCATACGATGTTACCGGTATCGTAACCGCACCAGGTGATGTGGATATAAACAACGACTCTCTGACTGTGAGCACCAACATCACGGCAGGAGCAACGCTGCCATTGCCCAGCATTGATTTTTCCACTTACAATGGTAGCAACCTTCCCACCATCGCCACAGGCTGGTACGAAGCTGAGGGATTTGGTATACCGGATTCCGGTTCTTCCAGCTGGGATGATGACGACTTTCTGAATGATGGAACCAATCCCAATGGTACCTCTGCCCGCATCAACCTGTACAGCGATTTTCAGGAAGACTGGCTGATCAGTCCCAAGTTCCTGGCAGAAGCCAATACCTTCCTGCGCTTTGACCTGGGCATCACCGCTTTCTCCGGAAGCAGTTTCCTGAACTTTGGGTCAGATGACTACCTCGAGGTTCTGGTATCCACCGACTGTGGAGACAGCTTTACTCCGTTGATTCGCTATGACTCTACCTCAAATGTGAGCAACCTGGGCCAGACGGAGATCATCCAGCTTGGTGCATACGACGGACAGGAAATCATCTTGGCCTTCTTTGCGACAGACGGGACCTTCAATGACGATGAGGATATGAATGTCTATCTGGATAATATCCAGATTTCCAATCCTTCTTCAGTCGAAGTCGGGGCAACTGACCTGGATGTCCTGACTGGATTCTGCATCGGGGCCAATGAAACCATTCAGGGAACCATTGAGAATTTTAATATTGACCCGCTGGACTTTAGTGCAGACCCTGTTTCCTGGGTGCTGCAGATCGCAGGACCCGTTCCCGGCTCGTTCTCAGGGACGATCAACTCGGGTACCCTCGCAAGTGGGGCAACCCAGACTTTTACCCTGACAACCGCAGCCGACCTCAGTGTAAATGGTACGTACGACCTGACTTTTTACACCATGAACCCAGATGATGGGGACAATAGCAATGACACGACTACCCTCAGCATCACGGTTGCCAATCAAATCGCACCATATCTGGAAGATTTCTCAGGATTTAGCGTTTCCACTGGTTATGGAGCCGGGTGGCTGGAACTTGGGGGAGACTATGTCTGGCAGGTAGATGACGGAGCTACTTCGTCTTCCAATACAGGGCCAGGCCAGGACCATACTACCGGAACTGGCAATTACATCTACACCGAAGCCACCGGAGCAAGCACCGGAGATAGTGCCATCATCGTATCTCCCTGTATCGATCTGAGTGCACTTTCCAATCCCGGAATGAGCTTCTGGTATCATATGTATGGGGCAGACATGGGCGATCTGGAGGTGTGGATCTTCACCAGTACAGACTCTACGCAGGTATTTGCCATATCCGGAGAGCAGGACACTGATGAAGCACCCGATGACCCGTGGAACTATCAAAGCGTTGATCTGAGTACCTATGCCGGGCAAACGATCCGGGTTGGATTTCTCGGGATCCGCGGAGCAGACTTTACCAGCGACATGGGCATCGATGACCTGTCAATATTTGAAGCGACCGGTAAGGATGTAACCCCACTGGCTATTGAAGGACCAGAGGTTAACTGTTACTTCCTGATGGACAGCGTCTTCACCTATCAGGTAGGCAACATCGCTGACTCTCTGGACCTGAGCAGTGATACCATCTTTGTGAGCATGGATTTTGACGGTCCCGGCGGAATGGTAACGATCGTGGATACCGTTACAGGCGGAGGGATTGCCTCAGGTGATACCCTGGTGGGGACGATAGTTTATCCCTTTACCACTTCGGGTGCCTATACCGTCGAGCTTTCAGTTAGCCTGGCAGATGACCAGAATACGAGCAACGATGAACTGGGAATACCCCTAGAAGTCGTGGCCCTGCCACTTTATACGGCTCCCTACACAGAGGATTTCGATTCGTTTGTTCCCTCAACCGGAGGGACCAATCCCGGCGAGCTTGGCATAGACTGGCAGCGCAATGGTACTGATCCATTTGCCTGGTTTGTCAATGACGGTTCTACCCCCTCATCAAGCACCGGCCCTGACGGGGACAACGGTGGCACCGGGAACTATATGTACACTGAGGCCTCTTCAGTTTCTGGAGATACCGCTATCCTGACTTCGACCTGCATTGACCTCGGGGCGCTCACCAATCCTGCTTTGGAGTTTTACTATCACATGTATGGTTCCAATATGGGAACACTGGCCGCAGTCGTGACCAATCTCCAGGGTGTGTCCATGGTGGTATCTGTGATATCCGGTGAACAACAGGGAGACAATGACGAACCCTATAAGCGGGCTCTGGCTGACCTGAGTGCATTCGCGGGGGACACCATCTCGGTCTCATTTGTGGGAATTTATGGGGGCGGACTAAATGGGGACATCGCCATAGACGATGTGAGCATCGCAGAGCCATCAGGCACAGAGGTCGCCATGCAGGCCGTTTCCGCTTACTCCGGCATGGGCTGTCTTCCTGCCCAGGATTCCATTCAGATAAGCATTGCCAACCTTGGCGCAGCTCTTGACCTAAGCAACGACACCCTGTTTGTCAACGCCAGTGTGGATGGACCTACTGGTTCGCAGACATTGACCGACACCATTGCTTCGGGTAACCTGGCGATTTTTGGAACGCTGGATTATACATTCAGCAGCCTGATAGACTTTAGTCAGCCCGGCACCTATACCCTGAGTGCCAATGTTACCCTCGCAGGCGACGGAGCGGCAAATGATGATACGCTGACCATCGACGTCACTCAGTTGCCTACCGTGGTAATTCCAGTAGGGCCCGTGGACTTCACCGGATACACAGGCTCTAACCTGACTACCGTCTTCCCTGGTTGGTATGAAGGGGATGGCGAAGGAACGCCTGATACCACCATCAGCAGCAGCTGGGTAGAAGATGATTTTGCCAATGATGCGAACCACCCCAATGGCTCGGCTGCCAGGGTGAACATCTACAGCAGCTCCAAGGACGAATGGATCGTGAGTCCCCGTTTCACAGCGGATGCGCTGACCATTCTGACCTATGACCTGGCACTGACTGATTTTGCCAGTACCGACCCGGGTTCGCTGGGGTCTGACGACAGGCTGATGGTGATGGTATCCACCGATTGTGGAGCCACTTACACATCGGTTAAGACCTACGACGCCAGTTCCACGATCAGCAACACAGGACAAAGTGAGCAGGTGAACCTCTCAGCTTTTGCAGGGCAGGACATCCTGGTAGGGTTCTATGCTACTGAAGGAACAGCAAATGACCCAGAGGACGTGGACGTATTCCTTGACAATATCCTTATCAAGCAGGGGGATTCCATCAATGGAGCACTGCTCTCATTCATAGAGCCGGCCTCTCCCGTTTGTGGTGACTCCATGACCATGGGCCAGGTGATCATCAGCAATCTGGCGGTGCCAGATCTCACAGACCCGGTGGTAGACGTTGAAATCATGGGACCTGATGGAACCACCAATCTGTCGGCCACTTACAATGGTACTTTGGGGCTGGGAGAGTCTGATACGCTTACCTTCGGTCCATTTGACACCTACGAAGGAGGGACGTTTGATTTCACCGTGGTCCTTAACCTGGCCAATGACCAGGACCTGACCAATGATACCCTGACGGCGACTACCTTCTATCAGAGCGTGGCGCCGCCTGAGATCATGATGATTCCCGAGGTATGTGTAGGGGAGCAGGTAATGCTAATGGCAAATGATACCCTGTATTCGGATACGGATTTTGCCTGGTACGCCAGTGATGCAACCACTCAGCTGGGCACCGGGTTGAGCTACACCACAGATACGCTGACAGAGGCCACAACTTTCTACCTGCAGCGAATTGCTACGGGAGATGGTGGGTGTGCATCGGATCTGCTCGAAATTACCGTCGAGCCCAATCCGTTGACCTCTGCTGGATTTGGTGTCGCAGGAACCGGCAATCTGTTCGCTTCCTTTGCCGACTCTTCAGAAAATGCAGATAGTGTGCTGTATCGCTTCGGAGACGGAGCAACCAGCACCATGGCCAGTCCGCTTCATACCTATGCAGATACCGGAACCTACACCGTACAGCAGATTGCCTATGGCTTCTGTGGGAACGATACAACAGAGCTTGTGGTGACAATTACCTGTGCATTCCCCGTGGCGGATTTCAACGCGACGATTGTACCGGACTCCAACGGAGTGACGGTAGAGTTTGTGAGCGTCGCCGCCAATGCGGACTCCGTTCTGTTTACCTTCAGCAATGGAGCCACGGCAGCGGGAGACACCACGATAGACTTCGAATTTACTGGGCAATATGAGGTGACGATGGTTGCATACAACGTGTGCGGCAGCGACACTTCGACTTTGACCCTGAATCTCCAGAACACTGGCCTGGCAGGTGTGCTGAGCGAGCAAAGCCTGCGCATGTACCCCAACCCAACTGACGGGGCCTTCACCGTCAGCCTGGATTTGGTGGAACAGGCAGATCTACACATCGAGTTACTTGATCCACGTGGACGGGTGATCATGAGCGACGATCTGGGTGTGCAGTTTGGCCGCGTAGAGCACCGCATGGTGGCCGATGACCTGGCCGAAGGGCTCTATCTGGTGAAAATTGTAGCGGATGAACAGGTAGTTGTTCGGAAGCTTCGCATCGAATAGAAAGACCTCATTGGGACTTTCCAGAAACTGATCGCCCCCGCCAATTTTGGTGGGGGCTTTGCTTTTGACAGTAGTTGTCTCTACTGGTGATGGATTCAGGAGCAAACTCCTTATCTTGAATTATAATTTTCACCCCTCAAAACTCAATCCCATGTCTGAACTCAAAACTGTGCCCACCGATGTGAAACCTGAAGATTTCATCGCGGCTGTAGACCATGATGTTCGACGGGCCGATGGCTTTCGTTTACTGGAGATGTTCAGGGAAATAACCGGAGAACCCGCAGTGATGTGGGGGCCGAGCATCATAGGATTTGGCACCTACCATTACAAGTATGAGAGTGGCCGGGAAGGGGACATGCTGATGACTGGCTTTTCCCCACGGAA
Organism: uncultured Bacteroidia bacterium; assembly: GCA_964343195.1. Taxonomy (GTDB): domain Bacteria; phylum Bacteroidota; class Bacteroidia; order J057; family J057; genus CAYVAP01. Next base: position 14,633 of record CAYFIR010000077.1, on the reverse strand, counting down.
GCAAAAACACTCCCTGTACATCCTGCCGGGATTCGAGCGATACGGTGAGTTGCTGAGCAAGCTCGGAAAATACAAAACCGGCAAATCCTGCCTCTACATCAACAAACTTGCCGATGTGGACGAACAGGTACTGCGTGAACTGATCGCAGAATCTGTCGCCTACATGCGGGAGGAATATGGGGAGTAGAGAAGCAGAAGAAAGACCGCTGCGCTGTGAGAAGTCAAATCGGCTATAGCCTTTCAGAAGTCAGATAGGATCAAAGAGATTCTTTGAACCTCAAGCTGGCAAGGCCAGCGCATTTCTGACTTCTGACAACAATGTGGTCTGACAGCACAGCGATCTCAATGCTACTTCCGCTTCCGGTTGAAATAATTGGTCAGGTTGGCATCTTCGCCAGCGGCCTCCCGTAGCCTGCGTTCGTCTACATCGTCCACCAGCAAGGTGAGAAAACCAGCACCTACCATGGCGATGCCACCCACTAGCAGGGCGTTGACGGCTTCTCCGCCAAACAGTTCACCGACCAGGAAGCCCAGAATGGAAGCGGCTACCAGTTGCGGGATCACGATGAAGAAGTTGAAGATCCCCATGTAAACCCCCATTTTTTTCGCGGGTAATGCCCCGGAAAGGATCGCATAGGGCATGGACAGAATGGAAGCCCAGCCGATTCCAATTCCTACCATGGAAACGAGGAGCAGATTGGGATCCTTGACCACATAGATCGAGGCGAGTCCCAGCCCACCCAGCACCAGGCAGATGAGGTGAACGATTTTTCGGCTGGTCAGTTTGGCTAACTCTGGCAGCAGGAAGGCAACCAGGGCTGCGACGCCATTGTACACCGCAAAGCATACCCCTACCCAGTCAGCCCCTTCGTTGTAGGCGATGGAGGTGGTATCCGTAGTCCCGTAGATCGTGCTGGTGACAGCCGCCGTGGTGTAAATCCACATGGCAAACAGCCCAAACCAGGAGAAAAATTGCACAACCGCGAGTTGAGCCATGGTTTTGGGCATTCGGTAGAGGTCGCTCATCACCTCCATGAAGCCGCCTTCAGTGCGACTCTGTTGAGAAAGCAGGCCTGCGACCAGTGATATCAATCCAAACACCCCCAGCCCTACGGTGAGGATGTATAGCTCTTTTTTACCTAGTGAAAGGAAGTACACCAAAGCGGTGGCAGCCGCTCCCAATACGAGGAACAGGCCTCCGATTCTGAAAAACGAACTGCCTGAATGGGCTTCTTCAGATGAGCCGGTCTGTTCAGAGGCAACTTCCTCTCCCTCCGAAAATGAGGCTACCTCTTCAGGCGAATATTCCTTGGTCGTGACGACCGTCCAGATCACTGCCAGTAAAAAGACTGCCCCTCCGATATAGAAGGAGTACTTAACCTGATCGGGCACGACTCCTTCCGGTGCCTGACTTGAGACCCCAAACCAGTTGGAAAGGATGTAAGGCAACGCAGAGGCGATGACGGCTCCTGTACCAATGAAGAAGCTTTGCATGGCAAATCCTGCGGTTCGCTGTTCTGCTGGGAGCAGGTCGCCCACAAAAGCCCGGAAGGGCTCCATGGAAACGTTGATGGAGGCATCCATGATCCAGAGCATACCCGCAGCGACCCAGAGGATGGGAGAATTGGGCATGATAAACAGAGCCAGTGAAGCCAGAATAGCCCCGATCAAAAAGAAGGGCCGGCGACGCCCCAGCGGGGTCCAGGTCTTGTCGCTCAGGTGGCCGATGATGGGTTGGATGAGGAGGCCCGTCACGGGAGCGGCGACCCAGAGGATGGGTATTTCTTCGGGATTTGCTCCCAGGGTTTCAAAAATACGGCTGACGTTGGCGTTTTGTAGAGCAAAGCCAAACTGAATACCCAGGAAGCCAAAGCTCATATTCCAGATTTGCCAGAAGCTGAGCCTGGGCTTGTTCACACGTGCTCCGGCTTCGGGAGTAAATGATGATCCTGCCATGATGGAGTAGTAGTTGAAAAAGATTTAGGCGAGTCAAGGTGAAAGGTCGGCACAAGGCAACCTCCCATCAGGCATCCGACGGGAGCCGAATGCAAGATCAATATAGCCAAATCCAGATTTCTTATCGGAAGTGCGAGGCGCTAAACCCGAAAAACTTGTCCCAGCCTATGAAGCGGTGCTCCGCTGGATAAAATACTCGAAGATTTCGCCTAGATTGAATTTCAACTCATTTGCAACTTCTACTACTATGCTAGCTCGATATGTTTCCCTGTCAGGGGTAATGTTGGTATTGACAATGGTGATTTCTGGGTGCGGTTCTTCTGCCAACAGCCAGGGACCTGCGGCTTCCACCCCTTTTGACCAGCCTCCGGTTTGGGCCGAAAGTGCCATTTGGTACCAGATTTTTCCGGAACGTTTTCGCAATGGGGACCCCTCTAACGATCCCCGCCCCCAGGACATGTATGCCGAAACCTCTGCGGAAGTTCCCGAGAGTTGGGCCATAACTCCCTGGGGGCAGGACTGGTATGCCCGAGATCTCTGGATGGCCGATATGCCCGGGGAGAATTTTCATGCCAAAGCTCAACTGCGACGCTACGGGGGGGACCTGCAGGGCGTCATGGATCAGCTTGATTACCTCAGCGAACTGGGCATCAACGCCATATACTTCAATCCGCTAAACGATGCGCCTTCACTGCACAAGTATGACGCGCGCAACTACCGACACATCGACCGAAATTTCGGCCCGGATCCGGACGGTGATGCCGCCATGATGGCGTCTGAAAATCCGATGGATCCCCGCAGTTGGACTTTCACTGCTGCCGACCAACTCTTCCTTGAGTTGGTTGATAGCCTGCATGCTCATGGGATCCGCGTAGTCATGGACTATTCGTGGAACCATACCGGAACCGAGTTCTGGGCCTTCCAGGATATCAGAAAAAATGGCGAGGAGTCACTTGTCAAAGACTGGTACCACTACGAATCACTGGACGACCCTGCTACCCCCGAAAATGAATTTGAGTATGCAGGCTGGTTAGGCATCAACAGCCTTCCGGAGTTCAAAAAAGACATCAATCCGCCTACCGACGATCACTTCCCCTTCGAAGGAAATCTGCACAGCAAGTCCCTCAAGGCCCATCTGTTTGCCGTGACCCGGCGCTGGCTCGACCCCAATGATGACGGAGACCCCAGTGATGGAGTAGATGGCTTTCGGCTGGATGTTGCAGCTGAGGTGCCGCAGGAGTTCTGGCGAGAATACCGTGCTGTGGTGAGAGATGTCAACCCCGATGCCTACCTCGTCGGGGAGGTGTGGTGGTATGACTGGCCGGATAGCCTGCTGGCACCGCAGATGTTCCTCCAGGGCGATCAGTTTGATGCCGTCATGAACTACCGCTGGTACCGCAACCTTCGGGGATTATTGGCTCAGGTGCCACCTGTACATTCGCCGGAGAGCTTTGTCGGGAAATGGAAACAGATGAATGAGGGCCTGAGTTCCCGACAGCAACGAGTCATGATGAATGTAGCAGCCAGTCACGATGCGCCCCGTCTGTCCACATCCTTGTACAATCCCAACAAATACAAGTACATGGCAGGCCCCAGCGGAGATGCTACCTACCTGATCAACAAACCTGATGAGGAGACTCGTCAGCTGCAAAAACTCCTTTTAGTCCAACAATTTACCTTCCCGGGGGCACCTCACATCTGGAACGGTGATGAACTGGGGATGTGGGGAGCCGATGACCCGGACTGTCGCAAGCCCATCATCTGGCCCGACCTTGAATTTGAGCCAGAGCAGGTAAATTTTCGGGAAGAGGTAGATCGGCCTGTAGATGAGGTGAAAGCAGATATGGAACTACTGGATTTTTACCAGCAATTGACCAAAATGCGAACCAGTCAGGAAGCCCTCAATCGGGGTGAACTGGAGTTTGTGATGGCCGATGATGAGCAGAATGTCCTGGCCTACCGCCGTTTCCTGGATACAGAAGAGGTCTTGGTCATATTTAATCTCTCGCAGGAATTGCGGCAGATTCAGCTACCAGTAGCTTCTGCGGACGCCAGCTTTCAGGATTTGCTGGGGAATGGGACACTGGCTGCCAGTGGGTCCATGCTACCGGTGGAGATTGATCCACGTTCAGTCCTCGTTTTGGGCAGGAAGCCAAGGTAGATCAATCGGATGACAGGCCGGCAGAATGGGTATGTATCAATTATTGTAATATTATAATGTGATTTTGGTTGCTTATCTGAGTCCTGGGGGAGAACTTTACTTTTTTCCTGCAAAATCTGTTTCCCAGGATCAATGGTACACCCTCCCCGCCTCATTCTGCTTCTTCTGTTTGTCTCATATTCCTTTCTTTTTGCCCAGGAATCGACCACTTCTGAGCCAAAAGAGCAGGTCATTCGTCTGGTGGGCAATGTGCAGTTTTGGGGGGTATATACCTTTGGACAGCAGTACTTTGATACCACAGCGGAGGCCTATCAGCCGATGGCCAATGGGCTGAACGTCCAGGTACGTCGTGCGCGGATAGGGGTGAAGGCGCAGCCATATGACCGGCTAAAGGTCGCTGTGATCACCTACTTTGACCAAATGGGGCACGATGTCAATGCAGGCAACCGTGGCGGAGGCAATCCGGGATGGGGATCCGAAACCCGGAACCCCAACCTGGGCATTTGGGATGCCTACTTCACCTGGCAGGTGCTTCCTGGCGCAGAGTGGCTCAACTTCTCCGGAGGATACTTTCGGCCACAATTGGGACGGGAAAGCATAACCTCTGCCTTTGCAGTTGGCTCCATGGACAAAGCTCCCTCTCAAACCTATACTCGCCGGCACCTGACTGGGAGGAGTTCCGGACGGACGACCGGGTTTGACATTGGGGGAGACGTTTTTTTGAATGAATGGCTGACCCTGAACTATAACCTGGGACTGTTTACTCCAGGCATGAGTGGGGGAAATAACCTGGGGAGTCCGCATCGCCCCTTGTGGGTAGGAAGAGTGGTACTTTATCTGGGTGACCCTGAGCAGACTCACTATAAGATGGGCTATGGAAATAATTACTTTAGCCGAAGAAATGGGCTATCCATCGGCGTCGGAGGGAGTCATCAGGGACAAACAGAAGCCTTTTTTTACAGCAGGGCCTTCAGCCTGGACTGGTTGCTGAATTGGGGCGGCATCAATTTCGATGGGGAGTGGACCCTGTTGCATCGCAACGGAATTACCTCTCCCGTATCATCTGCGATAGTTACCCATCAGGCTCGGGTTGGACATGCCCGTTTGGGGTATAACATCCACCTGAGAAAGGGATTGGTCCTGGAGCCTCAGGTGATGGGCATGATGATGAATGGCGTGTTATCCAATCAGGACCAGACAGAAGCATTGGCACTCGGGCTTCCTGCGGGTAATGACCGAGTCATCGATGCTGGACTTAACCTCTACATCCGTGAGCAGAAGCTGAAACTCACCCTGCATTACACCTGGCAACAGGGAAATGCGGGCGAAGCCGAACCCGGGTTTTCTGGCAATGATTACTACAACATAAGTGGACTAGGTCCGGCCAAGCGTGGAAACTGGCTGGGATTGGGGCTGAGTGCTACTTATTAGCATGGATTGGACAGCGCATTACACATATCGGCTCAATGCCGACCTGAGCGATCCCAGGTAACTTACTCCGAAAAGATTGACATGAACCAGCAGCGGATAAAGGTTGCACAGGTCAATACGACTTTGCCAGTCTGGTTCAAGGGGAAGCACTGATTCATATGCCTCGAAAAATTCAGGAGGCTGTCGGTCAAAGAGGCTCATAAAGGCGAGTTCCATCTCCCGGTGGCCATAGTAAACCGCCGGATCGATCATTACAGCCTCCCCCTGATCATTGCAGAGGATGTTGCCTCCCCACAGGTCCCCATGAATCAGCGCCGGAGGCTCTTCTGGAAAGAGATTCGGCAGGCGCCCTTCCAGAGAGTCAAATTGCCGGCGCACCCCCCGGTCGACGTATCCACGCTGGCTGGCCATCCTGAGCATGGGCTCCAGCCGTTGGGTCATAAAAAACTCTGCCCAGGTATCGCATAGGGCGTTTTGTTGAGGAAGGGAGCCAATGAAGTTCTGGTGATCCAGCCCGAATTTGGGGTGGCTATGCTGATGGAGATATGCGAGATACTGGCCAAAGTTTGTCCAGTATCGGTGACCCGGAGGTCCTGATTCAATCCAATGCATAAGGAGGTAAGCATACTTCTCAGTTTCCCCAGTCTGCAGGTTGAGCGGAACGGGAACGGTCTGGGTAGAAGCCAGCAGGGAGAGCCCCCTCTGTTCTGCCTTAAAATTGGCTAGGTGGTCCCGGTGGTTGAATTTGATGAAAAAACTGGAGCCCTTTGCCATGTCAAGCCGATGTGCATGGTGGATGCAGCCGCCAGATACAGGCTGGACACGGAGGATTTTCAGTCCGGTTTTGGCTGAAACAGCATGGATGATTTCGTCTGGAATGCCGGAATCCATATTTTTTGAATGAGAATGTGTAACAAAAGTCGCTGTTCAAAAGCGTAAATAGACTAAATTTGCTGGCTATAAAACGATAACTGTCAGGAGATAAGGCAGTTTTTTCTTTGGGAGTGGCAGAGTATATTGTACACATCATTAAAGAATCTGCCTCACCTGACAAAGCTTGTAAGTTGGGTAGGAACGGAGAACACAGTATGGTGAAGCGAAAAGTATTAATTGTTGACGACGAAGAGGATATTCTGGAGTTGCTGGAGTATAACCTTGAGCAGGACGGCTACCAGGTATTCAAGGCCATGGATGGCGAGGAAGCGATAGCAAAGGCAGAGGAAGTCAAGCCTGACCTGATATTGCTGGACATCATGATGCCCCAGATGGATGGGATAGAGGCCTGCAGGCGGATACGGAAGTTGCCAGAGCTGGAGAGTGTGTATGTGATGTTTCTCACCGCGAGATCTGAAGAGTACTCCGAGTTGGCTGGGTTTGATGTCGGTGGCGATGATTACATTTCCAAGCCCATCAAGCCCCGTGTGCTCCTGAGTCGGATAAAGGCAGTGATGCGCCGCGATACGAGCATCGGCAAGGCCAAGGTCCTGAAGGTCCATGACCTTGAAATCATTCGGGATGAGCACGTAGTCAAGAAAGCTGGTAAGCACCTGACGCTACCCCGTAAAGAGTTCGAACTGCTATTCTTCCTGGCTTCCCGTAAAGGAAAAGTCTTTAGCCGGGAGAAACTGCTCGAAAATGTCTGGGGAGACGTCTACGTAGTGGACCGGACTGTGGACGTCCATGTACGAAAACTGCGTGAGAAAATAGGAAACGATTATATCCAGACCATCAAGGGCGTTGGGTATAAGTTTTTGGGGGATTAAAGCCTGGTTTGAAGTTCGGCTCAGTTTTTGTTTTGCTGTGTGCGGTCCCCCGCGGGATGAATCATGCCAAATTGCACCTGATCTGGCTTCAGCGTAGCGAAATGATTATCTTCCAGGGGCCTATGCCTTCCTTCTTTACTGCAATACCCTTATCACCTCCTGGTTGGTTATGACCTCCAAGCGCAAAATTATCCTTTTTATCGCGACGAGCCTCGATGGCTATATCGCGCGTGCCGACGGTTCCATTGACTGGCTCTTCACCGACGCAGATTACGGCTACCGAGAATTTTATGCTTCGATTGATACTACGTTGATGGGGCGTAAAACCTATGAGCAGGTCAGGACCATGGGGCCTTTTCCCTACCCTGAGAAGCATAACTACGTATTTACCCATCAGCGCCAGGGAGAGGATGAGCATGTCACGTTTGTCAACAAAGATGCCGTAGGATTCATTCGCGACCTCAAGGCCCAGGACGGTGGGGACATTTGGCTTATCGGTGGGGGCGGCCTTATCCAGACTTGCCTTCAGGACCAGTTGATCGACGAACTCCGGATCTTTATCCATCCTGTCATTCTGGGCGAAGGACTGCCATTAATTCCTTCCCCCTCGCCATCCGTTAACATGGAGGTGATCCGTCAGGGCATGTATGACAATGGCCTTGTAGAAGTCCATTACCACTTCAAATATTGATCAAAAGGACTTCCCTGTCTTTTTCGCAGATCTCACTTTGCCAGCTATCCGTATATTGGAGGCGCATTTTGACGATCCGCTTTTATGCAAGTTACCAAGTCGCATTCCCTGGCATATTATCAAACCCATCTTTCTGAAACAGAATCCCGATTGGCAGCCGTTCAGCGCCGTTACCGGGTTATTTCCAATGCCCGTCTGATCTGGTTCCTGGCTGGGGCAGGTGCGACCTATGGCCTGTTTACCCTTGGATTCTGGCTGGGTATGCTGGCAGGTGTAGTGGTCCTGCTGGGCTTCATGTATCTGCTAAAAGTTCACAGCGAAGTAGCCGATAAGCGGGATCATGAGCGACGGCTACGCCGAATCCTCAACGAAGAAATAGCCGCTCAAAACTGGGATTATGGCGACTTTGATTCTGGAAAGGAAGAAATCAATCCACGGCATACCTTCAGTTATGACCTGGATTTATTTGGGCCAAGGTCTCTTTTTCAATACCTCAACCGTACTGGAAGTGACTCGGGCAAAGACCGACTGGTAAGCTGGTTTACCGACCCGACCCAGGATGTTGAAACCATCCAGAAGCGACAGCGGGCAGCCCGGGAACTCGGGGGGAAGCCAGAGTGGAGCCTGAATTTTCAGGCTTTAATGCGTGGACATCGCGCACAGCGTGAAGAAATCCAAAGCCTGATGGACTGGCTGGAGACCCCGGCTCAGTTTGGCAAACAGCCTGTTTGGACATGGCTGAGTGTCGGGCTGCCGATCCTGCTCGGGCTGACCCTGATCCTGTGGCTGGTGCCTGATCTGGAAGCCCTGCGGCCTGTTTTTGGAGGGTGGCACCTGAGCGGATGGGTTCCCCTGGCGGTGTTTCTGGCTCAACTGGGAATCGCAGGGCAGAATCTCAAGGCAAGCAATCAGCAGCACCAACAGGTAAGCCGCAAGTCACGGCTTCTCGCCACCTATGCCAGTCTGCTCGAGCAGTTGGAACAGGAACAGTGGGAGAGTAAACACCTGAGAAGTCTGCGGCAAAAACTACAAACCGGAGGCAAGCCTGCTTCTGTGGTCATCTCTAGTCTGGGTGAAATGGTGTATCGCTGGGATCAACGTCTCAATATGATCGCCGGGGTGTTGCTCAATGGTACCCTGACCTGGGACCTGCGTTACCTGATAAAATTTGAAAAATGGCGGGAAGCATATCGTCAGGAGGTGGCCCAATGGTTTGAGGTTATTGCGGAGGTAGATGCCCTGCTAAGCCTGGGGCGCCTGACCTTTAATCGTCCCGACCTGAGCTGGCCTGAGCTTGCTGAAGGAGAGTTTTTTTACCACGCCGAGGGACTGGGGCACTTGTTGCTCGATCCTGCGGAGCGGGTAGACAATGATGTTTCGCTGGGAAAACCCGGTGAATTCCTGGTAGTGACCGGTGCCAATATGGCCGGAAAGAGTACCTTCCTTCGCTCGGTGGGGACCAGCCTCGTGATGGCCATGGCCGGAGCCCCGGTATGTGCCCGCAGCCTGAAAATGGCTCCCATTCCGCTGATTTCCAGTGTCAGAGCTGCGGATTCACTGGCCGACCATGAGTCTTATTTTTACGCAGAACTCAAGCAACTCAAGCGGATCATCGATCAGTTGCAGGTGGTAGGCCCATCGTTTGTGATTGTGGACGAAATGCTGCGCGGCACCAATTCCCGCGACAAGCAAACCGGATCCCGCCGATTCATTGAGCAACTTATACGGCTGAGGGGTGTCGGTCTGGTGGCTACCCATGACCTGTCGCTGGGAACCCTGGCGGATGAATACCCTGATTTTGTTCGGAACAAGCGGTTTGAAGTGGACATCACCGATGAGCAATTGACCTTTGACTACCTGCTTCGGGACGGAATTTCCCAGAACCTGAATGCGACATTTCTCATGCAACAAATGGGCATCATGCCTCGGGAAGCGGAATAAAAAGTCTAGTTGGCAGACCGAAACCCATAACCTGCATAGCCTGCTTGTCAATAGCTGCACATAATTTTACTTTCTGGAATGAAGTCCTGTTTTCTCTTCTTCAGTGGGATGGAAAACTCAACGTTTAACTAGTATCGATCGACCTATGAAACTGAAACAAATGATCACGTGGGCAGGGGTTACGCTCGTAACTCTGCTGGGCGCTGGCTCGGTGTCTGGACAGGGCATGCCAGAGGATCCTCGTGAAAAATACATGAATACCATCACCGCAGATCAGGTGAAGGGACATATTTACTTCCTGGCCGATGACCTGCTGGAGGGGCGTGAAACTGGCGAAAGAGGACAGCATCTGGCCGGAGTGTACATTCGCAGCCAGTTCATGCGCATGGGCCTTGCTGCAGGAAATCCTGTAACCGGTGATTACTACCAGCCCTTCTACCTAAACTCCACGGAAATTGTTGAGGGAGAGATGAAGGTCCGCAACGACGAATTTGCCTACAAAACCGATTATGTGAGTGGCAATGGGGGACTGTTGCCAAGTGGTGAACCCGATCTGGCATTTGTAGGCTACGGTATCGAGCGCGATGGCTACAACAACCTCGCCGAGGTCGACCTAGAGGGCAAAGTAGCCCTGATGGTTGCCGGACAACCCGAAGGAGGAGACCCCAACATGTCTCTCTTTGGGCAGATTCGTGCCTGGAAAACCCGTGGACTTGCTCTGGCTGAGCATGGAGCAACCGGGGTGATCATGGTCGTGCCGGATTCTGTTTTTCGGGTTCTGAAGCGTTATTCCCGCAGCAATAGCACGGAGATTGGGGCGGAGCCTACTCCTGGCACTCCGCTGATCTATGCATCAGAAGCTATGGGAGAGGCCATGCTGAAAGCCGGAAAGACCTCAATCGAAAAAGTGCGTGGGAAACTGGATCAGTCTCCGGACCTTCCTCGTGTCAAAACGGACCGCATTCGCCTGGTTGCAACTTCCGAAATGAACTTTTCCAGCAAGGAAGCGTCCAACGTGCTGGCATTCCTGCCGGGTAGTACCGACCCCGATGAGGTGCTCGTGGTAACGGGCCACTATGACCACGTCGGTGTCAACAGCGCAGGAGAAATCCACAATGGTGCTGATGATGATGCGTCAGGTACGACCACTGTCCTGCTGGTGGCCGAAGCTTTTGCCCGGGCGGCTCGCGCTGGCTTTCAGCCAAGACGCAGTATTTTGTTCATGACCGTATCCGGAGAGGAAAAAGGCCTGCTGGGTTCCAATTTTTACACTGAGCATCCCCTCTATCCGCTGGAGCAAACTGTAGCCAATCTAAACGTTGACATGGTGGGGAGGATTGATCCCAAGTACTCTGAGCGAGAAGATTCTACCCGTTATGTGTACCTGATCGGTTCTGACCGGATTAGTACAGATTTACACCGCTGGAGTGAAACCATGAATGAGCGTTACACCGGGTTGACTCTTGACTATACTTACAACGACGAGAACGATCCCAACCGATATTACTACCGCAGCGACCATTACAACTTTGCGGAAAATGGGATTCCGGTTATTTTTTACTTCAACGGAACGCATGCTGACTATCACAAACCAACCGATGACGCAGATAAGATTCGGCTGGAAAAAGTAGCTAAAATTGCCCGTTTGGTGTTCGTTACGGCATGGGAAGTGGCCAATCAGAGCCATCCGCCCAAGGCTGATGTAATCACCGAAGACTAAAATCTGTTCGTGAACACGTAATATTCCCGCCCGAGCGATTTGCTTTGCTGGGCGGGAACCTTGTATTTTTGATTCCAAAAGAGGGTTATTCAATTGAAGTCCTGGTTAGGCATCGACCTGTTCGCTAATCCCGAGGCACTTATCTTGCTCTTATTGCTCCCGGTGTACCTGTTTTGGTATCACCGCTTTTACCGTCGTCAGCGGTTGATTATCCGGCTCAGCTATGACCCCGTCAAGCTGAAGCGACCTTCTTTTGACCTTTCTGCTTTACGTCACCTCCCCCGTCTGTTGCAACTGGCGGCTTTGGCGCTGTTGATCATAGCGATTGCGCGGCCACAGTCAGCTGATGAAGTTGTCCAGCGGCAGGCCGAGGGGATCGATATCATCCTGGCGCTGGATGTCAGCGGCAGCATGGAAGAAGATGACTTTGTGCCTAATCGTCTGGAAGTAGCGAAGTATAATGCCCAGGAATTCATCGATGGACGCACCAGTGATCAGATCGGTCTGGTACTGTTTGCTGCCGATGCCCTGAGCTATGCCCCCCTGACACTTGATCATGCTTTTTTGGTGAGAATGATAGAAGGGGTGGACTTTGGGCTAATTCTCCCGCAGGGCACAGCCATTGGTTCTGCCATCGGTACAGCCATTAACCGCCTGGAAGAAGGCTCCAATCCATCACAGGTCATCATCCTGCTGACCGATGGAGCCAATAATCGGGGAGCCATTGACCCCATCTCCGCTGCAAGGCTTGCGGCTTCTCGCGGCATTCGCATTTACTGTATCGGCATCGGTCGCGAACTGTATGAACTGGATGAAGCAGGAAATCCGACCCAGATCGATCTGGACGAAGGCACCCTGAATAGCATCGCGACGATCAGTGGAGGGCGCTATTTTCGCGCTACCGAGCCGGCCCGCCTGAAGGCCATTTTTGAAGAAGTCTCTCAACTGGAACGCGGGCAGGTACAGGATCTATCGTACCGGATTGTCCAGGATCGATACCCGGTTTTCGTCAAAGTTGCCATTCTGCTATTGGGGCTGTCATTTCTGCTGATGCTGACCTTTATTTACAATCCTCTGGAGCAATAGGGAAGGAAGGTGGAGGGGGAAAGCAGCATACGGTATGCGGAACAGGTTGTGGGTATATAAGGGAAATATGGTATATATGGGCAGGGTAGTTATCCGTATCAGCCTTATACACCTTATCCCTTTCAACCAAATCAATGTTTGGACGTTAAATAAGGGCTGGACAAAGTTTCTTCTGAGGAATTATTAGAAGTAATTTGCCCGTCATCAGCCCAGTAATGGATTTGCTATAACTTCAACCCCATTCGCGGCTGACTCCGATCTCACGTTATGCGACGCAAAACAAAACTCACCGAGGGGCCTATCAACGCGCAACTTGCAAAGCTGACCCTTCCCATGATCCTTGGGCTATTCAGCATGGTGGCCTTCAATCTGGTGGACACCTTTTTTGTGGGAAAAATAGGTGTTTGGGGACCAGTTGACCTGATTGGCAGTGGAAGCATCAGCCCTGACGAGCAAAGCAAAATGGCCCTGGCCGCTCTGGGATTTACCCTTCCAGTCGTCATGATCCTTGGCGCTATCGGGATGGGATTGAGTATGGGAGCTTCGGCTGTGATCTCCAAAGCCATAGGAGAAGACGACAATGATAAGGTCCGCCGCCTGACGGTGGACAGCCTGGTACTGGCCGTTACATTTGCGCTGACTTTTGTAGTACTGGGGCTGCTGACCATGGATCCATTGTTTCGTCTGTTGGGAGCAGAAGGTATGACCCTGACCCTGGTCAAGGAATACATGTACACCTGGTACATCGGGGTGACTTTTGTGATCGTTCCGTTCGTGGGCAATAGTGCCATCCGCGCCAATGGGGACACCCGAACTCCGGCAGCTATCATGACCTCGATGGTGGTGTTAAACATCATCCTGGATCCCATTTTCATTTTTGGCCTCGGGCCAGTGCCTGCTTTGGGGATGATGGGCGCAGCATTGGCGACGGTCATCGCACGAGGGTTCTCACTGGTGTTAGGACTATGGGTACTGAAACGCAATCAGATGCTGACCCGCGAAGTACCTCAATTGGCTAAGGCCCTCAAATCCTGGCAGAGCATCCTCTACGTGGGCCTGCCAGCTGCCGCTACGAATTTGGTGGTGCCCCTTACCACTGCCCTCATCACCAATCTGGTCTCTACCTACGGAGAAAATGCCGTTGCAGCCCTGGGCGTTGCAGCCAGGATCGACCTGTTTGCCATCATGGTCGTCGTGGCGCTTTCTACTGTTCTGGGACCCTTCGTAGGTCAAAATCTGGGCGCCAAAAAGTTTGATCGACTCTGGACCGGCGTTAGCAGCAGTCAGCGATTTGGGCTGTTGTGGGGGCTCCTGATGCTGGTGGTGATTTGGTCCACCAAATCCTATATCGCAGCTCTCTTCACCGAAAGTCCGGAAGTCATCGACGCGATCATCGTATATCTGACCGTTGTCCCATTTGGGTATGCCTTCCGCTGCATCTATGCCCTGGACAACACCATTCTCAACGTCCTCAATCGGCCACTGGTCGCCTCGGGGATCACCATCAGCATGATGTTTGGGGTTTACCTGCCACTTGCCTATCTGGGTTCCTATCTGTTCGGCCTGATCGGCGTTTTCAGTGCCATTGGCATCGCCTACTTTGTGGGAGGCTCAGCGTCCTATTTCTTCGTCAAGAAAGTGATCGGCAATGTCCGGGAGGAAAAACAGGCGGAGGAGGCAAAAGTCCTGGAGCTAAAAGTGCAGGGCGAAGCCTGAGAGGTTTAAAGTATATGAGTATATGGAGGCAAATAGCTGTTGGAGCCCTTCATGCCTTCATTTCCTTCATACTTCTTTATGGGCTCCTACTTATGCTGAAGTTGTGTTACTTTAGAGGCTGTTTGGATTTCTCCTTTACGGCTCAAAACTTGTCTTTTTCACCTCTGT
>CAYFIR010000076.1:0-31613 GCA_964343195.1 uncultured Bacteroidia bacterium | reverse complement strand
ATGCGGAAAAAGATGCAGCGATCACCCATCATTGGGGATTTGACAGAGCACTAGACCTTGTGTTAGCGAATTAAGTGAACGAACGTTTGTTTTGATTCCTCCAATTTTTGTCATGTCAGAAAAATTTCACCTCCAGGATTGAAGTTTTGAACCCAATCTTTACGACCTTGTAACAAAGTGGGAAAAGAGGGCCTTGTTTATTCACCGAGGCTGCTATTTTTGTCATTAAAATATTCTCGTAACCAAAGTTATGCCTCAAAACATCCTCATCACAGGCGGCGCAGGTTTCATCGGGTCCCATCTCGTTCGCCACCTTGTTAACAAATACCCTGACTATCATATTTTTAACCTCGACAAGCTCACTTACGCGGGCAACCTCGCCAATCTCCAGGACCTCGAGGGAAAGCCTAACTACACCTTTGTCAAAGGGGATATTTGTGATGCGGAGTTGATGGCAAAGCTATTTTCAGAGCAGCAGTTGGATGGGGTAATTCACCTCGCAGCCGAATCTCATGTGGATCGGAGCATCCTCAATCCCCTGGAATTTGTCCAGACCAATGTAATGGGGACGGTCATCTTGCTCAATGCGGCAAAAAATGCCTGGGCAGACCGGGACCCTTCAGAGGTAAGATTCTACCATGTATCTACCGACGAGGTATATGGCTCGCTGGCTGAAGGAGAGTATTTTTACGAAACGACTCCCTACGATCCGCAGAGCCCATACTCTGCATCCAAGGCCAGCTCCGATCACTTTGTACGGGCCTATGGCAATACCTACAAGATGCCTTTCGTCGTTAGCAACTGCTCTAACAACTATGGGCCATACCAGTTTCCGGAAAAGCTGATCCCACTTTTCATTTCCAATATTCTGAAGAACAAGCCGCTACCCGTTTACGGCCAGGGACTGAATGTGCGCGACTGGCTTTGGGTCAAGGACCACGCAGAGGCGATTGACTTTATTTTTCACAACGGGAAAAATGGCGAAACCTACAACATCGGCGGGCGTAATGAGTGGAGAAACATTGACCTGATCAAAACGCTGTGTCGCCTGATGGATGAAAAACTGGACCGCCCGGCGGGTAATTCCGAACAACTTATTTCCTATGTCACCGACAGGCCCGGGCACGATATGCGATACGCCATCGCACCCGACAAGCTGGAAGCTGACCTGGGCTGGAAGCCCAGCCTGACCTTTGAGGAAGGACTTGCATTGACCATAGACTGGTATCTGGCTCATCCTGAGTGGATTGAGCTGGTTCAGTCGGGTGCCTATCGTGATTATTACGATCTGCAATATGGAGATCGATTGCCCAGCTAGGTAGTCTTTCCCGCGCTCCCAACTCCTGATATGCTACACTACTCGCAACGGCACCGGACGTGTCGAAGTGGAATCTATTGTGCATTAATTTTTCTATCGCATCTCATGGCTAATCGCCCAAAATGGAGTATCAGTCCGCTGGGATTATTCCCCGGATGGCTTATCGCCTGGTTATTTTCTCTCTGGTTTTCATCTGCAGGTCCCTGGGGACTATTCCTGTCCGGCCTCGCTACGGCAGTTGCCTTCAGCTTGCTGTATTATTGCGCAGCGAAGTGGGGGGACAAGAGTCAGGGAGAATTTTTTCGTGGAATCATCATAGGATTTAGTGCCGGACTGAATGCCTACCTCCTTTGGTGGATTACAGGATGGGGATTGTTTTCCCTGGCAATCGGGGCTATCCTGTCCGCGTCGACTGTTTTGCGGCTGTCCCGTAGCCGTCGCTACCAGTTTTTACTGGGATGGGTCAACTGGATTCTGCCACTGTCATTGCCCGTCAACCTACCGGGGATACTCATGGTCCTGACCAATCTGCTATTTCTCCCCGTTGCCTACCTGCACCCGCTTTTTCGCCCCATGTTGATGCGGGTAGAGCTGGACCTCAATAGTGGGAGCCTGACCTGCTATGGAGGGCTCGTACGGCCATTTCCGGGTTTCTCCGGACTGAATATGGGCAACCTGATTTTCATCAATCCCGGCTTCGAGCACCTCAAACGGCATGAAATCGGCCACCTGTTTAGCCTGGCAGCACTGGGCTCAGTGTTTCACTATGTTGGAGGAATCGACGAAGCCATGTTTCAGAAAAACTATTGGGAGGCCTATGCTGAGCATCTGGCAGATAGTTATAGCAACCCCACCCCTTTGGTACATAGTATTTGGGGATAAGTGGGATGTTGCAGTAAATTGTGGCTGAAAGCAGACGGACGGTTTGGGGAGGACAGATTGAGGCTTAGGAACGCGAGAAAAATAACTTCCCGATTTTGCGAAGAGATCTTGTTCGCAGGCAAGGAAGGGAAACCGAGTTTGGCGAGCCAAATGAGGCTTTTTCTGACGCAGTATGCGGGCAAGAGATCAAGTCAAAAGCGGAACTAATTTTTTGAGCGTTCCTTAACACGCTATTCCATATCCCCAGCCGTTAGTCCACTTATTATTTAGTCCCAACCCCATGACCTCTTCCAACCTCCCACAATCACCTGGCTGGACCGCTGGTACAGACGCTCAGCTAGCCTTTCTCCTGGAATACCTTCCGGTAGGTTTTTTTCAGGTCGATGGAAAAGGGAAACTGGAGGAAGTAAAAGGTTCCCTGTGGAAAGAATTGGGAATCAATGCCCTAATGGCTACGGGTTCCAATTATCAGGAAACTTTTTCGGTTGTGAAAAGCCTGGTGGAGGGCATACAAAAGGGCCTCAAAGGTAAAACCCACAAATTCGAAGTCAATTCCGCCAATGGACTCGCTTTTCATGCAGTGGTGTTACCCTTTATTGGGATGAAAGGAGCTATTGATGGAATGATGGGGGCCATCATGACTCAGGAGAAAGCCTCAACTCCGGGGCAGCCGGAGCTACATCCTGATTCCCTGTTGCGATATTTTATCGAACACTCTCCGGCCTCAGTCGCCATGTTTGACCGGGAGATGAACTACCTCATGGTGAGCAAAGAGTATATCAGGGCATATCGGGTGGAAGGACCTCTGACGGGCCAGAACCATTATGAAGTTTTTCCGGAAGTGCCTGAACGCTGGAAAAAGGTTCATCAGCGATGTTTACTAGGGGTAGTCGAAAGCGCGGAATCAGACCCCTTTCCTCGAAATGATGGACAAGTCGACTACATCGATTGGGTGGTCGCCCCGTGGTTTACCGAGGCTAATGAGGTCGGTGGTCTGATTTTTTATACCAACATAGTCAACGATCGAGTCGAAGGTCGGCTGCGCCTGTTGCAGCTAAATGAACAGTTGCAGCGGTCCAATCAGCGTCTGGAAGACTTCGCACTCGCCGTTTCTCACACCCTGAGAGATCCTCTACGGCAGGCTATCGCCACCGGGCAGCGTGTAATGCTCAAAATTGGAAAACAACACGAGGCAGAGGTGGACCGGGATGCCGAGGACTGGATGAATCAGCTTTACCGGCTTGAAAAGATTGTTGCAGGTCTGCTGGATAACGCCCACCTGACAGAAGTCGATCAGTACCATCCCGTTGACCTTAATTCCGTTTTGGTAGAAGTAGAGACCAATCTGGCCCCATTGTTCGAGCGGTCAAAGGCCAGCCTGCTTCATGGGGTACTTCCTGAAGTCAAAGCCAACGAATTTGAAATGGTGGCCCTCTTTCAGCAACTGTTGGCCAATGCGATAGAGTACAATCAAACCGGACAGGTTCAGGTGATCCTGAATAGTGAAAAATTGGACAATGGTTTTTGGCAGATATGTGTGAAGGATAATGGTCCCGGTCTGAATGACGAAGAGCTAACGCAACTATTCAGCTTTGCCCGCCAGCTGGATGTCAGTCGCCCCAGAACTCCGGGAGTGGGGTTGCCCGTCTGCAAGCGCATCATCGAGCATATGGGAGGCCAGATGTGGGCCGAGTCAACCGTAGGGCAGGGGAGTAGCTTTTTCTTCACCATTCCGGTTTGATGAGCGATGGTAAGCAAGTGGACAAATGAAAACCCGTAAAAGGCATGAAGGTAATAGAGGTATAAAGGTATGCAGGATCTCTTTCCCTTCATTTCCCGGATTTCTTATTCCAGAAGTACCCGAGCCCTAATGAGCCGACAAGCAGGATAATTCCCAGGATGAGTGCGATCAGTTTGATGGGAGAATGATCAGCCGGCGTCACGGGCCTCATATCCCCCACCGGGATAAACGCCGCCCAATAATATGGTGAAAGCCCTTGCTCGATCGCCTGCAGCTGGGCATGGCGCAGGGCTTCATCCTTGGGTACCCCGGCTGCCAGTTGTTCGTAAAAATCAGCCATGAGTTGGCTGGTGGATTCCCCATTGATGCTCCAGAGGGTATGCACGACGCTTTTGGCTCCTGCAAAGGCAAATCCCCTGGCAAGGCTGGCAATTCCTTCTCCGGGAAACAACTGGCCTACACCCGTATTGCAGGCTGACAGTACTACCAGATCGGCATTTAGGTACAGGTGGTACAGGTCCGCTAAAAACAGCCCCGAAATATCATACTGTACCTGATTATCCACCCACACGGAGTCTCCCGGGCCAAATAATGCCAGGTATGAGTAGCTACCTCCGAGTTCTTCGCGAATCACTCCATGGGTAGCAAAATGCAGGATATTGTATTCCGAAATTTCTTCCAGCACCTTTTGACGTGTTGCAAGATTACCGGTGAGGGCGACGGTCGGATAATGTTGGGAAATAGCCTGGGTCTCTTCCTCCGTAAAGTATAGTGGACCCAAAAATCCGCGGGTCAGGGTCTGCTGTTTGCCCTGAAAATCAGGTGCGATGACCAGTAGGTCCTTTGCAGGATCAATTTCACTTCTCTGCATCTGTTCCCTTAGGCTGATTGAGTAAGCATAGCTGATGGTATGCCGCTGGATCAAATAGGGGATTTCGGGTTGGCTTTCACATACTGGCTCGGATATCAGCGCCCCAAATGGGATGTAACCCAACTCACCATCCGGAACGATGATAAGCTTCTCCGTAAGCAAATGCTCCACCGGTGCCAAAATCAGGCTATAAAGCTCATACCCAAGCGCCAGCGAGTTAAGGGAGTTTTCCCTGAAATTCCCTCCTCCAGTGGTGTAATAGCTATGGAGTGTGGTGCGAAACTCCTCGATTGCAGGTTTGAACTGAGCGAAGTTTCCCAGATTGAGTGCAAAGCTGGTATCCCGTCTTAAAAAAAGCAGGTATAGGTTTTCCTGCCCCAGAGCGTAGCTAAGCAGGGTCTGGTCAGAACGCAGTTCCTGTTGGATCTGCTTCAATTCTGGTCTGACCTCCTGATATACCAGGTGGTAAAAGTCGGGGTAAACATCGCGCATGATTTGTTTGATCGAATCCTGCTTTTCCCGTATGGCCTGTGCCTCAGACCTAAGCTGTGAAGTACTGAAGTAGTTGCTATCCGTGATGGGAGAATAGGCCCCGATCAAATAGGCACTTTCCAATCGGGTCAGGGCCTCTCCCAACTGGGCCTGTAGCTCGATCAGGGTATCGGGAATCCAGGCTGCATCAAGGGTTGAGCGGGTAATGGCTGCTTCCCACAGTACCCCTCCTTTGCTGCGTTCAGATCCATGGAAGAACTTGTCAAGGGCTGACGGATTGGTCAACAGGTCCCTCCTGGCAAAGTTAACATCGACCAGTTCTGCAAATGCCTCATGGTAAATCTGAGTTGAAGCCAACTGGTCTTCCTGAGTGGCCATTTCCCCACGGTACCGTTCCAACTCCGAGAGCATAAACTCATAGGTGGCGAGCGTAGTATCTGCACCGGGATACATGTCTCCGATCAGTTGACTTCTAAGCAGAATACTGCCCAGGTACACCCGGCTGGAAAGGGGAGTGCAGGGCAGGCTGTCCGGTGAACATCCATTGGCAAGGAGCGAGTTGTCGACTTCGATCAGCCCCGCCTCAAAATTGCCCTCGGTACGTAACATCATTGCCACGTGCATATAGACTTCCGCAATATCGGGGTGCTGTGGCCCATATATTTGCTGAAACTCCGTGATGGATTTCTCAAAGTACTTCCTGGCTGCCTGATTATCTCCCCGGTCCCAACTCATGTCTCCAAACTGAGAGTATAGCAGGCCCCAATGGGGATCGCTTGGTTCCTGCCTGGCATTCAGGACCTGCTGGGCCTGGAGGAGCATTTGCTCTACTGCATCCAGTGAATCGAGGTTGCCGAGGATGGACGAAATATTCAGCAGGGTCATGATCACATCGGGGTGATCTGGTCCCAGGCTTTGGCGATAGATCTCCAGAGCCTTTCGCTCCAGCGAAAGGGCAGCTTCCCAGTTGCCGAGATAGCTTTGCACAGTACCCAGGTTGAGGTAGCTATTGGCGACCTCATAATGATTGGGACCAAACACTCGGGTTCGAATGTCGATGGCGCGCTGATGGTGCGCGGTAGCCAGGTTGGATTCCCGTCGCTTCTGGTAGATTACGCCTATATTGTTGTGGACATTGGCCAGATCCCGTGACAATTCCTCGGGCTGTTGCTCAAATATCTCCTTGGCTTTTTGGTAGTAAAAAAGGGCTTTGTCAAGTTGTCCCAGTTCCTCATACACCACTCCAAGATTAAGATAGGAGTTCCCGACCTGTGGGTCGTTTGGGTCTCCCTGAGCCAGGCTGATTTCCAGCGCCTGGGTATTGATTTCAATGGCTTTGTCGTACTGCTGCATCGCACGATAGACCGGTCCCAGGTTGCTGCAAATAATAGACATATTGACATGATCAGGACCATAAACTTCTTCGATCATGTCTTTGGCGAGGAGGTACTGCGCTTTGGAAGCCTCAAAATCAGCCATGTCAAAAAGTGTGATGCCCAGGCTTACCCGGATAACCAGTTCCTCCTTTGGGGAATGAATCTCCAGTTTGGATCCCAGCTCAAGGGCCTGTTCGAGGTAGGATTTCGCCTCCGGGAGATAGCCGAGGTTCATGTGAAAATTGCCAAGGTACTCATAGCCTAAAGCGAATTCCGGATGCTCTGGCCCGATTGCCCGTTCCATTTCCTCCAAAGCCGCAAACATATGCCAGGCTGCGGTATCGTATGCTCCCACTTCATAATAACAGTATCCCAGGTTCAGTTTCTCCCTGGCCCACCTGCGGACAAGGAGGGTATCCGTCTGAACCTGTTGCGCCAGCAACTCCTGAAGAATTTCATGTGCAGCTATATATTGGGTGAGGGCTTGCCCGTAATCTCCCGACTCGTAAAGCGTATCGGCCTCTTCCCAGTAAATTCTGGCCTGAAGCGTATCCGATATATTCCGGTTTTGCCCGACCAGAGTCAATGAAAGAGAGATCAATAATAGCGACGGGAACAGGTGCTTCATGGAGGTGAGGACCGTAGGGTAGAACAATAGATAGCTATTTTGGATTATGATTGGATTAAGGTAATGATAAAGTTCGGATTGAGGACTTTTTTCAGATGGCTACGTATTGGAGGTAAATACAATGATCCTGGCGTAATTCCGTCTTATATCCCTCATTCGGACTTTGTGTTACGTCTATATTTCCCTATTTTAAAGTTCAAAAATGGACGAACCTACATATGGCTACACTCACATCAACTAAACAAGAGTTGAAAACTCCTCTTCAGATGTTCTATGAATGGGAGTCTTCTCAACCTCAAAAACCATATCTGCATCAGCCTATCGATGGTGAATGGCACGTGTGGACCTGGGGTGAATCTGGCGATGAAATCCGTCGGATGGCTGCCTATCTCAGCAATAAGCTTGAGCCGGGTAGTAAAGTGGGGATCCTTTCCCGTAACTGTGCTCACTGGGTCATGGCCGACATGGCGATCATGATGGCAGGCTGTATCTCTGTTCCGATCTATCCAAACGTAAAATCCAGCACTGTAAAATATGTCATTGACCATAGCGAAGCTCAGGTTTTGCTGGTGGGCAAGCTGGAGGATAGTGACTGGCAGGAGATGAAGCAGGGTATTCCAGAGTCTGTCGAATGCATTGACTTTGGCTATTACAACCTCAAAGCTGATTTCAAAAAATGGAATGACGTCGTAAAAGAGACTGAGCCAATGAGCGAAAGTCCGACTTTTACCCCTGATGATATCATGACGATCATCTACACGTCAGGAACCACCGGTACTCCCAAGGGAGTAGTTCACAAATTCCGGTCGCCGGTTTTTGCGATTAACTACTTCAACCACTTCTTCAAAATCCAGAACGAGGACCGATTTTTCTCCTATCTGCCTCTGTCTCACATCGCAGAGCGAATGCTGATCGTGATGGGTTCACTGGTAGGAGGGAGCACGATACACTTCGCTCAATCGCTGGATACCTTTGCTGAGAACCTGAAACACTGTAGCCCTACCATCTTCCTGGGGGTACCACGTATCTGGACCAAATTCCAGTCAGGAGTATTAGCCAAATTCCCTCAGTCCCGCCTCAATATGCTCTTTAGCATCCCGCTGGTAGGAGGGTTCATCAAGGGCAAAATTCGGGAGGCACTCGGACTGGGTAAGGTGCGAATCTGCCTGTCAGGAGCAGCCCCTATGCCTGTTTCGCTGCTTCAGTGGTGGGACAAGGTAGGCCTTCGAATCTATGAGGTGTATGGCATGACCGAGAACTCTGCCTACTCCCACGCCAACCGCCCCGGAGCGGTGCGATTTGGGTCTGTAGGTCCGGATCTTCCCGAGGTAGAAACCAAGATTACCGAAGAGGGGGAGATCTGTTTCAAGTCTGACGCCAACATGGTCGAGTACTATAAGGAGCCTGAGAAGACTGCTGAAACCATTCGGGATGGCTGGCTGCATTCGGGTGATAAAGGTGAATTTGACAAAGACGGATTCCTGTTTATTACAGGCCGGGTCAAAGACCTGTTCAAGACTTCCAAAGCCAAGTATGTGGCTCCCGCTCCCATCGAACTCAACATCTCTCAAAATGAATATGTTGAGCAGGTGTGTGTGGTCGGGAATGGCATTCCTCAACCACTCGGGCTGGTTGTCCTCAACGAAAGCGGGCAGGAACTGGACCATGTCCATCTACGGCAGAGTCTGGAGAAAACCCTTAATCGGGTTAATGGAGAGTTGGAGCACCACGAAAAAATGCAGAAGCTGGTTGTGGTCAAGGAGGAATGGACGGTGGAAAATGGAGTGTTGACTCCTTCACTGAAGATCAAGCGGGGAGAAATTGACAAGAAGTACTCTTCTCGATACGAAGAGTGGTATGAAGGGGGAAAAGGCGTTGTGTGGGAGTAATTCCACAACCTGGCATTGTATCCAATCCTTTATTAAACCTACGGGGCACTGACATGATCGTCGGTGCCCTTTTGTGTATTTTATGCACTGGATAGCAATGTTGAGGGGAAGGCTCAGGCTATTCAAGTAGGAATCTGCTCTGGAGTAAGAAGATGACTTTATGCTTAGTGACAAATTTGAACCCCCATTTTTCCGGCTGTCACTACTTCCTCACCAGCCTGAGGTCTGACATCCAGGTGTCGATTTCCAGGATGTGGCAGGAGCCATCGCGGTATCGGTAGTAGCTGGAATGTCCATCTTCGATGATGAGCTTGAACCGGCCATCATCCAGTCGGACAAATGTCTGGTATCCTCCCAGCCTTTCACTGAATACAGGGCTTGGATGTGACTCTGGTGGGCTGAAAAATGCATTCAGGCTGGTGTACAAAATGGGCATTTCGACGGAAAAGCGATCTCCATCCCTGTCCACCTGTAATGCCCCGTCGGCTCTCCAGCAGTTGGTGTATGACTTCAGGTTGTCATTCTGGAAAATACGCACCTTTCCAGCTACCATTTCGCCATTTCGGTACTGGGCTTCATGCTCGCTCACTACCTTGAGGGTAAAAACGAGGCTTACCTCTACCTCCATCCGTGATTTTATGATGGTCGTACTGCCTTGAACAGTGCGTTCAACATGCATCTGTCCTACCTTACTGTCCCCATGGAAAACATCATAGGTCAGTATCTGGACTTGTGGAGCACTTAGTATGGCGGCCCACCAGATAGGTATGAGTAGAAAGTTTAGCATGAGTAAGGGAGTTTACGTCATAAACGAAAAACAATCAGGGGCAGATACATTAAAAATCCCCCTTCTGAGAAGTAGCATTAAAAAGGTCTTTTCCAATGTAGTCTCAAAATACAAATGTTTGAGCCATAGAGGCTTCGGGAATTGATTTTTTTATTCATGTCGAAAGTCCTGCTCCATAGTGCAGCAAAATCATTCGGAAAGGGCAGTGAAGGAAATAACTTCTAGATCTAGGTTCGTTCCTCCCAAGTTCCTTTTCACCTAATGCCCACCGTAATAATCGTCCTCATGAAAAAACTACTCGTCCCAACCGATTTCTCCGATAATGCCAGGGGAGCACTCGAGTATGCCGTCGGGCTGGCTCGAGACCTTGAGGCGGAGATTACCCTGCTGAATGTCTATTATGATCCCATGCTTGATAGCGATTTGCCAACTTATGGCATGACATCCTTTCACCGTGGCAAAGGGAACCTTGTATTGACAGAAATCGAGGTAGAGGTAAAGCACCAGATTCAGGAGTTGCTGAATCAGGTTAAAGAGCAAAGCAACGCTAAAATTGGACTTCATACCCGTATCGAACGTGGTTTCCCTGAGCAGGTCATTCCCCAAATAGCCCTCGAGGGAAATTATGACATGGTGATCATGGGTACCCGGGGTAAAAGCCGCATTTTTCACACTTTCTTTGGTTCCGTAACAGCAGATGTGCTCCAACGCTGTGAGGTTCCGGTTCTCGCCATTCCTCCCGAGACTGTATATCGCTCAATCGAGCATGTAATGTATGCCTCGGCATTTGATCCGGCCGACGGATTGGTGGTGCGTCAGATGCTGGAAACATTGCGGCCTATCGACTTTGATCTGTATTCCATTTATATCTTCAGCGAGCACGGACACCATTACCGCAAGGAGGACTACATGGGCTTGCGAGAAGCCATGCAGTCTCATATGAAGCATGTCATTCCGGATGCCAGAATGGAGATTGTGGCTACCGGAGACCGGGACCTGATTGCAGGAATTAAGGCCCAACTGGAAGACCGCGATGTCGATATGCTGGTGATGACGACCCATGCCCGGGATTTCATCGGGCGTCTGATGCATCCGAGTCAGACTCGCAAAATGTTGTTTGAGTCCGAAGTGCCACTGCTGGTTTTTCGGGTCAAGCCCTGATAAAGATTACGCTAGAGGTACAAGTTCGAAGTTCGGAGTCGATAGTTCGGAGTTGAAAGTGTTGCTGTTCAATTGCTTACCTCATTTTCGATTGGGTTGTTACTTAGTTCTGAAAGCACTAGAGGAGGATATAGCATGAAGAGAATGGTTGTGATTGCTTTCCTCCTTCCATAATCGGGAGAACAGTTGAGGCGTGAAGTTGTGGATACACTCAGGTGAAAAGCTTGAGGCCAATTTTTGAAGACGACCATTGTCCTCCCGACAAAAAATCCCTCTGACCTGACTGGTCAGAGGGATTTTTTTGTATGACAATCATCTGGCTTTACCGCCGGATCAGGTTCCGTTGACAGCAGATTCTCCATTCATGGGACGGCAGTTTTGCCATCACAAGCGGGGACTTTCATCCCTAAGCTCCGATCAGGTCCTTTTCGGAGATCTTGTCAAAAGCCAGGTCGACAATCTCCTGCTGCTCTTGCTGGTGGATTCTGGCATATCCTGAGGCAGGCGTTGCGGAAGGCTTACGGCCATAGTAGGTGAGTTCAACTTCGGTTACTACACGTAGAATGTAGTTCCAGGCTCCCATGTTTCGGGGCTCTTCCTGTGCCCAGCACCACTGGGCATCAGCCGGATACTTGTCAATCATCTCACGCAACTGGCTGACAGGCAGTGGATACAACTGCTCTACCCTGAGCAGGGCAATGTCTTTGCGTTCCGACTGCTGCTGCTCTTCCAGCAGGTCATAGTAAATCTTGCCGGTACAGGCGATCACCTTCTTCACCTTGTCGACCTCTACGTATGGGTCATCAATGATTTCCTGGAAACGGGTTCCAGTTGCCATTTCATCCAGCGAACTAACCGCCAGTGGGTAGCGCAGAAGCTTCTTGGGGGTAAAGAAAATCAGTGGAATTCGGAACTCACGATGCATCTGACGCCGCAGGGCATGGAAGAAGTTGGCGGGAGTGGTCACATTCAACACCTGCATATTTTTACGGGCACACAGTTCGAGGTAGCGCTCAAGGCGAGCAGATGAGTGCTCCGGGCCCTGACCTTCATACCCATGAGGAAGGTATTGGATCAGTCCGCTCATGCGCTGCCATTTGGTCTCGGCACTGGCTATATACTGGTCCATGATGATCTGTGCTCCATTGGCAAAGTCCCCAAACTGAGCTTCCCAAATCACCACGTTGTTGGGATTCGCAGTGGAGTAGCCATATTCAAAGCCAAGTACACCATATTCTGACAGCAGGGAGTTGTAGGCAATGAATTTTTCCTGGTCACCGGGGCGAATCTCATTCAGGCCTATCCATTCATGCTCTGCGTCAGTTGACAACAGCACGGAGTGACGATGCGAGAAGGTACCACGGCGGCAATCCTGGCCACTGAGGCGTATGGGGTAACCCTCCAGCAGCAGCGAACCATAGGCAATCAATTCTCCAAGGGCCCAGTCCAGTCGGTCTTCTTCGACCATTTTGAGTCGATCCCCAAAGAGCTTGCGGATCTTCTTGTGAGCCTTGAAGTCTTCTGGAATGTCGTGGATCTTGTGAGCGATCTCCAACAGGACCTCCTTATCCACTCCCGTTTCGATGGAGTCTTCCATGAAGTCATCCTGCTCGCCCCGGCGGATTCCCTCCCAGGTTCCCTTTAGGTAAGGTGCACGCTCCAGTTTCTCGGTCGCGCGGGATTCATCCAGTTCCTCCTGCAATTCCTGCTTGAACTCCTTTTCGAGCTCTTTGGCCATATTGGCCTCGACATCTCCCGCCTGCATCAACTTGTCAAAGTAAATCTTGCGCGGATCCGGATGCTTTCTGATGATATCGTAAAGCAGTGGCTGGGTAAACGCTGGTTCATCTGCCTCATTATGGCCGTGGCGACGGTAACACAGCAGGTCGATGAACACATCCCGGTTGAAGGTCTGGCGGAATTCCATGGCCATTTCGATGGCGAGTACCAGGGCCTCTACGTCATCTCCGTTGACGTGAAATACAGGTGATTGGGTTACCTTGGCCACGTCGGTACAGTAAGTACTGGAGCGGGCGTCGAGGTAGTTGGTGGTAAAGCCTACCTGATTGTTGACCACAATGTGCAGGGTGCCCCCGGTTTTGTAGCCGTCGAGCAGCGACATCTGGATCACTTCGTAGACGATGCCCTGAGCCGCCACGGCGGCATCACCGTGAATGAGCACCGGACACACCTTGCTGAAATCTCCGCCATATTTACGGTCAATTTTGGCACGTGCAGAACCTTCTACTACCGGATCGACTGTTTCCAGGTGAGAAGGGTTGGGCATCAGGCTGAGGTGAACCTCTTTCTGGTTACTGGTCTTGATATCTGCCGAAATACCGAGGTGATATTTTACATCTCCCTGGAATGCAGAGTCTTCGTATTCTTTGCCCTCAAATTCAGAGAAAATTTCGTCATACTCCTTTTGCATGATGTTGGCCAGGACGTTGAGACGTCCACGATGGGCCATGCCCATGACAAATTCCTTAATTCCGAGGTCAGCGCCTTTTTCGATAGCCGCATCCAGGCTTGGAATCAGAGTTTCAGCCCCTTCTAGTGAAAAGCGCTTTTGTCCGACATATTTGGTGCCCAGGAATTTCTCAAAAATAACGGCCCGGTTGAGCATGTGAAGCAGGTGCTTCTTCTTCTCAAATGGAAACTGAGGCCGGTTGCGGGTACTTTCCATGCGCTTCTGCATCCACTTTACCATCTCTGGCTTGCGGACATATCGGAACTCAGCTCCGATTGACTGGCAATAGGTTTCCTGCAACAGGGTCAGTATATCCCGTAGTTTCGCAGGTCCAAGGCCTACCTCATTTCCGGATTGAAAAACTGTATCCAGATCTGATTCGGAAAGCTCAAAATTTTCAAGGTCGAGGGTAGGCTCGTATTTGCGGCGCTCTCGTACCGGGTTGGTCTTGGTGAAAAGGTGGCCCCGCGAGCGGTATGCGTTGATGAGGTTGAGGACGTGAATCTCCTTATTGGCATACTCAGAGTTAGCACTGCCAACTCCTGCAGCAGAGGTTTCCTCTGTGCCATAATTGGTCTGAGCAAATTCAAATCCTGCGAAAAAACGCTGCCATTCATCTGAAACAGACTTGGGGTCAGTTTTGTAGGCCTGGTAAACGTTGTCGATATACTCGGGAGTCGCGTTGCTGAGAAAATTAAACTGGTCGGACATATGTGTGTGTTGTTCTCCTTGGGAAAGTCCTTATTTAGTCGAAATATGCCTGTTGATTGGTTCCTGAGTATAAAAATATGAAAAAGAATGGGTAATTCTCAGAGGGGCTTGAATATGTCCATCCAGGAAAGGCGGAGTGAATAGAAATCGTGGAAAATTGACTTGAATGCAGCTCATTGCCTAAACGGATTCAAATTATGGCTGTGGCCCGCTGGAATGGACGCTTCCCCGGCCAAACAATCAAAAGTGAAAACCTGGATAGGGTCGCTAATGTTTTGAGCACAGCACCTTCAGGCGGGAGGCACAAATGGCCATTATCCCTGCTCATTTCCCCTGAGCCAGTCTTTGAAGGCCGCCGACCTTTCAGAGCTCACGATGACCTCTGTATGAGCAAGGGGCTCCAGCACGAGTTTGATGCGGGACTTGGGGTAGGGGATCATCTGTTTCACCGCCTCAAAGCAGATGGTAAACTGTCGGTTTAACCGAAAAAAACGGCCTGGATGCAGGCGAGATTCCAGCTGATCCAGGCTAAAGTCAATCGGGTAGCTAGGGCCACTCTTGAGCTGCATGAAGGTGAGCCGCGATTCGATATAGAAATAGGCTACATCCCGCACATCAATGGCCTTGATCTGCTGGGGGAGTCGGATGAGGAACCGTTGCTGATAAGGGGAGATTTCTCCCCGGATCATTTGATTGAGCGAGCTGAGATCCGGCGGAGGTGGGAATGACTCCCTGAACCGATTGAGCTTGGCTACTGCTCGCTGCAGGTCCTCGGTTTTGATTGGTTTGAGCAGGTAGTCGATGCTATTGGCCTTAAATGCCTCAAGGGCATACTCGTCGTAAGCGGTCGTAAAAATGATCGGAGCATGCACTTCTACCTGATCGAGTACCTCCAGCGACGAGCCATCGCCCAGGTCGATGTCCATGAAGACAATGTCCGCTTCGATGCTTCCCCTAAACCACTCCATAGCCGATGCTGCCGAATCCAGTTGGGCGATAACCTGACCTTCTGGCAGTACCTCCTTTAGCTGTTTTTCCAGGCGATTGGCCGTACGTATTTCGTCTTCGACTATGACAATTTTCATCTTAAAGCAAAGTTAGCTGAGTAAGGGTAGGCGTACCTCAAAGGTTGTCTCGTTGATGGTGATCTGAGGAGCCTGATCAGTGAGAAACTGGTATCGTCGGCGCACATTTTCCAACCCTACCCGAGTAGAGGCCGAGGCGGTAGTTCGCGGTTGCAGGGGATTGCGAATCACGAGAAAGTCTCCTTCTCGCTCGATGGTGACTGTGAGCGGAAAGGAGCGGGATACTTTATTGTGCTTCAAGGCATTCTCGACCAGGATCTGCAAGGTCAGCGGAGGAATGCGGTGCGAACTGTTCCGAATGAGCAGGTTCACCTCCAGGGTAAAGGTATCGCCATACCGTTCCTTTTGTAGCTGATAATAGTTGTCCAGCACTCGCAATTCATCGTCCAGGGGAATGGTCGGCTGGTCCCGGTAGGCCAGCATATCTCGAAAAAGGTCTGAAAGTCGGTTGATGTAGGCAATGGCCTTGGGTTTGGATTCATCCACAATATCGGTCAGGGTGGAGAATGCATTGAACAAAAAATGGGGGTTAATCTGACTGCGCAAGGTTTCGAATTGATTTTCAGCGATGATGCGCTGTTGTTCTTCTTTGTGTTTCAACTGCTTTTCCCTCTGCTTCACCAGCAGGGTAGCCAAGAGAAAAATGCCCAGCCCCGTAACCCCTATGAACCATAAAGTTTGCCAGAAAGGCTTGCGGATGGTCAGGGGGATGGCTAACGTGTGGGCCTGCTCAAAGCGCCGATCTACCGCTACCTGTACTTCGAAGGTATAATCCCCAGGAGCGAGACTGGGATAGATCGCCCGTTGATCGCGGGACTCCACCCAGCTGAGGTCATGGCCCAACAGGCGATGACGGTAAGTCAGTCGATCAGGGGCGTCCCACCAAAGTGCGGCATAGGAAAAGGTGAGGTGGTTTTCGTCCGCATGAAATTCACGGCGGCCAGCCTCAGTTGGCCTGAGTCGTACCTTTAACTCTTTGAGAAAGAGAGTGGGCTCGAGGTTAGACGGCATCTGATCCGTTCGGATACGGAGAAGCCCCGACGGAGTGCCGATCCAAAGGACAGAATCACCCTGGCGAGTCCATACGTTTAGTTGTTGCCCATAACTTGGGAAATCTATCTGTGGCAATAATGGGGCGAACTGTCGGTCGGTGGGGTGAAGGTGATATAAGCCATCTTCATAGATCAGTAGCAACCGATGGCCATCCAGGGAGGCCAGCCCAAGGGCAGGCGCCGGGTAAACAGCACTCAGGGTGTCTGGCCCCTGTTTGGATTGGGTCAGCACCCTGCCTTCACTGTCCAAATAGTACAGTTGACCCTGTCCATCAAAACAATGGGCATAAATGGTCGCCTGGTCGGAGGAGGGTAGAATGCTGAGACCTTCGGCGTTGCCATGGGCGAGGCCACTGCCATCGGTACTGAGCCAGGCTTGCCCCCTGGCGTCCAGGCTGATTTGGTAGATGTAGTTGATGCCCGTATCCCCTGCGTCTCGGAGGTGCTGCGATGTCGCGACCTCTCCTTCTGGAGAAAGGCCACAGGCAAAAGCTCCCGCAAATGTCCCCAGCCATAACTGGTTTCCTTTTCCCGTGATGGATAAAATTGGAACCCGGTCTCCAAGTCCTGGTAGAAAAATACGCTTGAGGGTTGTCGATTTGGGCGAATAGCGCCAGATACCCTGTCCCAGGGTTCCCAGCCAGAGCTGTCCCCAATGATCGCTGAAGAGGCTGGTCAGGTTGAGCCGCTTCGTGCCCGGTACTGGAGAAAAGGTCATTTCTCCTGGTGGACAGAAGAGTAGGCCGGTTTGTGTACCAATCCACAGTCCACCCGATGAGTCCGCGGCCAAAGCCTGGGAGACTTGCTCCTTTAGATCCAAAAAACGTGCATAGGCTACCGATTGGTAGAGAACCGGGGCCTTACCCAGCACCCAGATATGTCCCTTCGGATCAACCCCCAGCCGACTGGCAGGCAGGGAAAAAGTAGTATCGAGGCGGCCCTCGCGAAGAGAGGAAATCTGACCTTCCTGGTCAAGAAACCAAATCTGATCCTTCCAGGTCACCAACTGGGTGATCGAATATTGCCTGGTTCGCGGTTGCTCCTGCCATTGTCCCCGGTCAGACCTTCGAAATAGCCCCTGGTCGTAAGTCCCAATCCAGACCTGTCCCGCCGGATCGTGCGTCAGGGCGGTGATGATCTCGTCAGGAAGGCCATCCTTGATGGTGATGGATTCCACCTGCTTCTTTCCATTCTGGAGGTGACAAATGCCGATCCCCTGGTCTGTGGCCACCCAGGCCCGTTGTTGGGTGTCCACAGAAAGGTCGTAGATGTCGTTGCTGGGGAGGCCATCCCAGGTGTTGATGTTGTACAGGCGGTCCCCATTGTGATAGTAGAGCCCTTCGCCATAGGTTGCGATCCAGCACAGGCCATCGGCGTCAAAGGCAATCTCTCGAATGGGAACCTTGGGTAAGCCTTCTTCAGGCTGGAAAAGCTGAAACTGATGCTGAACAAAGCGGTAAATATTTCCGGCCTCGGTTCCCAGCCAAATCTGCCCGTCTGGAGCCTCGGCAAAGGTCGAAATGGATTCTTGGGGTAGGGCAGGGGAGAGGGGCCAGGTTTCCCACTCATGGCCATCAAAGCGCGACACCTGTCCTTGACCACCTACCCAGATGTATTGCTGGTGATCCAGAAAAAAGCAGTCTGAGACGGTGCCGGAAGGAAGGGTAAATTGTTGCCATTCAGCTGGATGGAGTGGTTTGGGAGGAACTCCCCAAGCCAGGGAAACCAGACTTATCAGCCACCATATGCTCATCCATTTTTTCATGAATCATCGGACTGTGTGGGCTGTAATTGTGCCGATATACTAACCAGAATTTCTTCGGCTACTTTTTGATATACCACCTGGGGAATGCGGATATCGTGGTCATCGAGTTGGACGCTAAAGTTGGCTTCAACCTCTATCCCGGTCTCCGAGCATTTCATCTGTACCGGGATGATCCTTTCCCGTTCCACACCGTGGATGTCCAATGTGCCTTTTGCCCGCACTTCATAGGTACCCGGCTGTGAAAAGTCGTAGTCCTCAATCAGCCGCCCTCTGAAAACGGCATAGGGATGTTGCTCGCACTCCAGAAATTTTTCGCAGAAGTGCTCTTGTTGCAGCGGATCATTGAACCCCTCGAAAGTGTTCATGGCCACTCGGAAGGCAAATGTACGGTCGCTGCTTTTGAAGGCTCCTTTCATGTCCATCGACTTTGCCTGGATCAGCTCCATCGGGGCATCGGAGGTAAAGCTAATGCTGCCTTTGGAACAGGTGAAAATGGGAGGCGGAGCGGGCTGCCACCCCAGGTTTACCAGAGTCAGTATCAGGAAAAGAATGGGTTTTAGCGGCATGACATTGGGGTTATAGTCACAGCTAATTTGCTACAAAATAATGAGAACTACCGCCAGGTTGTAAAGACCCGGGTGAGGTTAAATCCAAAATGGATGTCGCCCAGACCCCACTGCCCGTCAGTCTGGGTGACATAGAGGTTCTCGGTCATGCCGACTGAGTTGGAAAAGATGAGCTGAAAGACGTGGCCGCCCGTTTCGATGTCGATCCCTATGGAGAGGGAATTTTCAAAATTGTCGGCGGTGTGTCCGGGAAGCAGGTAGAAGTATTCAGCGTTCAGGGTGAGGCTGGAGGTGATTTTGAGCCTGCCACCAGCTCCGATTGCGTACACGTCGTTTTGCTCGGCTACGGTGGCGACGAGATTCCGGTGCACCATGGTGGGCATGACCTGTAGGGTGAGCCGATCGCTGAACTTGCGGGCGATTAGCACTTGGTGGGAGTAGGAAAGCCGCGAGGTAAAATAGTTGACGCGGTCGGGATTGGCCCAGCGCAGGGTATTGACCTGCATGGAGGCTATGTAGGCCAGGCTGAGGGGCATCACCCGCTTGCCGGTGCTCTGTCGCAGGAGTTTGAATTTGGCAAAGCCATCAAAGGTCTTACCTACGTTGCTGCGTCCAATGCCGAGACTTAGCCACGGGGTTAACCCATAGTCAAAGCCCAGGCGCATGTTGGCCTGGTCCAGCCCAAAAAACTCGTAGGCCCCGCCATTGATGCGTCCAAAGCGATGCGACATCACCAGGGTCAATACCCCAGGAGCCGGAATCTCGATGGAGTGGGCATTCATGATGCGGACGGTTTTGAAACTGGCCTGGGTGTATTCGATTCGCTCTTCTTCCATTTCGTCCAGCAGATCCAGGAGGTCATCCTGGGCCAAGGTGGGTGAGATGGACAATGAGAGCAAAATCGCCCATAAACCTGGAAGGAAGTGTATGCCTTGATGCTTCATGATGAGTATTCAGACGAGAAAATGGGGCAGAGAAGGGCCTACTTAACAACCTAATCAGAGGGCCCTTATACTGCACTGGTTTGACCTTGGAGGTAGGTTACATCATTTGGTAGGTCAGATCGACGGTAACCTCGATTTCTTCTGCGATTTTGTCCCGCACGATAGAAGGAATGCTGATATCGTAATCGGCTGGTTTGACCACAAAGGTCGAAATGGCACCTATGTCGCCGCCGCTCACCTTGAGTGTTCCTTTGGTGGTAACACTCTGGGTAACGCCATGGATGGTCAGGTCGCCAGTTACGGTTACCTCATACTCACCATCGGCAGTTAGATCCAGCGATTCGAAATCTTCGATTTTGCCCTGGAAGGTGGCTTTTGGGTACCGGTCTGACTCGACGTATTTCTCGTTGAAGTGCTCCTGCATGAGCGCCTTTTCAAACTGGAAGCTCTTCATCAGTACCTGAAAAGCCATTTCGCCATTTTCGAGGTTGAGCACACTCATGGATTGGTGGTTGTGTGCTTCGATGTCTTCGACTGGCGTGTGGGAATAAAACCAGATGTGGCCGGTACGGGTGAGGTACTTCTGGGCGTTGACGAAGGAAAAGCTGAGGACAAGCAGTAGGAGGCTGAGAGTGAATCGTTTCATATTTGGTTTTTGATGGTTCAAGTTGTTACAAGGTATAGGCGAGTCGGGGACGCTATGGAGGGTGTCGGCTTGAAAAGGCCCTAGGGTAAATGTGACCCGGTCCCAATTCTGTAAAGTGTTTTTTGGGGCAGGTTCACGATAGGGATTTCGCCTCCAGGTTTTGTGGCGATTCGTAAATTAAGGTGGCAACCCTGCCATTGCGCCCAGGATAAAATTTCGAATTCCTTTAAGATCAATTCTGTGAAGCACCCTGGTTGACCCATGCGGTGATTTTTTCGATGTCACAGGCTGGTAATTTGCCTTCCCCTTTGGGCATCGCGGAGAAGCCTTCTGCGTGGCTGATTGCCCCTACGAGACGTCCATCGCTGGCTACCTGTGAGACGCCTTCGAAGGTCTCCAGGTTGATATTCCCCGAGGGCGAGCTACCGGCATGGCACTTGGTGCAGCGCGTCGCTATAATTGGCTCGATTGCGTTGGCGTAGGAAACTGCAGTCGTATCGCAGGTTTGGGGCTCTACAAACTGGTACAGCTCCTCTTCGTTGTCATAATAGCAACTGCTCAGCGCAGCCGCTATCAGCACTATGATGAGCCTGTTATGGAAATAGGTTGGTTGCATATTAAGGTCTCGTTAGTTGTCCTGAGCTCCGGCATCTACCCAGGCTTTGATTTTTGCCACATGGCAGGCTGGTAGCGGGTCGCCACCGCGTGGCATGGGGGGATATCCTGTCAGTCGGGCGGTAACCCCATATAGTTGGCCTGATTGGGCTACTTGTTGGACGTTTGCCATAACGGTCAGGTCCAGGTTGCCGGATGGATTGGGAGATGAGTGGCAGCCAGTGCAATAGGTCGTAAGTACCGGGCGGATGTCCTGGGCAAACGATACGTTGGCGGTATCGCAGCCTCCTGACTGTGTCGTATCTCCACAGGTAAGGTCCCGAGCACCCTGTTGTATCCATTTTCGGATCAGAGCTATCTGGTCAGCATTCAGCGGATCGTTGGGGGGCTGAGGCATGCGCTTGTCAGGGTCGTCTTCGGTGAGGACTTCATACAGGTCACTGCCTCCCGGATTGCCCGCTCGCACATCTGCAGTTCGCATCACCGCTGCATAGTCGGTCAGGATCACCCCATCGGAAGCGGACGCTGCGTCATGGCAGCCGCTTTTGGCACAATTGGAAATCAATATCGGCAGTACGTCCTGGCTGAAGTAAACCGTGTCTGGATCGCACGGCTTGACTGAGAAGGTATCGTTTTGGCTAGTGTCTTCCGGGGTGGTGTCCATCCTGGTGGTGTCAACAGGAGTGGGCTCATTTCCTAAGGGGCGTATCGGCTCGTGGACACAGCCGGGCAACTGGGCCAGTGCCATCAGGGTCAGCAGCAGCCCAAGAAAGATTTTTAGAAATGTGGACATGGGAAAAGCAGGGTTACATGATCACGCAGCGAACAAGGTTGACATCCATGAGGTATCCCGTACACTCTCCTTTGAGAGTGACCATACTTCCGGGAGTAAGCGCTTGCGCAGCCTCAGCCTGATCCTGGGCCATGGAACAGGTAATGCCAAACATTTCGTCTGGAACCGCTACCACTACCACCGCCCCACCATTTTCCAGGGCCTGCACCTCATCTACTGCTCCGGTTACCGCTATTACCTGGTTGAGGTATTTTTCGTTAGCGGCGGGCTCATCCTGGACAAATTCTGCGTAGAACGTTGCAGCATCCACCTGGTGTGCAGCGGGTGATTTAGCCAGGTCTGGTAGTTGCTGGTTGTACATCTTCCAGCCTGCATATCCGCCGATGGCAAGGAGCAGGATGATGATCGGGAGTATGAATTTTCGCAAGGATTTCATGGAGATTCCTATGGGATTGTCGTTCTCTAATGTTTTCTGATGGAAAGATCTCAGGATTAAAGGCCATTGTCAAAAAAGCTATGCCCAAGCAGGAAAAAGTGCTCCTGAATCAGGAAAGGGGGCAGTCCGGAGTCATCTCATGTGGGATTCTACCCTGTATCAGTGTGAGTTTCGGGTTTAAAGTGAAAAGGTGAAAATTGCTTTCTGGTGATAGTCAGTTCATTATAAAGACTTGCCTCATGTCGCTCAGCGGGCCTTTGGCTCAAAAAGGATGATTTATGTGTTGAGAGACGAAATCTTGACGGCTACAAAACCTGGTTTAAGCTAATGATAGTCAGTTGGTTAGCTTTCGATCTTGGCCCCCCAAACTCGAAACTGATGTTGTATCGGGAGGTTTCCTGGATAAATCTGAACCTTGACTGGGGATACTTTTCGTATTGCCTACAGGTGACTATCAGGCCTTTTCATTGAAACAAAGTTGTATGAGCCATTCCCACGACCATTCCCACCACCATCATCACGCGACTGGCAACATCCGCGTTGCCTTTTTCCTCAACCTGGGCTTTACGCTGATCGAGATCGTAGGGGGCCTGCTGACCAATAGTGTGGCGATCCTGTCCGACGCGGTTCACGACCTGGGCGACTCTCTATCGCTGGGGCTTTCGTGGTATTTCCAGTCTCTTTCGGGCAAAAAAGCAACTGCTACTTTCTCCTTCGGCTATCGGCGATTTTCGCTTTTGGGTGCACTCATTAACTCCGTTGTGCTGATTGTTGGTGGCGTATTGGTGCTACAGGAGGCCATTCCCCGATTGATGGATCCAATGCAGCCGGAAGCGGAAGGCATGATCTACCTGGCGATCTTGGGCGTGGTCGTCAATGGTGCTGCGGTTCTTCGCCTGAAGAAGGGAAGTTCCATGAATGAAAAAGTGGTTTCGCTACACCTACTCGAAGACGTGCTGGGCTGGGTAGCTGTGCTCATCGCCGCAATCGTGATGAAATTTACTGATTTGCCCATTCTGGACCCACTGCTGTCGGTGCTGATCACCGCCTGGGTACTGTGGAATGCATTTCGAAATCTCCGCAAGTGCTTTGTCATTTTGCTACAGGCAGTGCCCGAAGACAAGGACATCCGCACCCTGAAAACCCGCATCGAAGCCCTGCCCGGCGTGGTGAGCATCCATGACATCCACCTCTGGACCCTCGATGGCGAAAAAGACATCTTCACAGTACACATCAAGGTGCCGCTTCATTACACCCTTGAACAAGTCGCCGGAATCAAAGACTCCATCCGTGAAGTCCTCGCTGAGGAACACATTGAGCACGTAACCATCGAAGTAGAGTCGCAAGAAGAAGAATGTGCGCAGGTGGATTGCTGAGGGAAGGGAAACAAAAAAGCCCACTTGCTAGAGTGGGCTTAAGTCATTGATTTTGAGGGTGGCGCAGGGGGGAATCGAACCCCCGACCTCAGGGTTATGAATCCTGCGCTCTAACCTTCTGAGCTACCGCGCCGATTTTGAGACTGCAAATATGCAGGGTTTTGAGATTACGGCCAAAGATTTTTTAGGTTTTTTCTGGGAGAGGAGTGGTATAGGAAATATAGGGTGTATAAGGGAAATATGGGCGCTTCTCAGCTCACCCTGTCTTGTGAGATTCTGACAGCATCGCGGTCTGACTTCTGACCTCTCACAGCAAAGGCAGCCTGTCCCGAGAATCGGGAGTCTCGCCTCTCAAAATCTCACTATCTCAACCTCCCAACATCTCAAAATCCCTTGATCAATATCGACACCAGCTCCATCAGCAGCGCGATCCCCATGTGAATCCACACCCCGCCGAGGATGTTGCGGCTCTTGAGGGCGATGACTCCGAGGATATAGCCCCCAAAGATCGAGCTGATGGCTTCCCCCAATGGTTTGGCGAAGTGCCGGAATTCATAGATCGAACACATCGGCACGATGGCGGCCCCGCCCATGACCTTTGCCATCGCAATCACAAAAAAGCCCCGAAAGGCCACCTCTGTCCAGATAAAGTCAAATGCATAGACAAATTCATAGATGGCCATAGTGGCCCAGGTGGGGAGCAGGTCAAAGCGTTCGGCATATTGCAACTTCAGGGTAGGGTAGTAGTTGAGGAACCCACTCGTGAAGGCCGCTGTAACCACCAGGGGCACCATCAAAGCCATCAGGACGGCATAGGGGCGCCAGTCAAATCCGCGTCGCGTCAGGCCGTAGAAGCTGTCGATGTACTTGCGGTCGCGAACATACCAGTACAGCCAGAAAGCCAACCCGATGGTAATGGTGCTGTAGAAGTTCCCGATGTACTTGAACCAGACATAACGGTTGGCATAGCCGTCGATGTCCTGTAACAGATGCTGATACCATGAAAAGCTGGCATCCATGCTGATCACCAGCAGCCCAAACAGGCTTCGCAACCAGAATTGCCGATTGCGCAGGATGTCCCATTTGTCATGAAACACTGAATAGAGTACCACCGTCAGGTAGTAGGGGATTCCATAGAATCCCAGATACCACCACATGCATTCAAACTCGCCATAGTACCGACGGGTGATCCATCGCTCAATTGTTACATCAGGGAGGAGGTAGTAATTCAGCCCCGCAAATATGCCCAACATGGCCAGGACAGATAGGTAGTACCCCCACTTGAATTCTTCCCGCCAGTAGGACGGGAAGTACTTCAGGATCTTTAGAAAAGCCTCGCGCATAGGGAAATTATTGACGGATCAGGATCTGTTGGTGATAGCCTTTGTCCTCATTGACCAGGAGGCTGTAGAGACCGGAAGGAAGAGGGCTAAGGTCAATTTCAAAGGCTTCCTGGGAGTTCTGTCCCCTGCCCACCAGTTTTCCGGAAGCATCAAATACCTGCCACTGCCTAGCTGATGGCGTCGGAAACTCTACCCGGAACAGTCCCGCAGACGGATTGGGATACACCATGATTTCGCCTTCGATGGTGGCAATTCCGGTGTTTCTGGTGACGCTTACCGTTACCAGGGCGGAGTCATTTCCGCATTCATTTTCTGCGAAAATCATATAGGTAGTAGTAGAATCCGGACTAATACGGGGAGTGAGAGTTTGGCCCAGCTCTGGTTCCCAGTAATAGCTGGCATAGCTGCCGCTCAGCGTCGCTGTTAGCGTAAGGCTATCCCCCCGCATCATCGTCGTATCAGGTGTCAACGTGATGCCAGGTGCTTCTTTTACATAAATTTCCTGTGTGGCGGTATCATTGGCCCCGGTGTTAAACGCGATAAGCTGTACCTCATAGCTTCCCTCGGCTGAGAAGGCATGGGAAGGATTTCGCTCTGTGCTCGTGTTGCCGTCCCCAAAATTCCAGGAAAAGCCATTCGAAAACGTGGATAGATTGATGAAGTCCAGGCTGTCACC
Organism: uncultured Bacteroidia bacterium; assembly: GCA_964343195.1. GTDB lineage: Bacteria > Bacteroidota > Bacteroidia > J057 > J057 > CAYVAP01. The sequence continues at coordinate 5,990 of CAYFIR010000076.1, read as the reverse complement.
AGCACAAACTGTATCTCTCAGCGTTTCAAAAACGGCATTGGCGATGGTAGTGTCGATCACAAGAATGGGCAGGGTAAAGGTGTCGCATTCGAGTGGGTCACATACGGTGTTGCATCCAATAAGGGTTACCTGATAGGTGCCATTGGCGGTGTAGGTGTGTTGGGGCGAATTCAACCCGGAAAAAGTGCCATCTCCAAAATCCCAGCTGACCGAGTCTGTCGCGCCGCTGGTGTTAAAAAAGGTCACATTGCCTTCTCCATCTCCATTTAGGATAACCGGATTGGGAAGGGGCAGAAAGGAAACCTCAGGAGTCAGGCAACGCAGGGTGTCGATGTATTGTACCTGAGAGATCACTTCCAGCCCAGCAACGATGTTGCCCTGTGCCCGCAGGACTGGCTGCCCAAAGCCGGGTGCATACCAGCTATATTCCACCAACTGTGTTGGCAGGACGATGGTCGTATCATTCAGTTCGATGGAGTCGCTGCGTTGTATTTCAGTTCTGACCTTGAGGACATCGGGAAAACTGTCATAGGGGGTGACCAGGGTGCCCCAACCCTGGACTTCGTTGTAGCGGGTCTGCTCCCGGAAAAACTTGATCCCCTGTCCAGTAGCACTCAGATCCACCCCCCAGCTACTGGCAGCGCTGTCCACCTGCTGATAGGTAAGAGGAAATCGTAGCATCGTGTCTGGAACTTCGAATTCTACAATAAACGGCAGCGTAATGGCTCCGCCAATACCCACCCCCAGCATTACCTCAGATACTTCGCTTCCAGATGCTTTGAAATGCCGGGTCCAGTCTTCAATGGGAATCGGCAAAAAAGCCAGTAATCCCGCGTTTTCTTCCAGCGATGGAAGAGAGAGGTTGGTGAAGTCGTCCCAGAGGCCCGGACAGGAAAAGGGATTGCCGCCTGAGAATACACACTGGGTGATCCACGACGATTCATAACCAGCATTATCCGGGTCGGTAAACTCGAGAACCTGCTGATCGGATGGCGAGAGGCTTGCATAATTCCAGTTAAAAGAAGCCCCAGTAGTGGTAAAATCCGCCAGGGTAAAGTCAGCCGAAGAGTACACAAAGGTATCTCCGGGAACGGCATAGTCACTGCCAGGGTAGGAAACCTGAGCGGTGAGGGAAGCAGCTGTCAGAGACAGCAATAGCAGAGAAATAATGCGTTGCATGAGGAGGTGGCTAGGTAAGGATTCAGATATTCGCTTCGAATATATCTATTTTGAAGCGAGTTTGTAGAAGGTATTTCATTTTGTCGCATGCTTTGTTATCATTCCATCCGACTTACTTTTACCCTCCAACAGCAAGCCCGCAGAACCCCGAACTCCAAACCCCGTTGAGCGCAGCGAACTCCCAACTTCGAACTCCGAACTCCCAACTTCAACCCCTCCTCCTATGCCAAAGATCCTGGTTACCGGTGCCGACGGCTTCATTGGTTCTCACCTTTGTGAATACCTGGTTCATCAGGGGCATCAGGTACGGGCGCTGGTCTGGTACAATTCTTTTGGGCAAAACGGATGGCTCGATTCCCTGGACGAGCAGATCAGGAGCGAACTCGAAATAGTGACTGGCGACATTCGGGACGGGACCCTGATGCGCAACCTCGCCCAGGATTGCGAATGGATCATGCACCTTGCCGCCCTGATCGGCATTCCCTACAGCTACCGTGCCCCGGAAAGCTATATCGACACCAATGTCAAGGGGACCCTGAATCTGCTCGAAGCAGCGCGTACTACTGGCTGTAGCAAGGTGCTGATTACCAGTACTTCCGAGGTGTATGGCTCCGCTCAGTATGTGCCCATCGATGAAAAACATCCCCTGCAACCTCAGTCGCCCTATAGCGCTTCAAAGATCGGCGCTGACAGCCTGGCAATTTCCTATGCCCACAGTTTTGAAGTTCCGGTCACGGTAGTGCGCCCCTTCAATACCTACGGCCCAAGGCAGTCAAATCGGGCCATTATCCCGACCATCATCACCCAACTCCTGAGCGGGGCAGATTCGCTGAAGCTTGGGGACCTGCGACCTACGCGCGATTTGCTCTTTGTGGAAGACAATGTCCGTGCTTATCAGGCGATCGCGGAGGCAGCACTTTCTCCCGGCACCGTGGTGAATGTAGCGACGGGGGCTGAAGTGTCCATGCAGCAGGTCGCGGATACCCTGATTGATCAAATTCGGCCAGGAACACCTATTGTGGCTGATCCCGAGCGCATTCGCCCTCCAAAAAGCGAAGTGCAGCGACTCTGTGGGGACGCAAGTCGCCTGAAAGAACTAACGAATTGGGAGCCTCGGTTTGACCTTTCATCCGGCCTTGCCAAAACAATAGAATGGTACCGGCAGCATCCTGACAGGTGGCAGGATGGGAGCCGCTATCAGGTGTAGGTATTCCTGCGAATTTTGCCCTTGCGCCAGAACATATTGCCTGAAGATCGACTTTGTCTACTCAAAATCTGATCCATGCGCTCCGTTCTCCTCCTTCTTCCACTTTTGCTCTCGGCCATTTTTTCGCTGGCTCAACTGCCTCCCCAACTGGTTTATATTTCCAGTCTAGGGGAAGGGTTTGACATCTTTGCCTTTGATCTGGAGACAGAAACTGAACGTCGACTGACTACAAACCCCGGTTGGGACTGGGGACCCCAATTCAATCCCGCATTAAAGGCGATGATCTATAACCGAACCGATACCTCGGATAACTTTTCGCTGGGTCTTATGGCTTCTGATGGCACTGAGCTTGAGTATGATTTTGGAAACTTTGAAGAATACATCCTTAGCCCGGATGGTCAAAGCGTGCTTGTTACCATTGCGGCAGATGACGGGGATACGAAGCAGATTGTTATGTGCAATCCGGATGGGGGCGACACCCTCAAGGTTACCGATCACCCCTCTTACAATAACCGACCGCTGTGGTCGCCGGATGGTCGTTCCATTTTGTTTTTGAGCAATCGGGATGGGGATGCGGAGCTTTTTCTCTACGATTTGGAGGAAGGAATTTGTCAGCAGCTTACCCACGATGAGGTTCAGCAAAAGTACTGTACCTGGTCACCTGACGGTAAGCAAATTGCCTATACCGTTCAGTATTACGAGGAGGGCCAGCCTGATCGAAATGATGTATTCATGCTGGATCTGGCGACGGGCAACATTACCCGAATTACCGATCAGGTATACAACGATGTAGAATTGTCCTGGTCACCCGATGGAAGGTGGATCGCATTTCACTCCACCCGAGAGGATGGCGACCAGATTTACCTTATGCGGCCAGATGGCAGCGGGGTTCGGAAGGTAACCACGGCTGATGCCTATCATGGGGAGCCAGCCTGGATCATCCCTACTCATTGACCCAGTAAATAGCTCCTCAATTCAGCTTGCATGTCGGTGTTGATGTAGTCTACTCCAACCTCTCGAAGTAGATTCCAGACCTCCTCATTGTCAGGAGAGCCCCAAAGGCGGAGTTTTTTCCCTTCTGCATGGGTGAGGGTGACGAGTCGGCGCAAGGCTGCTTTTTCCTCATCTGTGATATTTCCGATGCCGCGCCAGGTGATGACTTTGGAGTATCGCTGTGAAATGACTGGCATAGCAGTGGAAGAGAAATTTTGGCCAAGATGTTCGGGGCGGCCGTCGATGGCCATGAATCGATCCGGATCATTTAGCACGTCCGCTACGTTTCGCGATCCTGAAAGGAAAATGACCAAAGCGGGATTGGCGCCTTCGAGCATCCATCTATAGGGAGCGAGGCTTGCCCTCAAGGCTCGGTAGGTGTTTTCGTCCCAGTTTTTGCAGTCGATCATCAGGAAAAAGGGAGCCTGATAATGGGGATAAACCCGGCCCTGGTAGGCCTGCACCCTCCTGGCCAAAGGGGCCAGATACAGTTGGTCCAGGGTGGGAAGGCTTCCTCTGCCACGAGGATGGTTATGGGTGACCACCAACTGGTGCCCCTGGTGCCAGATATCTACCTCTACGCTGTTGAATCCGTGACTGAGTGCTCCTGTAAGAGGCTGTGGTTGGTGGTAGTCGTTGTGCGCATGTGCATTGGGGAGCACTTCGGGGGAACTGAGCAGCACCTCTGCCAGCACGGGCAGGTGATCTGAGGGGAAGCGTCCGGCCCATGAATCAGAAATGTGGGCATAGCGCAGCACTGTCACGTCATGGCGAACGAACACATAATCAATGCGTCGATCCGGGTCGCCTGCGATCTCCCATCCTGTCCAGGTTCCCCGTGGGCCATGTGGAGCCGAAACTGATGCGTCCATGCCATCAGTGAGTCGCATGGGCTGATTGGGATCGGTGAGAACCAGGATGGGTTCATCCTCAGGAGTTGCATTGAAGTCGCCGGTGACCAGGACAGGATCCTGTTCCATGTTCTCAAGCTCAATGCGACGGATCAGCAGCTCTGAACTATTTTTCCGGGCCAGTTGGCCCCGGTGATCAAAGTGCGTGTTAAAGTGGTAAAATGTTTTGCCCGTGTACAGATCTTCGAATCGTCCCCAGGTCACGATGCGATTGAGGGAAGCATCCCAGCCCTTGGACGGCTCATCCGGAGTTGCAGAAAGCCAAAAGGTGCCTTCGTCCAGCACCTGCATGCGGCTCCGGCGATAAAAGATAGCAGAAAACTCTCCCCGGCCATTCGCCTCTCTGCCTACGCCGATGTAATCAAAGTCTGGCAACATCTTGGTCAGGTCCTCAATTTGCTCTGGCAGCGCTTCCTGCAGGCCGATGATGTCTGCTTCGTGATATCGAATGACACTCTCTACCAGCGAAACCCTTTTGGGCCAGGCATTGGCGCCATCATTGGGGTTATTATACCGAATGTTAAAACTCATGACCCGCAGGGCAGGCTCTATGAGTTCCTGTGCAAAGACTGCAGGTACTAACATCCCGATGGCGAAAACTACAGAGGCTAAACGTAGCATAATGGCTGGTTGTAATAATAGAGAAAGAGGTTTCTGTGAGCTCAATCAAGTCATAAATTACAGGAAGAAAAGTATTTGTGCCGTGTCTTATTCTCTTTTCCGTCATTCTGGCCTCGTAAACGGCATATATATAGGGTGAATTGGACTTTCGAAAAATGAATAATCAGTCTGTTTTTCGCAAAAGGAAAAATGGAGGGAAACAGGATCATTTCAGATACTCCCTCTAAAGATAAAGAAGAATAACCCTAATAAGACTTTGTAGATGCTGGTTTTGTTGGCGTAACTTAGCTCCCCTGGGACACCTAACCAAAGCCTTTATCATGTTTATAGAAGTAAACTCTGCCAATCAGAAATCCGGCTGGGTGGAAGTGATTTGTGGCAGCATGTTTTCGGGAAAAACCGAAGAGTTGATCCGGCGCATGCGTCGGGCTCAGATTGCCAATCAGTCTGTCGAAATATTCAAACCCAGCGTCGATACCCGATACGATGAGGTGGAGGTAGTGTCCCATGATCAGAACTCCATTCACTCTACACCGGTAAGCACGGCAGATCAGATTTTGTTATTGGCCGGCAACGTACAGGTAGTAGGAGTCGATGAAGCCCAGTTTTTTGACCCGGAGATTGTGCCCGTAGTGCGAAAGCTCGCCAACAGAGGCACCAGGGTGATCGTCGCGGGCCTGGACATGGATTTTCGCGGTCAGCCTTTTGGGCCCATGCCAGCGTTGTTGGCTCAGGCGGAGTTTGTCACCAAGGTACACGCCATTTGTCAGGTCTGCGGAAGCCTCGCAAATTACTCCTATCGCCTTTCTGCCGAAGAAGGAACGGTGGTTTTGGGAGAAAAAGACCGCTATGAACCTCGCTGCCGCCGCTGTTTTTTCGAAAAAATGCCTTAGCTTACTATTTTAGGCGAGGAGAAGGCGAAGGTGTATGAGGGGAGTAAGGTACTATTGCTATCTATAAGGGTATGAGTATAAGGGTATATAGGGTATAAGGTATAAAGTGAAATCTTTGTAACCCAATAAGGATCAGGCTAGTACCCAACTACGAACTACGAACTACGAACTACGAACTACGAACTA
>CAYFIR010000075.1:11627-31668 GCA_964343195.1 uncultured Bacteroidia bacterium | reverse complement strand
GAAACGTCAAGTCAAAGCGTCTCGGACGCCAGGGGCAATTGAAAACGGAATGGTCTGTAACATGGGAACTTTGAACCGCGAAACAAATGACTAGGGGATTCGGAATGAAGTTCCTGACTAATTCGAGTTGAGATAACAGTCTGATTGTCAGTGCATTCAACTTCGAACCACGAACTCTTTCCACTACTGACTCCGAACCTGTCTCACTGGAGTCGCTCACTAAAATTTTCCTGGAGGACCTTTTCGACCATCTCTTTAGTAAGTGGCTTGGGGAGAAAGGTGCTGATCAGGTCCAGTTCCTTTGCCTTGGATCTGTCATCAGGGTTGAGGGAAGTCGTCAGCATGACGATTACCACGCCTCCTCGCTCATCTTCAGGCAGTTCCCTGTAGAATTTAAGGAACTCCCATCCATTCATGCGGGGCATGTTGATGTCGAGAAAAATCAGGTCCGGTTGAGGGTGCAGTGGCTCCTGCTCAGAGAAGTTTCCAGTCCCTGACAGGTAAGCAAGTGCTTCCTGCCCGTCGTAGGCAACGGCAATCTTTTCGGCAATATCCATCTGTTCAAGTAAGCGTTGATGAAGGTAGTTGTCATCAAAGCTGTCGTCAATGAGCAGGATTTGGTTTAGCTTGGGTGTCAGTACCATCGGGTAGCAGGTTTGGATTTAAAGCGGTTGGGAGGGTAAAATAAAAAGTAGATCCTATACCAACGGTCGATTTCATCCAGATTTTTCCGTTATATCGCCCCACTACCTTTTTGCACATAGCCAGACCGATCCCTGTTCCTGAGTATTGTTCACGGTGATGTAAACGCTGAAAGATCTGGAAAATCCTTTCTTCATACTTTTCCTCAATTCCTATTCCGTTGTCGGATAACGAAAATACGCCACTTTCTACCTGAAATCCTATTTCAATATAGGGGGGAGCGGTATCAGATCGGTACTTGAGTGCATTGCTGATCAGGTTTTGGAACAGTTGTCGGATGTCGCTCTGGATAGCAAAAAGTTCTGGTAGCTCTCGTATGACAATTGTTGCTTCGGTTTCCTTGATCACCTGTCCAAAGTCCTGGGTAATCCCTTCGATGAGATTCCTGAGATCGAGTGTTTCGGCCTCCGCAATACGCCCTACCCTGGAGTAGTCCAGCAGGTCCTTGACGAGGCTTTTCATCCTTATCGCTGCGGTGGATACCCTTTTCAGCATGAATAGCTGGTTTTCTGACAATCCAGACTCTTCCTGAAGGATTTCAGAATAACTGTTGATGGTGCGCAGGGGTTCCTGCAGGTCATGCGATGCGATGTAGACAAACTGCTCCATCTCTTTATTGAGGCTCCGCATCTGCGCTGTCCGTTCCTCGACCTGCTGCTCCAGTTCCTGGTTGAGATTGTCCAGTCGGGTCTGGTATTCAATCTGGTCGGTTATGTCATTGCTATAGCGAATTACTCCTCCCGGTTTTCCGTGGATGTCGTGCCAGGGACTTACGGTGATTTCCTTCCATTTCTTCGCGCCATTTGGCTCCAATATGAAAACCCGTTCGTTTTCTACCCGCTCCCCTTTTAGTGCTCGTTCATAGTAGGGAAGCATATATGGAGCTTTATGGATAAGTTCGAGTACTTCCTCGTAGCTTTTTCCTATTATATCTTCTTCAACCAGACCATATATTTCACTCCACTTTTTGGATACTCCGAGGAACCTCAGCTCCGTGTCCAGCATAACAGCTTCCTGAGGGGCATGGGAAATAAAGCTCCGTAATTGGTGCAGGTTTTCCTGTAGCGTATTCTGCATCTCTACCCTATCGGAAATATCAGCGCCTTCTGCTAACAGGTATTTTACTTTTCCTTCCGAGTCAAGAATGGGGGAAATCGAGAAGTCTATGAAAACTGGTTTTCGGTTTGGGAAAAGCTCTACGTCGTATTGGATGTGCGCACCTCCAGTTGCTTCTTCGATCGACTCCTTTAGTTTTAGGTTGGCTTTTTCGTTTTCAGACCACCATGGGAGATCGTAGATCTTCTGCCCTTTGATATCCCGGGATGTTTTATTCCAAAGTTTAAGTCCACTTGTGTTGATTTCTATCATGGTTCCATCAGGCTCCATAAGGCCCATGAAGTTCTTGGAGCCATTGAATATGCCTCTAATGCGGATGTCTTGCTCCCTCAGCGATAGCTCTTTTAGTTTCTGTTCATGGATATCCTGCATGACCCCACTTAGCATCACCGCTTTTCCGTCCTTGAAAAAGGCCTGCCCCTCGGCCCGGACCCACTTTTCTTTTCCCTGTCCTGTAACCAAAATTGCCTCGACCGAATATGCTTCTCCATGCTGTATCGCACGCTCAACAGCTTCTGTCATAACAGAGTGGAAATCTTCCCGGAAATATTTCAATCCATTTTTTACTCCAAATTCAGTTCCCAATGGAACTTCGTGGATCTCATAGATCTGCTTAGACATGACCGATTCCTGCTTCACGAGATCCAACTGCCAAATTCCGATTTTACCCAGCCTTAATGCATCTCCCATCAACTCAGGATACTGAGTCAACACTTTATCCTCAATGCGATCGGTCTTGTGACGATTTTTTCCCATACCATTCAGCCTCACTAACAATTTTTACTCACCAGAGCCAAAACGGGTAGCAGAACATTGTGCCAAGGTAAAAAGACTTATTTTTTGAAGACTCACGCGGAGAAACCAACGAGAATGTTACATCTGCCAGTTAAAAAGTCTCTACTGAAGCCACGGGACTCCGTGGCAAGTTTGGCTACCTATCCTGCTTTTTCCCTATTTTATTCCTTAAGACTTTTCCTTTCGCCTTATGGTTAAATATAAAACAGAAATAGTTGAAATTTGAAGTAAACCTTCCCTTTCGTAAGTCCATCGCAAGGTCCGACTCTACTAGGGGCGATAGGCATTTGAGCGCCATGCTACCAGGGTCGAACTGATATGCGGTTCCCAACGCTGGAGGCGATTCCCTTTTCTTGCGATTGCCTTGTCCCCTTTTGGCGAATATTATATGTCCTCGCTAAAACCTGTCGAAAAGTATCAAAGCAGTCTGTCCTGCATGACTGACGTTTTCCTGAAGCATAACCAGTGTAAAAATGGAAAACTTGTTGCATCAGTCTGCAATTTGAAACTGCTGGGAGGAGCAAACCGTCCTGCGGCTGGGTGGGAAATGAGCATGAGTCTCTGAGAGGATAGGTGAAGGACGCATAATGGAAAAAAGCAATCGGGACAAGACGATCTCAGGTGAGGCAGGGATGGCCTCGAAGTGGCTACTTGTCTGATATTCAGGGTTTATTGTCGCTCAACTACCCACACACTACAGAACAGCAAATAGTTGATGTGGGTGTAGTTTATAATAATCCACCCAAGGACTCTACCTATGAATCTGTACAAAACAACTATGCTCCTGTTCCTTGTATCGGCACTGGGAGCATCGCTCCACGCACAAAAAATCCTGTATGTCGGCGGAAATGCTGAATCCGATCCCAGAAAGATCGACCAGGACCTGGTTGACAGCCTCAATGCCTGGGGGTATGAGGCAACCTACATGGCCGCTGGTACTTACAGCTCAGCCAATGCCAGTGTCTATAATGGCTATGATGGAATCTGGATCAATGAATCCGTAGGATCTACCGACGTTGCCCGATTTAGTGGGGACGGATTCCCACTGGACATCGTCGTTATGGAGCCTGCGCCGCTGGCGGGGGCCTGGGGCCTGGGTATGGGCATCGAAGCAACCGAAGGAGCAGCAGGCGACTACATCCTCCGCATCGACCAAAATGACCACTACATCACCCAGCCTTATGACGTCGGTGAGGAACTGACCATCTGCACCAATCCGCAGTATGACCACACGGGCATTCTCTTTGACCATGCCGGGGTGGTGTCTGACAAGCTGGCAAGTGTGACCAATACCGCCAAAAGAGGGGGCGGAACCATCAGCCCGGATGGCTTTGAAGTGGGAACTATCAATTCGACGGCTGATCGTCCCATCCGGATGTGTATGTTCTGCCTGACTTCGCCCAACTATGACAACCGAACCACGGTCAATAGCACGAATCCTGTCAACTACGCTACGGAGGACTTCTACGCCTTTCTGGAGCGAAGTGCTGCATGGACCTATCGGGATGCCGATCAGGCAACTCGTGTAGAGTCTGCTACTTCGCAGGAGCGGCAACTTACCGTTTTTCAGGATTTTGATCCGTCGCGGATTCTAATTGGCTACCAATCCCCCACCACTGAGGCGGTGCGGGTACAGCTTTTTGGCCTGAATGGGCGCGCTCTTGCCACCCTATTTGAGGGACAGGCGGTGACAGGCAACAATTTCTGCGAAATCGAGCGGGCCCAATATCCTGCCGGCCTATATCTCATCCGCCTGACGAGCGCTTCCTCGATCCAGACCACCAAGATTTTTATCACCCATCCATAATCAAACTCATGAAACCTACCCTACTATTCACCCTGATACTTTTCCTGTCTCTGGCTGTCTGGGGACAGCCGACGGCCCTGCACGACTCCATTAGCATCCGAAAAATCGTGGATGTAGGCTCCAACACGGCCACCCGCATTGATGTCGATCCCAACACTTCAGAACTCTACTATGCCACGGTAAGTGGAGACATATTCAATGTTGACATCGCTTCAGGGACTGCTACGAAGGTCTTTGACACCAGTGACCACGGACTAAACGAAGTCTATGGTTTTGACATTGGCACCAGTGGCAATATCTACCTCGTCAGCATGGTCAGCGGTGCGGCTGACAACATCGCCATCGTCAAAAAATACGACGGCACGTCCTGGACGACCATGGTCACCGCCACCTATCCCAGGAGCAGCCGGGACCACCGTTTCAATGCAGTCGTTGAAACCCCCGACGAGCAGTACATCCTCGTAAACAGTGGGGCTCGTACCGACCACGGCGAGCAGAAAAGCAATGGTCAGCGGGAAAATGCCTTTACGGCCAAATTGCTCAAGTTTCCTGTAACCACCGAGAACCTCACCCTGCAGGACGATGAGACCTTCATGGAGGACTACCTGTTTGCCACCGGCCTGCGCAATACCTACGACGTGGAATACAACGGCGAGGGGCTGCTTTTTGGCCTGGACCAGGCCGATCAGTCTGACCGTCAGGAAGAGCTCAACTGGATTCGCGAGGGAGCGCATTATGGCTTTCCCTGGATGATCGGCCCTAATGAGAACCTGATGCAGTACCCGGGCTATAACCCCCCTGCATCTGATCCCCTGGTTACCAATGTTACCATGGAGTCCACCTTTTACAACGATCCCAACTTCCCCGCCAAGCCTGGAGTACCGTTGATCTGGCCCGTCATGAGCCACGGCCCCGATCAGGACCTGTTTCGCGACACGGTAGATGCCCAGGTAAAGGACGCCAGTGACATCGGCCGGCTAATGGGGACGTTTACCCCGCACAGTTCGCCCGTAGGGCTGACCTTTGACACGCTCAATGCCCTGCCCGGAGAGTTTCAGGGCAAGGCCTTCTCCATGAGCTGGAGCAATACCAATGACCGGAAGTTCAAGCCCTTTAACCAGATCGGCGAAGACCTGCTGATGATCGACCTGACCAAGGTTGGTGACAACTACGAAGCTGACATCGCCCGCGTGGCCCTGGGCTTTAACCGTCCGGTAGATGCGGCCCTGATAGGCGACAAGATGTATGTCGTAGAGCATGCCAACAACGGAGCGCTGTATGAGGTGTCATTTGGAGCCGCAGGAACTACCGATGTGCCAGCCGACCTGGAACAGTCAGAGCTGTCGATCTTCCCCAATCCCTTCAATGACCACATCCAGATTGACCTTGACATGAACGGCTCTGGAGCAGCGTCGGTGATGGCCTATACCATGGAAGGGCGCTTGGTCGCCACCATCTGGGAAGGGCAGTACACACAGCCCATGCAACTCAGCTGGGACGGCACCAGCTCCAGTGGGCAGCAGGTACCCAATGGCTTCTACCTGATCGAGGTGTCGATCAATGGCCAAAAGACCTATGGAAAGGTGGTGAAAGGGGAGTAAAAGTCCCTGGAAAAGTGCAGCATACAAAAAGCCCCTGGAAACAGGGGCTTTTTTTGGGTTGTGGTGTGGGACGGAATCGAACCGCCGACACAAGGATTTTCAGTCCTTTGCTCTACCAACTGAGCTACCACACCTCCTTTCTTTGGAAGTGGCACAAAGGTAAAGCAATTGGCTCCAATGAAACAAGTGCCACAGGGTGTTTTTTTACTTTTTACCCTAATTCCCCTGACTAACTCAACCATTCTCAGCTAACGTCTGTTAGCTTTTTTTCAAAAACTTGAACTCCCGCTTGGGGCAGGGAAAGACTTTTTCCTATATTTGGTATGCATGCATACTATTTTGCTACGCAAACAAAAAAGGATATATGCTTAGTCAATTGCTATTTCTGCTCGTATTGCTGGCTGGGGCCGGGCTCTTTGCCTGGCAGGTCCGCCGCATCCGGAGCAATATCTTCCTGGGGCGACCCGAAAATCGCAACGATCGCCCGGTCGAAAGGCTGAGACAAATGGCGTTGGTGGCTTTTGGGCAACAAAAGATGTTCAAACGCATTACTCCAGCGGTGATGCACCTGATCATCTATGTCAGCTTTATTGTCATCAACATAGAGGTACTCGAAATCATCGTCGATGGCCTGAGCGGTCAGCACCGCTTCTTTGGACAGTACACCGATCCGGTTTACAGTGGCATCATGTTCCTCAACGAGTGGCTGGCCGTGCTGGTGATTGTGAGTTGCATCGCCCTGCTCTGGCGCCGTAACATCATGAAGGTCTCGCGCTTTCGCGGACCGGAAATGGCAGAGTCCAAGGGGCTGATCACCCGCAAGAATTACTCCCACCTCGATGCCAACGTCATCCTCTGGACGGAGATCGTGCTGATGCTGGCTTTGCTGGCGTTCAATGTAGCGGACATACAGCTACATGCCCTGGGCGAAGGCTCCCTCGCAGCGCTGCCTGGCGTGTACCCCATTTCGCAGTGGCTGGCCGATATGCAGATTTTTGGCTCCAATCCCGAAACACTGCATCTCATTGAGCGCGCAGGCTGGTGGGGACACATCGTCGGGATTCTGGCTTTCCTCAACTACCTGCCGATCTCCAAGCACTTCCATGTCATCGTTTCCTTCCCCAATGTCTATTATAGCAGCCTGGAGCCTCAGGGCAAACTGGAGTCCAGTAAGCACATCAACGAAGAGGTAAAGGCAGCATTTGACTTCAATTATCAGCCCGAGGAAGATCCCAATGCGCCCAAGCGTTTCGGCGCGCGCGATGTGACGGACCTCACCTGGGTCAACCTGATGAATTCCTACGCCTGCACCGAGTGTGGCCGCTGTACGGACGTTTGCCCTGCCAATACTACGGGCAAGAAACTCTCGCCGCGCAAGATCGTCATGGACACCCGCGACCGCCTGGAGGAAATCCAGAAGTACAAGCTCAAGCCCAATGAGGAGGGCGTGATCGTCCCCAGCGACGAAAACATTGACGGTGCCAAAGAAGCCGCCGAGCACTTTCTCCTGAGCGATCACTACATCTCCGAAGAGGAACTCAACGCCTGCAATACCTGCAATGCTTGCGTCGAGGCCTGTCCTGTGAACATCAACCAGCTCGACATCATCATGCAGCTACGCCGTTACCTCATCCTGGAAGAATCCAAGATGCCCGAAGGCTGGGCCGGCATGACCAACAACATCGAGAACAACGGTGCCCCCTGGGCCATGGCGGCAGCGGACAGGTTCAAGTGGGCGGAGGAGATGGAAGGATAAGAAGTTCCAGAGGTATGAAGTATATGGAGGATATGCAGGAAGATAGAGACGCTGAAAGTCTATTTGTAATGGGAAAAAGGGTTGATTCCCCACTTGAAGAGATTCTTCAGGGGGAAACCAGTCTTGCGGAAGAGCCTGCAAGAGGCTACAATTCGGAAAAGGATTTTGTTTCTCTCGATGCTTGGCGAAAAGGTAGAAAAGTCCGGCTATTCTTTTATAACAAGGTCATTCCCTTGATTCCTCCAGAAGAAAAATACGCTCTTGCCAGCCAAACCAGACGTGCTTCACAAAGCATCACACTTAATATTGCCGAAGGGTATGGTCGGTATCATTACAAAGAAGGAATTCAGTTTTACCGTATTGCCCGAGGCTCAATCTACGAACTCAAAGATATTCTGATCATTTGTTGGGATATGAAGATCATTGGCAAAGACCTGTTTGATACCGGATGGGAACTTTTAGAAGACGCTAAGGTTACCCTCAACGGTTTCATTCTTTATGTCCAGGAGCGGCAAAGGTCTAGCACGGGAAAAGGAAAATAATCCACATGCCTCTATACCTTCATATCCTCCATACCTAAAAAATCATCCATGCCACATATCCCCCTCATGTCCACCCTCGCCGCGAACGGCGACACCCCTGAATACCTCTTCTGGGTCGGCTGCGCGGGCAGCTTTGATAGCCGGGCGCAACGTATCACCCAGGCGATGGTCAAAATCCTCAACCACCTGGAGATCAGCTACGCGGTGCTGGGGCAGGAAGAAACCTGTACCGGCGATCCGGCCAAGCGGTCCGGCAACGAGTTCCTGTTCCAGATGCAGGCGATGCAGAACATCGAGGTACTGAACATGTACAATGTCAAGAAGATCATCACCGCCTGCCCGCATTGCTTCAACACCATCAAGAATGAGTATCCCGACCTGGGCGGTAACTACGAAGTGATCCACCACAGCCAGTTCCTGCAGGAATTCATCGACGCGGGAAAGCTACGCATCGAGGATGGGGGAGCTTACAAAGGCAAAAAGATCACCTTCCACGATTCCTGCTACCTGGGCCGTGCCAATGGCATTTATGACGCACCCCGCCGTGTGATCCAGGAACTGGACACCGACCTCAGCGAGATGAAGCGTAGCCGCAAAAATGGCCTTTGCTGTGGCGCGGGTGGCGCACAGGTCTTCAAGGATGCAGAGAAAGGGAAAAAAGAGGTCAGCACCGAACGGGCCGAGGAGGCCATCGGCACCGGAGCCGATGTCGTAGCTATGAACTGCCCCTTCTGCATGATCATGTTCCAGGACGCAGTCAAGAAGCTGGACAAAGAGGAAGAAGTCGAGCTAAAGGACATCGCCGAGATCGCAGCGGAGAATTTGTAGGGTCTCTGGTGTAGGGAACTAGAAGTGTAGGAGGTTGCGGAGCTGCTGGCTCAGCTCGGCTTCTACATTTTCGTGAGACAGGTCGACATCCGTAAGGCCAGAGGCTCCGTTCTCCCGCTCCTGCTGGATGAGAAAATTGAACAGGTCCTGTAGGTCCTGTTTAGCGGCAGCCAGACTGATGTAGAGAGGAATCTGGGTTTCCGCCTCCTCGCAAAGTTCATAGCAGCGGACGTAGATGAGCCATAACACACGGAGAAATGCCAGTTGTTGGTCGGTATCCAGGTGTGGTGGAAGCTCAATTCGACCCGACTGGGCCGACAGCTGAAAGTACTGGATGCATACATTGTGGTCCAGGCCAATCCTGTTAAAGGCATTGATAAGGTCCAGGTAATAATCGGTGTTATCCACCGTCACTTCTTCCTGGTGTGCCTCTCTTTCGGTTCTTAGCTGCCGATATTCCTCGATTATTTCATCGACGTCAGATTGTCCCAACTCTACCTTTCGGGCAAATTCTACACAGAGATCGTACTCTTCTGGAGCAATTTTCCCATCCACGACCATCATATAGACGAGGTTCTTCAGGGAAAAAAAGCGATCCTCCTTGTCCTCCGGGAGTATGAATTCCAGTGGAGTGTCAGAATCTATGATGCCATCGATGTCTTCCTGGCCCAGGCCCAGGTTTCTGGCGACTTCCAGCAGCAGGTCCTTCTCCTGTTCGCTGATGTGTCCATCTGCCGCTGCAATCAGGTATAGGTTCTGAAAAATAGCTAAGTGCCCGGCCAGTTCTGCCTGCTTTTTCTGGTAAAAGCCAATGGTCTCATCGAGATATGCCTGTTCGATTCCCATCTCCTCCGCGAGATGCAGGCAGCCCTGGTATTCGCGGTCATCCATTTTTCCATCGGTAAGCATCATCACGATGACCATTCGCAACTCAAGGTATCGCTCCCCTTCAGTTTGAGGGATGATAAACTCCAGCCGACTCCCTTTTGCCATGAGGTTGGCGACCTCCTCCTGGGTAAGGCCCATCCCCCCGGCGACCTCTTCCAGGAAATCCCGCTCGGCAGGATGCAATCCTCCATCCATATGAGCGATTACACATAGGTTTTGAAAAGTTTGCAAATGTTTGGCCTTCTCTGGCATAAGTGGAAAAAGGAAATATGGGTTATAGTCCTGTTAGAGAGGTGAAGTTAGTAAATATTTGATCGGGGTGATATTTGGATTTCGGTCAGGCTGTGTCCCCGATGGATTTAACTGGATTAGCGATAGGGAATAACCTTATGCTGCAAGTTCCGTATTCCAAGCACCTACGTCAAATCATCAATTCATAATATTATTGAATGTCGTGATTTGGACGTATCTTTGCCACAATTCTTTTTACATTTGTGGGACACAAACTTTAGAAAAAAGCATCAAAATTCACCAATATGAGTCAGGGTAACAACAATGCCAATCATCACCATCTCGTCATAATCGGGTCTGGTCCAGCTGGATACACTGCCGCCATCTATGCGGCTCGGGCTGAGCTAAAGCCCCTGATGTTCAGTGGGATGCAGCCTGGTGGGCAGTTGATGATCACCAATGATGTCGAAAACTACCCTGGTTATCCCGAGGGCATCATGGGACCGGAGATGATGGAAGACTTCCGTAAGCAGGCCGAGCGCTTTGGCACCCAGATCAAATACGAGCTGATCACCAAGGTGGACCTGAACTCCAGCCCCAAGCGGCTGTGGACAGATGGCGGCGATGAATTTACCGCTGATGCAGTCATCATTTCAACAGGAGCCAAGGCCAAATGGCTGGGGATAGAGGCCGAGGACAAATACCAGAACCGTGGGGTGAGTGCCTGTGCAGTCTGTGACGGGTTCTTTTTCCGTGGCAAGGAAGTCGTAATCGTAGGAGGAGGGGATACTGCTGCTGAGGAATCACTATATCTATCCAATCTCGCTACCACTGTGCACATGCTGGTGCGGCGTGATGAACTGCGTGCCTCCAAGATCATGCAAAACCGGGTGCTCAACACTCCCAACATCAAGGTCTACTGGAATACTGAGGCCGAGGACATCTCAGGAGAATTGAACGTGGAAAAGGTTCACGTTGTGAACAACAAGACTGGTGAAAAGACCGTGATCGAAGCCAGCGCCTTCTTTGTAGCCATTGGACACAAACCCAGCACCGACATCTTCAAGGGGCAGCTGGACATGGATGAGGCGGGCTACCTTAAAGTACAGCCAGGTAGCACCCGTACCAATATCCCCGGAGTATTTGCCAGCGGAGATGCCGCAGACAATGTGTACCGTCAGGCTGTTACAGCTGCCGGAACCGGTTGTATGGCAGCTCTCGATGCAGAGCGATGGTTGGCTGCGCAGGAATCAGTCCTGGAAGAAGCCTGATAAGACTTTTTCTGTTTTTCATAGTGGGCCTGCTGATCCGGTTTGGATTGGCAGGCTTTCTTTATACTGGCATTGCCAAAAGTCAGCAGGGCACTTTTACCCGTAAGGATTGCAAAAGCCAGTTAAAAGCAGCTACTTTACCTTCCTTTCGAGGGTTGATCATCTCTGGAAGCCCCAAAATGTTTTTGCCACTTGAGCTTCTACGGCCCTTTTCTGACTGGTGTACTGAATAAAATCGCATGAAACGTAGAGCCATCATCACCGCAGTCGGTGGATACGTACCTGAGCGGGTTCTGACCAACGAAGACCTGGAAAAAATGGTCGACACCAACGACCAATGGATACGGGAGCGCACGGGTATCCGTGAGCGAAGGATCCTCGACAAGGGTCGGGCTACTTCCGACATGGGGGTACTGGCCGCACAGGATCTTCTGGAGAAAACTCCCTACGGACCGGAGGATATCGACCTGATTATTTGCGCCACAGTTTCTCCCGATCATGTATATCCCGCTACGGCCAACCTGATCGCCCACAAGCTGGGGGCACCGCAGGCCTGGGGATTTGATATGAATGCCGCCTGTGCAGGGTTTCTATTTGCCCTGCGCACAGCGTCTCAGTTCATCGAATCCGGAATGCATAAGCGGGTGATGGTTGTTGGGGCCGATAAAATGAGCATGCGGGTCAATTACCAGGACCGCAATACCTGTATCCTCTTCGGTGACGGAGCAGGCTGTGTGTTGCTGGAGCCAAGTGAAGAAGGCATGGGAATCATCGACTCTGAACTGGCGGTTAACGGAGGCGGAGGTGATTACCTGCAGCAAAAAGCAGGGGGAAGTGCCCATCCCGTTTCTCTGGAAACCCTGAACAATAATGAGCATTACATCTACCAGGATGGCCGGACTGTATTCAAGCATGCGGTGAAAGGCATGGCTGACATTACGGAGCTGGTCATGAAGCGAAACGGTCTGACTGGTGACGACGTGGCTTATCTGGTTCCTCACCAGGCCAATCTGCGCATCATCGATGCGACCGCCAAGCGCGCCAACCTCCCACCCGAAAAGGTTATGATCAACATCGACCGATACGGCAACACCACCGCAGCGACGATCCCCCTATGCCTTTGGGACTGGGAAGACAAGCTCAAACCTGGGGACAATCTGTTGCTGGCAGCCTTTGGTGGAGGATTTGCCTGGGGCTCCATTTACCTCAAGTGGGCCTACGATGCAACTGAGAAAGCAAAAGAATAAAGCACCTAAGTGAGTCATGGGAAAAAGAGGTAACAAGGGAAACAGGGCAGGGAAGCGTAGTTCCCATCCTTCCTTTCGCACTTGTATTTTCCCAGGCCTCGTACCCTTCCTCTATATTTTACTGGCCGTCACGGGGTGTCAGTTCGAGGGGGATGAAGCCTTGATACCGACTACCCGAGTTTCCTATCTCGTTCTAAGGACTGAGTTGGGACACCGCATCATTCGCCAGGATGCCAATGGAATTAATACCAATTGGCAAAGTGAGCTGGGATTCATCGAGTCCTCGACGGGAGGACTGGATGGAAATACGGAATATCTGTGGGTAGGAGGGGCGCAGGCGCTATGGAAGTGCACCCCCTCAGGCGAACTGCTTGAGACCATCGAACTGGGAGAATTTGATCCCCATCTGATCAAAGTCGGTGAAAAGACCCTGCTCCTATGTGATACGACTCAGGGAAAACTGATCTTTATGGACCTCAAAAGCGAGAATCTGATTCACCGGGATCTGGACGGTGTCAACGGACAACCTCGCTACCTCGGGGGGCAGTTTTATGTCCCTGCTGATAAAAAAGTCTGGATTTATCAGGAACTGGCCTACGCTGTGCTGGACTCAGTCACTTTTTCCAATCGGGTGCTAGGGCTACAGCCCGATCAGCGGGCGCGCATCGAAGTTTATACCGGAAACCGGGATAGCCTGTTGGTAACCTTACTGGACTACAACAGCCATCAAATCCTCTCGGAAGAAAAAGCTGCCAATTACCGCAAGAGGCGTATTTCTCCCTATCGCCAGGCGTATTTCGGTAAAGAGCTGACTACTGCAAAGGCGCTGGGGACCAATAACCAGTTTGGAACTCAGAGGGGGATTGTGGACTTTGAATACGACTTCTTTGACCGACGTGCATTTCTCCTTCAGGGAGATACCTTACTGGTGCTGGATGAACTGGCGGGATCAGTTGAAAAACAATATCTTGGGAGGGGAAGTTGGTTGCATTCCTGGTATCATCAGGGGGCAATGGCAGAATAGGAATTATTTTTTTTAATTTGCCGCTTCAAAAATAAGTCTGAATATCAGGCTACTCACCTAATACACTCCTTCGCAATGGCAAACATGTCCGATATCCGCAATGGATTGACTTTCCGTCAAAATGGCGATACCTGGTCGATTGTTGAATTTCAACACGTCAAGCAGGGCCGTGGAGCAGCCTTCGTGCGTTGCAAAATCAAGAGCCTGACCAGTGGCAAAGTAATCGAGCAGAACTTCAATAAGGCTTCCAAGATTGATGAAATCCGCGTAGAACGACGGAAGTACCAGTATCTCTATGTCGAAGGAGAATCACTGGTATTCATGAACACTGAAACCTACGAGCAGGTAAATATCCCCGGAGCAATGGTAGAAGGGCAGGATCTGCTGGAAGAGGGAGAATTTGTCGAGGTGCTCTTCAACACAGAGGATGAGCAGCCATTGACCATTGACCTGCCACAATATGTGATCCGTGAGATCACCTATACCGAGCCAGGACTGAAAGGGGACACGGCCACCAACACCCTGAAGCCTGCTACCCTGAATAGTGGTGCAGAGGTGAAGGTACCCCTGTTTATTAACATAGGCGACAAGATCAAAATTGACACAGCTTCCAAGTCATATATGGAGCGTATCAAGGAATAAGTCACTACCCCCAATTCTCAAGCTATGGAACTTAAAGAAATCCAAGACCTAATAAAGCTCGTCAACAAGAGCACTTTGACTGAGGTAGAAATCGAGCAGAAAGATTTCAAACTCAAGATCAAGCGGGAAACACCTGAGAACAACGTCATTTATACCGCTCCTCCGGCTACCGTAGCTGCAGCCCCTGCTCCAGTAGCACAGCCAGCAGCACCAGCTGCCGAGGCTGCTGCACCCGCCGCAGAGGCCAATGGGGCCGCTCCCTCTGCCGAGTCGTCCAATCTGGTGGAATTCAAATCTCCCATGATCGGAACTTTCTACCGCTCCTCTTCTCCTGAAAATCCTCCTTTTGTTAAGGTAGGAGATACAGTCCAGAAGGGAGACGTGCTGTGCATCATTGAGGCCATGAAGCTTTTCAATGAAATTGAGTCAGAGGTAGATGGCAAAATCGCCAAAATTCTCATTGACGACTCTAAACCCGTAGAGTACGACCAGGTTCTGTTCCTGATTGAGCCTAGCTGATCAGACGCTTTTGTATTCACCAGACGACGAGTTTATGATTAACAAAATACTCATCGCCAATCGTGGCGAGATCGCGCTACGCATCATCCGTACCTGTCGTGAGATGGGGATCAAGACAGTAGCTGTCTATTCAACTCCGGACAAGGAAAGTCTGCACGTACGATTTGCTGATGAAGCCGTTTGTATAGGCCCCGCCTCAAGTCGGGAGAGCTACCTCAATATGGCCAACATCATCGCAGCGGCAGAAATCACCGGTGTGGATGCCATTCACCCGGGATTTGGCTTCCTGTCTGAAAATGCAGACTTCTCGGAACTGTGTGCCGAACATGGCATCAAGTTCATCGGCCCCAGCGGCAAGGTGATCAATGCCATGGGAGACAAGGCCACTGCCAAAGCCTCTATGAGAGCGGCCAAAGTGCCAGTGGTGCCCGGCTCGGAAGGGCTGCTTGAATCCCTGGAGCATGGCCTCAAGGAAGCCGAAGTAATCGGCTACCCGGTGCTGCTAAAGGCTACTGCCGGTGGTGGTGGCAAAGGAATGCGAAAGGTGTGGAACCCCGATGAAATGGAGGACGCCTGGAACAGCGCTCGTCAGGAATCTGGGGCAGCCTTTGGAAACGATGGCCTTTACCTGGAAAAGTTTGTCCTGGAGCCCCGACACGTGGAGATCCAGATCATGGCGGACCAGCACGGCAACGTGTACCACCTGGGAGAGCGTGACTGCACCATTCAGCGGCGCCATCAGAAGCTGATCGAAGAAGCTCCGTGTCCGGTGCTGACCCCTGAGAAGCGCAAGGAAATGGGCGAGGCTGCCGTCAAGGCGGCCAAGTATGTGAACTATGAAGGGGCAGGAACTGTCGAGTTTATCTATGATAAATTTGACAACTTCTACTTCATGGAGATGAACACCCGTATCCAGGTGGAGCACCCGGTGACCGAGGAACTTTACGACGTTGACCTGATTCGGGAGCAGATTCGGGTAGCTCGTGGCGAGGAAATTCAACCCTATACGCCCATCGAAAACCGCTGGGCCATGGAGGTGCGAATCAACGCGGAAGATGTGTATGCGGATTTTCGCCCATCTCCCGGCAAGATCATCTACTTCCACAAGCCTGGTGGACATGGAGTACGAGTGGATACCCATGCTTTCTCCGGGTATGTGATTCCTCCCTTTTACGATTCCATGATCGGAAAACTGATAGTCTCCGGCCCTACCCGAGAGGATGTGATCGCCCGTATGGAGCGTGCGCTGGATGAATTTATCGTAGAAGGCGTCAAGACTACTATTCCGATTCACAAGCAGCTGATGCGGGATGAGAAGTTCCGGTCAGGAATATATGCCACCAACTTCCTGGAAAGCTTCGAGCTAAAGCCTGAGGAAGAAGAGGAATAAAGAATCAAATTGAGAAAAAGATTTTTCCGCTGTCAGAAAACCTTCTGGCAGCGGTTTTTTGTGATTTGTGTCAGGTGAACGGCTGTCCGTGCTGCTTTTCTTATCAGGATTTTTTCTTTTCTGCGTGGCTTTGTCCAATTTTAGGAAATAAGTTCCCTACTACGGCCTTGCCATTATGTGGAACACCTTACACCAAACTACCTTTTACTAATCAAAATTATATGACGAGCAATAGCCTGGAAAAACAGCCGCAGCTATTCGGGCATCCCGTAGGGCTGTACGTGCTGTTTTTTACTGAAATGTGGGAGCGGTTCTCATACTATGGGATGAGGGCCATTTTTGTATTGTATCTCACCGCAACGACCATAGGGGAAAATCCTGGACTGGGATGGCTGGAAGGAGATGCAATTTCTCTTTATGGCTGGTACACCATGTTCGTTTACGTAGCTTCCATACCAGGGGGGATTCTTGCCGACCGATACCTTGGGCAGAGAAAAACCGTCATGCTGGGTGGTGCCCTTCTGGTCGCAGGGCACAGTATTCTGGCTATAGAGGCGATGTGGGCCTGGTATACGGGTCTGATTTTGATTGTACTGGGTGTAGGCTGTCTGAAGCCTAATATTTCCACTATGGTCGGTGGATTGTATGGGAAGGGAGACAAGCGCCGCGATATGGGCTTCTATATTTTCTACATGGGAATTAACCTGGGAGCCGCTGCTTCTGCCCTGCTGGTGGGATATGTTGGAGAGGAAATTGGATGGCACTACGGATTTGGTCTTGCAGGTATCGGAATGGCCCTGGGGCAGGTGGTATACATCTATGGACAAAAATACCTGACACACGTAGGAAACCTCGTCGAGAAGCCAAAGTCTGAAAAGGGCGAAGGGAAAAACCTGATTGGAGACATTTTCAAGCACACCAACTCCATCATTGGCTTTGCCGTGATGATTGCCCTTGCCATAATAATTTATCTAACCTCAGGAAGCGTGAGTTATTCGCTCCTGGTTGCAGGCCTGGCCTTTGCTGTTGGAGTAGGAATCGTGGTGTACAATGATGGCAATCAGGTGGAGAAAGACCGGATCCTGGTAACCTATCTGTCTTTCCTGATCATCATCACTTTCTGGGGAGCATTTGAGCAGGCCGGTGGACTGATGAATATCTACGCTGACCAAAAGACAGATTTGCATCTTACCTCAAGTTTGGAGATTCCAGCTTCCTGGTTCCAGTCTGTGAATGCCATCTTCATTTTGATGTTTGCGACTCTTGTTGGGAGCTTCTGGGCCTGGTGGCGCAATCGAGGGAAAGAGTCTTCTTCCCTGTTCAAAATGGGAATCGGTGTCATCATCATGGGCTGGGGCTTCCTGTTCATGAGCATGGCGAGTAAAGAAGTGACCTATGATGCCGCTGGGGAAGTATTGACCAAGTCTTCAATGGTCTGGCTCCTACTGGCATATCTGTTCCACACGATAGGAGAGCTCTGTGCTTCCCCTGTTGCACTGTCATTCATCACCAAGCTTTCTCCAGCGCGATGGGTAGCCTTTATGATGGGAGCCTACTTCGCAGCTACTGGCCTGGGAAACAAAGTCGCAGGGTTGTTGGGCGAATCTGCAGGTGAGCTTGGGGAATTTAACCTGTTTACCGGAATCGCAGTTTTTTGTACCATAATCGGTATCCTGGTCATCATCATGCTAAAGCCGCTGAAACGACTTACCCATGGTGCTGAGGAAATGGATACCAAGGAACCAGAGACCGTTTAGAGGTAGTTGGTAATCCTTTACTGAAGAATATCAAATGCGTCAGCCCTCCTTTCAGGGCTGACGCATTTGATATAACCCAAAACGCCCGGCTTTTTGGCCGGGCGTGTAGGTAGGTTAACAAAGTGGGTATGTATAGGGATAAACTTTTAATCCATCAGGATCAATCTGTGGGTTTCTACCCGTTCTGTACCGATCACTCGGATCAGGTAGGCCCCCGCAGTGAGATCAGTAATAGAAAGCTGATTGGTACCCGTCTTTACCTTTCCTTCAGCAACTCTGCGGCCTGTGGTCAGGTCGTACAGTTGATATGACGCCTGAGTACCAAAGTCTTCTGCAAGCTCCAGTATAAACTGATTTCCTCGTGCAGGATTTGGATACACCCGGCTGGCAACACTTTGTGGAGCGGTAATAGAAGAGGCAGTGCGCTGTGATTCGTAGGCTCCCATATCGCGACGGCCATTGAAGACTGTAGAATCTCGCTGGTCGTTGGCGGTATTTTGAGGATCACCAGCATCGATGGCAGGACTTCCCTGCATGAGGGCATGCGTACGGGTCATGCCTCCGTTATCTGCAAGGGCACCCACCATCGGATCAATGCTGGCTCCACCACTTCCCTCCAGGTCGTTGGACATCGCAGCGAATACGCTGGCGTCATCCTGACCGACGAGGTTATAATCCATTGAGCTAAAGCTACCTGCACTTGTGTAGAGATCTGCTCCCATGCCAGTAGCCGTGTTCATGGCTACGATAGAGCTGGAAATCATGGCCGAGCTGTTAGCGTCGGTGAGGACAACTCCACCTCCGTCGCTACCGGCAGTATTCATGGCGATGGTGCTGGCAGTTATGGTTACCATTCCCTGGCTGCTGATGCCACCACCGTGGTAGTTCGCAGAGTTACCAGAAATGGTGCTGTAAGAGACTTCAGCTTCGGAGCTTCCGTTGACGAGTAGTCCACCACCCGTGGCGCTATCGCCTGTACAGGTGTTTTCTGCCAGGGTAGAAGCCATAATCATGAGCTCTCCGCTGAGGTTGTAAACCCCGCCGCCACCAGATGTGGAGGCGTTTCCGGACACCATGTTGCCTTCGATGCTGGTCATTTCTACTGTCATGACTCCGGCTCCATTCCAAAGGCCACCGCCCTGGTTGGAGGCCATGTTGCCGTTGACGGTACCTCCGGTGATGCTGACATCTCCGGCTCCGGTTACGTGTAGCCCACCTCCGTTACCGGGAGCCATGCTGGTTATGTTGCTGTCGAGGACAACGTTCATCAGGGTGACGGTAGTACCAGCCCCTGATACATCTTCGATTCCCCCCCCAGCTCTCATGGAGCTATTGGCGATGATAGACGAATTCATCACGGAAAGGGTGGCTCCGGCGTCGTTCAGGATACCGCCGCCGCTACCGCTGGCACCGTCGGCGATGTTGTCACGAATCATGGTATTTTCTGTGATCATCAGTGACCCACTGAGGTTGTAGAGTCCGCCCCCGCCCTGGTCGGCGCTGGCGCCACTGGCGGTGTTGCCTTCGATCATCACGCCGCTAACGGTCATGGTTCCGGCACCGTTCCAAAGCCCTCCGCCTTCAGCGGCAGCCATGTTTCCGATGACGGTACCTCCGGTGATGCTGACATCTCCTGCTCCTGTTACGTGCAGCCCGCCTCCGTTACCGGGAGCCATGCTGGTTATGTTGCTGTCGAGGACGACGTTCATCAGGGTGACGGTAGTTCCGGCCCCTGATACATCTTCGATTCCCCCCCCAGCTCTCATGGAGCTATTGGCGATGATAGACGAATTCATCACGGAAAGGGTGGCTCCGGCGTCGTTCAGGATACCGCCGCCGCTACCGCTGGCACCGTCGGCGATGTTGTCACGAATCATGGTATTTTCTGTGATCATCAGTGACCCACTGAGGTTGTAGAGTCCGCC
>CAYFIR010000075.1:0-11527 GCA_964343195.1 uncultured Bacteroidia bacterium | reverse complement strand
GAATCATGGTATTTTCTGTGATCATCAGTGACCCACTGAGGTTGTAGAGTCCGCCCCCGCCCTGGTCGGCGCTGGCGCCACTGGCGGTGTTGCCTTCGATCATCACGCCGCTAACGGTCATGGTTCCGGCACCGTTCCAGAGCCCACCGCCTTCCGCGGCAGCTATGTTTCCGTTGACGGTACCTCCGGTGATGCTGACATCTCCGGCTCCGGTTACGTGTAGCCCACCTCCGTTACCGGGAGCCATGCTGGTTATGTTGCTGTCGAGGACAACGTTCATCAGGGTGACGGTAGTACCAGCCCCTGATACATCTTCGATTCCCCCCCCAGCTCTCATGGAGCTATTGGCGATGATAGACGAATTCATCACGGAAAGGGTGGCTCCGGCGTCGTTCAGGATACCGCCGCCGCTACCGCTGGCACCGTCGGCGATGTTGTCACGAATCATGGTATTTTCTGTGATCATCAGTGACCCACTGAGGTTGTAGAGTCCGCCCCCGCCCTGGTCGGCGCTGGCGCCACTGGCGGTGTTGCCTTCGATCATCACGCCGCTAACGGTCATGGTTCCGGCACCGTTCCAAAGCCCTCCGCCTTCAGCGGCAGCCATGTTTCCGATGACGGTACCTCCGGTGATGCTGACATCTCCTGCTCCTGTTACGTGCAGCCCGCCTCCGTTACCGGGAGCCATGCTGGTTATGTTGCTGTCGAGGACGACGTTCATCAGGGTGACGGTAGTTCCGGCCCCTGATACATCTTCGATTCCCCCCCCAGCTCTCATGGAGCTATTGGCGATGATAGACGAATTCATCACGGAAAGGGTGGCTCCGGCGTCGTTCAGGATACCGCCGCCGCTACCGCTGGCACCGTCGGCGATGTTGTCACGAATCATGGTGCTTCCCATAATGGTAACGACACCAGCGGCATTGAATATGCCAGCCCCACCTTGCGCAGCTGCCATGCCATGGGCTTCGTTGTCCATGATCATGCAGCCGTCGAGAAAGAGCGAATCACCATCATGGTAGATCGCTCCTCCGCTCATGTCTGCTTCGTTATTGAACATCATACAGTTGCGGAGAGTGAGGTGTGTATTGGTTGATAGGATGGCGCCACCATTTCCAGTGGATTGTCCGCCTTCTAATCTTAGGCTGGCAAGTACAACCGTTCCAGCATCGCTTAGATTAAAAATTCTATTTCCGGCTGTGGCCATGATGGTCGTGTTGGCTGAACCATTGCCCATGATTACCACAGATTTGTCAATGGTTATTTCTCCATTGGTCAGCATGATAGGGATCCCATCCAGAATACCTGCATCAAAGGTAATGGTGTCACCAGGGGTTGCACTATCAATGGCGAGGCGTAATGAGCCAGAGATGTTGTCGATAGCAGTAGTGACCGGGATCTGAATGGCCTGTGACTGGAGGGTTGTTAGGCATATAGCGAGTAACATCCCCAGGTGTTTGAGGGTATTGACATTCCACATATTGGATGGATTGGTGGTGAAAAAATAAAAAGGGGAGGATGCTAACGTTAACGGACTACCTACGGACCGTATGGGGCAGGTGGATTTCTGGATTGGAATTTTTTTCAAAAAAGGAGTGGTTTCCCTTTTCGATGTCGAATTTTTGAGGGGAGTTGGAACGGTATTTTTTGTCTGGATTGTTCCTTTATTTGGAAGGAATTGACATTTTCCCATAACTTATACTGCATGTTTTGTCAGGTGAGGCATCGCTGGTGCTATTGCTCACTTAGAGAAAACACCTAGCCTCTTGCAAAAGCCTGGCAATCCCTTGTGGTTCAATCCTTTGAGTAATAATCTATGTCAAACGCTACTTCCTCGAATTCTCTGACCAGGTATGGCACCGTGCTGGGCCATCCATCAGGGCTATTCGTCCTATTCTTCACAGAAATGTGGGAGCGCTTTTCCTATTATGGAATGAGGGCGCTGCTGGTCATCTTCCTTACGGAGTCGCTCACAAGCGATAATCCCGGCTGGGCCTGGGAACGTGAGGCTGCACTTTCACTGCTGGGAACCTATGCCTTGCTGGTATATCTGACTCCTATTGCAGGTGGATACCTGGCTGACAGGGTGCTGGGCTATCGGTATGCTGTCGTAATTGGGGCCCTGGTGATGACGCTGGGCCATGCTTCGATGGCGGTGGAAACCCCCTTGTTCCTGTACATCGGTATCGCGTTTCTGATCATCGGTAATGGCTTCTTCAAGCCTAACATGACCTCGATCATCTCCAAGATGTATGAGGGGCACGAAGACAAAAAAGACGGGGCTTACACCATCTTCTACATGGGCGTGAATGCCGGGGCTTTTCTCGGAATTATGCTATGCGGTTACCTGGGTGAGAAAGTTGGCTGGAGCTATGGCTTCGGACTGGCGGGTGTGTTCATGTTTCTGGGTATGCTTCAGTTCTGGTTTGCGGGTAAAATATTCGGAGATATAGGGAAGCGTCCTGAACCAAAAGAAGTGGAAAACATCGAAGTTCCTGAGGGAGACAAACTGAACCCCTTCTCCATGCTGGATAAGATCCTCATCGGTGTTTTCACCCTCCTGGCTGTAGTCTGGATTTTCAACGATCCGCTTTCCCAGATTGGCGGAATCGACCTCATACCGGGCGGGGCAGAAGGCACTGCTGCCAATACAATGATCCTCATAGCCCTTGGAATATTCCTGTTCCTGTTGGTGGCTCGAATAGGCCGCTACTCACCTCTGGTCCGTGATCGCATGATTGCGGTGGCAATATTTGCCTTCTTTACGGTCTTTTTCTGGGCCTCTTTTGAGCAAGCCGCTGGTTCCATGGCGATTTTTGCACGAGACTATACCGCGAGGGCACTTTCGGGTAATACCGCCAATATGTTCAAGATTGTGGATACCATCGTCACGGTGATCCCGTTGACGATTATCACCTGGGTACTATACCGACTGTTTCGCAAGACCTTTCAGCAAATCTCTCTATCCAATATCATCCTGGGACTCAGCTTTGTCGCTATCTGGGGAATCGTAATTTTCAAACTCAACCGTGAGTTTTCATCTGAAGGAACTGAGGTTCCTGCTACGTGGTTCGCCATCCTGAATTCGCTGTTTATCATCATGTTTGCTCCGCTGTTCTCGCGCTGGTGGGAAAGCAAATACAACCCTACGGGCGCGTTCAAATATGCCTTCGGCCTGATTCTGCTGGGGGTCGGTTTTGGGTTCCTGGTAATCGGAGCTTCTTCCATCCCACAGGGCGCACAGACTGCCGCCGTGAGCATGGTCTGGCTGGTATTTGCCTACCTGTTCCACACGTTGGGAGAGCTATGTCTGTCGCCGCTCGGACTTTCCTACCTGAGTAAACTTGTTCCTGGGCGTATGATCGCCTTTATGTTCGGGATCTGGTACCTGGCTATCGCCATTGGCAACAAGCTCGCCCACTATATGGGGGGCAAGATCGATGCGATTACAGCTGAGTATTCTTTGAGCACGTTCTTCCTGATCTTCACCGTCGTGCCCATTGCCGCAGGTTTGTTGGCTATGGTGTTAAATCCTGTGCTAAAGAAGCTGATGCACGGAATTCGGTAGTGGTTTCGGAATGAAGTAATAACCCCGTTCAAAATGAAACAAGTAGCTGAACAGTAGCACTTTTAATTACGAATTTCGAATGCGAAGTATCAACTAGTAGAAATTCGGGATGTACGTAGATATTAAATCCCATCCAGGCCCACTGCCTGGATGGGATTATTTATGTTGGCCTGTGATGGGTTTAGGGTAGGAGAACCTTTGCTCAAAATGCCATCCCATACGATGGGAAGAATCTCGCAAGTTGCAGGTTACGATGCTGTATTTCCGGGGAATTTGGGAGTCACCTCCCCTCATCATTCTTCTTCACGATCACGGGCTCTTCTTTGCCGTTGGAAGTAGGAGCGCTATCTCCTTTTCCATTCGAAGGGGAGGAATCACCCGAATGTGGGTCTTCCGTTACAACCTCATCCATTCCGACCTTGGGGGCCTTTTTCTTGCCATAAACCCGGCGTAGCCAGCGGGGCAGGAGGGGGATACCCACGAGCAGGTAGGGGTAGTAGGTGATGATGCGCCACAATACGGCGAGGATCAGCACCATGCCCTCTGGAGAAAACTCCTGCATCAGCGGTCGAAAAGCCCCTTCGGCAAAGCCCGAACCTCCTGGGGTGGGCGATACCAGCATCACCTGAAACATGACTACCTGTCGGGCAAATGCCTCCAGGTGCTGCCAGATCGTCAAGCCGGTAAACATGGCCAGCACGGCGTTGAGCACAAGATAGCGCCCGATCCAGGCCAGGAAGGTCGCCGTCCAGCTCCAAAGCCAGAAGCTCAGGGATTTTCCGCGATACTCTCTGGAGGCGGTTACCAGATCATCCGCAAGCTCTGCGGCACTGTCTTTCCAGCGTCTGAATATTCGCCAGCGAAACATGCGTTTGATGGCCCCTGCCGTAGCAGTTGGTCGAATGAACAGGGCAAAGGCCAGAAAAGCCGTATAGGCAATCAGCACCCCATATGCGATCCAAAATGCGACAGCCAGTCCTGTGCCGATCGTAGAGGCGTGACCACTAATTGGATCAAAAATAGAGCTATAGCTTACCAGCAATAACAGGACAGGCAGGATGATGATATAGAAAAGCTCATCCAGGAAAATGGTGATGAAGACGATGGCGGTTGATTTGCCAGCAGAAATTTTTTCCTTGACCAGCATAAAAATCGCGAGAGCAGATCCTCCAACTACTGACGGGGTCATGGCGGAGGCAAACTCCCATAGAAGCGTGATTTCCAGGGCATTGCGCCAGCTGAGCTTTTTGTCTGTCAGGATGCGCATGCGCCAGGTATAGCCGAGGTCTCGCGCCCCCATGAATATAAAGCCAATAACCAGCCAGACCAGCATTTCGGGCTTCCATGGGATATCGGTCAGGAGATTGATGTCCTCCTGCCTGACCTTGTACACGGCATAGATCAGGACGGCGACCCCAATCAAAATGGGGAGAATCAACCGACTAAAGCGGAATTCCTGGAGAATGTCTATGTCTTTGGGAGCCTTTGCCATGTAAGGGGAGTAACGCAGATGGGATGAGATCGGTTCACCCAAGTATGATTTAAACAGAAGACTGGGCAAGATAGGAGTTCAAATGCCAAGCCAAAGACCCTAAATAGGTGGATCGAGTGAGAAAAATCAAACGGAAGCACGCAGATGATTTACAAGTACCTGGACTGCACGATACATGTGCTTGTTATTG
Organism: uncultured Bacteroidia bacterium; assembly: GCA_964343195.1. Classification (GTDB taxonomy): domain Bacteria; phylum Bacteroidota; class Bacteroidia; order J057; family J057; genus CAYVAP01. Next base: position 6,277 of record CAYFIR010000075.1, on the reverse strand, counting down.
GGGATGATCAGGTCAGCAATTTGCTTGGTGGGGGCTACATACTGCTGGTACATGGGGGCCACGAACCGTTGATAATCTCTCAAAATACTTTCCATGCTGTATCCTCGCTCGGTGGTATCACGTTGCAGACGTCTGGATAAACGAATATGTTCTTCGGCATCCACAAATACTTTCAGATCCTGTAGTTGGGCAAGGTCCTCCCTGTAAAAAACAAAAAGCCCTTCTACAATCATGAGAGGGGCCGGCTTCATCAGGATGGTCTTGGGAACCTTCGCGGGGTTGTTAAAGGTATACTCCTGTATTTCAACGGTTTCACCTTTAGAGAGCTTTCGCAGGTCGGCAGCCAGTCGATCCAGCTCTACCGAGTCCGGGTGGTCAAAATTGACCAGCCCATCGGACTCACGTGTTTGATGTTCCAGCGGCTTGTAATAGTTATCCTGGGATATCAGGGTAACGCTACCCTGCTTGAAGGTACTCATCAACTGTCTGAGCAAAAAGGTCTTGCCACTGGCGCTACCGCCACATATACCTAGGATAAAAGGTTTTGCCATAGTTCATGGATCATTGTATAGGGATCATTGTGCAGTGAAGAGGCATTGAGTATGGTTCATTGATCAGTAGGTGCTTCATTTTATCCTGATCAATGTTCAATGACAGATGATCACTGATATGCCGCCAGGAACTGGGCGAACTGCCGCATGGCCCGACCTCGGTGAGAGATGGCATGCTTGGCCTGAGGGGGCATTTCTGCGAAAGTCTGAATCTCGCCATTGGGCAGGAAAACGGGGTCGTAGCCAAAGCCCTTTTCTCCCTGGGGGGTACTCGTGATGACTCCGTCCACTCTCCCTTCAAAATCCCACTCCTGCTTACCATCGACAAAAGCGATCACAGTAGCGAAATATGCGTTGCGATCTTCCTTACCCTGCATTTCGGTAAGAAGTTTGGCCACATTGTCAGCGTAAGAACAGTTCTCACCAGCATATCGGGCCGAGTAAACCCCTGGCCTGCCATCCAGTGCGGCAACCATCAATCCCGTATCATCGGCAAAGCAGGGCATGCCGGATTCTTTTGCAAAAGCACGGGCCTTTAGCAGAGCATTTCCCAGCAGGGTGTCTTCGGTTTCTTCGGGGTCAAGGGTGATGCCCAGGTCGCTGAGGCTGCGAATGGCAAATCGGTCGCCCACCATCTCCCGAATCTCTTCGAGTTTATGGGCATTGTTGGTACCAAAAAGCAATTCCTTCATAGGGCTAAGATAAAGAGAATTTGGCATCAGGTAAAGAAAGATCGCGTTGCTGCGAGAAGTCAGAGAGGAAAGAAGAGAGGCGGGAAGCGAGATCGCTTCGCTGTCAGAAGTCAGACGAACAAAAGACAGGAACTTCGCACCCCTGCTTGGGCGAAGCCAGAACCTCCCTGACTTCTCTTTCGATCAAATCCGCTAGATTCTCGACAAGGCATGGGGGGGAGAATTTGCCTCTGAGGTCAATCCCGGAGTACCTTTGATATCTGCATGATAACGCGAATTACTATATGAGGAATATCATCACCATTCTGGGTATAGGGCTCTTTATGTTGGGGAGCCTGGCTTATGCCCAAACACCTGATCAGGACCGTTACAATCCAGATCCGGTTAACACGAATAAGTTCCGTCAGCTGGGGCAGGAACTGCCTACACCCAATGTCTACCGCAATGCAGCGGGTGCTCCCGGACATATGTATTGGGAAAACCGCGCCAACTATGAGATGGACATTACGCTGGATGACGAAAACCAGCGAATCTATGGCGAGGAAACGATTACTTATGAGAATCAGTCTCCGGATCCGCTAACCTATCTGTGGTTGCAGCTAGATCAAAACGTCCGAAAGCCCAATAGCCTGGGAGATCGGACATCCACTGGCTCTCTTACCAATTCTGGTAACAAGATGAGCATCCGCCAACTGGAGGCCATGCACCACGAATTCCCTGGAGGATTTCATATCGACTGGGTGAAGAATGCGGAAGGAACGGCTTTGCCCCATTACATCAACGAGACCATGATGCGGGTCGACCTGCCTGAGGCGCTACAACCTGGAGAGTCATTCTCTTTTCAGGTCAAGTGGTGGTACAACATCAACAATCGCCTGACTGACGGTGGTGGCCGATCCGGAATGGAGTACTTCGAAGAGGACGACAATTACCTCTATACCATCGCTCAGTTTTTTCCACGCATGTGTGTGTACAACGACGTTGATGGGTGGCAAAACAAGCAGTTTCTGGGACGGGGAGAATTTACCCTTCCATTTGGCGACTACAAAGTGAGCATTACCGCTCCCAGCGATCACGTCGTGGGTGCGACCGGAGTATTGGCCAACGGCAAGGACATCCTGACACGGGCCCAGCGCGAGCGCCTGGAGCAGGCAAAAAAATCTACCGAAGACCCAGTGATGATCGTAACTCCGGAAGAAGCTCTGGAAGCGGAAGGCAACCGTGCCGATGGCACCAAAACCTGGACTTTCGAAGCTGAGAACGTGCGGGATTTTGCGTTCTGCTCTTCCCGAAAGTTTATCTGGGATGCCATGGGAGTCCCAATGGGAGACAGGACCGTGCTGGCGATGAGCTATTACCCCAAGGAAGGCAATCCACTCTGGGAGAAATATTCTACCCGTGTGGTGGCTCATACCCTCAAGTGGTATTCGCACTATACTTTTGATTACCCCTATCCGGTGGCGATTTCAGTTCACACGGACCGCATCGGCATGGAGTACCCCATGATCTGTTTCAACGGAGGCCGCCCTGAGAAGGACGGCACCTACTCCGAGCGCACCAAATACGGAATGATCTCCGTGATCATCCACGAAGTAGGGCACAACTACTTCCCTATGATCGTCAACAACGATGAGCGGCAGTGGACCTGGATGGATGAAGGGCTTAACTCCTTTCTCCAGTATCTGGCTGAGCAGCAGTGGCAGCGTGACTATCCCAGCCGTCGTGGCCCTGCGGAAAACATCGTGCCCTACATGAGCGGTGATCCCACTGGCATCATGCCCATTATGACCAATTCTGAGTCTATCTATCAGTTTGGTAACAATGCCTATGGTAAGCCTGCTACGGCGCTGAATATTCTCCGGGAGACCGTGCTGGGCCGGGAACTGTTTGACTACGCTTTCAAGCAGTACAGTCAGCGGTGGATGTTCAAGCAGCCGATGCCAGCTGATCTGTTCCGTACCATGGAAGATGCTTCTGGTACCGATCTTGACTGGTTCTGGCGCGGGTGGTTTTACACCACTGACCATGTAGACATTGAGGTGGCAGATGTACAGGTCTTTCAGCTTAGCACGGGTAATCCCGCAGTGGAAAAGCCACTTGCGGCACAGCAGGAGTCTGGCCGTACTCCCTACATCGGAGATATCCGCAATCAGGAGGAAATCGATCAGACCGTAATGGAGGCTAATCCTGACCTACAGGACTTCTACAACAAGTATGACCCCAATGAGGTCACCTTAATGGACGAGATGAAGTACCGTCAGTACCTTAATAAACTGACTCCGGAAGAGCAGGCCCTGCTGGAAGATGATAGCTATTACTATCAGGTTACCTTCAAAAACATTGGGGGACTGGTTATGCCCCTGATTCTGAAGTTTACCTATGCTGACGGGACTGAGGAAGTCAAGCGTATCCCCGCCGAAATATGGCGCTATAACAGCGAACAAATCACCAAGGTATTCATTACCGACCAGGAGGTCACCAGCATTGTGCTGGATCCATACCGCGAACTGGCCGATACCGATGTGAATAACAATAGCTGGCCTCGCATGATTCAGCCCACCCGGTTTGAGGTGATAAAGCGTGAGCGCGAAAGCCGTAATCCCATGCAGGTCCAGCGTCGGATGGAAGAAATGAGAGAGAATGGAGAATTACCGCCCAATGGTCCTGCTGGAGGAAGGCCCTAGCATGTAAGAGTTCTTCATTTCCTGTTGAGTAAATAAGGAAAAAAATGAATCAGGGAGTTGCTGCCGTGCAACTTCCTGATTTTTTGTCATTAGGGTTGTCTATTGTGGCGCATACCCCTACAAAATGGGTGTTATATCAATGGAAAGATAGGTACAGCGAGAAATGAAATAATTTAGGACATTTAACAGCTCACAACTCCGTTGCCTGTAATCAATGTAGGGTCTCATGGATATGAAGCCTTCCGTTCAGTTTGACTATGAGCTGTTTTTTAACAGCAGCAATGCCCTCATGGCATTCGCAGACTTCGATGGCTATTTTCTGAAGCTTAATGAATCATTCATTGACCTTCTGGGCTATTCAGAAGAATACCTGTTGAAGGTTCCATTCCTGGACCTGGTACATCCCGACGATCAGGAATCCACGATCCAGGAGTATCAGGCCATTCTCAACGGAGCCACGGCCATCGATTTCATCAACCGCTACCGAAAAGCAGACGGGAGCTATTGCTACCTGAGCTGGTACACAGCCGCCCAACCGGATAAAGGGTATCTGATATGTGCCGTTAAGGATGTGACTGATCGGCAGGAAATGATACAGCGGTTAAAGAGGTCTGAGACGTTTCTCCTTCAGGCCCAACGAGCCGCTAAACTGGGACACTGGTCAGTAGATCTTGCAACCGAGGAACTGGTCTGGTCAGAAGAGACCTATCGAATTCATGAAATGCCTTTGTCGGCTCGTCCAAGACTATCAGATGGTATCGGGTTTTATGATGAAGAGTCCCGTCCCAAAATCACCAGGGCCTTTCAGGAATGTGTAGGGAAAGGCATTCCCTATGACCTGGAACTTGGCTTCATCACGGCAAAAAACAACTGGCGTTGGGTAAGGGCGATAGGGCAACCCGCCTATGACGGTACGGAGATTACCGGAGCCTTTGGGGTCTTCCAGGATATGACAGATCAGTATGAAGCCCGGAAGAAGATGGAAGCCCTGAATATCCAACTACGAGAACAGGTAGAGTCGCTGGAGTGGGCCAATAATGAGCTCAGTCAGTTTGTATACATCGCTTCTCATGATCTCAGAGAGCCATTAAGGTCTATCATGGGATTTATCCAAATTCTGAAAGATGAAGAGCCAGAGCTGAGTGAAGATGGGCATTTTCATCTGGAGCGGATCAATGAGTCTGCCAGGCGGCTCAATTCGCTGGTGGTAGATCTGCTCCAGTATGCGAGGGTAGGGCAGTCTCCTTTTATGGAGGCGGTCAACCTAAACGACCTGATCTCTGAAATCATAGATGAAGAGGCTGCATTAATCGAGCAGGTTCCGGGAGAATTCATCGTGTCAGAATTACCCACGATAGAAATCGGGAAGCCCGATGCAGATATCCTGTTTAGGAATCTGATTTCAAACAGCCTGAAATTCTGTAAAGAAGGAAGCTCTCCCAGAGTTGAGATTTCTGCCAACCGAAACCCTGGCACTGGGAATTGGGAATATTGCGTAAAGGATAACGGAATGGGGATTGACCCACAGCACTGGGAGAGGGTATTCAGGATATTTCAGCGTTTGAATCGGAGGGACCACTATGCCGGAACCGGCATTGGATTGGCCATTTGCAAGAAAGTCGTGGAGGTTTACAAGGGAAATATTTGGCTGGAGTCAACTCTGGGCAGCGGCAGTTCTTTTTACTTCACACTGCCCGCCGCGGCAACCAAACATGAGAAAGATAATGCCTGAGCAACTGCCATGTATACTGTTGATTGATGACAACCCGGATGACAACTACCTGCACAAAAGGGTTATCCTGAAGGCTGGAGTCGCCGATAAGGTGGAAGTTGCCTATAACGGCGAAGAGGCCCTTAGGATGCTTGGCCTGCTGGGAGATGATACTGGTTCCTCCATCGTCATTCCTCAGCTCATTCTCCTGGATCTGAATATGCCCGGGATGGATGGATGGGAATTCCTGAAGCACTATTCCAGGTTGGCTGCAGACCAGAAGTCTGCTACCTCGATCGTAGTGGTTTCTTCCTCAGAAAATCCTGAAGATCTGGAAATGGCAAAGAATAATCCCCTGGTGAAGGGGGTTATTCACAAGCCACTGGATACGGAAAAGTTGACCGAACTGGTGACGAACTATCTGGAGGGAAAATTTTGAGGCCACACTCCGACGAGGCATACAAAAATGGGAACCGTTGCTGGTTCCCATTTTTGCTGAAATAATTTTTGAACCTATAGAGAGCATTGTTTGGGAAGGATTCCTCCATACCGAATACCGCCTTTCTCCTGTCCATTTGCTTAGCCCTAGTGCTTTGTCAAGTGAAAAATGATGGGTAAGCGGTCGCAGATTTTTTCGCA
>CAYFIR010000074.1:0-31670 GCA_964343195.1 uncultured Bacteroidia bacterium | reverse complement strand
ACCCTTGGGCACCGGAGACAAGACTACCGCCGCAGGCGGTTTAGTTCAACTACTGTATACACGCAATATTGCGCATATAGCCCTCAATATAGCAGCTAAACGCCATACTTCCCCCTTTTCTCCGCTTCCGGACATGCCCGCACTTCAAGTCTAATAGCCGATCTGATAATGGCTGAAGGCATCATTCTACCCTGATATCTGTTCGAAATTTTGCTTCGACGACGCTCAGCAAGCATTGATTGCGATCTACCAGCAGATCGTCCAGGCGCATATTGACGCCTGATACCCACTTGCTCCCAAATGCCCATAAAAAAAGCCACAGCCAGGCCAAACGACCTGCTGCGGCTTTTTGTATTCAACTGCTCCCTCAATCCATCTCCACCTCCAGGGTAACGCCGCTCGTCGTGCTGCGGCGCAGGCCTGAGGATGAGTCTATCTGAAAATGCAACTCATAAGGCTGACTGCCCGGGGAGGTCGTGCTTCCTTTTCCCGTAGAAGACTGCGGACCTGTCGGGCTGGTAGCCGCTGTCCCAACAGGGCTTCCAACGGCAGAGACCTCATAATCCGTCAGCTCTGATCCCCGGTTGAGGAAGCGCCATCCCAATCGGACCCCAATGTTTTAGTTATTCTACTTCCGGCCCGCCACGACATACATCACACTTCCCCCTGCCGATATAAACTCCTGCTGCTTGAGTTTTTTGAGCATGGACAGTTTGTAGAGCGATACCCGCTGCCAATAAGCTTCAAATTCGTCTTTTTTGCCACCGCCCGCGAGGTAGTAGCGCAGATTTTCATCGTAGCCAAATCCTGCTTCTCCAGACTCAATCCAGGTGATCATCTGTGCTACACGGACCCGCATTTCCTTGGTGTCATAGGGGGGGATAATCGGCATGGCCTTATCCGAAAGCCATACCTGAATATCAGTCAGGCCTGCACGCTGAAACAGGTCTGGGAGCACGTCTCCCAGTGAGTTGAAGCCTTCGCCCAGCCGCTTTTTGCCCTTCTCGATACGCAGACGTACCTCTATCATCTCCAGCACTTCCTCCACATCGTAGTCGGTCTCGATGTAACGGTCAAACATGAGGTTGGGAGCCAGGTTATTGGGCTCCATGGCCACTACCCAGCCATCCTCGCGGGTGACACGCATCATCTCTCCTATGACCTTCGCGGGGTCCTCTACGTGAATGAGTAGAGTCTGACAGAGGGAAATATCCATCTGCCCATCTTCGTAGGGCAATTCGTGGGCGTCCCCTTCTTCAAATTGAAAGGTCACATCAGGAGCGGGATTGCGGTGGCGAACCTTCTGTTTGGCAGCCTTGATATATTTCCGCTCCATGTCCAGGCCATAAATATTGGCTCCAGGGGTGAGGTAAGAAGCGAGTTTGAAGCTCATCATTCCCTTTCCACACCCCACATCGGCCATGGACTGACATTGGTCGAGGTCCAGCCGCTCGGCTATCAGGCTGAGGTAGTCTTCATTCCACCAGTATTCACGGGCGTCCACCAAATGGTCTTCAGAGTGTGCTTTCTGGTCCAGTCCGTCTCTTCTCATGCGTAGTAGTAGTTAGCGTATTAGCGCCAGGGCTTGCCCCTCGACAGAAAATCCCATTTTAATAAAAAATTCTGCGACAGGCGCATTCGGAGCGAGATCTGTCCTCAGCGTTCCACGACTGAGCATCTTGGCACTGCGAATGAGCCCACTGCCACAGCCCTGCCGCTGCCAGTCGGGATGGATGACAACCCCCAACAAACGTTTTTCGGTCCCCCCTTCGACGACAAGCACCCCGATGAGTTGGTCCTCTTCATCGAGTCCCAGTACCAGAAAGCCATCAGAATCGGCATCCCGATCAAAGATGTCGCGCAGTCGGGTCAACAGGTCTGTCGGCGCAGCGGGTGTCCCGGCAGCGTGTTGTTGGCAAAAATCAGCGAGGGATTCAAGGGGATATTGCAGGTTGACGCCATTGTGGGCGGTCAGGACCATTTGCTTCATGAAGATATTCCTTGGAAAGTGAAATTAAGCAAGGCATGAAGGTACAAATAATGCGACAGGAGGACAGGGCAATCTGACGAGTAATAAAAAATCACCACCAGTGGCACTGCACTGATGGTGAAATATTATTTGAAGGGTCGGGATTACTCCTGTCCCATTTCGTCTAGCTGATCTTCAAAGTCGGGGCGCATGGGATCAGGGCCATACTTGTTGGTACCATGATCACCTTCCTTGGCAAACCATACGATCAGGATAATCGCACCTACCAGGGGAATCAGGGCGATCAGCATGGACCAGCCTGAGCGACCGATGTCATGCAGGCGGCGTACTCCTACGGCCAGAGAGGGAATCAGGATAAATAGAGAGTACAGTCCGCTGGTCATGCCCATAGCTCCGACACCTTCTCCCCAGGTAAGGCCCATCATGCCATCCAGGAAACCCAGGACCCAGGAAATTACCAGGTTGAAGAGGAAGAACATCCAGTATTCTTTCCGTTGAGCGCGACCAGAGAAGCCGGCGTAGTTACGTATCACGGCTAAATACCATTCCATAATGTTAGGGATTTAAAGATTGAAGTGTGAGTGATTGATGAGTCCCAATATAGGGAGTAAACCGCATATGATAAAGCCCTGTTGACAAAGTCAAGCCAAAAGCTGATGCCATGGTTCCTTTTTCCCGCTTTGGAATGCCTATCCTTAAAGGGGTAAGGGCCTGACCTACGATGCGAGCTTTACCAGGGTCCCTACCAGGGACCGCTTCAAAATAGTAGAAAAGCCGGCCAGGGAAATTTCCTGTCCGGCTTTTCTACATTTCCAAAAACTTCAGTCGTCGCTATCGCAGCAGTATTTTGGCTACCTGCTGTTGCTGCGCTGTGGTTACCCTCAAATAGTAGACCCCTGCGCTCAGCCCCTCTACCGAAATGGCTTCCATTCGCTTTCCGGCTCCCAAAGATGCTGTCTGCAAGGTTTGACCTTGCATATTTAGCAGCTCCCATGTGCCACCTGTAGGCGATGCAAAATCTGTTTGGATGATCAGTTGCCCGCTTTGCTGCCAGGTCTTAAGGTAGAAGGCCTCTTCGGCCAGTATCCCTGTGGTCTGCGTCGTGTCTGCGGTCGTATCGGCTACCGTCGCCGCAAAGGTTACCCCTTCAGGATTGTATAGGGACACAGCCCCATTATAGTCAAGTATCAACATCCACTGATTGCCAAATCGGTCCAGGTGAACATTTCCAACCCGGCCTTTGGTCAAAGGAGCTTCAAACTGCGGCATACTGCTGAGGAGTTGTCCATCGAGATCGCGGGTCTCAATGCTATCATATCTGATGTATAGCATTTTCTCCCCGAGATTTACCATAGACTGGATATAGTCATCCTGAGGCACGACTTCCAGCCCTGTACCGTTAAAGCGGCGAACTTCCCTGCTATAATACAACCACACCCTGCCGGTTGAATCGCAGGTCATATTAGCAGGAGCGCTTTCGTAAACCCAGGGAACAGGATTGGTGAAAGAAGTGAATGTTTGCCCATCATACCGGGTCAATACTTTCGCCTGCTTATTGCTCACCCAAACATTCCCTTGCTGATCGACCATCAGACCGCGATAAGGCGGGCGTGGGAGCTGAGATCCAGTGAAGCCAAAAATTTCCCAGCCGCCAGTCGCATCAGAAGACTCATGATAAAGATAGGTCTCGGTTAGTACCCAAAGGCTGCTATCTGCCCCCAGAGAAATGTCTACGAATTTGGTCAAATTATTCACAAGTGGGAGCGAAACAGCCTCCCACTGACCATCATGAAAATGAAGGGGAGGACGATCCAAATAGACAGAAATCAACCAAATGCCATCCTCGCGGGCCACAAAACGGTAGTATCCATGGTCAGGGATGGTATGTTCTTCCCAGGTTTCCGTCTCAAAGGAGAATTGATACAACAGCGGATAGATCCCGACTATCCACATGTCTGTCTCCGTTTCAGCCACATCATTGATATAGTCCAATCCGGCAGGCCCTGTACTGACCATATGTGATGCTACCCCACTTTGCGAGTGATGCGCCAGCTCCCCGGCGGTGTTAACAATCCAAAAGCCTCCGGCGTCATCAGGTTCGATGTGTACGGCGGTGCTGTCACTGATAATAAAATCTGCTCCCGCAACTTCGCTCAGCACATAGTTGGCCGCGGTATCCTGATCCAGTTGGTAGATATACTGCGTTTGGCCCATTTTGCCAAGTATCCATACCTCACCTTCCGGGTCTTCATACAGGTCTTCTATCTGCAGGCTAAAAGAGAGAATATGCCATGTGTCATCTACATTGAGCAATAGCCCCGCATCACCAGCTGCCCAAAAACGCCCCTGGCTATCTTCGTGCAAGAAACTGGTCTGGAACAAGAAGCAGCCTTGTTGGGCCATGCTATCAGTAAAATCGGTCCACTGACTACCATCGTGGCGTAACAGACGGAAGTTAGTGCCCACCCACAGGTCTCCCGACTCATCGACAGTGATGCCATGGCCATAGTCATTTTGCCCTCCCCAACTGGATGGAGGAATAGACAGAGAGTCCCAGGTAACTCCATCAAAGTGCCATAGCTGTGCAGAGTCTTTGGGAGAAATCCATACCCCGCCATTAGGGTCTTCTGCCACAGCTTGCAGCGAAGAAGTCGGCAAGGGCGAGTTGGTTTCATCAAATTGATGCCATTCACTGCCATCGTGATACAAGAGACCAAAGTCATAGGTTACGATTACCACGCCGCCATTCAGGCGAGCCATGCCGTGAATCTCGCGGGTCTCAAGCATTCCGTGGGCCTGATCAAAGTAGGTCATCTCGGTAGTCTGCTGGTCATAGCGGACCAGTCCATCCTGTGTGGTAAGCCAAACATCCTGTCCATTGACCAGCAGTTGTTGCGTCTGATCATGAGAGAAGAAGTAGCGCCAGGTATCTTCTGACTGGCCCAGGCTCAGGCCCGCGCTCAGACAAAAGGTGAAGAGGAAGAGTAGGATTCGGATCATCATGGGACAAAATTTACTTCAAGGTGTAGGGGATTCCAATTGAATTACGACCTCAAGGTACCCTGACATTTTCCTATATTAGAACCAAAATAAGACTAAAATTAAAAGTCCTATTATGAGAAAGGAGCAAAAATTCATAAACTAAAAGCGGAAAGCCACCCCATGAACACCTGGAAGAATAGGTTATATAAAACGCATAATCAGCACATTCAGGCCTCCACATTCTATTCATAGCCATGAGAAAAAGTAGTCAACAACTTCACTCCCTAATTAAAAGTCTAAACCCCTCTGAGAAACGCTACTTTCATGGCTTCGCACAGCGTCATGTCATCGGGGAGGAAAATCAATACCTGACTCTCTTCCAGGCCATCGACCGCCTTACCGAATGGGACGAAGAAGCACTTCGGGAGAAATTGGGCAATCAAAGCCAGGCCGACTACCTGCCTGTGGCCAAGCATCAGCTGTACCAACAGGTGCTGGACAGCCTGCATCAGTTTCATCGACAGCATCATCCGCCTGTACGTGTACAACAATGGCTGCACCAGGCAGAGCTACTGACGACCAGGGGCTTGATGTCTCAAGCCGACAAACTGCTGCAAAAAGCCCATAAAGCGGCCCTGGACAGAGAGGACCAAACCTTGCTCCTCAGCGTACTGCGAGCACGGCAGCGTTACCTCACCAGGCGTGGCCTGGCACAGGTTAATCCCCACGAACTGGAGGCCCTCATTCAGGCAGAGACAAACTGTCTCACGGCATTGCAGCAGGAGCATCAACTATGGGCCTGGTCAGCACAGTTGTTTCGCCAGCACGCTACCCAGGCCAACGACACGGAATTGTCAGAATTTCTGGAAGAAGAAGTGGAACCCCTGAGTTTTCAGGCAGAACTGGCCTACCATCAGGCTCGAGGCACCTGGCACTATCTCCGGGGGGAGATGGAACAGGCGTTGACCGCCAACCAAACGCGGCTTGATGCTTTTTACCAACGCCCCCAGCGCATTCGTCACTATCCTGGCCCATACCTCTCGACCCTCAACAATTACCTCGTGGATTGCCTGCGACTCGGTCGCCACGATGAGATGCAACAACCAATGAGTACCGCCCGCGCCCTCATCGACCAGCCTGCCTACCGCAAAGTGCCGCGTCTTGCGATGGATGTCTTTCGCCTAACGTATCTCATCGAGTTAAACCTGCGCCTTAATCAGCGCGACTACCCTGCAGCCAATGCGATCATCCCTACCGTAGAAGCAGGCCTCAAGCGCTATCAGGCCCAGTTACCCCTACTCAATCTGCTGACTTTTCACTACCTGCTGGCTTATATTGCCTTCCAGCAAAACGGCTGGCGCGTTTCCCTACGGCGCTTACAGCCCCTCCTTAATCATCCCAAGCGCAACCAGTTTCCTGCCCTTACCCAAGCCGCCCTTCTCTTACAGCTACTCATCCATTATGAACTCGGCGATCAGGATTTGCTCGCTCACCTGCTGCGTCGCTACGAGCGACAACTGCCTGAGGCATACACCTTCCTCGGGAAGGCACTGGTACGTACCCTCCGCCAGGTAACCGCTACCCCAGAGCGGGCTGTGCAACGCCAGACATGGGAGGCCCTGGCAAAAGAATTGACGGATACTCCCCAAACGGGCCTGTTGCAATACGTGGATGTGGGAGAATGGGTAAACCAGCAATTAACTTCCAGGCTGGACAAAAGAAATAAGGAATGAAGGGTATGGAGAAATGAGGGAAGAAAGGCCCTACATCCCTTTATACCTCCAGTTCCTCCATACCTGTTGCTGGTTTACATCTCTCCAATCGCGTAGTCAGGCTAACGAAGTCTACCACCTTACATCACATCATCCAGGCACCAATTCAGTGAAGCCTGCCACAACCCCTCAGGCGTGGGACAAAGTTGTCTGGTGCGACTCAATGCCTGAAAAATAGTATCCGAAAGATCTGGAAACAGGCTTTCGTCTCCCATATCCACACCAGGCTGCATCAAATAGGCAAATGTCCGGGCCATGCCACAATTCGCGATGAAGTCAGGAATAACGGCCACCTGTCGATCTGTATGCAGGCCTATAGGTCCCAGGAAGATTTCCTTATCTGCGAAGGGGACATTGGCTCCACTGGAAATAACCTCCAGGCCGCCAGCAACCATCGCATCCACCTGCTCGCGGGTCACCAGGCGGGAGCCCGCCGCAGGGATGAAGACCTCGGCTCCCATTTGCCAGATCTCACGGTTGATTTGCTCGAATGGAATGATGTTGTCAAGCGGCAGATGATTCTTATGCCTGCCAAGATAAAGTTCCTTGACATTCTCAAGACTCAACCCCTCTGGCTCCATGATGCCGCCTCGTCGGTCGATGATGCCTACAATTTTATAGCCTTCCTTCGCCAGGGTGAGAGCCGCTGCCCCCCCTACATTCCCAAAGCCCTGTACAATGACACGCTTGCCTTTCCCAGGCAGTTGCCACAGATCATAGAAGTGCCTGACTGCCATGGCGACTCCATAGCCCGTCACCATGTCCGAAACGGTGATGTGCTTGGCATCGGTCGTAGGAGCATAGTCCCAGTGGGTCACCCTCCTTCTGACTCCTTCAGCCAGTTGCCAAAGGATCTGATCGCGCATCGAAGGATTGGGATTAAAGTATCCCTGCAATACCCCCTCCTGAGGATGGTGTATCCCCAACTCACTTGTAATGGACATCACCTCGGTTACTTCGTCCACATTCAGGTCCCCTCCGGTGCCATAATACTGCTTCAGGATAGGGGTAATAGCCGCAAACCAGCGACGCAAAACCCCCTCTTTGCGGGGATCTTCCGGGTCGAAGTCAATGCCGGACTTGGCTCCTCCAATCAGAGGCCCCGCCACGTTGAATTTGATCTCCATGGTTTTGGCCAGCGAGATGACCTCCTCGACTTTGAGCCCCTTGCGCATCCGGGTTCCCCCACCAGCGGCGCCATTTCTCAGGGAGTTGATGACCAGCCAGCCACGAGCCTCGGTTTCCGGATCGCTCCAGGCAAATACGATCTCGGGCTCTCGGGCTTCGAATTCTTTCAGTCGGTCAACGGAGGTGGTGAGCGTAAGCGGCATATAGATGATTTTTTTAGCGTAAAAAGTTAAAAGCCAGAGGTCAAGTCATGGGAATGCAGGCTTCTGGCAGTATAGCAAACATACATTTGTTAGCTATATTTTTTCGCCGCAAAAATAGGGAAAAATAACGCAGGTTTTGCTTCCTCAGTAGGAGATCCAAAGTAACTGTAAATGAGAGGTATGGAGGAAATGAAGGTATGAAGGTCAAATTCTGTCCAACTACTTCACTCCTTTTGGCGTAACACCTCCTCCCGAAAGAAAGCGAGGCAGCCATTTCGTTGGCTGCCTCGCTAGAGATTCAAGAAATTGAAGCTGATTAGGGAAACATCCAGAGGTTATTCCTTAACAATCTTCAACTTGGCACTGATGCCACTGGTGCGAACTTCCAGTAAGTAAATCCCCGCAGGGAACTCGCTCAGGTTGAGCTTGGTCGCACGTGACAGATCGCCGCTGGTGCGTATCAGTTCCTGGCCCATGAGGTTGGATACTGCGAAGGCAGCAGGTTGCTCAGACTGGGTCAGCGGGTTCACGAGCAGCATACCCTGAGTAGGATTGGGGGCAATCTCCAGGTGGCTGGCCAGCCAGGCAGCAGGGTTGGGACGAGCCTGTGGCCCCTTGACCATCTCGGGCATAGGCAGAGCGGGCTGCACATTGCCCAGGCGGCAGTTGGTAGGCAGAGAGCTCAGATCAAGGGTTGGAACCTCACTGGCAATCGTAAGGCCTCCCGCCTCCCAGAAGTAGATGCCTGTAGCATTATCCATTGCACCAGTGCCGACCACATCGGAGGTAAATGTGCTGGTGCCAGCGGGTGCTCGTAAGTTAAAAGTCTGCCCACTATTCCACACAAACGAAGTAAATGGAACCGTGTAAGCATTGGGATTGATTACCGTCCATGTGAGTGTTTGGGCTCCCACATTGTAGCAGGGACTGGGATCCAGTGTCAGCGGCAGATAGGTGGCCGGATCTGGGCTGATATAGTCCACGCTTACCCTGGTCGAAGCTCCAAAGGCATTGTAAGCTTCGACTTCATAGGTGTACGTCTGTCCGTCCAGGGGGATGATATTTTCCCAGAACCAGGTGTCGCCGTTGGTGATGTCTGCTACTGGAGTCGGGTCACCGTTGCGATATACACGGTATCCATCTTCATTGCTACTGTTGTCTTGCCACTGAATCAATGCAAGGAAAGCAAGATCTTCAGCTACCAGATTTTTCGGGGCAGCCGGAGGCAATCCTTGCAGGGTATGCACCTCCACTACTCCACGCTGACCTACGGCATAGGCAGCTCCTCCGACGAATGTGAGTCCATCTCCTGAGAGGGAAACCGCATTGCCAAAGAACCCAGCGTTGACTGTCGGATATACATCAGAACCCACCTGACTCCACATCATCTGACCCGCGTTAGATGGGTCTGGTACCAGGGTAAAGAGACGTACTTGACCCGCGACAAATCCATCGTCCTGGTTACGAGGCGCACCCACACAAATCGTATTTCCATCAGCCGATAAGGAAACCGCAGCTCCGTCATTGTTATCAACAGACTCGCCTTCGATGGGAGCGGAGGCCACTGGGCTCCAATCGCTACCGTCCCACTCATATACCTGGGTACGCCCCGTACGGATGCCTTTGGTATCACTACCTGGTTCGCCGACTGCGACCCGCTGTCCATCATCCGAGATCGAAACCGAATAGCCAAGATAGCCATTCATCACAGAGCCATTGATGCCAGCACCTAATTCATCCCACTGGCTACCACTCCACTTATATACCCTGACGCGGCCTGCTCCGGTTGCAGCTCCGGATGTGTAAGGAGCACCTATCACAAGGTATTCCCCATTTCCAGACAGGGAAACTGAAAAACCAGAACGGTCATCGCCCAGCTTACCATCGATATCTGCGCCGAGAAGTACCCACTCATCGTTGACATCGTCGCGCTCATAAACCTGTACATACCCACTGCGCAGGCGCTCGGCAGCATTGTAATACATAGGTGCACCAATGGCGAGTCGTTTTCCATCATCAGATAAGGAAACCGAAGCCCCAAAGAATTTCCAAGCTGCGCGGCTTGGATCGGGGGTGAGTGCTACATCAAACTCAATCCACTTGTTTTCGCTGCCGTTCCACCAGAAGGTACGCACTTCTCCTTCCAGGTTTTTGGCGCCATTAGCCATCAAAGGGAAAGCAGATGCTCCTACTGCCAGCCAATATCCATCTGCAGATAGGGAAACTGAACACCCGAAATCATCGGTCAGATTTTTGCCCTTCAGGACTCCATCCGGGTCGGGCATCAGGTCCCAGTTGTTGCCATTACGTTGATAGACACGCACATACCCTTCGTGCTTACTATTGGCATCCCAGTTAGGGGCAGACATGGCAACGCGATTTCCATCGGCGGATATCGCTACCGAAGTACCCATGCGGTCATAGGTGTCTCCACCAAGAAAGTCGCCGGAAAGAGAAAAACTCTGGGCAAGCGCAGAGTTAAGGCTCAACAAAAGCGCCAGAGCCATCAGGCGCGACAAGAAGTGTAATAGGGGAGTTTTCATAAAGAAAATTGGAGTAAAAAGTGATGGGTCAGAAAAAGAAGATTCTTTTCCAGTTTCAGGTTTTAAATCAGAATTAAAATGGCAAAGGAAATTCGGTCAGAAGTGTTGGCAGAGGTATAGGGGGTCGAATTTGGCGAGAACAGACGACATTGAGGCAGTTAGGCTATGGGGAGGCTCCAAATCGCCATTTTGGGGCTTTGACTATTCTAAAAAACAATCTACTTCAAACACCGAACGTATTTGAAGATCAGCTGCAGTTACTTCCTTATGATCCTACAAATCAGGAAATTTGTTCCATTTAGCGAACAAAATATCCAATGAAGAATATCCACTAGTCAGAATTACCCCTCAATATATTACCGCGCATAACAGACTTCCAAATTTGAAAGGTGCCATTTTCCGTCAAAATAAAAGGGTAATAAATTTATTCATTATCAATCTATTGGAACTGTCATGACCATATGCGCAATCCATCTAAGCACGACAACAAATTGGGGCACCCGAACTTGCGTCCGTGGTGCCCCTCCGTGTGTGCAGCGGATTTTATGGAGCCCTACCTCAGGTCTATGGCAAAGGTTCGGTCCCATTCGCTAAAGCGCTGATCGGGAACGCGGTTGCCCTGATAGTTGACCCGATGGATCCCGTTGACGCGAATAAAGAGCTTGCTGCCCGATCGGGCACGCAGCACCTCGCTTGGTACCCGTAGTTGTAGAGGCTGGGTAGCATCGCGTCCCTGAAGATTGGTCTGGCCCACCACCCGGGCAGGCTGTAGGCCGTCCTTGAGCAGAAACTCCACCGACTGTACCCCATAGCGGGCATCTCGGGGCAGGCTACGCCGAAATTCCGGATCGGGGACCAACCGTACGGAGAAACGACTGTTGGCCGGGATGCTCTGGGTCAGGCTGTAGGGACGACCTTCTACCAGCAGTTCCAGGCTGGGCTTGGGCGGATCGATGACGTTATAGGTGAGTTGGTCGATGTCGATCAATTGCCCATTGGTTTGCGACTTGACCGTCACCACGGAGCGGCGGCCCGTCGGGATGATCAGGAAGCGTTTGGGGTTGTCATTGGCCTGGCGAATGGTTGCCTCGCTGGCACTCACGCGGGGATCATAAAGCTCTCCCAGCACTGGCACATCTATGAAGAGGTCGTTGCCACAGTTGCGGTAGAGTTGCTGGACGGCGGCAGAAGTGATGGACACGGCGGGTTTTCGCACGGTGAAGGACTCTTCAAGTGTAAGTTCCTGATATCCTCCCGTGGCCTTGGGCACACGGATGACGGCGCTGTAGCGCTGGATGCCTTCTGCTTCGCCAACTGGAACCACGTTGCCATTGGCCATGACCGACAGGATGGCTGTGTTGCCACCGTCTTCGAGTTGTATGCTTCCCGAGCCGCTGGCAAATTCCGGCGTGATGGACTTTGAGGACATGCCTACATAGAGCCGCGTGGTAAAGGGTAGCCCCGCTGGAACAATGCGCGACAGTGGTGCTGAGATGGGCATCACCGTGTCAGGCACAAAGGCGTTGACTCCCAGACGGGTGTTGAGTAGCTCCAGCAGCGACTGCTGCCTCCGGTAAATTTCGAGCTTGAGGGCTTCCAGCGTCGCGAGGTTACCTACTACAGGTCCCTCAAACGTGCTTTCTTCCCAGCGTTTACCAGGATCGAGGGTGCTCTGGGGGTCCTGGGTGAGAGTCGGCTCGATTCGGAGGGAGTCCACCACCTGCGAGTTGTGCAGATCGGCGAGGTACATGAAGTAGTGGTCAAAGCTGTCACGCAAGGCGTAGGCTTGCCCATTGCCCCGGCGCTGATTGGCTGACTCATCGCGCCCCATCCAGTAGCGGAGGTTCTCTTCCTGCTCGTCCTTTCGGATATACTCGGCCAGTTCAGGGTCCCAATCAGCCATGGCCTCGATGGTGTCGAGGTGCTGCTCAATCAGGGTGATGACGCTACGGGTACGGGATTTAAGTTCTTCGAGAGTATCCTTGAGGCCGACGTTGGTGGTTTTGCCCTGATTTTCCACCTCACGGTCGATCTCTGCCTTCATGCGCAGGATCAGGTCGTCGCCATTTCGATTGGCCTCAACAGCGGTCTCGCGCAGTTGACTCTTGAGCCGCACGAAGGCGTCGAGGGCTTCGGCACTCACATTGAGCGCCAGGATGGCCAGAAGGACCAGGTACATCATGTTGATCATCTTCTGGCGGGGGGATAGTTTTTCCAATGCCATGTCATTCCAGGATTATGAGTGAAAATATTATTTGCCTGGAGGGCAGATAGCGAATCCATGATTCGTAATTCCTCGTGAGCTGAACGGCCCTTCCTTCGATTGCAAAGGCCGTTGTGGGCCTTCCAGCCTGCATATAGCTTCCCCATGCCCACTGCCTCAGAGGAAGCGGGAAAAAATGATTCACATAGGGACAGTCTGACCATTTGCGAATTGCAAACAGCAGTAACGATCTGACTACACAGTCAGGTTATAGCATGTCACAGGAGTGAATGGAGAGATGAAAAAGGAAATACAGTTTTAAGGTTGATTAGCTGGCCGCAAGCGCCGCATCCATCTTTTCATTCGACAACAACATAATGCAGCTGCTGCAATTGGTTACAGGTGGGGGGAAAAAATACCTGGATTGGAGATTGATTCGGGAAAATACCGCGATACGGGCCTTCATGGCGTCAGACCATTTTCATTGCTTAGCCCAGCCCCAGCATCTCCGCGATGGAGAGCATTTTTCCGGTTAGGGGTAATTCAATCTGCTCATGGGCCTGGTAGCGGGTGCGTATCCTGTAGCCATTTTGCTGAGGCTGCTGATACACCTCTACTTCGTTTTCCTGAAGGTTGACGATCCAAAGCTCGGGGATTCCAGCCTGACCGTAGAGGGAGACTTTTAAATTTTGATCATGTGCCAGGGATGTATCCGCCACCTCTACTGCTAGTATAACATCCTCGGGAATAGGCAGCCGGTCATCATATCGACTTAGAGGGGGAGTCAGTAGAGCTAAATCTGGCTCTGGTTCAGAAGCATTAGACAACCGAATTGGATTCTGGCTATGCACTTCTGCTTTGTCCATGAGGTGGATCAAAAACAGCTTTGTCAACCGATTAACGGTATTGCTATGTCGACTTCCTTTGGGGCTCATGTAGTAGATTTGTCCTCGGATCAACTCTACCCGGTCATCCTCGGTCAGGATACCGGCCTCTCGCATGCGGTGATAGTCGTCCACGCTTAAAAGAAAGGGTTGCAGGTTGATGGTCATGAAAGCTACCTCTTGTGGTTGGTTCTCTAATTTACTCAAAAAAACACAAAACCCCTCCCACCAATAGCAGTGAGGGGGGTTATTCATTGGGCTCTGTAGATCGATGTTATGCCCTGATCCACTTGAAGGAGTGAACCGCTTCCGGGATTTTGATGCGGGAAGAAATGCGGGCCAGTCGCTTCGGAAGGGACATCAGGTAGTCACGAGCCCGCTCTGCGGATTCGTCTAACTCTCGTATGGAGTCGATCTTCCACCTTTCCAGCAGTGATTGGAGGATGTCGATGTAATCGTGGGTGGTATAGACCATCGCTCGCTGGGCCGAATCCGAGAAATGAGTAAACAGGTCTCCTATTTCTCCTCCAGACTCGCGTAACAGGTGGGCGGGCATGACGATCTTCTTGCGCATCATGTCCTCAAAGGCCAGCATCGCCTGACTTGGGTCAAACTCAAATATGCGCTGGACAAAGTCGATGTACGCTTTGGCATGTCGCATCTCATCCGAGGCTACAACGCCACACATTTTGGCCAGTCGTTTATTCCCCAGGCGAGCTACCTGAGAGGCTACCCGTCGGTGAGAAAGATTGGTGGCCAGTTCCTGAAAGCTGGTGTAGATGAAATTGCGGTAGGGATCAGTACTGGTCTCGATGTCAAATCCATCATTAAGCAGGTGCTGGGTAGACACCTCCATCTCACGCATGTTTACGCGCCCAGACAGGTAGAGGTACTTGTTGAGCAGGTCCCCGTGGCGGTTTTCCTCGGCAGTCCAGGCTCGTACCCATTGAGTCCACCCTACTTTATTTTCCTGGTCAACGCCCTGTACAGACATCAGCCAGGATTCATAGGTCGGCAGAGCCTCTTCGGTAATGGTGTCACCGATCAAAGTCGCAAATAAGTCGTATGGGATTTCCTGAGCCAGTGCCTGAAGTTCCTGAACTTCTTCATAAAAATCCGGATTGGCTGAATCTGGAAGGAAGTCGGCTGGTTGCCAGTTTTCTTCGATATCCAGGAGGTATTTGTCTAGCAGAGCGGGCATTGACAGTTCTATGGTCTGCATCACCTCCAGACGTGTATGGGAAGTTGAATTCATAAAAAAGATTGTGGGTGAAGCTCCTTGTTGGCCAAGGAGCTTTAGTAATGTAGGGAAAGCTGACAAGTTTCGCCACTAGACTTTCCCTTTTCAACTACCTGAGGCAAAAATTGTAGGAATAATTTCATCAGGGAACCCTGAACGGCCTCCGAAAGGCTCCCTCTTTGCCCTTCACCTCCAACCAGTAGTCCCCAGGATCGTAGCCCCGCATGTCGATGGTGATGACCCCATCCGTCAGAGGCTCACGCTTTCGGACATAGCCTTTGATAAATTTGCCATCCCAGTTATACACAGAAAATTCCAGGTCCTGCCGCCGTCGATTGATGTACTTGATCGCAAATACTCCTGCTGGCTCCTCCTCATAGGGATATACCTCACTGATGAAAAAATCCTTGATCAGGTCTGTGGTCACACAGGTCACTTCCGAATAGCTCCGTTCCAGTTCAGGGGATACCCGTACCACCTGAAAGCAAACTTCCCGGTCATCGGGAAAAGTCCGGCTGTAGATGTACTGGTAAGTATGGGTCAGATCGGTCCCCACTGAGTTGGCAGGCTCGACAGTTGCCACCACTGTTCCGTCGAGGGTCGAATCAAACCCGTTGATCCAGACCCTTTCGATCAGGAAAAATTCTGTTTCGTCGCGGGTGTCGGCCTCCCAGGTGAGGACCACTTCATTATTGATGAACTGGCTGCTGATCCCTGCACCCAGATAGGTTGGCTCCGGGTGGTCAGCGTCATACCGCATGCGCCGCAGGTCATGCTCGGAGCGGGGATCTTCTTCGTAGCCCTTCAGGCTCAGCCGAAACTGACAAATGTTGCCGTCATACCCATCAACATAGATGAAGTAATGCTCTCCAGGAAAAGGATTTTCCCAGTATAACTCCAGCGGTTCTGTCGCATAGGGATTGATGCAGGCGGTGTAGTTAAACGAATCGGGATCGCAGGTATCCGCTTTGATGATGATCATTTGCAGGCCAGCGGGGCTTTCGCAGGCTAGTGGTTCGACTTCTACACTATAAAACAGATAGGGGGACTGTGTAGTAAATTCGTACCAAAGATCATTTTCAAATGTCTTGATACAGGTGCGCGGCGACTCATGAGGAATTTGCCCCTCTGTGATACTGGCCAGCCGATTGTCTTCTTCGTACAACACCTGCCCAATTTCGAGGTGTTTTGCCTGGCTACACAAATCATGGAGGGGCTGGGTAATTCCGGAGATGGAGGGTAAAAAGAGGAAAACCGAGCAGAGCAACCTATAGAAAAACATGTGGCGGGAGTACTAGTGAAAAATAGATGCGTTTATTGCTCTTACAAGCAGAGCCGGGACTTCCCTAATGTAGTATTTTAGGATATCTAACTAAAATGAATCAGAAAGAGTCAAAGGACATGCATCTTTGTCCCGGTAGCTTCCGTCTCATCTCAGGAAACTATTAACAGACAAGCAAAACCAACCAATTATGAGATTTTTATGGATTGCCCTGCTGGGCCTTTCGCTGAGCTTTACAGGCTGTGATCAGGATATCCCGATGTCCTTCAATACCAGCATCGATTTTACCAATGGCCTGGAAGGCTGGGAAGCGGAATTTGCAGACTACCCCGCAGGAGCAGAGGGACAGTTTCAGTTGAGCAGTGAACTGGCCCTGCTTCCTTCTCCACTCGATAATACCAAGCCAGCCTTCAAGGTATCAGGCACCAACCAAAGCGACGATCTCCTGATGTTTATATATCGGGAGTTCACCGGTCTAAGGCCCAATACAGAGTATGCGATCCTGTTTCAGGTGCAGATTGCCTCTCAATATCCCGAAAGCTCCGTCGGGATCGGGGGGAGTCCCGGATCCAGTGTCTACCTCAAGGCTGGCGCAAAAGGAGAGGCTCCAGTGGTTCAGGAAAGCAGTGGCGGAATGATGCGACTGTCCAACTATGACCTCGGCAACCAGTCAACCGGAGGGGATGACGGCATCGTGATGCGCACCATCGGGATCGAGGGCGAAGACTTTGAATGGACGCTCATAGAAAGTGATAATTCTACCAGGGAATTTTTTGCGACTTCTGACGATCAGGGGCGGTTATGGTTCCTGTTTGGCACCGATTCCGGATTTGAAGGCAACACGACTGTGTACTATAACCGTCTGACAATCAACCTGGCAGAAGTACAGTAGCTGAAAAAACTCTTTGCACTTTCACAACGCAAAACGACCGCCAGGATACTGGTTCCTGACGGTCGTTCTGTTTTTCAGGGGGATTATGAAGTACCGCTCGTCAACTTTCGAAACGAATCGCGCATGAGGCTGATCGTCCTGCGGCTGACTTCAACCCGTCCTTTACTTCACTTTCACGATCTCACCGCTTTTGATTTTGCCGATGTAGTTTCTCAGCTCCTGACGTACTTCAGGGGCAAGGATGACCAGTCCGATGATGTTGGGGAAGGCCATGGCAAAAATCATCGCATCGCTAAAGTCGGTTACCGACCCCAGGCTGGCTGCCGCTCCAACGACTACAAAGCAGCAGAAAAGCACTTTGTAGGTGATGTCAGCCGCACGGCTACCTCCAAACAGGTAAGTCCAGGCCTTCAGGCCATAGTAGGACCAGGTGATCATGGTAGAGAAGGCAAACAGGATCACGGCCAGCGCAAGCAGGTACTTGAAGAATGGAATCTCTGATGAGAATGCCTGGGAAGTGAGCGTTACGCCGTCGATGTCGCCAGGGTTCAGGTGATTACCTGTGATGATGATCACCAGGGCGGTCATGGTACAAACGACTACGGTATCAATGAATGGCTCCAGCAGGGCTACGATTCCTTCAGAAGCGGGATTGTTGGTCTTTACCGCTGAGTGTGCGATGGAAGCAGACCCGACACCGGCCTCGTTTGAGAAAGCTCCCCGACGAAAGCCCTGAATCAAGACCCCGATGAAACCACCTGCAATGGCTTTGGGCGCAAAGGCTCCTTCAAAGATGTCCACGAATGTCTGTGGTACTTCCCCGATGTACATAAAGATGATAATCAGAGCGGCAATCACATACATCACTGTCATGAAAGGCACGATTTTGTCGGTCACATTCGCGATACTGCGGATACCGCCTATGATCACGATCGCTACCAGGGCTGCCATGATGACTCCGAAAAACCACCCATTGGAAGCAATCCAGGTATTTTCCATGAAGGACAGACTGGAGAATTGCTTAAAGGCCTGGTTGACCTGGAACATATTGCCTCCACCGAAGGAACCTCCGATACACATGATGGCAAAGAATCCTGCAAAGATTCTTCCGAGGCCTTTGAGACCGCGATTGGCCAGCCCCTGACTCAGGTAGTACATGGGACCACCCGATACTTCTCCCTTTTTGTCGATGGTGCGGTATTTCACCCCCAGGGTACATTCCACAAATTTGGAGGACATGCCGAGCAATCCTGCCAGGATCATCCAGAAGGTAGCACCAGCACCACCCACCGAAATGGCGATGGCCACACCCGCGATATTCCCCAATCCGACTGTCCCGGACAGGGCTGCAGTAAGTGCCTGGAAGTGGGATACTTCCCCTTCCTCATTGGGGTCCGAATAAACCCCGCGGACCACATTGATAGCCAACCCAAAACGGCGAAAATTGACAAAGCCAAAGTAAACCGTGAAGATGATGGCACCGAGGATCAATACTACGATCACGATCGGCAGGAACATCACCTCGGTAACCCGGAAGGCATATTGCTTGCCTTCGCCAAAGTTGTAGGGGGAATCGGGATTTGACGCAATCTGAAAAACAAAGCCATCAGCGCTTACGGTTCCGTCTGAGGCGACCGGCTCCGTATGTAGATAGGATGCATTCAGCGTCGATATGCTGCCGTATGATTCTCCTTCTTCAAAAGGTGCGGTTATGAACGCGAGGTCTTTTACCTCACTGCTGTCTCCCTTGACGGTTACGAGCAGGCCCATCTGATTCTTGGCCACGTTATCCATACCAGGAGCATGGGTAACGATGACTTCCTGTCCTTCGACCTCAAAAGGCTCTCCAATTTTTACTTCCTGAGATTGTGTGTACCGGAGATACGTGGCACCATCTTCTCCCTGGAATACAGTGTAGGACTTCCCAAACTCGACATCTCCTTCTTTTTCATAGGTAATTGTCAGGGGAGGATTTTTGAAAAAATCTCCTTTAGAGCGAAGCTGTCCCACCTCACGAACCAGTACATCCTCACCGATTTTTGGCGCGTAGAAAATAAAGGAGCTAACAGGATCTCCGAACTGGGCAAAACCGTCGTTGATTTTGCGGTCAGTGCCGAAGAAATCGACTTCTGCTGTTTGATTTATTTGATATTCGGGCGTAACGGGAGGCATGACCTCCGTAAGGCTGTCAGGTTGCTGACCATAGGCAATACCAAATAGCCAGGACACCAGTAGCCAGGAAAAAATTCTTTTCATACTAAAGTTATGAGTTGAAGCTTCGCAAAAATCGTCACTAAAATATGATTAATCACTAAATTAAACCAGTTGATAACGACGAGCTTAGGGTTTCAATGGGCCCAGATTGCAAAATAGTCCACAAGCGTCTATATTTTGCTGCACCGTGTTTTAGACTTAACCTTGCGCCATGAAGCGTCTGTTATATCTGGTTTTGATCATCACCTTACCCCTGATCGCTTTTTTCAAGTATCAGGAATATCGGAGATTTCATCCGCCGGTGGATTATCAGTGGGAGATTAATCCGGATATTGAGGTCAACTACCACGACCCTGAAGTACTCCTCAAATACTATCAGTATGCAGAGGAAACCGGCACTTATGCACGCTGGGCCTGGGCAGAGCATGGAATTGACGTGCGTACTCCCGAAGATGATGACCCGGAAACCAAAGAAATCGTCGCTCGATATCAACAGTATATCGCGGTTCTCAGATACCTTGAGGACAAGCTTACCCGATCCACCGGGCCAATGTCTGAAGCCTCCCCCCGGTTGCCTGAAGCATCCACTTCCACCCAGGTGGCTACTCCCGGGGCAGTTGACTCTTCTGAAACCCTGGGCAGTCTGGTTTTTGCACAGCGGGGAGATGAAAGTGCCCTGGTGCGGGATTTACAACAGATGCTGGCAGGAAAAGGGTATTCTTTGAAGATAGACGGTATCTTTGATGCAGAAACCGAAAGCACATTGAAAGCTTTCCAGCAGGATCAGCGGCTGGACACGACGGGCCATGCTGATCTACATACTTTGACTTTGCTGAAAACTCAATAATTTGGGGACTACACAGGCCTCAACCATCCACTCCAATTTCATCCATTAATGGCTGATTCCAAGAATAACAACTCCGACCCCTCCCGCACACCAGATGATCAGTTGCAGGCCATACAGCAGATCATTGTTGGGCCAGCCCTGACGGCTCTCAGCGATCGAATCAATACTCTGGAGAAACAACTGGAAACTCAAAGCCAGGAACTCTCCACCCTGGTCGCAGATACACGTGGAGAGCTGGAGCAACGAATGGAACAGCAGCATGAATCCCTGCTGGCAGACCTACAGGCTTCAAAAAAGGAACTTCTGGAAGAAATTGCTCAGTTAGACCAAGACAAAGTAAGTCGCAAGCATATAGGGCAACTACTGATTGATTTGGGGGAAGCCCTCATGAATACTTCTTCCTAACCAACCCTCACTTCATCTCCTATGGAATTATTGCCAGCATACGGCCTGATCGGTCGCAAACTTTCTCATAGCTTCTCAAAACGATATTTTACAGAAAAATTTACGCGCGAGAGCATCCAATCGGCCTATGAGCTCTTTGAAATGGATGACGCAGGTGAGTTAAAAAACCTGCTGCGCAACAATCCTCAGTTAAAGGGACTCAACGTTACAATTCCTTTCAAGGAAGATGTCATGCTCTACCTACATGAGCTTTCTGAGGAAGCGGAGGAAATTGGGGCTGTCAATACCATAAAAGTTATGGATGACCAGCACCTCAAAGGGTTCAACACCGATGCCTATGGGTTTGAGGAATCCCTGAGAGAGTTTCTCGAAGGCCAATCCATAGACCGGGCCCTGGTTCTTGGGACAGGTGGAGCCTCAAAGGCCGTCATGTATGTACTGGAAGAATGGGAAATTGACTATCGACTGGTTTCACGAAAGCCCGTCGATGATAACCACATCAGCTATACAGATGTCTATGACCTGGACCTCACGCTGATTCCACTCATCATCAACACTACCCCTCTCGGGATGTATCCCAAGGTTCATCAGTTTCCAGACATTCCCTACGAGGACCTTGGACCCGATCACTACGTGTACGACCTGGTATATAATCCTGAAAAAACCCAGTTCATGGAGAGAGCCGCCGACAAGGGAGCCAAAACCTGCAATGGACTGCGTATGCTGGAGCTACAGGCCGAAAGAGCCTGGGAGATCTGGCAGGGAAGTGAGGATTAGTGCTTTCGGAATGAAGTAATTAATCAATTCCACAGGCACCAGTACCCTCTTTTTACACGCTAAACAACTGCTAAACTCCAGGCCTCTCCCCCGAGGCAATCCGTGTGGA
Organism: uncultured Bacteroidia bacterium; assembly: GCA_964343195.1. Lineage (GTDB taxonomy): Bacteria > Bacteroidota > Bacteroidia > J057 > J057 > CAYVAP01. The sequence goes on along the minus strand of CAYFIR010000074.1, from coordinate 10,199 downwards.
CAGTAACGATAGTTCCTGTCCTGATGGCTGTTATCCTGCCATTCATTACCCATTTGTAAGTAGGAGCTCAAAAATAACTACAAATGAGAGGTATGAAGGTCATAAGCAGCGATTTGCCTTCATATCCCCATATACTCCATACCTATATAATTCTGTCCAACTACTTACCCAATCCAAACATCGAATAACTACCCACATATTTGAGTACATGAAAACTAGTTTTAGATTAGGCTAAAAATAACTAACTTGCCCCAGCCTTTATTACGACAACCATATCTACATCATAAATGAAGCAGATACTTTTCATCATACTTCCCGGACTTACACTCCTGCTCTCTGTCAGTTGCACGCCATCTGACAACAGCCAGGAAGATGGGAAAATGCGTATTGTGTGCACGACAGGCATGATTGGCGACGCTGTGGCCATCATTGCCGATGATTATGCAGAAGTCGTGACCCTGATGGGTCCCGGCGTAGATCCTCACCTTTACAAGGCTACCCAGGGAGACCTTCGCGAACTCACCCAGGCCAGTGCCATCTTTTACAATGGACTTCACCTGGAAGGAAAAATGGGAGAAGTACTGGAAAAACTGGCTCGCCAAAAACCCGTTTTACCCGTTGCTGACGGAATCGATAGTTCCAGGCTGGTAAATAGCACCAACTTCGCGGATGCATTTGATCCGCACATCTGGTTTGACGTTGAACTCTGGGCAGATGCCGTAGCCTTCGTTGGAAAAGAGTTACAAAACCTTGATCCGGAACACGCAGCGGACTATCAGGCGCGAACCGAAACCTACCTCGCACGATTGGACAGCCTACATCAAACGGTATCAAATCGCATCAGCACGATTCCCCAAAACCAGCGGGTACTGATCACCGCCCATGATGCTTTCACCTACTTTGGCCTCGCATACGATATCGAAGTACGGGGATTGCAGGGAATCTCAACGGTGTCGGAGTATGGGCTCCGCGATATCTCGGAACTGGTAGACTTCATTACCACCCGCAAAATCCAGGCAGTTTTTGTTGAAAGCTCCGTCCCCACCCGTTCGCTCGAGGCGGTCGTTGAAGGCTGCAACAAGCGCGGCCATGCCATCGAAATCGGCGGAACGCTCTACTCTGACGCCATGGGAGCCGCAGGCACCCTCGAGGGAACCTACCTCGGCATGGTGGATCACAACGTTGAGACGATAGTAGAAGCCCTGAAGTGATCATTTTTCACTGATCAGTAGTCAGGTGCCCCTGTTAGAGGCTGTTTAGATTTTTCCTTTGCGGCTCAAACTTGTCTTTTTGGCGCCTCGCTGCGTCAATTTCGCTCGAAATACCTCAGTATTCCTCCCAAAATCCTGTCCTGAGTTTATCGAAGGATCTCTTGCTATCCGTCAAAAATCCTGCGTTTGACCTCGAAACACCAAACCCCAAACAGCCTCTTACCAATTTCGAACCACGAATCAATCTCATGAACTGCTCCATAGAAGTCCATAACCTCACCGTCGCCTACCAGCGCAAGCCCGTGCTGTGGGACATAGACTTTGCCCTGCCCCAGGGCAAGCTGATCGGTATCCTTGGCCCCAATGGCTCGGGCAAAACCACCTTGCTCAAGTCCATCATGGGGTTGGTGAAGCTGAGCAGTGGCCACGTGAAAATATTTGACCAGTCGCTCGACGAAGTCAGACACCGCATCAGCTACGTACCCCAGCGGGAATCCGTCGATTGGGATTTTCCCATCAGCGTAAGGGAGGTCGTCGAAATGGGACGATACCGTAAGGGACATTTGCTCCGTCGCCTGAGCAGGGAAGACAGGCAGATAGCCGCAGACGCACTGGAAAAGGTTGGCATGAGCAATTTTGCCAGTCGGCAGATTTCCCAGCTCTCAGGCGGGCAGCAGCAGCGGGTATTCGTCGCACGAGCCCTGGCTCAGCAGGCTGACCTTTACCTGATGGACGAACCCTTTGCCGGGGTCGATGCCGCATCAGAAGAGGCGATCCTTACCCTCCTGAAGGAAATGCAGGCAAAAGGCAAGACCGTTCTAATCGTCCACCACGACCTGCAAACGGTCAATCAGGTATTCGACAACCTGGTATTACTCAACACCCGACTGGTGGCAGAAGGCCCTGTTGAAAAAGTTTTCACCCAGGAAAACCTCAGAGCCGCCTACGGTGGTAAACTCAACATCCTCTCGCGCGTGGCTGACCTCGTCGGCAACCGGGAGTTTCCTGTACGAGAAGCCCGAGACCCGGAAAAACCATGATAGAATTCTTCACCCTTTCCGACCCCAATGTACGCATGGTTACCCTGGGCTCCATGTTACTGGGAGCCAGTGCCGCCATCGTGGGAACATTTACCTTCGTCCGAAAACGGGCCCTGATCGGGGATGCCATCGCGCACTCCGTTTTACCGGGGGTATGCCTCGCCTTCATGATCAGTGGCGACAAGCATCCCCTGATTTTACTGGCAGGGGCAGTAGTAGCAGGCTGGATTTCCCTGCTGACCATTGATGGCGTAGTCAATGTCAGCAAGCTCAAAACCGACACGGCGATTGGGGCAGTGCTGAGTGTCTTTTTTGGTTTGGGTATCCTCTTGCTGACCGCCATTCAGCAGAGCGGCAATGCCAATCAGGCTGGTCTTGATAAGTTCCTCTTCGGAAAAGCCGCCTCCATGACCGAACAGGATGTGTGGATTTTTGGATTGGTAGCAGTAGTACTGGTGGTGGTAATCGCCCTGTTTCTCCGGCCATTTCTACACCTCGCCTTTGACCGGGACTTCAGCCGCACTCGAGGATATCCGGTTCGGGCACTGGAATTTCTGCTCTCTACTATCACGGTGCTGGCAGTTGCCGTTGGAATACAGGCCGTGGGGGTAGTCCTGATGGCTGCGCTGCTGATCACACCTGCAGCCGCGGCTCGCTACTGGACGGACCGCTTTGTGGTGATGTTGCTGCTCTCAGCAGGATTTGGCTTGCTGGCTGGATATGTCGGGGCTGGGGTTTCATATGCCGCGCCCTCCATGCCGACAGGCCCCTGGATCGTGATGCTGTTAACCCTGGTTGCGCTGGTTTCGGTTGGATTTGCTCCCAAGCGCGGGATTTTTGCCCGCTACCAGCTACAGCGCCAGAACTCACGCAAAATGCTGGCAGAAAACATCCTCAAGGCATTTTACAAGATGGACCGCAAGAAGAGTGCTCCATACGATGCCCACACAGAGGCTGAGCTTCAAGCTACCCGAGGATTCCGCCGCGAGGAACTGCGCAAAGGACTCAACCGTCTGCGCCGCCGAAACCTCGTGGAAAAAGCTGGAAGCAAATCCTGGCAAATCACGGAACTGGGCATGAAGGAAAGTCGACGTGTCGTACGCTTGCACCGGCTTTGGGAAGTGTACCTCAACCGTCGGCTACAGCACGCTCCTGACCACGTACACAACAGCGCCGAAGCCATTGAGCACGTACTCACCCCCGAGATCGAGGCTGAGCTACTCCGGGAACTGGGCAAGCCCCAAACCGACCCACATGAGAGCCCTATTCCCTACGAACAAAATGGGAATCATTGATCATGGGTCAGGAAAAAAGAAATAGCGATCGCAGGTGATCAGCAAACTTATCCAGCCCACCTGATTTACGAATAACGAATCCCTAATTACGAATCAGTCCCAAAATGGAAGCATTCTGGATCATACTCACCGGCACCCTGGTCTCCGTTAGCTGCGGACTGCTAGGGGTATTTCTGGTGCTGCGCAAGATGGCGATGGTAGGCGATGCTATTTCGCATGCCGTACTACCGGGCATCGTGCTCGCCTATCTCGTCGCCGAATCCCGGGCCGCACTGCCCATGCTGCTGGGTGCAGCAGCCCTCGGCGTTGTGACCACCATCCTGATCGAGTGGCTGTACCGCAGCGCCAAACTCCAAAGTGACGCATCGATTGGCATCACCTTCACCTGGCTTTTTGCCATCGGCATCATTCTGATCTCGCTTTTTGCCGGGCAGGTAGACCTCGACCAGGATTGTGTCCTCTATGGTGAGATCGCCTACGTGCCACTGGACCTGTGGTTCCTTTCAGACGGGAGTAACCTCGGCCCTGTCGCTGTCTGGCAAATGGGCAGCATCTTTTTGCTCATTCTAGCCCTGATCGGGTTCGGATATAGGGGGCTCAAAATCACGACATTTAACCCGGCCTATGCCGCAGGGTTGGGGATCTCCACCGCATTCTGGCACTATTTGCTGATGAGTGCCGTGTCGGTAACGACTGTCCTCTCCTTCGAATCAGTCGGAGCCATCCTCGTGGTGGCATTCCTGATCGTCCCCCCTGCGACGGCATATCTGCTCACGGACTCCTTGCCCAAAATGCTCCTTCTGACCGCGGTGTTTGGGTTTCTCTCTTCTCTCGGAGGATATTACCTGGCATCCTGGATCAACGGATCCATCGCAGGAGCCATGGCGGTCGTGGCTGGCCTGTTCATGATGCTGGCCCTGCTGTTTCGTCCACAGGAGGGCTATTTGTGGCAAATGCTCGGACTTACCCAAAAGGGTTTACACCTTGATCACGATGCCCCTGTTCCATAGGAATTTGGCGACCAGCCAGTTGATGAACATATAGACCAGGGCAAAGGCCAGGGATCCCCAGTATTTTCCGATCCAGGCAAAAGCATTCTCATAAATCCACCCATAGAGTGACTGATCGCCTATGGTAATCATAAACATCAGAATCACCAGGAACTGGGACAGGATGTAGATGAACAGGGGATTCATCCCAAAGACCTGGAAGAAGTGGAAATTGACATTTCGGTCCCCGATGTCACGTGCAAAGATGATCACCGCCACCACCACCATGTCCAGCCCTACGGTCAGGAGCACGTAGCTACTGGTCCAGATTTTCTTGTTGTAGGGGAAAGTCATGTCCCAGAGGTAGCCCGCAAAGAGAATCAGCGATGCGACAATCAGCACATTGGCCAGGGACTCATAGTTGAGGGGTCGGCTGATGAGGAATTTGCCCAGGAGATACCCTGCAATCACATTGACCACAGCAGGCAAAGTGCTCAGCAGGCCTTCCGGATCAAACGGTATGCCTTCGCCTTTATACAGGTGGTCTGGCCCCAAAAGCCAGAGATCCAGTCGCCGAGCGGCGTTACCCTCCAGCGTCAGGTCGCCAAAGGCATGTAAGATGCCCCAATAGCCCAGTAATACGGCTGCCGATACCCAGACCAGTTGCTTCCAGTTCAGCCAATAGATCAACAATGCACCGATCAGGTAACAGAGGGCAATTCGCTGCAACACTCCGAATACGCGGGTTTCGCTGAATGGAGAAAGCCTGAGTCCTTCTTCGCCCATTTCAAAAAATGGAAACCAGTACAGCAAAAAACCAATACCAAAAAGAATCAGGAAGCGTTTGAACACCTTGCCCAGCACCTGCCCCTGGCTTTTGGAGTCCCACTTGCGGGAGGAGAAAGCCATGGCATTCCCCACTGCGAACAGGAAAGAAGGAAAAACCAGATCTGTGGGGGAAAATCCATCCCAGGGGGCATGGAGCAATGGAGGAAAGGTCGCACTCCAGGAGCCCGGAGTGTTCACCACAATCATCAATCCGATGGTCATCCCCCGGAAGATGTCCAGCGCTTCAAAGCGCTCTTGCTTGAGTTGATTCATTGCCGTAGTAGTTTCCATTCATATTACGACAATCCCAACTTTATTCAAAGCTAATGGTATATGCAGCGCGATGAGATTTTCCGGGCATGAGCAGATGAATGCCTTTTTTCTCGGAAAGCAGCCCGGTCGCGTCGGTATAATCAGCCAGTCCCTGCCAGGGCTCCAGACAGACGAATGGAGCACCAGGTTTGGTCCAGATCCCGAGATAGGGAAATCCTGTCAAGCTGATGCGGACGGCTCTATCGGAGCTTTTGGATCGCAGGGCCAGCCATTTTGATTTGGGTTGATGGATCACCAGCGCATCGTCCGCAAACAGTTCTTCGGTCAGATCTATTCGGTCACTTTCCTCCAATAGCGGCGCAGTTTCGCCATTGAAAAGGCCTCCTTCCAGCAGATGCCGCTCGCAGGTTTCGGGCTGTTCAAACTGTAAATAGTGGTTTTCGAAGCTTTCTCCCTCCACCAATGGGCAATTAAAAGCAGGGTGTGCCCCAATTGAAAACGGCATCATGACACTTCCACGGTTTTCTACGGTGTAGGCAACCTCCACCTCATTGCCCCGCAAAGTGTACCGGATGTGCAGGACGAAATCAAAAGGGTACCTGGCTTTTGTAGCGGAACTGGCCTCCAGGGTAAAATTCAGGAAATCGGGACCGCTGTCACTCAGCGCAAATACCTGGTCACGGGCTATCCCATGCTGTCCCATGGAGTAAGTGGTTTCACCGTACTGATACTCGTTGTCTTTCAGACGGCCGACAATGGGAAACAGCACTGGGGCGTGTCGTCCCCAGTGGGCGGGATCAGCCTGCCAGACATATTCGGTTTGATCGTCTCGCCGCATGACGCTGGCCATTTCTGCACCATGATTGTTGACGGCAAGGAATAGATGGGTGTTGGATAGTTGGGGCATGTGGGATTGAGAATTGGGCTATGAGCTGTTGCGCTGCAAATGGGGAGCCATTTGCAGCCAAATCATTCCCAATCTGAAAAAAACTGGGCGATTCTCCATCTGTCATCATCCAGATGTAGGATTTGAACTTAGAAACGCTCAAAAAATTAGAAGTGATCAGATTTCGGAGATGAGGACAAACCGTTTTCGCAGGACTTCATCTCCCCGCCGAATTTTCAACGAAATGGCTCTTCCTTCGCGTCGGCTGAGGCTTCCATACAACTCATCAATCGGGCGGCCCAAAACCGGTAATCCATTCAGGCCAAGAATCTCATCGTTTACCCGCAGCCCTGCGTCTTCAGCGGGAGAGTCGGGCCTCACATAACTGATGATGTAGGTGTCGTAGTCTGTTCCCTGGCTGAGGAATTCCAGGCCACTGACATTGTAGTCAAACTCCCGGTTCAGCTCTGAGGTTTTGCGGATATAGACCCTGCGATGGGGATAATCAAACAGCACCCTAAACCGCGATATGACCTGAGCCCCGATGTTTCCATACCAGACTTCTCCGGTCTGGCTAAGTCCCAATGCTTCTGGCTCAGGATAGCCCGCGATGACTCCTTCCATCTCAAAGCTTCCCAGCCGCAGGGCATCACAGCGGCCGAGCTTCCCATACACATTGCCACTCAATCCCTGGCCCAGAAATGCATCAATATGAGGCTGAGGAAGGTTCAGGTCGTCTTCGAAGAGGCTGATAGCCATGCTGGCGCCAGTATCCATGAGCCAGTTCTCGGTAATCTCTGTTCCCTCACTGTCAATCAGGGTTGCCTCCACGTAGGGCTTCCCGCGGCGCAGGACGATGGGAAGAGACTCCCATCTTTTCATATTGGGCAATCGGAAGGGATCCCAAAAGCGCACGAATTCACGCTGATAATTGATCTCGATGGCAAAGCGTTCGAACAGGTCATGTCCAATGATTCCGTGGACGGGCTTGCCAAACATCTCGGAGTAGGAGACCATTCCCTCGGGCAGAATCAACAGGTTGAGGTTTCGGCCCTCGATCCCTCCGGGCAGCGTCATGGAAACACTGCTGGCGAGGTGCGCATCCATAGGTTCCCGCTCTCCCAACCCACGCACCTTGATGGTCCGTAGCGAGTCCAGATTGAGAAAATTGGCCAGTAAAGGCTCGGTTAGAATCGTCGTGCGCACCCCTGTATCGAGGATGAAATTCATCTCAAAGGAGCCATTTATCCTGACGGGAATCAGGACTACATTATGTCTTACCTCAACTTCTACTCTTACCGAGCGATTCGAATGGGTGAAAAAAAAGCCATTGGTTTTGGCCTGGGTTCCACTGAGGCATCCGATTAACAAGGCGATGATCCATCCGATATGCTTCATATCAGTACCCTCCCGGTATTCAATTATTGGGGTGTGTTTTTGTGATTATCAACATAAAATTTAGCATTTTCCCTAAGCAATTTCAACTTGCGTATCATTCACAACTTGACTTTTGGAAAACTTAGCAATGAATCTGGATCTCCTGAAAGAACTCTGCCTTACCCCTGGCGCTCCCGGTAGCGAAGAACCCATTCGAAAAATCGTCCTGCGAGAAATTCGATCTCTGGTTGATGAGGTTGAGATCGATCCCATGGGCAACATTATCGCTCTGAAGAGGGGCCGGGGAGATAAAAGCGTGATGGTGGCGGCTCATATGGATGAGATAGCTTTCATGATAACTCACATTGACGACAAAGGGTTTGCCCGGTTCACCACTCTGGGAGGATTTGATCCCAAGACCTTCACTGCTCAGCGAGTCATCGTGCATGGCAAGCAGGACCTGCTCGGCGTCATGGGCAGCAAACCCATCCACCTGATGAGCCCTGAAGAGCGCGGCAAAGCCCCCAAAAAGGAGGATTATTTCATCGACTTTGGGATGTCAGGAGATGAAGTCAAAAAATATATCCAGGTCGGAGACAAAGGAACCCGCGAACGCGATTTTGTGATGATCGGTGAATCTGTCTCCACCAAATCCCTGGACAACCGCGTTTCGGTATTTATCCTGATCGAGGCGCTGAAACAGATGTCCATGCCTGCACACGACTTCTATGCAGTCTTCACCGTGCAGGAAGAAGTAGGCCTGAGGGGGGCTACAACTGCTGCCCACAGGGTCAAAGCCCACTTTGGACTGGGGTTGGATACCACCATAGCCAATGACCTGCCTTCCGCTTCTGAACATGAATATGTAACCCAGCTCGGCAAGGGTACTGCCATCAAAATGATGGATTCTTCCGTGATCACTGACAGCCGCATGGTACGTTTCCTCGAAGGGGTAGCTGACCGGCATGACATTCTCCATCAAAGAGAAATCCTGATCGGAGGGGGAACAGATACAGCTGCCCTGCAACGCGCAGGAGACGGCTCAATCGTAGGGTGTATTTCCATTCCGACCCGGCACATTCATTCTGTTGTGGAAATGTGTCACCGCGATGATATACAGTGTAGCATCGACCTGCTGGCCCGTTCTATTGAAGAACTGGACCAGTTTGACCCTGCGTGGTAACACCCCGACAAGTCATCCGACAGGACGTAATAAATCATTGTCCCACCCTGTATCACTAGCTAGGTTATGTTTCCTGCCACCCCAATCAGACTCACATGAAAAAGATATTATTTCCAACTGACTTCTCTTCTGCGGCAAATGCTGCCTTTACCTATGCCATCTTTTTGGCGGACAAAATGGACGCTACCATTCACTGTCTGCATGTGTATAACCTCACCCACGCGGCCGATATGCTGGCCCCATCTGACATCATCGCCGCGATCCAGGAGGAGGAAGAAGATCGGGCACTTGAGCAAATGGAGGTGTATCACAGAAGAATCGAAGAAGAGGCCGGAAAGGACATCCAGATAAAGCCTGTCCTAAAGACCGGCTTTGCAGCGGATGCCATCGGAGAAGTCTGTAAGACCCTGAAGCCTGACCTCGTTGTGATGGGTACCAAGGGAGCCACCAACGCGCTGGACAAAATGCTGGGGAGCGTTACGACAGCCGTAATACAAACGACAGCTGTCCCCCTGCTTGCCATTCCAGAATCGGCCATCTATTCTCCGATCAAGCGAATTGCCTATGCCACGGATTTCAGGGAGAAAGATCATGAGGTGTCAGCCCGTCTTGGCGGCCTTGCCAGTAGCCTGGATGCTTCGGTAATAGCGGTTCACGTCGCCTCTCCGGGCGAAGCCAACTTCACCGAAGAAGACCACATCAAACTGCTGGAACTCTACCGTAAAGAAACGGGCCTTGCCGACCTGGATTTACAACAGGTGGAAGGGAAGGACACAGCAGATGCCCTCGCAGGGTACATGGAACTTCAGCAAGTAGACGTCCTTGCCCTGAGTACCCATCGCCGATCATTTCTGGACCGGCTTTTCCACCGCAGCCTGACCCGTCGCCTGGCACTGTATGCCAGCAAACCGCTGTTGGTGTTCCATAGCTAGTGCCCGCGGAATTAAGTAATTACCCATTTAGAATGTAACAAGATCTGATTACCAGCACTTTTAACTACGAACTCTGAACCACGTTGAGCACAGCGAAATCCCGCAGAACGGGAAACTTCGAACTTTCTTCGCTAGACATTAGTTTCGCGGTTCAAAGTTCCCATGTTACTGACCACTCCGTTTTC
>CAYFIR010000073.1:0-31745 GCA_964343195.1 uncultured Bacteroidia bacterium | reverse complement strand
TTCTTTGACCTCGAAAATACAACTTCTCACTTTCTTGACTGGGAAAGTGGGTTTAAATCAAACATCCTATATAATAGGAAATTTTGATAGAGTGGGGAATGGCTTTGCCTCAAGCTCATTTTCCTGCTTCCGCGTACTTCTCCCGCCACTGCTCCGCGAAGTAGTCCTGGAGGATCTTGTGGTGGAAGCAGTAGGGGGGGCAACTGGATGTGAGGATAAAATCCGATCAACGCTCCCCGACCTCTTTCAACACTGACTCCATAAACTTCTTCCCCAGCCAAAACCCTGCTTCATCTTTGAGCTTTATCAATACGGGCTCAAGCTGCGGGATTAAGCTTCGCTGTTTGGCTTTGACTAATACCCCTACCAGCCCAATAGTAGATATTCCTTCCTTGATGGCCCGTTCTGTGCCAGCTCTTTCATCTATTAGGAGATAGTCTGCTTTAAGTTCTTTGGCCAACACAATGGCTTCTGATTCACCTAGGTCAAGGTCTTTTAGCAAGACTTGAACATCCTCAGATGGATTAGGGGTTGCTTCCCTGATCCACTGATTACTCAGATATGAAGTTAAATCAACACCAAAGTTAGCCAGGGCTTCTACCTCACGATGGACTGCAGGAGGGATGACTACCTCCTGGAACATTTCACGTAAAAGATCAAGTTGGCCGATTAGGATCAGATTCGCGATAGGGGAGGTATCACTAACAACTACCATAATCAGAGCCGCTTAATGGTCTCCATATCTCGTCGAAATTCAGTCTCCCCATAATGAATGGGGATGTCTCGTTTGGCCAGTTCCCGCTGCATCTGGATCTGATGTAGTCCAGCCAATTGACTCGCTTGCCCTAGCGTCAGCCGCTCTTCCTCGAACAACTGAATGGCGAGTAATAGCTTGAGGTCTGCTTCGGTGAGGCCCGTTTGCTGCAACAGGCTATCAGATATGGTAAGCGTCATGGCTCTTTCTTTTCAGGAATATACGGAAAAAGCGCTTGGTTTCCATACGACCTCTTCAAGTGTTCATCACCCTAACGACCATTCGTTAACTTTTTCCTTGCCCTCCCGTTTTAGTCTGTGTAATTTTGAAGAATAGACCGCTGCGCTGCGAGACTTGTGCTGAGCGCAGCCGAAGTAAGTCAGACCATTGCATTGCGATCCCGATAGCGGGACTTCGCTTCGCTCAGGAAAGCGAGACAAGAACCTTGGTGTCTTCTCACTGTGCACTTCTGACAGCGCAGCGATCTCACAGTGAAACGGTCTGACATCTGACTTCTTTTCTCCGAATTCTGGCCTCTCTTCTACTGACCAATGTTCCCTGACCAATGAACAATGCCATGGCTACCACCTACACCCCTCAAAATAAAATCCGCCTCGTAACCGCCGCTTCGCTATTCGATGGGCACGACGCTGCGATCAACATCATGCGCCGCATCCTGCAAGCCTCGGGGGCGGAGGTCATCCACCTGGGGCACAACCGCTCGGCGGATGAGATCGTCAACACGGCCATTCAGGAGGATGCGCAGGCCATCGCGATTACTTCGTACCAGGGGGGGCACGTGGAGTTTTTCAAATACATGTACGACCTCTTGCAGGAGCGCAACTGCGGCCACATCAAGCTCTTCGGCGGTGGGGGTGGCACCATTTTGCCGGAAGAGGCCGAGGAACTGCACGCCTACGGCATCACGCGCATTTATTCGCCCGACGACGGGCGGGAACTGGGCTTGCAGGGCATGATCAATGACCTGCTGAAGCAGGCAGACTTCCCCACCGGGAACCTCTCCGTCGAGCGATGGAAACAGGCGATGGCCGAAGCCTACGGTGACGTGGCCCCCGCCAATGGCAGCGGAACGGCGGTATTGCACAAAGTCAAGCAGCGCATCAGCAGCCGGGCCATTGCACGTCTGATCTCCGCCGTAGAGAATGTCCCCGAGCTGGTCGAGCCGATCATGGAGGAGGTGCACCGTCGGCAGGAAGGCCTGCCCAATCCCCCCGTGCTGGGCATCACCGGCACCGGCGGCGCTGGTAAAAGTTCCCTCGTGGACGAACTGGTGCGGCGCTTCCTGATGGACTTTCCCGACAAGCACATTGCCGTGGTGTCGGTCGATCCTTCGAAGCGCAAAACCGGCGGCGCACTGCTGGGCGACCGCATCCGCATGAATTCGGTCAACCACGACCACGTCTATATGCGCTCGCTCGCCACACGGCAGAGCAACCTGGCCCTGAGCCGCCACATCCCAGAGGTGCTCAACATCCTCAAGGCCGCCCAATTTGACCTCATCATCCTCGAAACCTCTGGCATCGGCCAGTCCGACACCGAGATCATCGACTACTCCGACGTCTCGCTCTACGTGATGACACCCGAATATGGCGCGGCCACCCAGCTCGAAAAGATCGACATGCTGGACTACGCCGACGTGATCGCGCTCAATAAATTCGACAAGCAGGGAGCCCAGGACGCCCTGCGCGACGTCAAAAAGCAGTACCAGCGCAACCACGGCTACTGGGACAAAAAGCCCGACGAGATGCCGGTCTATTCGGCCATTGCGTCGCAGTTCAACGATCCTGGCATGAACCGCGTCTATCGTGAGGTGATGAATACCATCGCCGAAAAGACCGACGCGGACCTGCGTACCGACCTGTTGGTGGACGATGAGCCCAGCGAAAAGATTTACATCATTCCGCCCAAGCGGGTGCGCTACCTCTCCGAAATCTCCGAGACCATCCGCGACTACAACGAGTGGGTGGAAGACCAGCGCGAGGTGGCCCAGCAGCTCTATTCCATCCAGAAATCCATCGAAACCATCCGCCAAACGGGCGTCGATGATGCGGATCGCCTGATCAAGGAATTGCGGGAGGTCTATGAGCAGGTCAACCTGAAGCTGGACAAGCAAAACCAGAAATTGCTGGAAGAGTGGGAGCAGAAGCAGACCGCCTACTCTGGCGAGGAATACGTCTATACCGTGCGGGGCAAGGAAATCCGGGTGAAGACCCATACCGAAACCCTTTCGCACCAGCGCATCCCCAAAGTGGTATTGCCCAAGTACCAGGGCTGGGGCGACATCCTGAAGTGGTCCTTGCAGGAGAATGTGCCGGGCGAATTTCCCTATACCGCCGGGGTGTTTCCCTTCAAGCGGGCGGGCGAAGATCCTACCCGGATGTTTGCAGGAGAAGGCGGCCCCGAGCGCACGAACAAACGCTTTCACTACGTCTCGGAGGGCATGCCCGCCAAGCGGCTTTCGACGGCCTTTGACTCGGTAACGCTCTATGGCGAAGACCCCGACCATCGCCCCGATATTTATGGCAAAATCGGCAACTCAGGCGTGAGCATTTGCTGCCTCGATGACGCCAAAAAGCTCTACTCGGGCTTCGACCTCTGCGATCCGAAGACTTCGGTTTCCATGACCATCAACGGTCCGGCAGCAACGATTCTGGCCTTTTTCCTCAATACGGCCATCGACCAGCAATGCGAGAAATACATCAAGGAGAATGACCTGGAATCAGAAGTAAAGGCCAAAATCGAGAAGATTTACGCTGAAAAAGGCGTGGCTCGTCCGACCTATCAGGGCGAATTGCCTCCCACCAACGACGGCCTGGGGCTGATGCTGCTGGGCGTCACCGGCGATCAGGTGCTGCCCCGCGAGGTGTATGACGAGATCAAAACTGCGGCCCTGAGCAAGGTGCGCGGCACGGTGCAGGCCGACATCCTCAAGGAGGATCAGGCGCAAAATACCTGCATCTTCAGCACGGAGTTTTCGCTCAAGCTGATGGGCGATGTGCAGCAGTACTTCATCGACCACGTGGTGCGCAACTTCTACTCCGTGTCTATCTCGGGCTACCACATCGCCGAGGCGGGGGCCAATCCGATCTCGCAGTTGGCCTTCACCCTGGCCAATGGTTTTACCTTCCTGGAGTACTACGCCAGCCGGGGCATGGACATCGACAGGTTCGCGCCCAACTTCAGCTTCTTCTTCTCCAACGGCCTGGACCCCGAATACGCAGTTATCGGTCGCGTGGCGCGCCGCATCTGGGCCAAGGCCCTCAAGCTCAAGTACAAGGCCAGCCCCCGCGCGCAGATGCTGAAGTACCACATCCAGACCAGCGGGCGCTCGCTGCACGCACAGGAGATCAGCTTCAACGACATTCGCACCACCCTGCAGGCGCTCTACGCCATCTACGACAACTGTAACTCCCTGCACACCAACGCCTACGACGAGGCCATCACCACGCCCACGGAGGAGTCGGTGCGCCGCGCCATCGCCATTCAGCTCATCATCAACAAGGAGCTGGGCATGACCAAAAACGAGAACCCGTTACAGGGGGCCTTCATCATCGAGGAACTGACCGATTTGGTGGAGGAAGCGGTGCTGAGCGAATTTGACCGCATCACCGAGCGCGGCGGCGTGCTCGGCGCGATGGAGACCATGTACCAGCGCGGCAAAATTCAGGAGGAATCGCTCTACTACGAGACCCAAAAGCACAACGGCGACCTGCCCATCATCGGCGTGAACACCTACCTCTCCAAGGAAGGTTCGCCCACCACCCTACCCGGTGAGGTGATCCGCTCCACCCCCGAGGAAAAGGAGTACCAGATCGCCCACCGCCTAGCCGTCCAAAACCGCGATGAGGAGCAAATCGCTGCCGTCCTCAAGGACCTGCAACAGGCTGCCCTCTCCAACAGCAATATGTTTGATGCGCTGATGGAGGCGGCAAAGTACGCCACGCTGGGACAGGTGACGCATGCGCTGTATGAGGTGGGGGGGCAGTATCGGCGGAATATGTAGGGAAGTGGGGCGCTCCTAAGGCGCACCTAGAATCTCCAACGGGCGCACCTGCGGGGCGCCCGTACCGCGCCGAATTGGCGCGAAGAAATCCATTCGCGCACTTGGTTGGGGTGCCCCGCAGGTGCACCCCACAACATCTTTGGGGCTTTCGGGGCGCGCCTGCGGAGACGCCCCAACGGCTACGAAAAAAATGACTTCCCATGAAAACCCCTCGAAAGAACTCACTCCGCCTCCAAGGCTATGACTACGGTAGTGACGGAGCCTATTTCCTAACGATCTGTGTGCAGGATAGAAGGTGCTGCCTTAGCGATATTCAGGATCATCAAGTGAAGCTAACTGAGGCAGGGTTAGCTGTTGAGCAGGAGTGGCTACGCAGTAGAAACATTCGTCAGGATCAGATTTTCCTGGGAGAGTACGTCATCATGCCTAACCACATGCATATGATGGTTTTTCAAGCGGAATATGAGATTCCACTTTTGCGTCCGCTGGAAGGGCTTCCTCAAACGCCCGGTTATGTCAATCAGGCAGGTCCATCTCGTCGCAATATCTCTTCACTGATGCGCTGCTTCAAATCTGAAGCGACCAAAGCTGTCCGAGCGATAGGCTTAAGCGGTTTCAAATGGCAACGAGGCTTTAATGACCGCATCATCCGCAGCCAGGATGAGTTGGAGCGAATCAATCGCTACATTGCGATGAATCCGGCTAACTGGCCGAATGATGCTGAATATCCTGGGTAAGGGCGCTCCGCAGGTGCGCCCAGCATGTCCAGAGGCGGCCCGTAGACGTGCCCATAAATGTAGTGGGCGCACCTACGGAGCGCTCCTACGGTGCTGTAACCTTTTCGCTTGATGGCATTCTCTTCCTAGAGTCAGAAGCATTTCATTACTTAAGCCTCTTTTTCTATGAAATTTCCGAGAATATGGTTGACGGATATCCGGCAGGAAATGGGAGAGTTGTTGGATATCCGGGAGGAAGAAGAGTTTACCAATGAAAAAGAGTTGGATGATCGGGATGCGTTCCTTTGGTTGACATTAAATAAAATAAGTGTCTTTCCATCACTGCGGCAGGATAAGAATGTAGTCAAGACGCTACAGGAGATATTTCACAAATTCTACATCCCCGGTTTCGATGGAATGTTAGCAGACACATGGCAACGTGTAGTTACAGATGGAAATATCAGATTATTATCTAAAAAAAAGGCACAGCAAGAGGCGGGGCGGTATCTTTTACACCGCGACGGCCAATTTTACTCTATGGCAAGCAGCCCGGAGGATTTGACCGATGAAACGGAAGCCTTCTGGGGCACTACTCTGTCTTTTCCTGAGAACATTGAGAGATATAAGGAGTTACGCGTCATTGGATTATGGGTTAGGGATAAGCAATTGAAGCTTCCCGAAGGCTTGATGCAACTTCCGCACTTGCACACGCTCATAATTTGTGATTCTGAGCTTGAGGAGTTTCCTGAAATCATTTATCGTCTCCCATTTTTAGAAGAGCTGCACATCCACGTCCGCCGGTCTTTCAATCCCCTTCGACCTGATTGGAGACGACTTTCCCACATCAAACGCCTTAGCTGTTCGTTTGAGTTAGAGGATGATATACGTGCACTGACAGGGCTGGAAGAATTGTCCGCGTGCCGCCTTCCTGAAGGAATAGAACACCTTTCGAAGTTGAAAACGATTTGGGGCTGCTCTAGATATCCCAAAGACTATGTGATTCCAGAGTCTGCCAGGAAACTTACCGCGCTCGAGTCAATACATTGGGGATGGGAAGAGTGGAGATCTGCGCTTTGGATACCGAGTATGCCTTGGGATACAGGGTTAGAACAATATTTCCCGCCCCAATTTACTTTCCCTGAAGGATTTGAGCATTTTGAGCATCTAAAAAATCTGGACCTTTCCTGTCGTTATCTAAACGAAATCCCCCCCATCGCCTTCGGGATGGCCAATCTCGAAGAACTGGACCTTCGTTTCAATTGGCTACATTCAATCTCGGAGGATATTCTCAAACTCAAGAACCTACGTTTTCTGGATGTTCGTGGGAACAACATCACCGATGCAGAAGCGATTGTTAAACTTCCAGGCTTAGAGGTATTGAGGACGGATGACTGGCTCCCGGCTGGACTGGGTGAAATGGCCCAACTAAAAGAACTCGTTACATACGCCAAGCTCCCGGAGCGTGTGGGGCAGTTATCAAACCTGGAGGTGTTGCATTTGGCGGAGGCTGAGGTCATTCCTGACAGCATTGGACAGCTAAGCAAGCTCCAGATTCTAACCCTATATTCTGCTGAAAATATTCCCCCAAGTATAGGTAACCTGCAAAATCTGAGAGAATTACGGATTTTGCCTGACTCCGAAAACGGAAAGAACTGGAGATGGACTTACTTTGGGGAATTCCCCCCTACGATTTGGCAGCTATCCAGGTTGGAAGTATTGGAAATAAGGGTGGAGATAGAGGCCTGGGAAGCGTTTTCCCTCGGCCTACAACATGAGAAGGATCCGCTGCCTCGTCTGAAGGTATTGAATCTGTCAAATTCCCCTATGGAAAAGGCATTGGAGAGCATCGTCAAGTTTCGTGAGCTAGAGGAATTGAGGGTACGGAATGCGAACCTCACCCACTTGCCCGACGCTATCACCCAGCTATCTCAGCTAAGATACCTCGACCTGTCTGAGAATCAACAGTTGATCACTCTACCTGAGAACCTCGGAGATATGGCCCAACTCCAATACCTGGACTTAAGAAATACAGGGATAAAGCCGGACGAGCTTCCTATTTCCTTGAAAAATCGAGGGGATATTCGGATCGAGATGTAAAGTCTGGGGACAAGTCTCTAAAGCTAAGGTAAGCGCCTCTGATCGACTTCCCCCCTTTTCAAAATCACCTCGCCGCATGGTTCTAACGTGCCCTCATCCGCCAAATCATCGAGCAGCACGCACCGCATGACAACCCCCGCGTGCAGGAAGACTTCGACACCCATCACCTCCTCGACGACGCCCAGGGCCACTACTATCTCATGTACATCGGCTGGGAGGGCTACCAGCGCATCCACGCCTGCCTGATCCACATCGACCTCAAGGGCGAGGATATCTGGGTGCAGCGACCTCGTACGGCGTCGCCAATGAACTGGTGGATCTCGGCGTACCCCGCGAGGACATTGTGCTGGGCTTCCAGATGCTGCACCAACTGCGCAACTACTTTCCGCAGACGCAATCGATGCTGATGGACGAGTCCACCTTTGAGGCTTTCAGAAAATTCTCGGTGTCCGTCGCACCGCCTACTCCCATGCAGTTGCCACAACTGACCGAGGCCGAGCAGGCGATGTATCAGCGCCTGCTGAGCACTTCCGAGGGTAACCGCCTGGAGCAGGAGCACATCAGCCAGGCCTGGGTATTGCAGGTCCTGGCTGGGATGTGAGTGTCCACCCTGCTCATCAACATTTTTCTCCTCTGTACTTTGGGTCTGGCTGATCAGGCAGTATGGAAAGTGGATTCCCCCCAAACATCCCATCTATAGACACAGAGAATGCTCTATAATCCTGCAAGTGGCTGTCATTCAGTAGGTTGGTGTTGTGGTGGGGGATACTCGCCGCATCCAGTCTGTTCTGGGGAATATGTTTCATGTTATAAATATTCACAATACGAATATTTGTTTTGGATGGTGGGTTTGTAATTGGGAATATTGGATTTAAATACTTTATCCCCATTACTTAATGGATCGTCCTTCAGATTCTCCCCAAAATTCTGGCCAACCTGACTCATTGCTTTCCCTTGTGGACGGAGACCACAATTCCTTTCAGATACCCATCGATGGCTCACTTGGCTTATTGGCACTTGGGTACGTAGGGCTCATGGCCTGGCGCGGAGCCCGGATACAGGCCTCACATGATCAAATTAGCAGCTATCAGGAGACGATTAATCCCAAACACCCTTCCCTATGAAGCGCAAGCCCTCGGCTTCGAAACTACTCCTCATCGGCTGGGACGCAGCTGACTGGAAAGTCATCAATCCGCTTTTGAAAAAAGGCTACATGCCCACCCTGCAAAAAATGATGCAGCAGGGTTCCTACGGACGTCTGGCGACTCTGGATCCACCCCTTTCGCCCATTCTTTGGACATCAATTGCTACTGGTAAGCTGCCCTACAAACATGGCATTCACGGTTTCACTGAGCCCAAGCCTGATGGCTCTGGTATTCAACCGATTACGCACCTCAACCGCAAAACCAAAGCCTTCTGGAACATTCTTTCCCAGGAAGGACTGAAAACCAATGTAGTGGGCTGGTGGCCCAGTCACCCGGCTGAGCCGATCAATGGAACCATGATCTCCAATTTCTATCAGAAGGCTCCCTCAACGGACATACGCGATCCCTGGCCCATCACCAAAGGCACCGTCCATCCGGAAGAGAAGGCAGAGTTTTTCGCCAGGCTACGGGTGCACCCCGCCGAGTTGACCGAGCAGCATATCCTGCCATTTGTGCCCCAGGCCGCTGCTATCGATCAGAAAAAAGACAGGAGGCTCACGACCCTGGCCAATATAACTGCTGACTGTTCCACCATTCAGGCGGCTACGACCTATCTGCTGGAACGGGAAGAGTGGGATGTGACCGCGGTATATTTTGATGCCATCGATCATTACTGCCATGGCTTCATGCGCTACCATCCACCCAGAAGGGACCACATCTCAGAAGAAGACTTTGAGATGTACAAAGATGTGGTCGCGGGTGGGTATCGATACCATGATATGATGCTGGAACGCCTGCTACAGTTGGCGGGACCAGACACCAATGTTATGCTGATTTCGGATCACGGTTTTCACCCAGACCACAACCGCCCGGAAGCGATTCCTCATGAGCCAGCCGGACCAGCCATTGAACACAGTCCTTACGGCATCATTTGCATGCAGGGGCCTGACATCAAGCAGGGGGAATCCATTATGGGAGCGACTCTGCTGGACATTGCCCCCACTTTGCTTACCCTGATGGACCTGCCGGTGGGAAGAGATATGGATGGGAAGGTGTTGGTCAATGCGCTGAAAAATCCCGGTCATCTGGCTCCTATTCCGAGTTGGGACGAAGTCGAGGGGGAAAGTGGAATGCATGCCGAAGGTGCGGAACTGGATGCTGAAATCGAAGCCCAGGCCCTGGAGCAACTCATAGCACTGGGATATGTAGAAAACCCAGGAGAAGTCGCGGAGCAAAGCATTCAAAAGACGGTTAATGAAAATTCATTCTATCTGGCCCGGTCGCTGATGCATACCGGACAGTTTGACGAAGCCATCGATATTCTGGAACCGCTACACGAAGAGTACTCCGAGCAGTTTCGGTACGGGCTGCACCTGATGCATGCCTATCTGGAACTCCAGCGGATAGGAGATGCCCGAATCGTTTTTGATAACATCCGGGAAGTATTAGAAGAAAAAATAGATTCCGCTTCGATTTTTCTGCTCGAAGGCAAACTATTGCTGGCTGAAAACAAAATCCGCAAGGCGCTGGCAAGTCTCAGGAAGGCTCGGGAACTGGACTCAGAGCGGGCGGGTGTGCACCATCAGTTGGGAGATGCATTTATCAAAATGAAAAAGTGGGAGGATGCCAGACTTGCCTTTGAACGGGAAGTGGAAATCGACCCTGAAAATGCTGCCGGATGGCATGGCCTCGGTGTTGCGATGCTGCGCCAAAATGAGCCGCAGACCGCTGCGGAGCACCTGCTCCACGCCATCGAACTAATGTACCACGTGCCCATGCAGCACCTGCACCTGGGGCAGGCGCTTTATGCCCTGGAGCACAACGATGTGGCGTTGGAGGCATTTTCCAATGCCCTCAAACTGGCTCCCAACCTCAATCAGGCGCGCCGGTGGATGGCCAGGGTTTACCAGGAACGCCTCAATCAGCCCGATGCGGCGCGGATGATCCTGGGGGAAATTCGCGAGCATGTCGGCGGGACCATCACGATTGTATCGGGACTGCCTCGCTCCGGCACCTCCATGATGATGCAAATGCTCAAGGCAGGTGGGTTGGAACTCTTCACGGATGGACTTCGGGAGGCGGATGACAACAATCCTCTTGGTTACTATGAACACGAGGCGGTCAAGCGCCTGGCACGTGACAAACGCTGGGTCTCCAGAGCGGTGGATAAGGTCGTCAAGGTCGTGGCCCAGCAGCTACAACACCTTCCTGCCAACTATCACTACAAGGTGATTTTCATGGAGAGGGACCTGAGCGAAATTGTCAGTTCCCAGCAAAAGATGCTGGCTCGCATGGGCCGGGTTCAGGAGGACGTGATGCCTTACAACCTGTTGAGCAACTTTGAGCAGACCGTACAGCAGTCCCAAAAATGGCTGGACCAGCAGACCAATGTGGAAGTCTGCTTTGTCGACCATCAAAAAGCCATCAGCCAGCCTTTCGAAGTAGCCATGGAAATCAATGAATTTCTGGGGAACCAGTTGGCCATCGAGCAGATGGTACAGGTGATCAACCCGGATCTTCACCGCGAAAAACACCAAACTCAAGAACAGTAGACATGATGAATCCAAAATCGTCCAAATTTCTTCGTTCCCTTGCCAAATACTCTGCCCTGAGTGGGGCCGTAATTGGGGGCCTTAATCAGGCGCAGGCTACGATTCAGTATACTTCGCTTAGCGATACCCCATTTTCTGATGGAGTCTCCATGATTTATCTCCCTGCTGGGTCCCTCAGTTTTTTTGAGCGTGGGGGGACAAGTTCGGCCATGGTATACCTGAGAGGTGGAGTTGAGGTTTCTGGAGCGGGTACCTGGTACCCCAATCGACTGGATGCCAGCCAGAACGTAAGTTCCGGGGGTACCTGGCGGTCTGCAGCTTCCCAGTTTTTGGGATGGAATGGCACCACCAATACTGGGCTATTTATGGGGCACAGCGGGAAATTTCTAGGCTTCCGATTCAATAGTGGTGGCATAAAATACGGCTGGGTCAGACTGGATGTAGCTGCGAATGGAGCCTCTATTACCCTCACGGACTGGGCCTATCAGGATGATGGATCATCCATACTCACCGGTGATACCGGAGCAAGTCTGCCGATTGAGCTTTTGAAATTCCAGGCCCAGCGCTTCCATCAACTCATCCATTTGGACTGGACTACTGCCACAGAGGAGAATTTCGATGAATTTGTGTTGGAGCGGGCGGAAGAAGGAGCCGCTTTCCAGGAAATAGCCCGTATCGCAGGCGCAGGCAACCCCAATCAAGAGCAAAGCTATACCCATCAGGATAAAGCGATACTGGACTCCCGGCGCTATTACTACCGACTCAAGTCGATAGACCTCGACGGTAGCTTCACCTATAGTTCTGTGGTGGATGTTGCGCCAACAGGAGCTGATTTTCTGGTAAGTGAGCCGTACCCAAATCCGATTACAACTGGCGAATTTGAATTGGATATTGAGCTTCCTGAAGCAGAGGATATATCGATCTCGATATTTGCATCTACGGGACAGTTGGTATATGAAAAGCCCCTAAACCTCACCGAAGGGAAAAATACGGTCCAGATCTCCGTTGCTGGTCTGTCGGCTGGAACCTACTTCCTCAAACTTCGAGGGCGCTATCACCAGCGCTATCAGCGCATTGTGGTGGAGTAACCCCTCACACCAACTTGTCCTTCATCGCCTTGCGAACGGCCTCGGCCCGGGAGTTGACGTGTAGCTTCTGGTAAATGTTCTTGATGTGACTGCGCACGGTGTGGCCGCTGACGTGGAGCTGCTCCGCGATGATTTTGTAATTGTGTCCATCGCAGAGGAGCTTGAGTATTTCGGTTTCGCGGTCAGAAAGGGGCGTGTCCTGTGTGCTGCGAAAAGAAGCCAGTACCTTGCGGGCCATTTTGCTGCTCATGGGTGCACCACCCTCATTCACGGTTTTGATGGCCTCCAGTAACTGGGTTGGCGGTGTGCTTTTGAGCAGGTAGCCACTGGCACCCGCCCTCAGGGCATCGAATAGCGATTGGTCATCGGTATGCACCGTGAGCATGACGATGCTGAGGTCCGGCAGCCGACGGGTCAATTGCCGCACGCCTTCCAGCCCATCCATGCCGGGGAGATTGATGTCCATGAGCACGACGTCAGGTTGGAAGGAAGTGATCGGATCGAGGGCCGATTCGCAGTCCTCGAAAGTATGCTGGCAACTGTAACCCGGCGTTCCGTCTATAATAAGACCGAGGGTTTGGCGGATATCCGGATCATCTTCTACAATGGCGACATGGATCATGGTAAGTCGATTTTAGGCGAATTAGCCAAAGTCAACAGGGATATTCAATCCCTCATATGGGGTAAAGGCAGCGAAATGTGGATTTTCGTTCCCTGACCAGGAGCAGCATCGAGGCGAAAATCAGCTCCAATGGTGGCAGAACGCTGCCTGAGATTTCGCAGTCCATAGCCCTGCTTTGCTGTCACGGGATCAAAGCCCTGCCCATTGTCCGAGACGGTCAGCTCCAGGTTTTCTCCCATTTTCTGAATGGACAGCATGACTTCGCTGGCCTGGGCATATTTGAGGGCGTTGTGCATCGCTTCCTTGACCATCATCACCAGGTTTCGGCGCAGCTGAGGGGGAAGGTTGCCGTGCAGGTTGTCGGCCTGTAGTCCCTCCGTGCGAAAGGTGATATCGGTGTGCTCAAACAGCTGATCGCCAAAATCCTTGAGGTGCAGCAGGGTGTCTTCCAACTGGTCTTTTTCCGGGTCAAGCATCCAGATCAGGTCGCGCATGCCATCTGAGAGCCGCTGAGCCTGGCCATCGACCTGGCTTAGGTAATTGCGAAGCACTGCTGGCTGATCGACGTGGCGGCGTGCCAGTTCGAGGAAGAGGTTGATCTTGGTGATCTTGTTGCCCAATTCGTCGTGAAAATCCGCCGCAGTGCGTTTTCGGATGGCTTCACGCTCCTCCGCCTTGGCCTCCCGAATGCGCATCTGGGTTTGCCACTCCTGCTTTTGCCGTTCTTCTCTCCTGCGAATGAGCGCCCACACCAGTCCCCCTGCCACCACAGCATACATCAATATGGCCCACCAGCGCAGCCAGGGAGGGGCGCCTACCTCGATGTGCAGTGAAGCCGATGCATTGGCCTCCACTGCGTCATCCCGTACAGCCCGAACCTTTAGGATGTAATCTCCCTGCGGCAAATCTGTATAGTGCGCCATGCGGTCTTCTCCACAGTAGAGCCAGTCCCGATCAAATCCCTCCAGTTTATAGGCAAAACGGGCCTTTTCCGGGAAAACAAATGACAAATCCGAAAATTCAAAGGCAATGACGTCGTCTCGCCAATCCAGATGGATTTCCTCTGTCAGGTGCATGGGCTGGGTAAGCAGAGGCTTGCGACCTTCCACTTCCTCACCGGGCTTGAGTTCCTGGTTATACCACAGCAAGCGGGTAATCTGCACTGCAGGCTTCGCATCTGGTTCGGGCATTTCGTCGGGCCTGAAATGGACCATTCCCTGCATTCCCCCGAAATAAAACCGCCCATCTCCTCCCCGGCAAAAGGCATTGCTATTGAACTCATTGGCAGGTAATCCGTCTGCTTCGAAAAAGGTCGAAAAAGCCCGACTGCCTGTCTCTTCCGGGTCGAATCTGACCAGCCCATACTCCGTGCTGATCCATAGATTGCCCCCTTCATCTTCCAGTATTCCATACACGATCTCGCTCGGCAGTCCGTCGCGGGTACGAATCGAGCAAATTCCCTCCTCAGAATAGCACATCAGTCCGCCACCATAGGTGCCAATCCAGAGCCTTTCCTGGCTATCGAGCAGCAGGACGTTGAGGTAGTTGGTGGTAAGGGACTGAGGATCGGATGGGTCGTAGCTGATGGTCTGAAATTCGTTGGTAGCTGGATCGAAATGACAGAGTCCGCCATCGGTTGCCAGCCAGAGTCCTCCCTTACCATCCGAAATGATGTCCCATACATAGTTGTTAGGCAGGCTGCTGGGGTTATCGACATCGTGCTGGAAGACCTCAACCTCGCCCGTTTCGGAATCGACGCGGTTTAGTCCGCCGCCGCGTGTCCCGACCCAGACCGCCCCATCGGAAGCGGGATAAATGGCAAACACATGAACGTCGCTCAATTCGGGGCCATCAGCCGGAGGCCAGTTTTCGAGGTGCCAGTCATCGGGAGACCCGGTATGTCTGATGCGATGCAGACCGCCAAAAGTGCCAATCCACATGGTACCTGCTTCTTCTGCCAGAGTAGTCACGATGCTGTGGCTCAGGTTGCCATGTGGACCTTTGCCTGCGCCCAGCCGCATGATCAGTTCCATTTCTGGAGAATAGACATCCAGCCCACCGCCCTCTGAGCCCATCCAAATTCGTCCATTCTGATCCTCATGCAGGGCCGTAATCACCTGAGTCGGCGAGTCGCCCACCTGTACGATGGGACGGTGCAGCAGCCGGAAAAACTGACTGGTCTGCTCTGCATGCCGCATGGGAAATTGTACCAGCCCCTCGCCTTCTGTCCCGATCCACAGACTTCCCTCCCGATCAAAAAACAGGTCGTGGAGCCGATCTGTCGGCAGGCTGCCCGGTTGATTGGGGGCGTGCTGGAACCACTGTTGGGCATCGGGGTGTTGAGGATCAAGCACAGCCAGTCCCCGGCCATAGGTCGCGACCCACAGGCGGCCTTTTTCATCCGGTATCAGTTTGTTGACCTGTGTACCCGTGATGGGAGAACTGGAGGGTTGCCATTCGCCATTTTCCAGTTGGAGGCAGGTCAGCCCTCTCACGTGGCCTACCCAGAGCCTTGGCTGATGACTGAGGGTGTCCAGCCAAATGGATTTGATACGAGGACTGGGGATGCCCTGGAACGGTCCGGTGAGTTCCTGCTGCTGGCTGAGGTGGTACAGGCCGCCTTTGGACAGCCCAATCCAGAGGCCACCGTCCGCCGCATTGCTCAGGCATTGCACGCCCATCCCTTTGATGAGGGGCTCCGTTTCCGGGGCAAAAGGAGGAACGAATTCCGGGGTCTGGCTGGTCAGGTCGATTTTGCCGAGCCCAACATCGGTGGCGACCCAGAGTACGTCGGTCTTTTCCTGCCAGAGTATCTGGTTGACATAGTCATTGGGCAGGCTGATGCTGTCAGAAACGGGTCGATAGCGATCAAACTGGTCCTCCCATTCGCGGTAGCGGTAAAGCCCTGCGCCCCGTGTACCCAGCCAGAGATGGCCTTTTCCATCGGTTTGCAAACCGGAAATCAGGCCGCTGAGTAATTCGCCTGGGTGGGTCTGTGGATCAGATACGCGGAATCCATGTCCGTCAAATCTCGCCAGTCCATTGGATGTGCCGACCCAGATGAATCCGCGCTCGTCCTGGCTGATGTCACCGACGGTCAGGTGAGGCAGGCCACTCTCCAACCCCAATACCCGAAACCTCTGGGTAGGAATCTGCCCCTGGCTCAGGAGGAGTTGGGGAGTAAGAAGAAGCAACAGCCCGACATATTTAAGGCAGGATAGCCGCATATGACAGAGATTTCTTGATAAAAGGTAAGGATTTTTGGGAAGGATTTAGCGATTAAGAAGGCCTGGTCGTCGGATAATTTGGCTGGTTAGGCTTTATCTTTTGCGAGAATGTGTAGGGTTACGTATTTTATTTTTTATATGAAAACCCTGATCATTGACGACGACCCTCAGAGCCATAAGGTGCTAGGCAACCTGCTGAGTAGAGGCCATCCCGACATTGAGGTTGAAACCGGAGCCCAATCGGTAGAGGAGGGCCTGGAACGGATCGCTGAGGTCAAGCCGGACCTGGTTTTTCTGGATGTGGAACTCCACGACAGGTTGGGATTTGAGTTGCTCCAGGAGCTGAAGGAGGTAGATTTTCAGGTAATCTTTATCACCGCCCACAACAAGTATGCGATCTCGGCCATTCGGTTTGGGGCGCTGGATTTTCTCCTGAAACCCATAGACGAAGAAGAGCTTGAAGAAGCACTGGATCGGGCTCGAGAAAGCCGAAAGGAGCAACTTGGCCGTGAGCGGCTTGAACTGTTGCTAAACAGCTACCGCGACGCCCAGGAGCAAAAGCTACCGACAAGATTCATTCTCAACAGCCAGGGAGAAATATCCTATTACAAAGTGGAAGACATCATCAGGATGGAGGCCGATCAGGTCTATACCAAGATATATTTGAAAGGGGAGAAATCTCCGCAGGTTTCTTCCCAGAACCTCGGGAAATACATCGAGCAGTTTGCGCCGTATCCTACCTTCGTACAGACACACAGGTCACATTTGGTGAACCTGGCTTATGTGAAGAAGTTCGTAAAAAGCGAACGAAAAGTGATTATGGAAGAGGGGGGAGATGTGCCTGTCTCCAAGCGCTATTTAGATGACTTTTTATCTGGAATGGGATCCATGTGATTGCAAAAACATCGCAAATTGATTTTTTAAATCTTTTTAAAGATCACTATTTGGTTATTATGTTTGTTTTTTCTCGCATATTGCTATCTTGCATCATACTCCTGATTCTTTTCCTTAAAATCATTTTGGTCTTGTCCTTTCCCACAATGGCGGAGCTGGAACCTGATGCGAACCTTTCCAGGGAAGTTTAGTCGGTTCTGTATTGTGTACAGGAGTACGGTATTGCTTCACATTTAGGCATTTCTTATTCCCCAAACAAAATCCCCATAATGGCATTTCTCAAGTTAACCGAAGAGAACCTTTCCTTGGTTCAGAGGGTCGAAAACCAGTATTTTCCCCTCTTTGACTCCTATTTTCACGAGGAGGATCTGAATCGTGTGAATACCCAGGACTCAGAAAAGCCTATCATTGGCATTCGCATCATCGCTGCTAAAATCACCAAGGTGCTAGGTGAACCACCTGAAGATACCCACATTGCAGTTGCAGTGGTCGGCACAAGCCCTGATTCGAATACCGCAACAGCTATCCTCTTTGATCCAGGAAATGAGATCGCGCTTTCATGCCCTCCTTTTGTGGATGAAATCGGAGGGATGGAGATTGTTATTCCCATGGTGCCCCAAGCTTAAGGGGCTTGGGGGGATTATTTCCTTTACGGCTCAAAACTGGTCTTTTTCACGTCCGTCAGCGTCATCCTTCAACTTTGCTCAGTACAGGATTTTCCTCAAAATACCTGAGTATTTCCCGTAGACTCCAAACCAGCACCGCTTACCCCTGTTTTTCGCTGTCAGACTCATACATAGGGGCGTTGATCCCAGGCATTCGCATCAATCCTTCTTTTGAGCTCGAAATACCAAAACCCAAACAGCCCCAAAGCTAGAAGTTGTCCCCACTCTCGTGTTGTTGACCAGACATCACGGTGGAACAATCAATCCTGAATGACACAAGTAGCTGAACAGTAGTACTTTCAATTACGAATTGCCGATCACATTGAGCGCAGTGAAATCCCGCAGAACGGAAAATTTTGAATGCGGAGCACTAGCGTTAGCTTCGCCTCATGAAAAGGGCTTGAGAGAGTCTCATTATGCCTTTTTGAATGTTAACCCTACTTAAGGCTAACCAAGGTGTGCACCTAATTCAAGGCCAGTAACTACTAATTGGCTCTGGGTGGATAGGGCAACTTTACTATTTCGGCATTGAGCGTTGGTAAGCCGTCTTCCATGACACTCAAAGTTGTAAAGTCAGAGACAAGAAGACATCAGGTGTCGGCTCGCAGAGCCTCACCAGCGCCATCGTGGGGATGGCCATGACCTTGAGCACTGTTTCAGCAGTACCGCTCGTGAGCCCTGTGCTGAGCTTGTCGAAGCATCTCCGAAGCGAAACGTCAAGTCAAAGCGTCTCTGACGCCAAAAGCACATGAAAACGGAATGGTCAGCTGCATGGGAACCTTGAACCGCCAAACTAATGACTAGAATGGTCTTCGACTGTGAATCATATCCCTTCTCTCTCTATAGGCGGGCTTACAGCCTATGGCTGCTCTCTTGAACCCTTAACCACCATTACTCCCCCAATAAGAGCCCAATGAGCTTCTCTAATCCACATCAGAAACAGGAGGAAAAAATGATAGATCTCCCCCAGAGCTTAAAGGCAAGGACTGAGGACATCCTGGCAGATTGTCAAGCCAATATATTCAAGCCCCATGCGCGCAGGTATGTTTTCTACCTGATCGTCAAGTGGAGTGAGGAGCTTGTGAAACATAGGCTCAGGGAGTTGCTACAGCGTTTCGCGCTTGGTCCCCTGGGAGGGTCAACAGGCCTGAAACAATTGGAGGATGCCAGGGCTTTTCGGAAAAAACGTGAAAAGGATGGAGGAATATTAACCAATATATTCATTAGCGGGCTGGGAATGGAGCGAATACTTGATGAACATACGCTGGCACTAGAAGACCATTCCTTCAAAATGGGCATGACCAAACAGGGCCAGGATGAGCCACCAGAAAGTTGGGATGAAAACTGGGCCAAAAGGAAAAGTAGAGATAATCATCGAAAAACGGCCACCCTTCCTGATGCATTATTGATGCTGGCTGGAAATGATAGGGATGCTTTAAATGACAGGGCCGATTTGCTGAAACAAGAGCTTGAGAGGGAGGGGTTGGGAAGCGTCGTGTTCACTGAGATAGGAGAACGGATAGGAGCAGATGGGAAGTCATATGAACCCTTTGGGTATCGAGATGGCATGAGTCAGCCACCCTTTTGGTCCAGAAACAAGAGCCAACTGCTGTATCGGAATCGTCCCCTTGTACTGGACAAGGAGCGAGGAAGTTATGTCGTATTTCTGAAAATGGAGCAGGATGTACCCGCCTTCGATAAAGCGGTGGATGAGATAACTGTAAACCTGTACTACACTGACCCGGAGTTCCGTGAAAAAAGCCTTGCCCAAATCAAATCTCTGCCAACATATGCTGGTCATAAAGAACTGGTGGAAGCCCAGATTATGGGCAGAGCAAAAGATGGCTCCCCTCTCCCTCTGATTGTAAAAAAGCTCAAAGGGACGAAATTCAGGAAAAGCGAGGAAAAGGAATTTGACCTGTTTGATGTCCCCTCAGAGAAAAATATACCCCCCGTCCCCAACCCTTTCGATATCGGCTGCCCCCTGCACTCTCATATCCGCAAGGTAAATCCAAGGAATGGGGATGATATCAGAAAGATGTCCAAGCTGTACAAGGGTGAAGTAAAACAGAGGCTTCGCATCGTTAGGAGATCTATACCTTATTCAGAAAAGGAAGCTGAAACCGGAACCGAAAAGAGAGGGCTGCTCTTCCTGAGTTTTCAGGCTTCGATCAGTTTCCAGTACCTTACCATCATTAGGGAGTGGGTCGATAAAGAGAGCTTTCCTTTTGACTCCCAAAATCCCATACCTACCGGGGTGGATCCCATCATCGGTAGAGCGTGGAACATCAACCATGAGTCTTCCTATACCTGGTATGAAGACTTTGCAACAGGCAAAACCCGTACAATTCCCTACAATTTTCAAAATCTGGTGACAGTCAGAGGGGGGGAGTTTTTTTATGCCCCATCCAGAACCTGGTTTGCGAAACTCCTACCGTGAATTTGCTCCTTAAGAGACAGGGCCGTTACTTAGCTTGACCCTTTGATTAAGTCGTTGAGTGTCTGAATAGTGGCCCTTTTTACGTGGATTCGAAATTTTTTGTGGTGCATCCTGCTGACCCCTATATGGCTAGTTGGTCAGGACTCCATTTTATATTTTCACACCTTGAATGAGGTTTCCAATCTGACCGCTCAGTCGGATAATTACTACCTCTATCAGGACTCAAAAGGATATGTCTGGATAAGCTCTATCACGGGCCTCAATCGGTTTGATGGCAAAACCATTCATCCTTACCTCCACCAGTCAGATGATCCCCATTCACTGCTCGACAATAACGTTCATAGCCAGTTTTTTGAAGATTCTGACCAAAATCTTTGGTTCGCCACAAACGACGGCCTGAATTGCTATGATCGCAAACAGGGACACTTTCTGAGGTTCACGCCAGGACAAAAAACTCAAAATGAGTACCAGCTACTTTGGCTGGACACGCTGGAGCAGGCCCTTTGGTTTAGGAACAAGCATCAGTTTTTCAGAAGCTCGGTTTCTCAGCCTGAAAACATCGATACCCTTGGATCCTTCAGTTCCTCGATCCGAACTCGCATGATGAAGGAACCTGGATCGGGAGACTTATTGTTGCTGCAGCCTGGGCGTGGGGGGCTGACGGCATATAAATGGAAGGACACAGCATTTTTGCCCTACTTTAAGTTTACGGGGGAAGGAGTAGAGCCCCCTTTTCATGCCCTATCGATCTGGATAGAGCACCCTAACAGCTACTGGGTCGGAGCCGCAGAGGGTCTTTTTCATGTAAACCCTACAACAGGTCAGCTACGGGAATATGCCCGTTTTCGGGGGAATTCCCTCACTCACATTACCTCAATCGTCCCCTGGGGTGATGGGCAGCTACTGGTTGCATCCCGCAACCAAGGAATTTTTGTCTTCGATCCAGCACAAGGCAGCTATCTATTTCCCCTGTATTCAGATGAGCGCGACAGAGTGGTTCCTTTTCCCTATCAGGTAGAGCGCCTTTTTCGGACGCTTGATGGCACGCTATGGGTTACCTCCCAAACCAGTGGGATTTTTTTTACGCAGCCTGATAAACGCAAATTTTCCTTGCTGATTCCCAAGCCTCAGAATAAGGCTGAAAACCCCAATTTCATACGTTCTATTTCGGAGGACAGGGAGGGAAACATCGTTTGTCTCACACGAGATGGGCTAGCCATTTTTCCCCGAGAGGCGCCTGTATCAAGCCGATGGAAACAGGTAATTCAGGAATCTGAACGCTTTACAGGCGGGGAATCTTATCAAACTATCTGTGACCGAGAGGGTCGTCTATGGGTTTGCACCCAGAGTGGGCTGTATGTGCTTGAACCAGGTGCAATAGAGTTCCGCAGCGTAAACCTCGATCCGCGCCAAAATCGAAGAGATATCGTTTATGTTCGCCAGCTACGTGATGGAACGATTCTCGCTTGCGGTGAAGGCGTCGGGGAGGTGGGGAAAGCTGATGGAAACTGGCACCTCCGCAGGATAGACGCTGTTTCCCCGACTAACGCTGGGTATGCCGGTGTATTTGAAAATAGGGTTGGCAATATTTTTTTCTGCCGACTGGGAAGTATGATACAGATCGGGAGAAAGCAGGGGCCCAGGTACCATATCCTGGATTCTGTCAGCTTTACACCTATGGTAACCGGAATGATTCCGATGAAATCCGGCGGCGGCATGTGGGTTTCTTCCTTCGAGGGGTTATTTCGTCTTGAAATGCAGGAAAATAGATGGGTCATTTCTCCTGAACAAGGCTGTCCACTGTTAACCATAAGCGCCCTGCTAAAAGACGATCTTGATTATCTGTGGATGAGCAATAACCAAGGGCTTCACCGCTACGATCCCAGTAAAAAAAAGCTCGAATCATTTGAAAGGGCAGATGGCCTTCAAAGCAGGGAGTTCAACTTTTGGGCGGCTTATGAAAGTGGAGATGGAAGGCTGTTTTTTGGGGGCGTCAATGGGCTGAATGTGGTAAATCCCCGACAGTTAAAAAGAGTGAGCCATCAGGCCATTCCTTCAATTGTAGATATCCTGGTCAATAATTTGCCCCTGGACTCAACTGTTTTATGTGAAGTTACTCAGGCAAAAAATGTGACCGAGATGAAGGCTATATCCCTTGGTTATTGGGAGAATACGCTAAGTTTCAGGTTTGCTGCCATGGACTACAGCGAACCCAGTGCCGCCGGTTATCGCTATGAGCTATTAGCCAATGGGAAAGAAACAGTGGATCAAGGATTTTTGGATCGGGTAACTTATGCAAACCTGTCACCAGGTAGGTATGAACTAAAGCTGTTCGTAGCCAATTCGGATGGGGTATGGAACCCCGAACCCAGGATATTCAGATTTTACATTCGTCCCCACTTCACCGAAACCTGGTGGTTTGCTTCTCTGATTGCCCTGGCGATCCTGGGAATTGCCATTGCCATCTACCGCAATCGCCTCGACCGGGTGCGCAAGCAGCAAGAACTTGCAGAGTATCAGCAGCTAGTAGCGGAGGCGGAGACCGCCTTATTGCGGGTGCAGATGAACCCACACTTTATCTTCAACATTCTCAATTCCATTCGGGGATATATTCAGGATGGGGATATCCAAACCTCTGATCGATTCCTGGTCCAGGCCGCCAGGCTGATGCGGCGCATCCTTGACCTGGCTCCCAAACCTTTGATTGCGCTGGAGGAGGAGCAAAGCATTCTCGAAGCCTATATGAAGGTAGAGCGACTGAGATTCAACCAGGCCTTTGATTTTCGGTTTGAGTTTGACGATGACCTTGATCCCGATGAGGTGATGATCCCCCGATGCTCTTACAGCCTTTCATTGAAAACTCGATTATCCACGGACTGGCGCCCAAGAAAGGGGATGGCCTGATCCTGGTAAAGTTTTGGGCTGATGATAAGCAGCTACATTGTAGTGTGAAGGATAACGGGGTGGGCCGCAGCAAAGCCCCATCAAGACCCGGCGGGCATAAGTCCAAAGCACTTTCCATCACACAAAAGCGACTGGACTTACTCAAGGAACAAACCGGGAATGAGGCTTCCCTGAACATTGTAGACCTCGTTGACAACGAGAATCAACCTGCAGGAACCGAAATAAACCTATCCATCCCCCTGTTGTAATTCATTAATTGAAAACGGCCATTGGAAAACCGGATGTTTACAGTCATTAAACTACTCGGTTTGAAAGTACCATTTTGATCATCTTAGGGTCGACTCTCAACAGTAGGTTATGGATGCTCCCCACCCTAATGATCATAATGACCCCAAACGTTCGTGGATTCCTGGTCAGTATGACCAAACGGATCGATGCTACTTCCGGCCATTGTATGGAATGGACAGACTTCCTCAGGGGCCATTTCGCTACATTTTCCCAGATCTGGCCACACAGACCTATTTCCGGCACCAGCAGGTTGAGGATAAGGCAGCCTATCTGAATACCCTGGATCAACTGGCAGCTGCTTTGGTTGCTCCACAGAAGGACTCACCCTTTTCTGGCGACATCGTGCCCGCGAGCTTTACCTACTATGGCCAATTTATTGACCATGACATCTCTCTTGCAAATGGGGAAAGTGTAGACGCATTACTCAGCGAGCAAGACCTGGAACCGCTAGAACCTAGCGATGTAGAAGTTAGCCTTGACGCTCAGCAAACCCCCAGGTTTGACCTGGAAAGTGTATATGGAGGGCCAGGGGCAGCCTACCTGGATTTTCCTCATTTTTACCAGGAGGCAGACCCCATTTTGTTTAAGGTGAACATTGATGAACTCGTGGCGATGGGGAGTACGTATTTTGCGGCAGCACCTCTCCAGACAGACCGTCCCCTTTGGTATTTGTCTCAATTGAATATCCTGGCCGAATTTCCGGATGAAGATGAAGAGACCATCACTCCGGCCATAATCGGAGACCTTAGAAATGACGAAAACCTGGTCCTGGCCAAGTTTCATCTCGCTTTTCTTAAGTTTCACAACCGCATCGTCCAGGAATTGCGGCAGACGGGGAACTTCCATGACGACCAGGAACTGTTTATGATGGCGAGGGGCGAGGTTACCCGTATCTACCAGTGGTTGTTCATGAGCGAGTTTCTGCCACAGATCCTCTGCGCCACGGTGTATGAAGATATTCTGAACGAACCCCCTTTCGATTATGGAGGTGAACATAGAGATGAAAAACTGTTCATGCCCATCGAATTTGCAACAGCTGCCTATCGGTTTGGACACAATATGATCCGGGAGCGGTATGACCGGATTAGACACAATGGACAAGGAAATATCATCCTCGATCCCAAAACATTCGAACAACTCTTCGAATTTTCGGGCAAGAAAACGTCCCTCAATCCACGTTTCCGGGAGTTATTGCCTCACTCCTGGGTGGTGAAATGGGATCGGTTCGTATCCACCTGGAAAGAAAAAGGCCATACCACCGATCGCCCCTCGCCTGAGCATTGCCAGGAAATAATGAAGCACCTAAGCCAGCGAAACCTTCGCAGGGGCTTCCTTTTCAATATTCCCTCAGGTCAGGAAATCATCGATGAACTTGAAGCCACTGGGGTGGCCTCTTTTCACAAGCTACAAATTGAAGACTTGTTAGCTTTCCTTCCAAGGGAGCTACAGCATGCCTTCGTAGAGCAGGATCTGCTCAACCATACCCCACTGTGGTATTACCTAATGAAAGAATCGGAGGTGCAGGAAAAAGGAGAACGGTTGGGAGAACTGGGAAGCTGGCTGGTTGGAAAGACTTTTTCCTGGTTGATAGCCCATTCTCCGGTTTCGATTATTCAGGATAACTGGACCCCAAACGACAGCATTGTCGCTGGACTTCGGAATGTCCGGACGGTCGTGGATTTTTTGATTTATGCAGGCGTTGCTCCCAACCCCTCCCATTCCAACTAGCCCCTGCGGAATGAAGCAATTGACCATTCGAGATTTGTATAAAATGTTCGTCAGCAACACTTTAGCCTTCGAACTAGCAACTCCGAACTCCGAACTTATCTCACTACCCTCTCATTTATACGCTGGGGGGTCAGTTCAGTCCTTACAGTAGACCGTGACCGATGACCTGTCAACCCCCTTACTGAACTCCCCAGCTCATTTTTTCTCATAAAAAACAGCCGCAGACCCAAGTGGGACGCGGCTGCCTGCTGTTAAACTACTGTTCTACTCTCTGTCTATACTTTGGTCGGGCTTACATCATATCGTTGCCCTGCATGTTCATGTTGTTGTTTTTGCGGCGGAAGAGCGACATGTCCATTTGCCCAAATCGATAGGAGAAATTGAGGCGGACAAACTGAGGATTGCGAATGCCACTGCTCTCCTGGATGAAGAAATCCGTGGCGGTATAGCTACCCATGTACCGCGACCCAAATATGTCCTGGACACTGAGCGTCAGGCTGGCTTTGTTGTTGGCAAAGCTCTTGCGAACTGATGCATCTACAAACCAGTTGGGGATGGAGTACCCCTGCGTGGTATTCTGACCACCACTGGGAGGACCGAACTGTCGGTTGTTGTTGCTGGGAGTGAAGGAGGCGCGTGTGCGGTACTCTCCATTTAGCTGGAAGGAGAAGTCCTTTGGCAGGCGAATCTGTATGGTCTCCTTGAAGAATCCACTCAACTGGTCTACCTGAAGCCCGTTTTCGACGTTTGTGGCGTCGACCTGGGCCTGATACACGTTGACGTTGCTGGTAATGTCCAGCCAGCCAAAGAAGCTGTTTTTCATGGTTACCTCGGCACCGTAGGCATAGGCCTGATCGGCATTTGTGTAGCTGGTAATCACCACTTCCCGGTCCAGTACCTCATTGTATTCGCTGAACTGATAGCTGGCTATCAGGTTGTTAGCCTGCTTGTAATACAGTGAAACCAGCAGGTTGTGGCTTTTGCCAATGATATTCTGGTACGTCAACTCCAGGGAGTTGGTGAACTCCGGGATCAACTGGACATTGCCCCGACGCAGGTTGAGCGAGTCAGAATAATCGGTGAAGGGCATGGTCTGGAAGAAATTCGGGCGATTGATCCGTCGGGTGTAAGAGAACTGTAGCTGATCGCCACCCTTTCCGACGTCTTTGGTCAGGAAAAGACTGGGGAACAGGCTGATGGGATAATTGATCTCGAAAGAAGAATCAATCTCGGTCAGGGTTCCCGTGTAGAAACTGCTCTCGGCCCGCAGACCCGCCTGTACGCCCCAGCCCTCGCCAGAATATCCACTCTGGATGTAGGCCGCGTAGACATTGTCCTGAAAAGCATATCGATCCGAAACCTGGGTAAATGGCTGCCACTCGTTCTGTGGCTCGCTATAAATTGAGTTGTTGTTTTCGTTGCTATTGCTGCGCAAAATAGTCTTCAACCCTGCTTCCAGTTTGATTTTTTCGGCTAATGGATAGACCAGATCCGTCTGTGCAGTGAAGAAGCTACCGGTTCCCAGGTTTTCCTGGCGCTCACGACTGGAAAGCCCATCGTCATACAGGGTGTAATAATCGCTGCTGCCGAGGAACTGTACCTGATTGTAGTTCAGGTCAGCGGTCCACTCTGCTCCGGGCGCAGTAAACAAATGCTTGAACTGGAGCGAAGCCCCCATATTCTGAAAGTTCCGATCCTGGTCAGAGGTCCGTGTGTACTGGGTAGCCGTTGTATCGCCGGGATACCACAGCTCTGTGGTATTTAGGAGGCTCTGCATCGGGCTAAAAGCCCCCTTGAAATAGCTGCCGCTCAGCGTCAGGGTGTTGTGGTTGTCGATCAGGAAATCTATCCCCGCTCTTGCCCGGGCAAAGGTTCCCCGCATGGTATCGGCAGAGGTCTGTGTCAGGCTGGAAAGTGGGTCCCCAGTCAGGTATTCGCGGTAGGTCTCTCGGGTGCTGATGCCTCGGTTGGCATTGTACCCGCCGGACCCAAAGACATTGATTTTTCCTTCGCGTACGTTGAAGTTGACGCCTGCATTGGTGCCAAGGCGGGAATCCACTCCGAGGCGGACGTTGCCGTGATACCCCAGCTTTCGTTCCTCTTTCAGCACGATGTTGAGGATACCGGCAGTCCCTCCTCCCGCGTCGTATTTGGCAGAAGGATTGGTGATGACCTCAACCCGCTCAATTTCGGAGGCAGAAATCTGATCCAGGGTCAGGGTGCTGGGACGGCCATTGATGAAAATCTGTGGCGAGCCATTGCGCAGACTTACATTCCCATCGATGTCCACCGAAATGGAAGGAACGTTGCGCAGGGCGTCCTGGGCCGTACCGCCAGCGGTCGTCAGGTCTGTATCGACACGATAGATTTTTCGGTCCAGGGCCAATGTCGTGCTGGTGGCTTGAGAAGTAATCGACACTTCCTCGAGGGTTAACCCCTCGGAGACCAGCGCGATTTTCCCCAGGTCTTTCTCAAAGTTTCCGCCACTCATAGCGGCTCCAAATCCACCTGCCGGAGGGCCTGAAGGGCGCTGTCCACCTGCACCTGGAGCAGGAGGCTTGAATCCGAAGTCTACTTTTTGGGTGTCTGCAGCATAGCCGAGGAAAGAAATAATCAGGTCAAACTCTCCCATGATGGGAAGCTTTTCCATATTGAAGTCGCCGTTATTTTCGGTGAACTGGCCAGCCCACAGGGTATCTTTCAGGGTGCGGGTTTGGGGATCAAACGTTTTGCCCAGGAGCTGAACATTGGCATAGCCCAGTCCATTGCCGTCCTGGTCAACGACCTTGCCATACAGGCGACCGATCATCATTTTGGACATATCAAACCCAGCTCTACCACCACCAGGGGGCTGTGCCATAATAGGTGAGGCAAGGCCCAGGATAGTTAGGAACAGAAGGGGAATGATCTTTTGCATGAAATGTTTGTTTGAATCAGGACCGCACAGCGCGAACCTACACTAGACGCTACGGCAAAAGTGCACCTATGGTAAGGCCCAACTGGGCATGTCTCGATGGATCGGGAAAATGTATCGATGAATCCTGGAGTTGCTGGTTTACCTTGAGGCGAAATGTCCTGACCTTTGGACCCAATGCTTATGAAACAGTCAAGGTCTGCCATCCTCCAAACCCTCGTGTGGGTCGGCATCTGGTCCATTTTTG
The DNA here is from genome assembly GCA_964343195.1 of uncultured Bacteroidia bacterium. Taxonomy (GTDB): domain Bacteria; phylum Bacteroidota; class Bacteroidia; order J057; family J057; genus CAYVAP01. The sequence continues at coordinate 3,440 of CAYFIR010000073.1, read as the reverse complement.
CCTTTGCTGACACCGTTCAGGAAAAACCCTCGGTTTTTTACCTGACGACCGCCATGCGGATACTGGTACTGGTTGGATTGTTCAATGTCAGTTCCTATCTGCTGCGCAATTTCTATTTTGATGGCAGGAGGCGAGCATTTGGGTGGTGGCTAGTCCTGACCTTTGTGTTATACCTCGGAATCGACATCGCCCAGGAGATCTATCTGCTCTGGCCTATGCAGCGAGCGGCACTGGCTCCAGGGGTAGGGTCTGGTCCGCGCAGGATTCACTGGGGCTTTCTCATCATCCCCAAACTGTTTAGCGGAATGGCGGTGTTTGGAGTAGCTTCTCTCACCCAGGCATTCGCAGCATTTGAGACCAAGCGAAAGGAGCAGGAGGTCGCCAACCGTCGCCGCCTGGAAGCCGAGCTGGCCCTGCTCAAGTCCCAGATCAACCCTCACTTTCTGCTCAACACCCTGAACAACCTCTATACCCTTTCCCTGGTCGATGCAGATCGAACGCCTGAGGCATTGCTCAAACTGTCGGGCATGGTGCGTTACATCCTGTATGACTGCCAAAAGCCAAGTGTAGCGCTACAGGCTGATCTGGATTTTATCCAGAATTACCTCGACCTCCAGCAATTGCGACTCCCGCCCAATGCTTCGCTGATCGTGGACATACCGGAAAATGTCCCTGAGGAGGTAGAAGTCGAGCCTATGATTTTGATTACCTTTATAGAGAATGCGTTCAAGCATGGGCTGACCACAATTCGGGAATGTCAGATTGGAATTTCGGTCTCTTTGGAGGGCGAAAGCCTAACACTACTGGTAACCAATACCCTTGCCGACAAAAGTGAGGCGGACAAGCTGGAAGCATCGGGCATCGGAATCAACAACGCCCGTAAGCGGCTGGAGCACGTCTACCCGGAACGACATATCCTGAAAATCGGTGAATCCGACAACCAGTACCGGGTTGAACTCACCATAAGCCTTTAGAGGCTGTGAAATGAGGTTGCTGATCAATTATATTTGCAATCAGTGGTTAGGGTCAGCACTTTCAACTACGAACTACGAACTACGAACTACGAACTACGAACTTATTCCACTAGCTCCCATGAGCCGTTCAGAGTCCAATCGTCGCCACACCCTCATCGCTCTGGACGATGAGCCACTGGCTTTGCGGCTACTGGAGCGGTACCTGGAGCAGTTTCCTGAGTGGAATCTGTTGGGGACTTTTACGGATGCTGCGACGGCGGCGGACTTTCTCCGCTCCAATCCGGCGGATCTGCTGCTATTGGACATCAACATGCCCGACATCACGGGCTTGCAGTTTGTCCGGCAATTGCCAGAAGAGCATCCCCTGGTCATTTTTATCACCGCTTATCAGGAACACGCGCTGGAAGGCTTTGAGCTGGATGTGATCGACTACCTGTTGAAGCCGATTGCCCCGGATCGCTTTCGGCAGGCCCTGCAAAGGGCTGAGGATCGGCTGGAACTGCTGCGTAAGGCTGAGACGACTTCCCCCGCTGCCCCCACGACGGAGCACCTCTACGTCTACTCCGAATACCAGCAGATCAAAATCACCATCTCCGACATTCTCTACGTTGAAAGCATGGGCGACTACGTCAAGATTTTCCTGGCTGGTAAAGAAAAGCCCATTATCACCCTGCAGCGACTCAAGGGACTGGCATTGGAACTGGAACCCTATGGCATACGGCGTATACATCGATCCTACCTCGCCAACCTGAACCAGATCGAAGCCCGTCAGAAAGCCCGCGTGAAAATCGCCGATCAGTGGCTACCTGTTGGGGAGACGTATTGGAAGAATATTGGAGAGTAGAAGTCAGACCGTTAAAACTGTCAGACCGTGCTGCTGTCAGAAATCAGAGAAGAATGTGTTTGCCATAAGCTTCCCTTCTGACTTCTCGCAACGAAGTGGTGTCTTATCTCGCCTCTCGCAGCGCAGCGGTCTCGCTTCCCACTTCTCAATCACACGCACTCTCCTCCAGTTCCTCGTCGATGAAAATCATGTACTGGAAGTTGCGGCTAAGATTAGGGAAGGGACTCTGGGGGCCTGTCATGTTACAGATCACCACCTGACCTGGATAGCGACGCTCCACATCACGGATCATGTTGGCGAGTGGTTCTCCCTTGCCAAGGTCTTCGTAGCGCTCATCCATCTCACGGACGTAGCGGGAAATGGTCAGCACCTGATCCGAAACAGGCGATTCCTGCAGGCGATTGAGCCGCTGAGCCAGCGTGGGAAATTCCCACTGAGAAGACTGGTATAGGTCGGTGTGCAGTACTCCGAACTGTGCAAAATACCCTCCATTGGCCATGTAAGGCTGTAAAACAACAAAGTTACGGAACATCTGGGCCTCGCGCTCCTGCCAGGTATCTTCGAAGATCATGGCCTTGATCAGTTTGAAGTCATAGCCCGCGAGGGTATTTTCTGCCAGCAGGGCTACACGGCCAAAGTCAGCCCCCCAGTAATCACGATGCTCCTCTGCATGTCGCTCAACACTGCGGGCAAATCGCTTGAAAAAGCGCCTGACATCAGATTTGACGATATAGGGTGACTCATGGAGCTCGGCCAGTTGATGCAACTGCTTGCGAATTCGTCGCGGTACTTCCCTGTCATCTGGGCGCAGGGTATATAGCGCCTGCAAGGCCAGCTCAGGAGAGTGCTCTACATCGATCCCCGTTACCTGTATCCTGTCTTCCGGATCCAGTTTCTGGTTATAGGCGTAAAGCTGTCGATACATGGCCCGCTGGTCTTCCGGGCAAACCGGAATGTTGGTCAGGGCTTTGCGGAGGATTCCCTCATTTCCAGTGCGTAAATATTCGTTGATCAGGAAGCCAAAGCTGTATCCTCCTTCCACAATCAGATTTTGGACTCCGGCTTTTTGGTGGAGGTAGAGGAGAAAGGAAAGCTGCAATTGGGTATTGATGGTCTTCCAGTGCTCTTCGCCCATGAAAAAAAACTGATAGCGGTCGATGACGCTGTCCAGCAGGGGCAGTTCATACAGACCTTCCGCCTCATCAAAATCCACTGGAGAAATCTGTTGATCCCAATAGGGAAGTGACTCTCGTGCATCCTTTTTCTCCTTGCTCAATGATTGTGCATTTAGCAGCAGGGAGGAATGGGAAAAAATCAATATCAGGGCAAAGAAGAAACCGATTCTCATATCTCAGATTAGTAAAAGCGAATGGAGATGAACTGGGATTCAGGCAGGATGAGGTTGGGAAAACCCATGCCTATGGCTTTCTACATCCCACTTTCTCAACACCAAAAGTTACTGGCTCGATTCATTTTACGAGAAAAATCCAAAATCGCTACAATAGAGGAGGAAAGAGGAAGTATATGGGGGGAATATGGACACGTTGGGTATGCTGGTCTAAATCCCCTTAGTAACGCGAGAAAAATAACCTCCTCCTTTTGCGCCGAGATCTCGTTCGCAG
>CAYFIR010000072.1:0-32150 GCA_964343195.1 uncultured Bacteroidia bacterium | reverse complement strand
CCTTCTTTTTTACATAAACCTTTGATAAACAGTCGGTAATACCCGAAACTCACGTAGCATTAGGATCACGAACCATTCAATCCACGGCTCCGCTACGAATCATGCCTTAGGCAGATTGGCCTCTGGTTAATTACGAATAACGAATCACAAATCACGAATTCCTCCCCCTCCCATGCTTCACGCCATTGCCATAGACGACGAACCCCAAGCACTGGAAGTCATCCGCCTGCTGGCCGAACGGGTGCCATTCCTGAAGGTCGAAGCGACCTTCACCGACGCGCTGGAGGCCCTCGCTTACCTCCCTCAGCACCAGGTGGATCTGGTGTTTTTGGACATCAAGATGCCCGACATCTCGGGCCTGGACTGGCTCAGGGGGCTGGATCGCCCCCCGTTGGTGGTTTTTACCACGGCATATTCGGAGTTTGCGGCAGAGAGCTACGAGCTGGAAGCGGTGGACTACCTGGTCAAGCCCATCGCGTTCAATCGGTTTCTGAAAGCGGTCAACCGGGCGGCGAGGCTTGCTGAGGATCAACGGGATTCCTATACCTTCGTCAAGAGCGGTCATGAATACCGCCGTGTGGACTTCGACCAACTGGTCTATGTGCAATCCGCCACCAATTACTTGGACTTTTACCTCCGAGATCAACGGATCACCGTTCGAATGACCCTGGGAGAAGCCCAGGAATTGCTGCCCTCCCACTTCATCCAGGTACACCGCAGCTACCTCGTCAACCTCCAGCGCATCGATCAGGTCATCCATAACCACGTGGTCATGGGCGAAAAGCGCATCCCCATCAGCCAGGGACATCGGGAGGCATTGTTGAAGTTTTTGGCAAAATAGCCCGAGGGGGCAAAGCCCGCAAGGCAGTATTCTCAAAGTAGTCGGACAGAATGAAGTAGATGAGGATATGGAAGCAATTCGCTGTTAAGCTCTTCGTACCTCCATACCTCTCTCCTACAGATGTTTTTGGACTACTACTTGCAAGGGACTATCCCTTTCGACATGATGAACATAGCTTTTCTTGCCTTTTCCCCATTTTGAAGTAGCTGGTTTTTGTCAATTGGGGAAATATACACCTCGCGGGTTTTGGAAACCCGCGAGGTTTGCGAGCTACTCCTGAGGCAGCTCCAGCCTGCGCTCGTGGCAGCATAGAAGACCCCTCTTCACGGATAGCTCGTTGTCAAGGTGGAGAATCCATCCTGTAGTAACATTAGACCCAGTTCTTTCACAACAAATGATCTATTGCTATTGACGGGCGATTTGACCAAACGGCTACAGCCTGATATAAGAGCATCCCCGTTAGGAGATAGGGCAATGCCTGTTTCTGTTACGAGGCATTGCTCTCTTTCCCAAATAATGGTTTCGATCTGACTCTGGATATCTATGGCGTAGATACGGTTGGGCCGCGACAATATCACTTTGTCAGGATAGATAAAGTCAAAGCTGAATCCATTGGCGCTCACGGCTAGGCTTCCCTCATCGAGGCTTCCATAGGCTGTAATATCAAGGGTGCCTACCAGTTGAAAGCCAGGCAGTTGATAGATAAATAGAGCTTGCTTCCTATTATGAGAGTGGATGTAGGGAAGCATCAGCACATCGTTTGACACACTCCATCCAAAACTGCCTGCCCTCAGTTGCCACTTATCATCGGCGAAGATGGGTAGTTCCTCTAGAGCGTTTCCCATCGTATCAATTAAAACGATATTGTCATCGACGGTCAACACCACGATGTTTGAGTTGGCCCACTTTGCCCCTAGGATTTGTGTGGAAAATGGAACCTGCTTGGTCGCTTCACTCGGCTGGCGTAAAAAAAGCTCTCCGGGGCTTTCGACCCATAACAATGCCTCTTGTTCATTCATATCATAATCGCTGAGTTCCCGTTGACTGTCAACCAGATTTACTGCATCACCGTCTGTCATGTCGAGATGCATGATCTTCCAGTTTTGGTCATCTACTCGGTGTACAAATATGATCTGGTTTTCACGATTTGGATAGAACATTGGCTGTAGATATCCTTCTTCCTCCTCTTTTCTAACCTCATCGGCAGGTCTTATGGAAGGCCCCTCCAGATAGGTCAGGCAGGTTTGCTTGGCTTTGGGGTCATCAAAAGAAAAGGGCTGACAGCCTGCAAGAAATAGTACAATGACACCTATATGAGAAGATATGAGTCTCATTTGAATGGGTGTTAATTGGTTGAAAAAAGTTACAGTTTGCTGATCTTGCCTGTGAATACATGATCCTCGATGAACAAGCAAACGTGGTACACACCAGGCGGGTAGCTTGATAAGCTGATAGAAACAGAATGGGGGCAGTCAAGAGGTAGTTCAATGCGCTTTTGCAAAATGATTCTGCCAGATGCATCAGTTTAAACAAGATCACCTTCTTCGCCCGCTAGTCGGCTTGTGCGAATGTCTAGCGTAACCAGATTGTCAGTGGGATGAATATATGGCCCTATTCGCCTTTTCTCTATTTTGAAGTAGTTGATTTTTGTCATTTGGGGGAACGATAACTCTCGCAGGTTATCGTAGCCGACTGAGCGCAGTGGGGCGGGATTATGCCTCCAGGAGGCTTTTTGGAATTTTCCTATACACGCCAAACTTGTCTTTTTGGAACCTGACTGCGTCAATTTTACTCGGAATACCGATCAGTGGAGACGCCGTGCGAGGTACGAGCATGGGCGTCTCCACTTTGTTGTGTGAGGATATTTTCAACCGCTTTGGTTTTATTTTCCCCTCCTACCGCTACAGGTCAGGAAACGTATACATCCGCGTCTCTTCCCCAGTATCAAGATTGATTTCGTGAATATGAGCAGTTGCATCTCTTAGTTCAGGATCATCCCAGTCATGGTACTCGGTAACGCCAATCCATATGGCTTTTCCATCGGGTGTAGGGTCAAATTGCTTAAAACGTCGGTTGCAATTGTCATAGATGAGGCGGGTCTCCTCCGTATCAAAGTCCGTCTCGTACAACAGGCCCCGATTGGTGGTCCAGAGTACCTTACGGTGCCCTGGCCGCCAGCGAAAGTGGCCCATTCCCCGCGCCTGGGGATCGACTTGGGCAACCTTGATGCGCTTGATCAGCGTTAGCCCAGAATCTGAATATTGGAAAAAGATTAGGCTGCTATCGGCAGCGCCTAAGACCATGTCCTCTTCATTCCAATCGCCACCGCCATAGAGCTGGGCGTTTTCACTGGAATCCACATGCATCAGCTCACCCGCCAGGTTGAAGATAAAAAGTTTGCGGGAAGCACTGATAGACTCGCGCCCCCAACAGAGCACCTTTCCTCCATCATATGACCAAGTAGGCCCATAAAACTGCCCCGGATAGGTGGTCAGCTCCCGACTAGGCTCGCCCTCGGTACTAACGAGCAACAACCGATGCTGTACGACAAACAGCAGCCAACCCGTTCGGCTCCAGTTGACCGCAGATTGCCAAGAATCGCCCTCGTACACCCAGCTCTCTTCTCTGGTATCTAGGTGATACTTAACCATGCCATAGCGTAGGTATTCAGTACGATCATCATTGGCGATTCCTTTTCTTGTGATAACTAGTCTGGCGTCATCGGGATGGATGTATGCTACCCCCCCAATAGCAGAGAAGGCAATGGTAGGTAAATCGGGTATGTTTGGCATACCGCCAATGTCTAAGTCTCCTGATGACGGAGGAGACCATTCACGTTCAGGCGGGCAATCGCTTTCGATCACCTCGGGCTCCTTCTGGCAACCTGTTATCAGGAGGGTGAGGAGTCCGAGGGCTGCTAGCAGCCCTCGGACCATGAAGGTCAGATTTCGCATGGTTATTGTTTGATCAATCGTTGTTGATAAGATTCGTTTCCTACCGAAAGTCGAAGCAGATACATGCCAGCCGGAATTTCGGTCAAGTCGATCGTGTGGGTTTGCTCACCAGATGCCCAATGCCCAAGTGCCATCGTCTTGACCTTTCGGCCCGCCAGATCAAATACCGCAAGTTGGGCGGTTCCGTTGGCCTGACCCGTGTAGGCCAGCGTGAACTGTCCATAGGTAGGATTGGGAAATACTTTGATGCTTGCTGGCTTAACTACAAGCTCTTCGCGCGAAGTAAGTACAGCTTCTGGATCATGAATATGGGCGGCAAAGCCCGTACGTAGATCAGCAGGGGGAGCAGGCACCCATTGGTTGATGGCCACGCCAGCGGCATTGGTGCGTACAAAGTACGCATTGGTGATCGCCGTGGCGGAAACCACGTTGGCCTGCACATTCAAGGTAATGTTTTGCCAGTTGTCATTTTCCAAGGGGTTGGCGGCCGAGATGCCACGCACCGTACTCAACAGGGGCCACGCATCTAAAACCGTAGCCGTTGGAGGGAAGACCTGTAGATAAGAGTCGGTGATTTGCACGCGATCCACATAGTAGTATCCCCCAGGCAGATCGAACGCTCCCGTTGGGATAAACGCTAGAAAATTGGTTCCCACCGTGGTTTGCTGCCGGGTATCAAAGGCACCAGAGTGATACACTTGGAAGAACGGAAACTCCAAGTTTTGCATCACCGCCTCAGCGTTCAGCAATCCCGCTCCTGTTTCGTCATCTATTCCGGCTGCTCCCCGATCTTCTGCATAGCGCTGCACCAAGAATTCAATGTCATCAGGTGCAAGGCTGTGGGGGGTAAATTGACCCCGGTTATTCTGCTCACTCATCATCAGGGCCGCTACCCCAGCCACGTGAGGAGCAGCGGCGGAAGTACCATTAAAGCGGGTATAGGCAGCAACATCGTTGCCTTGGTCTGTCCGATCAGTAGTCCAAACCAATGCTTGAGTAGCTGGAGCCGCAATATCTACCCCATTACCAATCATCGCAACAAATTGATCATCAAACACCTCGCCGAGCGTAGGGGGTATTGGATCATTCAAGCCAACCTGATTTTCATTCCAATTGCCATTTCCACTTTCATTACCAAGAGGCCCAGGCCATACCTCATCGCTTTTCCATTCACCATCTACCCCTGTTCCGCCTACATTGATTACAAACTCATCCCTATAGCAGGCTGGAAACGTCAAGTCATCATTGTTAACCGTTTGAGGTGGATTGATAATGAAGGTTCCCGCCAGTACATCAGGGTGATTGATAAGGTTAGGGTTATTCTCATCATACCAGTTTCCCCTAGCAGCTACAAAGGTCGTTTGTGTCTCAAACGTGAATCTCACCGCCTCGGCCAGGGCATTGCTGTTGGCGGTTGTCCCCCAGCTATGGTTCATGATGTCCAGCCCATACCCAAAGCCAGTGGTAGGGTTAAAGGCTGCCCCCTCCTCGATGGCAGCGGCAATAGTGCCGATGGGTACCGTCAGGGCGCCGTTGTCATCCCCAATTTTCAGTCCAAATAGCTGTGCGCCCGAGTTGGTGATGGTCATATCTCCACCAGCGATGCCCGCTACACCTAGGTTGTTGCTGCGCAGCGCACCGATGATGCCTGCACAGGCCGTCCCATGCCCGTCTGCATCAGGGTCGTTGGTGCCAGATAGCAGCACATTGTTGGCCCAGTCCCAGCCTCCGGCGACTTTCGAGCCATTAAAGGTATTGGTCCCATCCATGCTGAAATCCTCGTGCGCCCAATCGAGACCTGAATCATAGATGCCTACCCTGATGTTGGCATTGCCGTTTTCCACATCCCAGGCGGGGTCGGCGTTGATGGTGGCATTGACAAACTGCGGGTCATTGTTGAGCGAAAACTGATCGACCCAGCGCGGGTCATTGGGGATGTCCATCAAGGCCCCCACATACTGCGGCTCGGCATACCATATATACTCTGTGAGCGTAGCCAGGCTATCGGCTATGGCCTTTTCATCGTAGGTTGAGCGAACTGTAGCAACAGGGGCGTCTGGCAACACCAGAGCCAGTCGGCTCCAGAATTTCGGTATCCGTACCTCGTGCCCATCTCGGCTGATGGATATGCTGTCGGCTCGGGTCATACGCTTGTGGCCTTTTTCTACCATGACGGTCGCGAAGTCGATTCCGCTGCTTGTCTTTTGGTTCATGGCCGAAATCACGTAGGCCGGAACCAGGTTGCCCAATTGGTCAAACGTCCGTTCGGGATTGTCCACAAAATCGGGGCTGACCAATTCTGGATTGAAACGGACGAGGAGTTCATTTTCGAGATAAGGGGCGGTGTATGGGCCATCTTCCTGCACCGTGGATGTCCGACTCCAAACGGTATACTTCAGCGCCACATACTGATAGCTTCCATTGGCATAGCCCTGTCCCGAGACGTAGGCATCGGTGCCATTGGTAATGATCTCGCTGCCTGCCAGTTCGCCCTCCTCCAGGCTGCGCTCCCAGAGCTTCTCACCGTCGCTGTCAAAGGCCGCGACGTAGAGCTTCTGCTGGCTGTTGACCGCCTTGTAGCCTGTCAGGTAAATTTCATCCTGCCAGTCGATGTACAGGTCGGTGGCGGCGGACATGCTCCCATTACCTACCGTCTCGACATGGTCCCAGGCGAGGTTGCCGTTGGGGTCATACTTGAGCAAGATCAGTTCCTGGCCCATCGGTTCGGCCAGGTAGCCGCAGACATAGACATTGCCCTGGCTGTCGAGGCCCAGGCCGGTAGCTCCGTCTTGGCCGCTGTGGGCGTAGTCCACTTCCCATACGAGGTTCAGTTGGGCGTCGAGTTTGACGGTCTGGATGTAGTAGTCCGTGCCATTGTCGCTGGCGCGACCTGTGAGATAAAAATTACCCACCGCATCGCGGGCGATGCCTGCGGGTTCGTCAAAGCCGATGCCGGGCTTGTCCAGACGGTATTCTTCCAGCACATTGCCATTGGCATCGTACATCACCGTGTAAAAGTCCCACTGCCCACCGCCATCTTCGCTGGCTCCGGTAACGGTGATCTCACTGCCATCGACGATCAGGCTCACGGGGACATCGCGTCCGGCGACGAAATCGTAGCTCTCAGCCCATATCAGGCTTCCACCACCGTCAAATTTCAGCGTCAGGTAGTCCAGGTCGGTTGTGCTGCCCAGGCTGGCGGCGATGAGGTAGAGGTTGCCGCTGCCGTCTTCGGCCAGGGCTGTGGGCACATCGTACTGCCCTTCGTAGTCCTGGGTCGTGCTCCAGAGCAGGTTGCCATTGGCGCCATATCGCAGCAAGCCGAGATCAAAGTCATCGTTGCTGTCATAGAGCGCTGCGGCCAGGGTGATATCGCCATTGCTGTGCAGCAGGATGGCCACGCCGTAGTCGTTTTGGCCTTGGTGGTCGTAGGTCTGCTGCCAGAGCAGCGAACCTTCGGGGTCGTATTTCGTCAGCAAGACGTCGGCGCCCTGGGTGGCAGTCAGTGTGTTGCCGACGGTGTAGAGGTTGCCGTTGGCATCGGTGGCCGAGGCCGACCAGGCTACGGTGTCGGGCAGGCCGTACTGGGCTACCCACTCCTGGTTGACCAGGGTTTGGGCATGGAGGCTCAAGGACGACATCAGGCTAAGGATGATGCAGCCGAGCCAAAGAGAGAGAGAGAGAGAGAGAGAGACGTGTCATGGGTGTTAAAAAGATTACAATTGTGACTGGTTGGATGGGAAAGCTATATTTGGTTCAGTGGGATGAATATATGGCCTTATTCGCATTTTCCCTATTTTGAAGTAGTTGATTTTTGTCAATTGGGGGATTTTTCCAATAAAAAGCAGGCCACCCCATGCGGAGCGGCCTGCAACCTTAAAGTACCTATTGGAATGAGTTCGGAGTCGATAGTTCGTAGTTGAAAGCACTGCTGTTCAACTACTTACCTCATTTTCGATTGGGTTATTGCTTAATTCCGAAAGCACTACTAATCATTACAGTTAGCTGAGTGTTGAGTTCCATTCAGTTTTTCACTGAACCCTGATCAATGATCAAGGCCCCATGCTACTCCCAGCCGTACACCTGGTACAGGCTAGGGTTCAGGGTTACTTCATACACAGGGATCGGACGGTAATAGTCGCGGGGCTCGGTGAAGGTACGCACCGCATCGCTGGTTACGATGTTACCCTCAGTGCCATTTTCCAGGTAAACAGTTACGTCCTCGGCCAGGGTACCGGCGTTGTAGTACACGAGGGTTACGCCCAGCGAGTTGGTCTCTTTGTTTTCCTCGGCGGGGATGGCCTCGCCGACACCGATCAGGATGATGTCTTCGACACCGTCTCCAGTCATGTCGTACTTACCCAGTCCGGGGAAGTAGATGCCTTTGGGGGCCTCTTCCAGCACCTTGCCAGCAGCCCAGCGCATCAGGTCGTCCATGCGATAGCCTTCCAGTGCCATCTCTACGCGGCGCTCGCGGCGGATCTCCAATAGTACCCCCTGATTGGCACCGCTTACGGCAGGGTACTTGGCGCTCAGAATCGGATCTACATTGGCATTGGCCTCAGACATGCTCAAGGCAGGCATGCCCACACGAGCACGCAGCACGTTGACGGTCTCGTCCAGATCTCCCTGGGTCAGGGTGCCCAGTTCGGCTTTGGCCTCAGCCAGAATCAACAGGGCCTCGGCATAACGATACACTGGAACGTCGAGGCTGTTGCGGGTAGCCTCGTCAGTGGTATTCACACGGCCCTTGATCTGATGGTATCCGGTGAAGTTTTTGTTCAGACGCTGGATGTATAGATCAGTTCCACCATTCACGATGTCCACGTAGCCAGGGGCAGCAAATGTCTGTGACAAACGAGGATCGCGGTTCTGGAATTCCTCTACGTAAGTCATGGTGGCGTAGTCAGCCTGCTCAGTGAAGCGGCTGCCATCCTGCATCAGGTAGCTGTTGACCAGGTCTTTGGAGGGACTCTGCTCATAGTCAAACAGGCGCAGGAAGCCTACGTTGCGACCTTTACCTGCATCGTAGATGTTGGTCAGGATCACCTCGGGGTTACCGATCAGGTCCAGGCTGGTAAACAGCGCAGCGTAGTCATTCATCACATCACCGGTGGTGTAAATGCTAAAGCGACCGGAGTTCATCAGGGCTTCAGCAGCCTGGACCGCCAGTTCCAGGTACTTATTGACAGAACTTTCCAGTCCCAGCTCAGAGTGGTACTTGCGATAGGTTCCTTCGTGCAGGGCAATGCGCGCCTGAAGGGCCAGAGCAGACCACTTGTCGATCATACCAGTAGGCACATCTTCACGGATGTTTTCTACTGCGAAGGCCAGATCTGCCATGATGCTATCGACAACCAGTTCGCGGGAATCCTGGGCTTTGTACAGGTCCTCGTCGTCGGGACTCAGTACCTTGCTGTACCAGGGCACGTCAGAAAAGCGCTTGACCTTGGCATAGTAAAACTCCGCCCGGTAATAACGAGCGATGCCGGCGTAGTGGTTTTTGGCTTCGTCAGCCGCCTCGGCACGCTGATAGTTTTCCAGGAAGAAGTTTAGGTCACGCAGACGTGTCCAGTCCCATCCGGTGCTGATGGTTTGAGAAGACGCGCTACCGGACATGATGGTCTTGATCTCACGGGCACCCGTGGTGGCCGCGTTGTCAGTGGCTTCGTCGCCGACATAGGTGTCCCAAGCCGAGCGCATGGATATCAGCCCGTTTACGTACAGGGCCAGGTCTTCCTCTGAGCTGAAGAAGTTCTGCTCAGAAATCGAATCGTTTGGATAGCGGTCCAGGAATCCATCCTGGCAGGCGGTCAGCAGCGTAAGGCTGGCCAGTACCGCGATGTATATGAGTTTTTTCATTTTTATCAAGTGTTGTAAGTGAGGGGGGTATAGGGGTATAGGGGGTATAGGGGTAAAGCCTCTGCCCATATTTCCCTTATATACCTTATTCCCCATATGTACCTCATTTCCCCCATAGACTATTTTCCTTCTTAAAAGTCCAGGTTAACTCCAAATGCGTAGCGGCGCTGGAAGGGATAAGCGTACCCTCCAAAAGATTGCTCGATGGCCTCTGGATCGACGAAGTCCTTGATCTCGGAGATTTCGAACAGGTTCTCGCCGGAGACATAGAAGCGCAGGCGGCTGATGCGTACCCGCTGGGTCAGGCGCTCAGGAAGGGTGTACCCAAGAGTTACGTTCTTCAGGCGTGCGTAGCCAGCGTTCAGGAGGTACTTGGTCTGTGGGGTAGCCAAGCCTCCGTTGACACGGTAGTCAGCCAGCCAGGCCTGTAGGTGCGGGAACTCAGGGTTGTCAGTATTGGCATTGGCCAGACCAGCGTCGATATAAGCCTGAGAGTGCTGAGCCATCAGCGTAGCGTCGTCGTCGCTGGCGCGATAGTAATCCATCAGGTGATCATATGTATTCGCATATGGCTGCTGGTAAGGTCCCCAGAACAGGTAGTAAGTGGGATAGTACTGGCGCTTGCCTACCCCCTGGATGAAGAAGCTCAGGTCTACCCCAGCCCACTCCATGCTTACATTGGTACCGAACTGGTAGCGTGCCTGAGAATTGCCGATCACTTTAAGGTCTTCTGGATTTTCGGCAGTTTGTCCCAGCATGATGGCTCCGTCGCCATTCTGGTCAACGAATTTGGGCCATCCTTCGGTGATTTCCAGGGCACCCCATGGAATGATCGCTGTTTGATTCAATGCATCAATTTCTTCCTGGCTAGTGAAGTAGCCATTACTTTCCAGTCCCCAGATTTCACCGATCTCCTGACCTACGCGGTACTGAGACAACAGTTGGTCTTCATTTTCGAAGTCAGTGATGAAAGTGCGCGCATCAGAGATCACCCCACGGATGGTAAAGGCAAACGGCTGCCCGGCAACGGTCGCGGTATTGGTGAAGCCGATCACCCCGTCCCAGCCCTTGGTTTGCAGGTCGGCAGCGTTGGCCTGTGGCTCACTGGTTCCCAATACTCCAGGAAGCTCGGCCCCCTGAGTCAGCATGCCGTTGGTGTTGCGGATATAGTAGTCGAATGAACCGAAGATTCGTCCATCAAACAGGCCGAAATCCACGCCGATATCAGTAGAATTCACGACCTCCCAGGTGTAGTTCTCGGGGTCAACGTTCAGACCGGGAGCGCCTACTGCACGCTGGAAGTTGCCATCGATCAGGTAGCCAGTGGTGTAGGATGGCATGGTGAGGATGTAGCCATAGTTGCTCACCGCCTGGTTACCCAGTGATCCGTAAGAGGCACGCAGTTTCAGGGTGCTCAGGAAGGAAGCACTTTCCATGAAGCTTTCCTCACTCACTACCCATCCAGCTGATACAGAAGGGAAAAATCCATAGCGAGCGTCAGAAGGGAAGCGAGAGCTACCGTCGTAACGGCCGTTGAATTCCAGGATGTAACGGCTGTCGTAGATGTAGTTGGCACGGCCAAACACCCCACGAACGGCCCAGTCAGTTCCGTAATAATCAGCGAACTGATCTCCATAAGCCAGCCCGATGTACGGCAGAGCAGGAGAGATCAACTGATCCCGACGTCCGTACAGGCTCTCGGTTTCGTAGCTTTCCTGGTTATACCCAAGTATCACGCTTACGCTGTGCTTGCCGAAGTCCTCGGCCAGTGTCCCGTACACGTTGAAAGCGTTGTAACGCTCCACGCCGAAGGTCTCGCTGGCGTAGGTATTACCGCCTTCTTCGCGGATGTCCTCGGGACCGTAGCCGATCAGGTAGCGGCGCCAGTCAGCATGAGTCTGGTTATAGTTGCGGCGGAAGGTCGCATCGCCGGTCAGGGTCAACAGGCCGTCAAACAGGATCAGGTTGGCACGGGTGATGGTGTTGAAGCCGTAATCCTTGTTCTGGTAGCGGCCACCGTCGGTGAGCTGTGCAGCCTTGCGACCGGCAGGGGTATTGGCCCAGGTACCATCGGGGTTGACAGCTACATCTACAGGGTGGAAGTTGTAGATATCAGTCAGGTTGGTATTGGGTGAATTACGCACCACCTGGAACAACTGGGTGTTGTTCTCCACATTCAGCCACTTAAAGGGCGTAAACATCACCTTGCTGCGCATGGCGTAGCGCTCCCAGTTGTCTTCGGCCAGTTTGGAAAGGCCGTTGTCCTGGGCGTAGTTACCGGAGATGAAGTAGCGTACTTCGTCGGTGCTACCACTGATGCTCATGTTCTGGTTCTGAGAAAAAGCGGTTTCGTTGAAGAAGTAGTCGTTCCAGTTGGTATTGCCCATATAGGCCCACTGGTTGGGGTTGTTGGGATCAAGGCGTACATCTTCGACACTGGGATCATCCGAACGCTGACGTGCCCACTCATACTGCTCCGGGGTAAAGTTTTTGTAGTCCCAGGGAGTATTATCGGTAGAAGTCTCGATCATGCGCAGGAAAATGTAGGGATCGGTTACGGGGTCAGGCACCACGGTAGGACGTCCCCACAGGTAGTTGCTGCTATAGCTCACGCGGTCGCGGTCGCCGCTCTTGGTGGTGATCACGACTACCCCGAAGGCTGCACGCGCGCCGTAGATCGCTGCCGAAGAAGCGTCCTTCAGCACCGAAACAGACGCGATATCGTTGGGATTGAGGAAGTTGAGGTCCTCGGGGTTGAAGGGCACCCCGTCCACGATTATCAGGGGCTGACCGCCGTTGATGGAAGTGAATCCCCGGATGTTGAACTGAGCAGCCGCACCGGGCTCTCCACTGGGCATGGTGATGTTCAGGTTGGGGGAAACACCCTGCAGGGCCTGGGACAGGTTGCTCACGGGGCGACGCTCGATGGCTTCCCCTTCGATCTGGTCAACTGCTCCGGAGAGGTTGATCTTCTTCTGGGCACCGTACCCTACGATCACCACTTCTTCAGCAGCCACGTCCATGGCTTTCAGCGTGATGTCAAAGGTGCTGCGGTCGCCTACGACCATTTCGATGGGCTCCATCCCGATGTAGGTAAAGCGCAGGACGCTCTCGCGAGAACCTGCTTCCAGAGAGAAAGCTCCTTCATCATTGGTCAGGCTACCGTTGGTCGTACCCACCTCTACTACGGTGGCACCCACAAGTGGCTGCCCGCTAGCGTCATTTACCTGCCCGCTTACCCTTACGGACTGGGCGTACAGATTTGCAGTGCCGATGACTCCAAACAGCATGGTCAGGGCGACCAGCCATCCGAAGTTCAGCAGACTGTTAAGGTTCATCTTCTGCATTAGTTTGGTCTGTTTTGTGAGAAAAATGCGAGGGAATGTCTGGGGTGGCCAATGGCACAAAATCAGGCGCCATAAATCTCTTGTAGTCAACAGCTTATCCTAAATGCCTGGTAGCGGCCACCGTTATTTTTCACAAAGAACTTTAGCCCCAAAACCGCAGGCCTCGGGGTAACAAAAAAGGGAGCAGAGTATTGATCACGCTCCACTCTTCATCTGATTATATGGCAACAATCCTATTTGAGGTTTAGTCAAACATGAGACAGCTGTTAAGTTTCTTCAGGCATTCTCCCAGACGAGTTAACCTTCGGTTTAATTCGCTGCCAAAATCAATCCCCAGATGTCAAAAAATGGGATTTTTCACTTTTCTGGGAGGTTAACCCTGTATGAGGAATAGGTTATATTTGGGAAATCTGTGAAACTTTAGAGAAGGGCTTTCTTTTTTACTTTCATGAAAAAATGGCCCAGACTCTTTGCCTGGATACCAATTCTCCTGGCTGCCTGTTCCCTTATGTCCGCTCAGGATTGCGATGGCTACCTTGTCCTCGACAGTCAGGCTGCAGTCGACCAATTTACCTGCGACATCTGGCAGGGAGATCTCGTGATCAGCGGATCAGACATCACCCATCTTGACAGCCTGTATCGGCTGCGACACATTACTTTTGCCCTGCGAATTACCCAACCCCCCCTACTTGCCAACCTCAGCGGGCTGGATTCCCTGCGGAGCATTGGGTTTGAGCTGGAAATATCAGAAAACCCTCAACTCACCAGCCTGCAAGGGCTAGCAGGCCTGCAATCCGTTCGCCGATCTGTGCTCATCCAGAATAATCCGCGACTCAGCGAATGGGGCCCCTGGCCCCAACTCGATAGCACCCTGTGGAGTGTGGACTTGCAAAACAATCCACGCCTGGGTGACCTGGAAGGCCTCGGCAGGATCAGACGGATACAATATGACCTAAGGGTAACCGATGCCCATGCACTGGCAAGTCTCTCTGGTCTGGACCAACTTCAATCCGTTGGGGGTTCGTTGCTGCTACGCGACCTGAACGGACTACGCAGCACCGCGGGACTTTCCCAACTTAGCACCGTTGGAGAAAACCTGGTGATCTTTAACCTGGGGAAGTTGTATGACCTCGAAGGTCTGGAAAGCCTGGTGAGCATCGGACAGTCCTGTAAAATCGAAGCCAACCCCTATCTCGACAACGTGGATGGTCTTACTGCACTGAGTACCATCGGCAACTCTCTTTCCCTCTGGAATAATCCCCGCCTGAGGCACATCCGAGGCCTGCGAAACCTGACGGAGGTCGGAAAAGACGTCTTTATCGACTCCGATGGCCTTTTCAGCCTTGATGGGCTACAAGGCCTGGCAAGGGTCGGTTATAGCCTCTATGTCTCCAATAACCCCAGACTCCACGAAGTCTATGGCCTTCACCACATCACCCAGATCGGCAAGAGCCTGATCGTCTGGAATAACGCTCAACTCCAACAGATCGACGGACTGGCCAGCCTGGAATCGATTGGAGGCAATATGATCATTGAAGACAACAGTACCTTGCTGCAGGTTGATGGCCTCTCTCGCTTGGTTGACGTTCAGGGAAACATTTTAGTGGTCGATAATCCAAAATTGACTTCCTGCTGCGGGCTTGTCCAGCTATTGCAAAATCGTAGCCCAATCGGCCTCACGGAGATAACTGGCAACGGGTGTACCCGACAGGACATTACGGGACTGGTTCCCTGCCCTGTTACTGTCAGCATCGAGAAGCCAGCATCGGCCGCAGCGTTTACCTGTTGGCCCAACCCTACCGCGGGAATATTGGTGGTCGAATTTACTGGTCCCATCAATGAGCCGCTAAACTGGCAACTATGGGATCCGCTGGGACAGGTCCACGCCGGGGGGCTGTTCCCCTACCCTTCGCCTACGAAGAGCCAGATCAACCTGCCTCCCCTGGCCAACGGAATGTACTACCTGAGAATCAGTAACAGTGACGGGGAACAGGTAGTTTCAGTTTGGTATCATCGAAGGTAAGGCCCCAACCAAAACGGCCAGGGCAATGCCCCGGCCGTGGTTAATTCAGGAAGGTTTTTACTTCTTGAGTTTGTATTTCGCTCCGCGCAATCATGCCTTTGGGTTTCCAATCCGCCTGCGGCCAATTACGAATTACGAATCACGGTTTTCTCAATTACTTAGGCCCAGCGTACTCTTCCAGGTACTGAACCGCCTGGTTGAAGACATTCTCTCCGGTGTAGCCCAACTTCTCATCCAACACCTTGTATGGTGCTGAGTGTCCGAAGTGATCCAATCCGATGCTCTTACCAAATGGGCCTACCAGTCCCTGCAGGGTCACAGGGAGTCCGGCAGTGAGTCCCATTGTGGGGACATTAGGAGGCAGAACAGAAACCTGATATTCAGCAGGCTGCTGACGGAAACGACCTTCACTGATGGCAGAAACGATGCGGACATTCAGGCCTTTTTTCTCCTTCAGTAACTCGGCACCTTCTACCAGGGTAGCCACCTCAGATCCATTGGCAACGAATACGATGTCGGGGTTTTCTCCACCCGAAAGTACCACGTAAGCTCCCCTCTCAGCTTCCAGGGCAGCTTCCCAGCGGCTCTTTCCGCCTTCAGTTGGCAGTTGCTTGATTCCCTGACGACTCAGGATCAAACCTGATGGGGTCTTGGTATTTTCCATGGCCATCTTCCAGGCGACAGAGGTTTCCAACGTATCTGCGGGACGCAGGGCCAGTACGCCTGGCTCACCTGAGTGGTTTTTCAGTTGCTCCAGCAACCGTAGTTGTGCTTCCTGTTCTACAGGCTGGTGGGTAGGTCCGTCTTCTCCTACGCGGAAGGCATCGTGTGTCCAGATGAACTTCACAGGCTGCTCCATCAAGGCTGCAAGACGCAGGGCAGGCTTCATGTAATCAGAGAACACAAAGAAGGTAGCACAAACTGGAATCACGCCTCCGTGTAGAGACATCCCGATGGACAGGGCCGCCATGGTCAGCTCGGATACACCCGCTTGTAGGAATTGCCCTGAGAAGTCTCCCTTGGTGAAGTGGGTCGTCTTCTTGAGGAATGAAAGGGTCTTGTCAGAGTTGGAGAGGTCGGCAGAGGCTACGATCATATTCTCCACCTGATCGGCAAAGGTAGCCAGTACGTTACCAGAAGCATTTCGGCTGGCATCGTTTTCCTTCTGCTTGATGGCTTCATAATCAACTTCGGGAACATCGCCCGCGAGGAAGCTATTCAGCTTGGTAGCCAGTTCAGGATTCGCGGATTCCCATGCTTCCTGCTCTTTTTTCTTTGCAGCTGCCGCAGCGGCTTTCTCTGCTTTCACCTTTTCGAAGAAGTCTGCTACTTCCGGGAAAACCTGGAAAGGATTCTCAGGATCACCTCCCAGGCCTTTGACGGTCGCTTCCAGAGAAGCACCAGCGCCGCTCAGCGCCTGACCGTGCAATTCTACTTCGCCTTCGAACATGCTGCCATCTTCCAGCCGTACGCCTTTGCCCATCACGGTCTTGCCGATGATCAGAGAGGGACGGTCGGTCTCAGCGATTGATTCTTTCAGAGCCTTGCGTATCTGGTCATGGTCATTGCCGTCGATGGTGATGACGTGCCATCCCCAGGCTTCATATTTCTTACCGGTGTCTTCGTTCATCACATCAGGCACGGTAGAAGAAAGCTGGATGTCGTTGGAATCGTAGAACATGATCACATTTCCCAGCCCGAGGAATCCAGCCGTACGACCTGCTCCCTGGGAGATTTCCTCCTGAATACCGCCATCAGAAATGTAGATGAAGCTGCGGTGGGCCGTCCACTCTCCAAAACGATGTGCGAGGAAACGCTCAGCTATCGCAGCTCCTATGCCGAATGTATGTCCCTGCCCCAGAGGTCCGGAGGTATTTTCGATGCCACGTGCTACGTCAAGTTCGGGGTGGCCGGGCGTGACGCTGCCCCACTGACGGAAGTTTTCGATGTCTTCAGAGCTGTAGTTGCCTAATAGCCGCTGGATGGAGTAGAGCATGGGGGACATGTGCCCAGGGTCCATGAAGAATCGGTCACGAAATGCCCAATGCGGGTCGCCAGGGTCAAACTCCATGAATTCCGAAAACAGGATGGATACAAAATCTGCTCCGCCCATGGCGCCGCCAGGGTGACCAGACTTGGCTTTTTCAACCATTGCAGCAGACAGAATGCGGATGTTATCCGCTGCTTTGTGGGATACTGAGTAGGTGGTAGCTTCTGACATAATAAATATTCAATTGGGGTGAAGACGCAAATTGTGTGGAATAATGGGATCGAATGCAGCCACACAATTAATTAGTGTAAGAAAGACACTTTTACTGAAAAACCCAAACCCCATAGTGAAAACTTAACACGGAGTTAATGGTTTACTAGCTGATAATCAAGGTAGTTTATTCCCTGAGGTAAAATAAACAGTTCGCAGGAAGAACTGTCTAACTAATGGGGTCAAAAAACATATTTCCTTCATTAATCGATTGCTCATCTGCGCTGGACTTGAATGGGACTCGATTAATGGAGATATTGAAACTACTTCAACATTAACCCATCTCTTACTTTTATTCAAAATTCGCCTATGTCCCCCGCTATTGCTATTCTCTGTGCCGGAGGCCCCGCTCCCGGCATCAATACCGTCATCAGTACCATTGCCAAGGTATTCCTGCGCGATGGCTATCGGGTGATCGGAATCCACGATGGCTATCAGAATCTATTCAACGGTAAGGCCGAGACGGTTGAAATCGACTTCCTGTATGCTGACCGGATTTTTCCACGTGGTGGCTCTACCCTCCGCATGAGCAGGTATAAGCCCAAAGATCCGGAATTCAACGGCACATTCTTCTCTGAAAATGACGTCAAACTGCTCGTGACCATCGGAGGCGATGACACAGCTTCTACGGCCAACCGTCTCGCGAAGTACCTTCGCTCCCAGGACCTGCAAATCCAGAACATCCACGTCCCCAAGACCATAGACAATGACATCCCTCTGCCGGGGCGTACCCCGACTTTCGGGTTTAACTCCGCCAAGGACGAAGGGGTACGGATCGGAAACACCATCTACGAAGATGCCCGTACCTCCGGCAACTGGTTCGTCGTTTCGTCCATGGGTCGTTCGGCTGGACACCTGGCTTTTGAAATCGGTACCAGCTGCCACTTCCCTGTGATCATCATCCCGGAGATGTTCAATAAAACAGGCCTCACCCTGGACAAGGTCGTTCGGCTGATTATTTCCTCCATGCTCAAACGCAAGGTTGAGGGAATTCGCCATGGTGTGGCCATGGTCAGTGAGGGAATCTTCCACTTCCTACCCCACAATCAGATCCTCAACAGTGGCATCAACTTTACCTACGATGCCCACGGCCACCCCGAACTGGGCAATGTGTCCAAAGCGCACATCTTCAACGTCCTGGTGCAGAAAGAACTGCAAAAGCTTGAGCTAAATATCAAAAGCCGCCCCGTAGAGCTAGGCTATGAGCTCCGTTGCTGCCGCCCGGTTGCTTATGACCTGACCCTCTGTACCCTTCTGGGAATGGGTGTCCGCAAGCTCTTCCTCGACGGCGAGACGGGTGTCATCGTCTCGACCTCTTCCAAGGCTGATATCAAGGGCTTACCACTCAGTTCCATGGAGGACGAAACCGGGACCATTCCTCCAAGACCAGTTGACATCAATTCAGAGCTGGCCCGCATGGTCTTTGACGATATGCACGTACTTTCCCCGCTGGACTACGAAAAAGCACGGGAATTTATCCCAAATCCTGAGCACTACTGCTTCTATAACATTCTCGATTGGGAGTTTGATCCCAAAAAGATCCGCCCCCGGGCGTTCTAGTCCACAATGCTGGATTGGTCTAATGTCATTTTCGGTAAAAATCGAGGCTGTCTCAATAGCGAGGCAGCCTTCTCTGTTTTCCCACGGCACTGAACACACCCATGGCAAACCTGCCATCAATTGTCATCACAATTGACAGGTACCGTTGTTCAGAATATTTAACTTTCCGTATATTGCCAATACACCACAACGCTTGACACACAGATCAACCAACCATGCTTTTTTCCCCGATCAGATTTCTCTCCATGACTACCCTCGGCAATATGTCCGCGAGAAGTGGATAGGCTATTGATCATCTAATTCTCCCACAACTAGTAATACAACCTATTCAATGCAACCTAGACTAATTTTTCTGACGTTACTCCTGAGTTTCTCATTTAGCTTTGGATTGGCTAGAGATGCCAACCTCGAAGCGGGCTGGGAAGCCTTTGCTCAAAACAACCTCAATAAAGCCAAAATGATGTTCGGTGCTGCGCTGAGTGGCCCCGATGCACCAGAAGCCCACCTGGGCCTTTCGCTCGTAGCCGCCTCAATGGGCGACAGTGAGGTTTCATTCGATCATTACTACCAATACTACCAGACCGCAGCTGACCCCGAGGCGGATATCAGAGCCCTTTGGATGAGCGAAAGAGGCCTCAAGAGCGATCAGCAACTGGAGTTTTATGAGACTCTGGCCAAAAAAGCCCAAAGCAGCCAGCTTAGAGCACTTGCCGCTCAGCAACTGGGCTTCCATTACATGGCAAAGGGCGATATGGACGAAGCTGATACATACTTCGAAAAAATAGGAGCCATCGAGCAATGGCAAATTTTGGGTGAATTTGAGAATATCTCAGAAAGTGGTTTTGACCGCGACTTTGGGGTGCTGGCACATCCTGAGTCAGAACATATCTTCACCAACAAGCGAGGGGTGGACATCCAGTGGTTTGACCTGAAAATGCCTACACGTAGCAAATGGATAGACTTCGAATACCATTTTTACACCAGCAACTCCATGATGTATGCCCAGACCTTTTGTACCTCCCCCGAGGAGCGAGAGGTACAGTTTCGGGTGGGAGTTTCTGGTTCGCTGAAAATATGGGTCAATGACCAACTGCAGTTCAGTGAGGCACAGGAGCGGGACAATGGCATCGATAGCTACGTCTTCCGAACCAAACTGGCGGCAGGAACTAACCGGATACTTGTACAGGTCGGGTCAAGTGAGACCAGTGGCTCCAACTTTTTGCTACGGATCACCGACGAAGAGGGCAATCTTTTTGAAGACCTGCAATACAGCACCCAACTGGCCGATTATCCTGGCGACTACACTTACGAAAGCGAACGGGTGCCAGATCCCGTAGAACTGGAAATGCAGGCCAGAATCGCGGCCGATCCCGACTGGCTCCCCAACTACGTCGGCATCAACCAGTTTTATCTGATGGGGGACAATGTTTATCAGGCCAAACAATACCTCAAACTGGCCAAAGAGCATTTCCCCGACTGTAGCTATGTTACTTTTCAGCTTTTCCTCGCCAGTGCCAGAGACGACAATGAGACAGAATCCTCGACCTACCTGGAAGAAGTAAAAGCCAAGGATCCCAATAGCCCTCTTGCGCTGTCGCTCACTTTTAATGAGGCCATGGACATCGAGGACTTCGACGAAGCAGAAGAAATTCTCGAAAAGATCGAAGCCAATGAAGGGCTGTCTGTGAATGTTTACCTCAAAAAAATGGAGTTGGCCAGTAATCGTGAACAGATGGAAGCCCTGTTCGCACTGGTTAAGGAAGGGTATCAGGCGTATCCCGAGGAGTCGGAATTTGCCAGGCTGAGCTACCTGATCGAAAAGGATGTGCGCAAGGACAGCAGGCAGGCGCGCAAAATCCTGGAGCAGTACCTTAAAAGGTATTATGACGAGAATATCATGCTCACGCTGATCAACCATTACCTCTCCGTCGGGCAGGTAAGCAGTGGCCTGGAATTATTCCAGGAGTTGCTAGAAGATAATCCGCTCGCCACAGGTTTCTACAGCCGCCTTTCCAGCATCTATTTCTCTCTGGGCCGATACGAAAAAGCCGAGGAACTGGTGCAGGAATGTATCAGAATCGCTCCCTATGTCGGGAGTTACCACAAGTCACTGGGAGAATCCTACCGGGAAATGGGAAAAATCGACCGAGCTATTTCCGCCTTCGAAAAAGCCATCTATTATGACCCCTATGACTATGAGGTCCGGGAACAATTGCGACAGCTCAATGATGAGGGTGATGTGTTTGACGAATTTCAGGAAATCAAGCTGGAGCGGATAATCGCGTCGGCACCGGATGCTGGTGATTTTCCGGACGATCACAGCATCATTCTGCTCGATGAAGTCCAGAAAGTGGTGTACCCCGGTGGTGGATCCGAAATGAAGCAGCACCTGATAGTCAAGGTATTCAACTCCGATGGGGTCGACGCATGGAAAGAATACAACGTGACCGTTACCGGTAACCAACAGGGCTTCATAGAAAAAGCAGAAGTCATCAAAGCCAATGGTTCCAGACTGGAAGCCCAGAACCAGAGAGGATATATCGTCTTCCCCAACCTGGAACCGGGGGATGCCATTCACCTCAGCTACCGGGTTCAGGACTATTTTTCAGGTAAACTTGTGGGGCAGTTCTGGGATAGCCACTATTTCTCGTTATCTCTCCCCATTCAGACTTCACGGTACAGCCTGTTGGTTCCAGAAGACCGCGAATTCCAGTATGTCGTTTCGAATTCTGACCTGGAGCCGATTATTAACAGGAGAGGAAGCAACAGGCTGCTTTATATCTGGGAGCGCTTTGATGTACCCGCCATCAAGCTGGAACCCTACATGTCCCAGCTTCCAGACGTGGAACCCGTACTGTACATTTCATCTTTTGAAGACTGGGACTTCATAGCGGACTGGTATGCTGACCTCGCACAGGCAAAAGCCAAGTCTGACTTTGTGGTTCAGGAGACCGTAGCTGAGCTGTTTGAGGGCAAAGAAGGACTCTCCGACCGGGAAATTGTCCAGTCCATATATGACTACATCATCACCCAGATCCGCTATCGCTCCGTTCCCTTCCTGCAAAGTGGACTGGTTCCTCAAAAGGCCTCAGCCGTTATCTCCTCCAAGCAGGGTGACTGCAAGGACGTATCGACCCTGTTTGTGGCCATGGCTGAAGAAATGGGAATCAACGCCCACCTGGTACTCATCAATACCCGCGACAACGGCCAGAACAGTATGCCACTGCCCAGCATAGACTTCAACCACTGCATTGCCAAAGTGAACCTGGATGGGCAGGACTATTTCGTGGAACTGACCGCTGACAACCTCCCCTTCTCATCGGGTACCCGCTCGATCAAGCGGACTTTTGCCCTGGAGATCCCCCGTGGAGAGTCCAGGAGCGTAACCGGGACAGTCATCAATCCCTCGACCCGAGTACCCAACACGGTGCAACGCAGCTCCGAAGTTTCTTTTGAAGGCTCAGACCTGATCGTTGAGAAGAATAGCATCAAGAGCGGGGTAATGGCCACTTTTATCCGAGATATTTACGAAAACCTGGGGGATACTCAGCGAGCCAAGGAAATGCAGGAAGCGATCAATGGGGAATATCCCAACATCAAGCTGATCGATCTCAACTTTGGGGAAGATTTGTACGACAACTCTGATCGGGTGGAGTACCAATACAGCTACCGGGCTCCGAGCATTTTCATGCAGGTTGGAGGCATGTCCATTTTCAAGTTGCCCTGGTCAGATGCCCTTGAAAGCGGCACCCCCGAGTTCCTGGCTACCGAGACCCGCCTGTATCCCATCGAACTGTGGCGCTACTCCAATGCAGAAAGCTGGGAAGAAACCCTGTACATCCATCCCCCAGAAGGAAAACAGTTTTCCGAGCTACCTGAACCAGTCATCATCACCCACCCCAACGCTGAGTATGAACTGAGTTTTAGTTTTGACGAAGAAACACAGGTACTCACCGCCGTACGTCACTTTGCCTTCACAGATGATATCGTCAAGCCAGCAGACTATCCCGCCTTCAAAACTTTCATGGGACAGGTCATCAAGGCCGACGAAATACGATTGGCAGTGGTGGACAAAGAGTAAGCAGATGCATCCCTGGTCCAGGAGCCCCGGAAAGCTGAATCCGTTTTCCCATCAACGTATTTGACCAGGTATCTAACTGCTTATGCTCACCTGCTTCAGCAGGAGACCCGTCCGAGTCACAACAATCAGCAACATGCCCATCAGGCACTGGCCAGTTTTCACCTTGTGAAAGCTGGCCAGTTTTTTTGCCTCATTCCGCAGAAGCGAGCCAAGCACAAACTACTCGCTATCAACCCCTTACACCAAATGCGACATAATCTAAATCCTTTGCGACCTCAGTGATAGGTAGTCAGAGGGGTTTCGGCGTTGCTTTGTCATGTCGGCTGGGGCAAACGAATTCACCCGGTCGCCAAATTCAAACAACATCATTTTTTAACCCCTTTAATCTTACTTCAAGATGAAAAAGCTAAGCTTAATCTCACTGCTGATCGTTGCATTTTTCACTACCGCGACCTACGCACAGGACGATTTCCAGGTGCTCAATTTCGAGTCATCGGATAACTCCACAGCAAATGGCGACCTGGTTAACCAGTGGTTCCAGTCCAAACTGGCAGGAGACTTTGCGACCATGGAATCGCTTATGTCGGAAGACTTTGTCATCATGGGCGTGGATGGCAACCCTACTCTGAGCCGCGCAGAATACGTGGAAACCTGGAAAGGATATGGCCAGGGAAACAGCGAACAGGGCCTCAGCCAGGCTGTTGCCATTCCCATTCACATCAAGGAAGGTGAGATGGCAGGAGAGTGGGTCATCTTCACCGGAGAAGCATCGTGGACCCCTCAGCCTACCGGGCAGGAAATCATTTCCTGGTTCACGACCTATGCCAAAATCGAGAATGGCAAAATCGTGCTGGCTTACCACTTCCAGGACAACCTCCCTGTCATGATGCAAATGGGCTTTACTCTGACCCCTCCAAGCTGGGCTACTGCTGACGGAGAGTAATCATTAGACCGCTGCGCTGCGAGAAGCGAGACAAGAAAACAAGAAACCGCGAATCTCTTTTCTGACAGTCCCTGAGGACGATCTCGCAGGCGCAGCCGGTCTGACTTCTGACTTCTCTTCCCCTCTTAATCCCGACTCTTATGAATCCTCTAGTCAAAAAAATACTGAAAATCCTGGGCATGGTCCTTGGCGGAATCGCAGTTGTGATAGTGGCCCTGGTACTGTTCGTACAATTTGGCCCTGCGCCGACCTACGAAGCAGTGGAAGTCCCCGCTCTGACCGTTTCCAGTTCCCCTGAGATCATGGCCCGTGGCAAGCGACTCGTCCAGATGAACTGCTATGGCTGCCACAGCAATCCTGAATCAGGAGTCATGGAAGGGCAGTTTTTCGGAGAAAATCCTCTGGGAAGTGCCTTCACGGCCAATATCACCCGCGATAGGGAGCATGGGGCCGGAGCCTACACTCCTGGTGAAATGTATCGCCTGCTCCGCACTGGAGTAAAGCGCGATCACTCTCTGATCGTTCCCTTCATGCCCAAGTTTGCCAATATGTCCGAAGAAGACATCAACGCCATTGTGGCTTTTATGCAGTCCGATGATCCCATGCTGGCTCCTTCCTCTACCGAACGATCCGTCAACCTGAGTGTATTGGGCAAAGCATTGATGAAGTTCGCATGGAAGCCCCTGGAATATCCAGCCAGCTACGCCAGCAATCCTACTCTGGAAGATCCGGTCGAGTATGGCCGCTACCTGGTTACCTCACAGGTACTTTGCTTTGGGTGCCACTCCGCAAGCCATGAAGTAAACCTGGAGCACCCCGAACAGACTGAAGGTTATCTGGCAGGAGGAGCAGAATTCGAAGAGGGACTCCCTTCTCCCAGTCTGCGCATCGCTGAAGATGGCCTACCGGGTTATACCCAGGAGGAGTTCATCCACTCCGTCCGAAACGGAGTAAACCGCGCTGGGAAACCCTTCACTCCTCCTATGCATGGCTATCCGCAATTGGATAGTGCCGAAGTAGCTGCTATCTGGGCCTATTTGGGAACGGTGAAATAGTAGGGATAGGGTGTATAGGGTGTATAGGGTGTATAGGGTGTATACGGATTGCCGAAGCGCCCATATACACCTTATTTCCCCTATACTTTCTCCACCAGTGGCTACTTCTCCCTCCCCAGTGTTTCTTCCAGATCTTCGACCACTGCATCTGAAGTTTGGATTCGGCCGTAATCGGTATCCGTAATCACCCGATATTCATCCAGGGGCTTATCGTCCCCATACTGCGCCTGCAGGTTTTCGAGTTCGATTTTAAGGTCGGATACCACATCTGCGTAAGCGGGATCATCGATCACGTTGTGCATCTGGGAGGGGTCTTTTTCCAGGTCATACAGTTCCCACTGGTCGATGTTGTAGTAGAAATGGGCCAGGGTATATCGATCTGTGCGGATGCCATAATGGGGCTGCACATGGTGCCAGAAGGGAAACTCGTAGTAGTGGTAGTAAATGGATTGACGCCATTCTTCGGTTGAACCATTGTTCAACACATCTGCAAAGCTTCTCCCATGCATATCCTGGTCAACTCCAATCCCGGCAACTTCCAGCATGGTCGGAGCAAAATCCACATTGGCGATGACATCGTCGTTGACACTGCCAGCCTTGACACGAGCAGGATAACGCACGATGAAGGGCATTCGCAGGGACTCTTCGTAGATGAAACGCTTGTCAAAAAAGCCATGCTCTCCCAGGTAAAATCCCTGATCAGAAGTCAGCACGATCATGGTATTCTCGGCAAGGCCATTGGCATCCAGGTAGTCCAGCACCCGGCCGATGTTGTCATCTACGGACTTAACACAAGCGAGGTAATCCTTGATGTAGATCTGGTAACGCCACTTTTTGCCCTCTTCGTCGCTCATCCCCTCAGGTTGGACTATTTCCCCCCGGTTGACTCCGTAGAATCCCCACCGCAATAGATCTGTACCTTCCAGCCCTTCAGGCGGTGTCAGTTTCATGTCCAGGCGGTTGAAATAATCCATGGTCATCTCCGTGTCCCCAGCGGTTTTTTCCCGGCCTGCATAGTCATCGTCGAAGTTCGCGGGATAGGGCATTTCGAGGTCTTCCCAAAGGTCAACATACTGACTGTCAGGAT
Organism: uncultured Bacteroidia bacterium; assembly: GCA_964343195.1. GTDB lineage: Bacteria > Bacteroidota > Bacteroidia > J057 > J057 > CAYVAP01. The sequence goes on along the minus strand of CAYFIR010000072.1, from coordinate 6,137 downwards.
TCCAGGCGCGGTGAGGGGCTTTGTACTGCAACAGCATCAGGAAGGGCTGAGAGTCTGGCTTGCTTTCCAGCCAGCTAAGGGCGAAGTCAGTGGTCAGATCGGTGGCATAGCCTTTCTCTTCCACTTCCTCTCCATTATGGTTATATAGCGGATCCCAATAAGTCCCCTGCTGTCCCACGCCAGCATGATACTTATACTCATCAAATCCGACAGGTTCGGTTCCCAGGTGCCACTTTCCGAACAAAGCGGTCTGGTAGCCATTCCGCTGAAATTCCTGCGGAAAGGTCCAATTAGTATTGTCGAAGAGGCCTCCGTTGTGGTTTTTGTAGTAGCCATTGACGTGGCTATAATTGCCCGTCAGGATAGCGGCCCGACTGGGACCACAGATGGCATTGGTACACATCACATTCTGAAAAAGCATCCCTTCCCTGGCCAGGCGGTCCATATTGGGAGTCGGGGCAATGTCGTCAAAGATGCCATTGTCATACGCACTGATGGCCTGAGTGGTCAGGTCATCGGCCATGATGTAGATGATGTTGGGAGGGGCAGCGGCTGCTTGTGAATCGTCGCTGGATTCGGTGCCACAGGCCGTGAGGCTGAAGACAGCCCAAACCAGGGCCAGCCCTTTGATAAGAGTAGAGATAGAGTAGTCCATGACACAATTTATCGATTTCTCATTTCACTTTTCCCCCTTTGCAAAGTTGATAGCAGATTTGGAGAATAGTAAACCAGCATGCGACCTGTCCCAATGCAAGGGAAGGCCTTTTTATTTCAAACTTTACAAATATTTGCCTTATTTAAATACCTTACATAATGGTCTAGCGCCTCTTTAAAGAGATCACCTCAGCTCCTCTATTTTCTCCATATGAAATCTGCTTACCCTCTTCTGATTTGCGCCATCTTATGGATGCTGCCATTATCCATGCAGGCACAAAATGCATTGACCCTCGACGGAGTTAATGATTATGTGCAAACAACATTTCCTGGCATCACAGGCACTAGCCCACGCACGGTCGAGGCCTGGATTAAAACTACAGCCAACTGTAACCCTAGTGCTGGCGGGATTCAGCAGATCATCACAGACTGGGGGGTACAGGCTACGGGGACTCGCTTTACCTTTAATGTTCTCTGGAACAATGCCATCCGTGTCGAGGTAAGTGGAAGTGGACTCAGTGGCACTATCCCGGTAAATACGGGTGCCTGGAATCATGTGGCGGTCGTTTACGATCCTACCGCGGCCAATCAATTGAGCCTCTATGTAAATGGGGTGCTGGACGTTTCGGGCAATATTTCCACCCCTATCAATACCAGCTCCGGCAACATGCGTATCGGTCAGCGCGTGGATGCACAGCGACATTTTGATGGAACCATTGATGAGGTACGTGTCTGGAACTATGCCAAAACCCAGGCAGAAATTGTCGGCACCCTCGGCAATGAACTTTGTTCGCCACAAGCTGGTCTGGTCGCATACTATCGGTTTGACCAGGGAACGGCTGGTGGGGCTAATCCTGGTCAAAATACCCTTATGGACCTTTCCGGAAATGGCTACAACGGAACTCTGAATAATTTTGCTTTAACTGGTGCGGGTTCCAATTGGGTAGCGGGCTTTCCCCTTACCCCAGGCGCAAGCAGCAGTGCGACCATTTCGGATACCAGTTGTACATCCTACCTCAGCCCAAGTGGCAACCATTTATGGCATACCTCCGGCACCTACACCGACACCATACCCAATGCGATCGGCTGCGATAGCCTGTTAACCATCAACCTCCTGATCGAACGAAGTGAAGACAGCATCACAGCCCAGGCCTGCGATGCCTTTGTCAGTCCCAGTGGCAACTACACCTGGACCAGCAGTGGAACTTACCGCGATACCCTCAGCACCTCGGCGGGTTGTGACAGTATTCTGGTCATTGACCTCGCGGTATCGTCAAGTTCCTCTCAAAGCATACAGGCTACAACTTGTGGGGAATATGTCAGTCCAAGTGGCAACTTCATCTGGACCAGTCCAGGCATCTACCAGGATACCCTGATGGCAGCCAACGGATGCGACAGTATCCTCAGCATAGACCTGAGTTTCGTACCGATCCTGGACAGCATTTCGTTTCAGGCTTGTGATTCATTTGTCAGCCCCAGCGGGAATTACACCTGGACCACCACGGGTCAATATACCGACACCGTTACAAGTGCCTCTGGCTGCGATACGGTCAAATACATTAACCTGACCATCAATTCTGCCACTGCCATAGAAGAAAACATATCGAGTTGTACTCCTTACCTTAGCCCAAGTGGGAAATATCTTTGGTCAGAAAGTGGCACCTATGCGGATACCACACTAGGTGCCAATGGCTGTTCCCTGTACCATACGATCAACCTAACCCGGATCAACCTGAACACTACCGTCAGTCTTTCCGGGACTACGCTAACAGCCAATCAGGGTGATGCTTTCTATCAGTGGCTTGATTGTGAGGCAGGTTTTGCCCCTATTGGCGGGGCTACCCAGCAAACTTTTTCTCCCAATACCTCAGGGGAGTATGCAGTCAGCATCGCTTATCAGAACTGTACGGATACCTCTATGTGCCTTCAGGTCAATACGACTGATATTCAGGCGAATATCGCTACCTCTTCTCTGAGCGTTTACCCAAATCCAACGTCAGGCATGGTCCACATTCTTCTGAAAAAATCAGTTTCCCAACCTCATGTCGAGGTCTGGAATGCCGTTGGAAGCCGCTTGAGTATTCCAGTGAATCAGGAAGTTGACGGAATGAGCCTGGACATGGCGGGACAGTCTCCTGGGATGTACCTGGTGGTGGTTCAGGTTGATGGGCAAAGACTGGCTACCAAATTGAGGTTGCACTAAGCCTGCTTGGGCGTCGTCCCATACTGGTCCTTGTAGCACTTGCTGAAATAGGCTGGGCTGCTAAATCCCACTTCATAGGCGATTTCGGCAGCAGTTCCGGCGTTTTGTTCCAGGAGTTGATGGGCGCGTTTCAGGCGAAGGGTCCGAAGAAAAACAGAAGGGGACTGGTCGGTAAGGGCTTTGAGCTTGCGGTGCAACTGGCTGCGGCTAAGCCCCACTTCGCGCCCCAGGTCTTCCACACTGAAGGCTTCGTCGTGCAGGTAGGTTTCGGCGACCCCTATGACTTTCTCCAGGAATACCTTATCCGCCGATTTCACAGCCACATCCTGAGGGGAGAGACGTACAATGTCCTTGCCGAGTTGTTGGCTCAGGCGGCGCCGCTGTTCGATGCGGTTTTTGACCCTCAGCAGCAGTTCCTCCTCATCAAACGGTTTGGTCAAATAGTCATCAGCCTGAGTTTCCAGCCCCTCCATCATGCTGTCTCGACCGGCCTTGGCGGTGAGCTGGATAACCGGTATATGTCCCGTTCTCAAATCGCCTTTTAATTCGCGGGTCAGCGCGTAGCCGTCCATCTCCGGCATCATGATGTCGCTTATGAGCAGATCGGGAAGTTCCTTACGTGCCAATTCCAGTGCGATTTGACCATTGCCCGCTTCCATCACCTGATAATGAGGCTCCAGGATTGTCCGAAGGTAAGTCCGCACATCAGGGTTGTCTTCGGCTATTAGAATTCTTGCACCAGAATCGCGGCTCTCTGTTTTTTCCAGCCCTTCCTTGAGATCATCCTGGGCCACCTGTTGTGGAAGAGTTGCCGCCACGACTTCCGAACTTCCCATCATTGGGAGATCTTCCAGAGGACCTTTCTGCAAGGGAAGTCGCAGAATAAAGACACTGCCCTCCCCCGGTTGACTACTCACGGAGATATCTCCCTGATATAGCTCTACCAGCTCTTTCACCAATGAAAGCCCAATTCCAGTACCACTAAAATCTTCATTTTGAGCCTGATAAAAGCGATCGAAGATTCGCTCGACCTCTTCGTCAGACATCCCAATCCCATTGTCTCTCACCTGGATCTCCAGATCGCCTTCATCTTCCCCTACTGACAACCATACATCTCCCCCTTCCGGAGTGTATTTGAAGGCATTGGACAGGAGGTTACTCACAGCCTGATTGAGTTTTTCCGGATCAAAGGCCACTTCGATCGGCTCTTTCGGAAAATGCGTATGAAAGCGTACTTCCTTGGATACTGCCCAGGACTCAAATTGCCCCGCCAGGGTTCGCAGAAAAGCCACGACATCTCCCCGCTGTAACTTGAGGCCCATTTTCCCAGCCTCCAGTTTGGACAGGTCGAGTAACTGATTGATGAGGTGTAGCAATCGTTCTGCGTTTCGGTGGATCAACCGATAGTGGGTTTGTTCAGACCCTTGAGCGGTTCCCTCGATCAGCCGCTTGAGTGGCCCCAGGATCAGGGTCAATGGGGTACGGAATTCGTGGGAGATATTGGCAAAGAAGCGGGACTTTAGGGCATCAACTTCACGCAGGTTTTCGGCTTCGGATTCTTTGAGTTTCAGGGCCAGGTCAGCCTCTTTCTGCTGCAAACGCTGTCGATTTCGCCAGTATAGGAATGCCCCCAGCATCGCAAAAACCAATATCGAGCCTATCAGCAGGATCAGGTTATTGCGACTTTGTTGCTGTGCCAGTTCCAGGTCTCGCTCCGCCAGGTCCAGCTTGTTTTGAGCCAGCTCTTTTTCTTTTTCCTCTGTCTCATAGCGAATCCGGCTCTGAACCAGTTCTCTGGAACGTGTTTCACTGAGCAAAGAATCCTTTATGGCCACCCCTTTTTTGTAATATACCAATGCCCCCGCCGGGTTCCCCAGTTTTTCCTCAAGGGTAGAGCGGGTGAAGTAGGCTTCCTCCAGTTCGGGCTTCAGGTCGAATTTTTCCCCGAGCAGGATGGCTTTGTCTGTATAACGCCGTGCTTCAGTTAAGTTCCCCAGGGAAGTGTATGCTGCTGCCAGGCCGGAATATGAGACCACAAGACCGGGTTTGTAATTGGTCGCTTCCTGCTCCCATATGTCGATTGCCGCCTGGTATTGTCGAATGGATCGGTTATAATCCTCCTGCTCCAGGTATCGGTCCCCCATATTGGAATGGGTGTGGGCCGCTCCGTCTACATAGCCAAAACTGGTAAAAATCTCCTGGGCCTGGGATAAAAACTGGAGTGCTGTATCGTTCGGGATGTTATCCAGTTCTCCCAGATTGTTGTACACCACCGCAGCAGCAAAACTCTTGTCGCCCTCAGTAGCCAAAATCAAATCCAGTCCTTCTTCGTAGTTGTTACGACAAAGTTCAAGGTCTCCCTGTTGAAGGTATATCTCAGCCTGATTGATCAGCAAGGTATAGATAAGAGTCGTATCCTGGAGTTCACGGCTCACCAGTAGTCCCTTTTGAAAGCTCTCAAGGGCCTGTAGAAATTCCCCCGTGTTTTTCAGCACAGCTCCCAGCAGGTTATAGGAATCGGCGATGTCGGGCTTGATGTCCATTACGAGGGCACGATCCAGCGCTAATCTCACATATTTTTCGGCAGAGTCGTTCTCTCCCAGAAAATAGAACCCCGCTCCTCGGGCGTACTGCCCCTGATACTCCCGTTTTTCATTGCCCAGTTTCCTGGCCCACTTGATAGTGGAATCGGCGAACCTGATCGACGCACGAGGGTTGACATTGTTGTACTCAGAAGTGAGGTCGTAGAACAGTTGTAGGCGCTCCTCCGGATCCTGAGTAGTCTCCACCAAAGCCTCAAGGCTGTCCACCACAGAAGGACTCCCAAACTGGCTTTCTTCCTGTGCCAACAGGAAGTTTCCTGCGAGCATGGAGAGGAGCAGACATGAGCCAATGTGGGCCAGATTTCGCATGGGGAATGTATTGGAAGACTCCAGGGAAAATCTAGCAATAAATCCGAGGGCTCGCAAATGGGATTGGGGGAGTATTGGGTATTGGGCCAGTCCCAGGCTGGCCATTGCACCACGACAAACGCTTGTTTGAGATCATGGCGGTCCTCAGACCGCCCCATCGCCGTCTCAGGACTACGGCTGGCCCCGACACCACGACAAACACTCGTTTGGGATCGCGGCGGTCCTCAGACCGCCGGAGTAGCCGTCTGAGGACGGCGCAGAACCGAAAGTTTCTATCAGTCAGGCACAAAAAAAAGCCCCATACATATGTATGGGGCTTTGTAAAGGTTGGCATCGACCTACTCTTCCACGTACTACCGCAGTACCAT
>CAYFIR010000071.1:0-32537 GCA_964343195.1 uncultured Bacteroidia bacterium | reverse complement strand
AAGGCGACATAGCACTTTCAGAAATCATGTATTAAAAATCCATTTGCGGAGCTATAGAGGTCTGACCTTTGTAGCTCACCAAGCACCACCGACTCTACCCCAGAGGGGTCGCACCTTCCTTCTATACATTCCCGCCATTTTTGTCAGAGAACCCAAAAGAGAACCAGGGACAGGGGATCCTGGGAATTAGCTCTCAGTTAAGGGGCAAATACAAACTGAAAGTGCTTCCGGAACCTTCCTGACTTGCTACTTCCACCCGGCCGTGGTGGCGCCTGATGACTTCTGCTACGTAGCTGAGCCCCAATCCGTGGCCCTTGACATCATGTCGGTCACCAGTCGGCACCCTGAAAAATTTCTCAAATATTTTCTCCTGATATGCCGCTGGGATGCCGATTCCTTTATCCCGAACAACGATGATCGCTTCAGAATCGCCCGTTGTGAGGGATAGCTTAATATCAGGGTGCTGCGGGCTGTACTTGAGGGCATTGTCAAGTAGGTTGAAAATAACGTTGGTCAGGTGTAGCCGATCTCCATTAACCCAATACTCTCCTGCCGGGATGTCAAGGTGAACCTCGGCTGCATGCTTGCGGAACTGTAGTTGCATGGTAGCCACGATGCTACTGAGTAAATTGCTCAGTTCGATGGATTCTGGTTTCAGGATCAGCTTATCTCGTTCAAAGAGAGACATTTTCAGGACGCGGTCCACCAAAAGGGTCAGTCGATCGAGTTCCTGTTTGGAGATGTCGAGGTATTCCCGCGTCCGCATGGGATCTTCCAGCGCATCAAAGTTTTGCAATGCTTCAAGTGCTACACGGACAGTCGTAATCGGCGTCTTTAGCTCATGGGTGACATTGGCGATGAAATCATTTTTGAGTTGGGTAAGCCGCTGTTGCTGTGTCAGGCTGCGGTATATGGTGCCAAAGGCGAGCGTCACCAGCCCAAAAAGCAGGATGGCAAACAGAATTTCCACCCACATTTGCCCAAGTAAATAACCTCGTGGATCTGTCAATACCAGCGCGAATGACTGGTCGGTAGGCGTATCGAGGTACCTCCGGCTATACAATAGCCCCGGCAACAAGGGCTTATCATTTTCCTGAATTTCCTGGAGGGTGAATGGGGTCCCCAGCTCAATTTGCTGCACTTCTTCCTGTAGCAGGAAGAAAAGTTCAAGGCTGTCTTCGCTTACTCCATCCAATTGCTCCACCCATATGGACAAAAGCCCCGACGACGGCTGATCTGTCTGAGGCTTGCTGGGACCCACAAAAACCTTTCTCAGGCTACGTTCCACCTGTGAGACTTCTTTCCCTTCATTCCGAAGCCCAAAGAGATGTTCTCTGGGCGGCGGGTTGACTGATGCCGTGTCTCGGGAAGTCAGGTCAATGCTAATGGAAATGGTGGTATCGCGCTGAAAGGTATCTTTTTGGCTGGGGAAAGTGCTGAATCGTACTACAGAGTTGGTAGGTGAGCTATCCTTTCCCGGAAACCGTTGGAGAAATGCCCCGCGCGTAAACACGGTTTGCATCAGAGAATCCTGTACTTCATCGATGGCCTGAAGAAACGCGAGATCAGCCTGTTGTTTGAGATTGCGTCGCTGATCCTGGTAGACCTGTGTAAGCCATACCAGTTCAAATACCAGCAGCAACACCAGACTTGCCAGCATGAGCACCCGAGGCCATATGCCTTTCTTCATCATACCCCAATTTACACCCCCAAGGTCCTGATTTCAAGTGATTTAACCTTAATTAACGTGGGGAGGGAGATATGGGGGCTATAGGGAGATATAGGCGGAATACGGTATGAGGAATACGGGGAAATAAGGTGTATAGGGGGAATATGGGGCGTTAGCCAAGATAAGGCATCATGTTGAAACCTACCCCCGGTCAGTCGAGTACCTGAACTCCCAACTCCCAACTCCCAACTCCCAACTCCCAACTCCCAACTCCCAACTCCGAACCCACCTCAATCCCACTCCGGTGCGAAGTCCGGGTTGACGATGCGGCGATTCTGTTCGGAGAGCATATCAAGGGCGAGTTTGTCCTCCTGGCTCAGCCGGAAGTTGAAGACATCGAGGTTGCTGCGCAGGTGCCTGGGGTTGGTCGATCGGGGCAGTGCCAGCACTTCATCCTGTTCGATCAACCAGCGAAGGGCTATCTGGGCAGGAGACTTGCCGTAGTTGGCTGCGATGTCCTTTATGGTAGGATCATTGAGTACATGTCCCTGACCCAGTGGAGAATAGGCCGTCAGAGACATCTTGTTCTCAACGAGGTAGTACAGCAGCTCACGCTGGTCCAGCAAGGGGTGGTACTCTACCTGGTTGGTGATGATCTCTGCCCCCATTTCCAGGGCAGTTTCGACGTAGGATTTTGGGAAATTGCTGACCCCAATGGCCCGGCAGTATTCGCGGTCCTGGGCCTGCATGAGGCCCATCACGGCCTCTTCTACTGAAACTTCCTTACTCGGCCAGTGAATGAGCAGCAGGTCCACATAATCCAGTCCAAGGCGATCCAGACTGGCCTGTACGGAGGGGAGGAAGCGGCCTTCGGCCAACTCGGTGTGCCAGACCTTGGTCGTGATCCACAGGTCGTCCCGGTCCACGCTGGAACGACGGATAGCTGTTCCCACCTGGGTTTCATTGCCATACATCTGGGCGGTGTCGATGTGGCGATACCCCATGGAGAGGGCCATCTCGGTGACGTTGGAAGCCTCTTTGCCCTGAAGCTCAAAAGTGCCCAGTCCCAGCTGTGGCAATACGTAGTGACGAACCTGTAGATACTGCATAAACAAGGTCAATGAAAGGAAAAAGACAACCGCTAGGTGGTTGCCTGTTACAAAACTAGTTTTCCAGGGCCTTAGTCCCAAGCATTTCGGTCAAAACCCGGCAAACGCATGGTCATGCATTCGTTTTTTCTTCGAGAGTGATGGAAGCGGAGTTGATGCAAAACCGCAGTTTCCCACCCGGGCCATCGTCAAACACGTGTCCCAAATGGGCATCGCAGACGTTGCACATCACTTCAACACGGATCATCCCAAAGCTTTTGTCCATCTCGTATTTGATGACATTGTCTTCGATGGGCTCGGTGAAACTGGGCCAACCAGATCCTGATTCAAACTTCAGGTTGGAGTCAAACAAAAGCGTGTCGCAGCACTTGCAGCCATAACGTCCTGGAGTATGAGCTTCACAGTAAGCCCCTGTAAAGGCACGTTCTGTTCCTTTTTGGCGGGTGATATAATATTCATCAGGGGTGAGTTGGGCCTTCCATTCCTCGTCGGTCTTTTCCACGCGACGGGGAGGTGCAGGGCTACCATTTTTCGCAAAATTCAATACGTCAGACCAGTTCATAGGGCGATTGTTGATTGATGGAGCAATAATAACGGTTCAGGTAGGCAAAGGTTATGTAAGCAGGAATTCATCAATTTTGATGGCTCAAAAGTCTTCTGTTCCAAACCCCATCAAGCCAGTACCTCCGCCACTATGGATGATGAGGATGCGCCCATGCAACTGTCGGGTCTTGATAATTGATTCGGCAGTTTGGAATAGCTTGGCGGTGTAAATGGGATCGGTGAGGAGTCCATAACGTCGAGCTAGTTCCTGCAGGTAGTCTTTGACGGTTCGGTTGACTGCCCCAAAGGATTTGGCCGTTAGGGGAGGGGAGAAGGTTGCGTGTTCGTTTTCATAATCGGGAAAGGGGGATGGGAGAGTTTCTGCAGACCAATCCTGGAGCTTTTGATATTGCTGGCGAAAGAACGTATCGTCCCCTGCGGTGAGTACAATATGGAGCTTCGTTTCCATCCGAAAAAGCTGCTTCATCCCCAACAGGGCTCCCGCGACGAAGGCTGTACCAGAATCGATGAAAATATGGTCGAATGTCACTCCCAGCTCCTGCTCATTTCTCCTGATGTCTCCCCAAAGTGTGCAGGCTCCCGGTAGAGCCATGGGATGCTCGCCGCCTTCTGGCAGAATTAATGCATCTGGCTGTTCTCTTTGGGCCAGAGAAAGCACCTGAGGCCATTCTTTCGTAGAGACCCACCTGATCTGATCTTCTGCTGCGAGCAGATGCCGGAGCAGGGCATTGCCATGTTGTGGGGAGGAACCAGTCTGTCTCAGGTACAGCCGAAAAGGAACTCCATTTTCGATCAGCAGCTGTGTAAAACCGACAATATGGTTGCTGACTGCCCCTCCTGTGAGTACCACCAACGGAGGCCGTTCTCTGAGGAGCCACGGAATGAGAGAGGCATACTTCCGCTTTTTACACCCGGAAATTCCAAATCCGCTTTCATCCTCGCGCTTTACCCATACATCAGCTCTGCTATGCCCAAATTCAGGCAACTGATGTATCCGCGTCTGCGGCAAAAGGTCGTTTTGGCAACCCTTCTTCAAGACATCGATAAAGTCCGGTTCTGTCATTTCAGTTTCCCAACAAAGCTGGGCGAAAAATAGATTATCGGTAGTATTGCGGAAGCAAGTATGCGAATTTTCTCTATATTTGGCCACCAAACAAATAGATCCCATGACGCTGATTTCTTCGATTTCGGGAACCCGCGGTACTATAGGAGGTCCGGCCGGAAAAAACCTCACTCCAATCGATATAGTTCAGGTAGCCGCGGCATTTGGGACGTGGTTGACATTTAAGGGAACAGAGCGCAAAGTAGTGATCGGGCGTGATGCTCGTCCATCTGGTGCCATGGTACACCAACTGGTTTCCTCAACCTTGGTAGGACTGGGCTTTGAGGTCATTGACCTGGGGCTGTCCACCACTCCTACTGTCGAGATGGCGGTTCCGGACTTCAACGCTGCTGGGGGCATCATCCTGACTGCTTCCCATAATCCCGTAGAGTGGAATGCCCTCAAACTGCTCAATCACCGCGGTGAGTTTGTGACGAAGAAAGACGGGATGGAAATCCTGGAAATTCAGGAAAATGGCTACTATCAGTTCAGCGATGTGCGCGAACTGGGCCACGTGCGGGTCGTCGATAACTACGTTGAAAACCACATTCAGGAAATCCTGAAAATAGCCCTGGTGGACCGATATGCCATCGGGAAAGCTGGCTTGAAAGTCGTAGTCGATGGCGTCAACAGCAGTGGAGGCATTTACGTGCCACAGATGTTGCGTGCCCTTGGGGTAGAAGACATCATCGAAATCAACTGTACTCCGACTGGCTGGTTCAGCCACAATCCGGAGCCACTCGCTGCCAATTTGACCGAGCTGTGCGAAAAAATAAAGTCTGAAGGAGCCGATCTGGGCATTGCCGTTGACCCTGACGTAGATCGTCTGGTCTTCGTGGACAACAAAGGGGAAATGTTCGGCGAAGAATATACCATCGTGGCCGTGGCCGACTATGTCCTGAGCCACAACAGGAGTGCGGTGGTCACCAACCTGTCCAGCAGCCGCGCCATGCGCGATGTAGCTGAAAGCCACGGCTGTCGCTACTATGCCTCCGCCGTCGGCGAGGTTAACGTAGTAGAAATCATGAAACGCACCGATGCAGTCATTGGGGGAGAAGGAAACGGCGGCGTCATCTACCAGCCCTTGCACTACGGACGTGACGCATTGGTCGGGATCGCTTTGTTCCTGTCGCATCTGGTGAAAAGTGGCAAAACTGCTTCGGAGCTGCGGGCCACTTACCCCAACTACTTCATGGCCAAGCAGAAAGTGTCCCTCACCGAGGGAATGGACGTGGATGCCATCCTGGAAGAATTCAAAAAGCAGCACGCGGACAATGACGTGAACGACGTCGATGGAGTGAAAGTGGACTTTGAACATTCATGGGTACACCTGCGAAAGTCCAACACCGAGCCGATCATCCGCATTTACACCGAAGCACCGACTCAGGAAGAAGCTGACCAATTGGCCGAGAAGGTGATGGGCGTGCTTTCCTCCATGGCGTAGGGTCAACCCTTTTTGGTGTAGAAATTTGCAGAAATATAGAATATTGAGGGAAGTTCCTGACGGGCTTCCCTTTCCTTTTGTTCATTTTTCAAACAATCGCTGAGGATTTCCAAATAAGCTTTTCGTTATAGGTGGGATCTTCGATATATTGAAGCAGTTTCCTGGAAACTCAAAGATGAGGGAGAAGGATGCTGGGCTATTATTGCTCTGGATAAACTGCGAATAACCAACTCCCCAACTTTGAACTACCGCTTAACCCCTTCTCATCTATGTCTGTCACCACACAACTTACCGACGAACAGGTAGAGCGTCTTATCCGCATCAGCAAGGAAAAACCCCTGATTCCCGAAGAGTTTGTTCCCTGGGAGGAAGAAGCAGGGGAAGATCAGCTGTTTTTACCCGAAAAAATCGTCTCATCCGAGGGGCTCCCCTTCTATGACAAGCTGACGCCCTGGCAAAAACGGGAGCTGGGACGCCACGAAATGGTGCAGGTGATGTACTCCTATGCCTGGTCAGAGGGACTTTTTTGCCTGTTTATCAATCGGCACGTACTCGACCTGTCGCCCGACAGCCTGGAATATCGCTTTCTCATTCGGGAACTGATCGAGGAATTTCGGCATCAGGACATGTTCGCATCGGCGATTCGCAGACTGGAGGGGAAGCCCATCATGCCTACTCGCCAGCACAATTTCTGGGGCAAACTCACGGTGAAATACATGCCCGCCTCCTGGGTCTTCATGTCGGGCCTTTCGGTGGAGTTGATCACAGATGTCTATGGCAAAATGATCCGCCGCGACAAGGGCATCTACGAAGTGCTGCGCAAGGTCTCCGAACTGCACCACATCGAGGAAGGGCGGCACATTGTCTTCACAGCCTCCTGGCTGCGCCAATTCACCGAAAAGGCTCACTTCCTCAAGCGCACCTGGTTCAGCATCATCGTGCTGTTCAACATCTTCTTCATGCGCACCCTCTACGTCAAGCAGGAAATCTACGAGCGCATCGGCGTCGAAAATCCCCGCGAGTGCTACAAACAGGCGAAGAAGCACTTCAAACCCAGATTCGCCGAACACTGTCTGGCGGACGCCATCGAATTTGTCGAAAGCTGGAATGGGTTCAATTTTATCACCCGACCCCTGTGGCGTCGGTTCCTAGCTGCCAAAGTATGATTAATTCTAAAATTAAGGACCTCTCGGTTTACCTGCCTGAGAGGGTGCTCTGTAATGCAGAGATAGAAACTCGTGTCAACCAGAAAGCAAAGCTATTGCCAGCGGGAGCGTTGGAAAAGCTGTTTGGGAGCCGCGAGCGAAGGGTGGCTGCTGGTGAGGAACAGGCGTCCGATCTGGCTGCAAAAGCTGCCCGTCCGCTATTGGAGCGAAATCCAGATCTAAAGGTCGATTTCCTGATCTTCGCCTCTGCCTGTTCTGATCTGATTGAGCCCGCTACTGCCAACATTGTCCAGTACAAACTCGGCCTCAACTGTCCCGCGATGGACATGAAAAATGCCTGTAACAGCGTAGTCTCCGCTATGATGGCCGCTGACGCGATGATCAAAGCCGGGTTTTACCAGAATATCCTCGTTGTTTCTGGAGAAAAGCCCAGCGATAGCGTCAATTTCGACGTGCAGGACATGGCCCACCTCAAACGGGGAATTGCGGCCCTGACCCTGGGGGATGCCGGAGCAGCGGTGTTGCTTTCCGCAACGGAAAAAGAGGAAGGCATTATCTACCAGGAGTTCGTAACGGCTGGCAAGCACTGGGAACTCTGCACCATTAAGGGCGGCGGTTCCATGTTTCCGCACGATGCGAGCAAGAATTTCTTTGAAGGCCACACCGCCCAACTCAAGGATGTGTTGATCGAGGAGACTGAGCAGCTATTCGATCAGTGCCTCTCCAAAGTGGGTTGGACCCACGACGAAGTGAAGTACATGTTCACCCATCAGGTGTCGGCTACGACCTTCCGCGTGATCGCCGAGGCGGCCAATCTGCCGCCCGAACGCTGCATCAACGTCTTTGACCGCTATGGCAATACGGCCAGTGCTTCCATTCCCCTTAGTCTGGATCATGCCATTTCTCAGGGATGGCTGAATCCCGGCGACAAAATAGCCATTGTTGGACTCGCGGCGGGTGTCAGTGCTTCAGTGCAGTTGGTGATTTGGGGGTAGTCAGTTTTGTGCAGTCGTTTTGTAACTTGGTTCAATCTGCAAATTGACTGATCTCGCATATGCCTACACCTGACAAGCAATCTGCCTCCATCATCGGACCTGAAGAGTTTCAGGACATCAAGCTGACGGAACCCAAATCCTCTGCGGCGGGTATTCCCGCCCTGAAAATAGCCTTTAGCCATGCCCTGAAGGAGATGGGACTGGCTAAGTCCGTCGCCACGCTCTTCCGGATGAACCAAAAAGACGGCTTTGACTGTCCGGGTTGCGCGTGGCCGGACCCCGAGCAGCGTTCGAGCTTGGGAGAGTACTGCGAAAATGGCGTCAAGGCCATTTCGGAGGAGGCAACCAATCAACGGGTGGGGCCGGACTTTTTCCAGCGGCATACCGTGGCCGAAATGTCCAACTGGACTGATTTTCAGATCGGGAAAAGCGGTCGTCTCACCCACCCCATGATCCTGCGACCGGGACAGCAGCACTACGAGCCCGTTTCGTGGGAAGAGGCATTCACCACCATTGCCGGCCACCTCAAGGCACTGGCTGACCCCAATGAAGCCCTTTTCTACACCTCGGGCCGATCCAGCAACGAGGCGGCTTTTCTGTACGGGCTGTTCGTCCGCGCCTTTGGTACCAACAACATGCCCGATTGCTCCAACATGTGCCACGAATCCAGCGGGGCCGCCCTGTCGGAGACCCTGGGAATCGGCAAGGGGTCGGTCACCCTGGAGGATTTTCAGGATGCCGAGGTCGTCATGGTCATTGGCCAAAACCCCGGAACCAATCACCCCCGCATGCTTTCTGCTCTGGAAAAATGCAAGGCGAATGGAGGAAAAGTCATCACGGTCAACCCATTGCAGGAGGCGGGACTGGTTCGCTTCAAAAATCCGCAAAAAGTCAAAGGCCTGATCGCTGGCGGCAGCGCCTTGACGGACCTTTTTCTCCAGGTAAAAATCAACCAGGATGTGCCCCTGCTGAAGCTCATCATGAAAAAGCTGGCGCAGCGGGACAAAGAAGAAGGCGGCGTCTTTGACCATGATTTCATTGCGCAAAAAACGCAGGGCATCGCGGCTTTGCTGGCCGATCTGGAAGCCCATTCGGAGGAGGAACTCCTCGTCCAGTGCGGCGTGTCCCGCGACCTGATTGATCAGGCGGTGGACCTGCTGGCGCAGAAAAAGCGCATCATCATCTGCTGGGCCATGGGGCTGACTCAGCACCAAAACGGCGTCGAAAACATCAAGGAATGCGTCAACCTGTTGCTGCTCAAAGGGAGCATCGGCATCAAGGGAGGCGGCACCTGCCCGGTGCGGGGCCACAGCAATGTGCAGGGCGACCGGACAGTGGGCATCACCCACATGGTTTCGAAGAAACTCAATGCCGCCTTCAAACGGGTATTTGACTTTGACCCGCCGGAAACCGAGGGCCTCGACGTGGTGCACGGCATACAGGCCATGCACGATGGCAAGGCCAAAGTCTTCATCGCGCTGGGCGGCAATTTCCTGTCTGCCGCTTCTGACACGCTATACACCGGGCAAGCCCTGCAAAATTGCGACCTGACCGTTTCCATTAGCACCAAACTCAACCGCACCCACATGGTCACGGGAAAAACCGCACTGATTCTTCCCACGCTGGGACGCTCAGAAATGGATCAGAAAGGAGAAAAGGAGCGTTTCGTAACGGTGGAGAACAGCATGGGCCGCGTGCATCGGTCCCGTGGCAAACTGGCTCCCGCTTCCGGGGAACTCATGAGCGAGCCCGAGATCATCGCCCGGATGGCCCATGCCTACTTCGGCGATGGGCATTCCATTGACTGGCTCAGCTATGGCCAGGATTATGACCTGATTCGGGAGAAAATTGCTGCGGTGTTCTCGGGATTCGACCAATATACCGACCGCTCCAAAGGGGCTGGCTTCGACCTGCCCAACAACGCCCGGGTGGCAGACTTCTCCAAACTGCCCGGTGGAAAGGCACAGTTTTCCGTGTGCAAGCTGCCGGATCACCGACTGGCTGGAGACGAATTTTTGCTGATGACCATTCGCTCTCACGACCAGTACAACACCACCATCTACGGCCTGGACGACCGCTACCGGGGCGTTTACAACGAACGTCGGGTGATCTTTATGAATCGCGAGGATGCGTCCCGACTGGGGCTGCAACGACTGGATAAGGTGGATCTGATCAGCCGTTATGATGGCGTCGAACGCCGTGCGAGGAACTTCCTCATCGTGCCCTACGACATTCCCCAGGGGAATCTCGCGGCCTATTTCCCCGAAACCAACGTCCTGATCCCCATCGACCAGTATGCCGATAAGAGCCACACGCCGATCAGCAAGTCGGTGAAGGTGACGGTTGAGAAGCAGATGGTGAGCGGGTAGCGGTTTCTGTATGAGATAGCCAAGGAACTATGAATTGAGAGCGAGTCGGATTTCTATTTTTCACGCGGATCGAAGATGCCGCATAGCGGTAGACGCAGAGACGCGGAGAAGAAGCGCTTTTCTGCAAATACCTTCCGACAAACCGGAATGTTACATCCGCGTCTCCTCTTTCTCCGCGTGGAATTTCTACTTCTCAGCGTCCCCGCTAAGTCGGACTTCGTGGCCGTGTGCGGGGCTGCCGGGTAGTCCGACTTAGTGGATCAATCAGTCCCCACAACTGGCCCAGGCGCGGCGCAGGGCTCGCTCACTGTTGAGGGTCGCGGTGTTGCCATTGTCGAAGACCACATCCACCGGAAACAGGAGGGTAGGTTCCTCAGTGTAGCGGGGATTGGCGGCATACCAGCGGCGCAGGGCAGGACTTTCTTCGCTTGCCACGGTCACGGTAGAGCTATCGGGCATGAGGTAGGAAATGGGATAGACGAAGGCAAAGCATTGTTCCTCATCGTCGGTGTCGCTTTCACATGCTGCATATACCCGGCGCAAACCGGTTCGGTCGTTTAGGCGGACTCGGCTCCCATCAAATACGATTGAGGATGCTTTCGGGAGACCCCAGTTCTTCCAGCACAGGCGAGATTTCGGTGGGAGAAATGGCGTTTTGATCGCAGGCGATCAGGGTGATCATCAGAGCAAAGAAAGTGAGGGTGGAAAAGCGCATGAGGATGGAATTGGTTTAGAGGGAATTTAGGCAAAATCTGGGAGAGCGGGGGCAATGCAATTGGTCTTATCATCATTGGTTCGCAAAAATCTGAATTGTATCAATGAACATATAATGTGATCTCAGCATAGTCTTCAGCCTTTTTATGGTTGAATTATTCGTCCTAGTTTTTCCATAGCGATTTGCTTTTTTCTACGGTATTCAATTTCGGAGATCTCTTGTTTTTGATTGCCGAACCTGGCTGATTTGAGGATTAGGTCAGCTTCAAGTACGGAGAAGTATTCGTTTCTTTTTTGACTCGAAAAGAAGTACCCCTTAGCACTCTGTATGGCTCTTTGGGGCTTGCCACTCTGTAGGAAATCCAAAATCCAAGACATCGAGGTCGGCTGATTGGGCTGTTCAAGTGCCAGTTCTAATGCCATACGATCTTCCCATGAGCTAAACAGGTAACTGACGTTCCAGTATCGTTGAGTACAAAATTCCAGAAAATCGGAAAGCTGGATTTGTTGCTCCATTTGGAGCTGCCCCAGACTATTCATAATTCTGGACTCAATTCTATTTCTTGACTCCTCTCCTTTTTTAAAGCCTTGATCGTAATGCCGGAAAAATTCTCCAAAGTTTACAACTGGAGAAAGTCGAAGGCTTTCATAGGCTAACTGGGGGGAGTAATCTCGCCTAAGAAACCCTTGAGGAAAGCCGACTTGTTTGCCTCTAATGGGGTGAAATGGATTCATGGTGGTATGGTATTGCCACTGAAAGATAACTTATTCATTCACCCACACAAAATGGCTTGAAGGAACCGCAAATGGGCGTCAGAGACGCAAGGACGCTACGTTTCGCTTCTCAGAAGCTCACGAGCGAATGCAACGCATCCGCTTGATATTTTCTGGAATTGACCAGAAGGTTGAGTGTAATTCCCACATAAACAAGAAACCGCCCCAACAGCCAAAGCCATTGGGACGGAGTTATCTCAACATCGTATCTCAATTACGAACTCCGAACTCCGAACTCCGAACTCCGAACTTCAACCTACCGAATCTCCATCTCCGGCATCAGCATGTACATGCCAGAGCCTGGGATGCGCTGCTTGAGCTTTTCCAGCTCCTGCATCTCGTCATACATCGGCACATTGCCACGGATAGTAGTCTCGGTCATGGTCTCCATCAGTTCTTCGAAGACATTTTTTGGCTTGGGCAGCAGGCGCATCATGTAGTCGTCGCCCAGGCCGGCCTGTTCGGCAGCGTAGGCAATGGCATCACTCAGGTCGCCCATTTCGTCCACGAGGTTGATGTCGATGGCTGCCAGACCAGACCATACACGGCCCTGGCCCACCTTGTCCACCGCAGCGGAGTCAGCAAATTCGCGTCCCGAACGCACGGTCTCGATAAAGGAACCATAGCCACGCTCGACATAGCGTTGCAGCAGGGCCTCCTCGGCAGGGGTCATCGGGAAGAAAGGATTGCCAAAGTTCGCAGACTCGTTGGTCTCAACGGCATCGAAGGTGATGCCCAGGTTGTTGTTGATCGCGGCCTTGGCGTCGTAGAGGATGGCAAAGATTCCGATGGAGCCAGTAATGGTATTGGGCTGTGCGAAGATGTGGTCACACTTCGCCGCGATGTAGTAGCCCCCTGAGGCCGCTACGTTGCCAAAGGAAGCCACAATGGGCTTTTCTTCGCTGGTCAGGCGGACTTCCTCCGCGATGACATCAGAAGCCAGGGCGCTGCCGCCTGGGCTGTTGATGCGGAAGACCACGGCTTTCACATTGTCGTCTTCGCGGGCTTTGCGCAGTTGCTCGACTACGGTTTGAGAACCGATGACACCATCTGTACTTTTTCCGGACTGGATGGCTCCCTCAGCAAAGATCACGGCAATGCGGTTGGTCGCGAGACGCTCCTTGCTGGCAGGTACGCGCATGTACTTGGCAAAGCTCAAGGTTTGGGGCTTGGCATCACCCTGATCACTCGCCTGTGCAAGTAGGCTCAGAATTTCATGCTCGTGGGCGGTCCGGTCTATCAGACCCTGGCGGGCGGCAGATTTTCCGTCTCCAAAAATGAACTGGCTGGCCTTCTGATCCAGGTCGCTGCGGCTCATGTTGCGGCTAGTAGAAACTTCCTCCAGGAAGGTATTCCAGATATCGCCGAGGTAAATGCTGGTTTGCTCTTTGTTTGCCTCGGACATATCCTTGCGGATATAGGGCTCAACGGCAGACTTATAGGTACCTACCTTGAAGATTTTGGGTTGCAGGTCGATTTTCTCAAAAAGGCCCGCGTAGAAGGTCGGGCTGGCAACCAGGCCATTGAACTCCATGATGCCTTCAGGCGCCATGAAAACAGAGTCGGCTACACTGGCGAGGTAGTAGGTGTTTTCGGTGAACACCTCAGAGTAAGCATAGATGAACTTGCCGCTGTTCTGAAAGTCGATCAGCGCATCGCGGATCGACTTGAGGTTGGCCCAGCCAGTTTGTACCCCAGGTCCCAGGTGCAGGTAAATTCCGTCAACGCGGTCATCCTTGGCTGCATTTTCGATGGAGGCGACAATCTGGTACAGGCCCAGTTTATTGGTGCTAATGCCAAAGGTGCTGAGTTCATCGAACTTGAATGGCTCGGCTTCTGTGCTGGCATTCTCCACGATGGGGCCATTGAGCTTCATTTCAAGGACGGCATGGTTGGGAACCTTGATCTCGGGAGTTTTATTAAAGCTCGCGATCAGGCCACCCACAAAAATGAATATGAGGGGTATCCCGATCAGTATGGCAGCGATGACTGCCAGAAAACTTGCTAGAAACGATCGAAAGAATTTCATGGGAATATAGTGGTATAGATTTCTGTTTTGGAAGATAGGTCGTTGGTAAGGACGAGAACTTACAGCCTATATGCAAATGTCCAAAATCTAGTGAAACCCGCTATCTTTGGGCAATGATATTTTTAGGGCTAGGTACCAATGAAGGAGATCGCATCGCCAATTTGCAAAAAGCCCTGGGCTTGCTCTGGGAGCAGGAGGTGCGCCTGCTGCGCTGTTCTTCCATTTACCAGACCGAACCCTGGGGGATCACCGAGCAGGATATTTTCCTGAACATCGTGTGTGAGGTTTCCTGGGCGGGAAGTGAAGAGAAATTGCTGGAAACTGTCCTTTCGGTGGAACAAACCATGGGGCGAATTCGAATCCAGAAGTGGGGACCAAGGCTGATAGATATTGACATCGTCGATTTTCAGCGTAAAATAGTTGAAACGCCACATCTGAGCCTGCCACATCCCTACTATCAGGAGCGTGATTTTGTGCTGGTTCCCCTTGCGGAACTTGAGCCTGAGTGGATGGATGAGAAGGGAACGCCCATTCAACGACTGATCGATCAGCTTGGGCATACTGGTATCAGGATCTTTGCAGCGCCCATTTTGTCCACTGAAATCTCGACCTCAACCTAATTCAAGTCCATGCGTCGCGTCTACCAAATAGCCCGTATTTTGAGCCTGGATGTGGTCATTGGAGCCATCGCCTCCGGTAGCCTGGCGAAGTATTGGCTTGGTCAGGAGATGCCCCTGATCTGGTGGCTGGCGCTTCCACTCAGTGTGTGGGTAATCTATACGGCTGATCACCTGCTCGACGCCTACCGGTTGAAGGAGCGGGCCTCTACGCCTCGGCATAAGTTCCACTACCGGTTTTTCAAACCCATTCTGGTAGTCTGGGCAATAGCCCTCATCAGCTGCATGACCTGGATCCCATTTATGGCTCCCCCCGAGCTTTGGATCCTGGGGTATGTCATGGGAGGAATCGTACTGGTTCACCTGGGGCTGGTCTATTGGGTCGGAGAGCGCATCTCCTGGCTGTTCACCAAAGAATTTGGGGTAGGGATTATTTATGCCGCAGGAGTATGGGGCGGTCCGCTTATTTTTGGTTGGGGAGAATGGCCCGAAGGGACGGTGGCGGTCTTTGTCCAGTTTTTCCTGATGGCCCTGATTAACCTGCTGTTCTTCTCGCTATATGAGCGGGAAATTGACGAAAAAGATGGGCATACTTCCTTTGTGCGGGCCATCGGGCCTCGCCGGGCCAGGGGACTTATTGGAGCGATTGCTTTTGCTGTACTGGTCATTGGCTTTGGCGTGATGGGAGTTGTCGAAAATTTGAGTCTAGTTTTACTTAAACTCCAGGGCGTATATTTGCTGATGCTGAGCCTGTTAGTCATGGTGAGCTATGCAGAAGGATGGTTTGGGGCAGGCGAGCGCTATCGAATCTGGGGAGATGCAGTGTTTATTTTTCCCGCCCTGATCTGGCTGATTTGATGACGGGTAGAAAGCGGGATACGGTGCCTGCATCAAAGTGCATCCATTTTATTCTAAGTAGGAGATCCAAAATAACTATACTGAACAGGTATGGAGGAAATGAAGGCATGAAGGGCCCAAGCAGTGATTTACCTCCATATCCCCATATACTCCATACCTATATAATTCTGTCCAACTACCCACCTGTCGAAAGCTTTCCCAACCGCCCTTTGAATGATCCCCTACGGACAGGGGAGCCCCTCTGGGATCGGGCACAGGGACCGCGTCACACCCATTACAATATCACTTGCCATGTCATCAAGCCACAAGCGCATTTCCAGGGGATTTGACCTGCTCGCCAACTGGTACGATCGGCTCGTCCAACTGGTCTTTGGCAAGGAGGTGTACCTAAGCCAGATAAAATGGCTGGGACAAATTCCTGAAGGGGCCAGGGTGCTCATCATTGGGGGAGGATCAGGTTGGATTTTGAGTGAAGTCCTGCAGCGAACCGTTCGTACAAAAGTAGATTACCTGGAACTATCGCCCCGGATGCTGGAGCTGACCCGGCAGCAAATGCTGGAGGAAGGCTGCGAACCGAGTCGCTATGTCTTGAGGGCGGGAGGGGTTGAGTCACTGGAAGCATCTGAGCGGTTCGATGTCATACTCACGTTCTTCTTCCTAGATTTGTTTGCAGAGGATGAAGCAGACAGGGTGATCGGGAAACTGGGCGGTCATCTCCATCCGGGAGGTAGCTGGCTGTTTGCCGATTTCATTCCTCATAATTTGTTTCAAAGGGTACTGCTAGGGACGATGTATGCGTTTTTTCGGTTGGTATGTGGTATCAGTGGATCACGTCTGCTCCCATTCGATCGAATGTTTCGACGAAATGGCCTGGAGCTAAAGCAGGAAGCTTCATTTGCCCGGCGTATGATCCAGTCCCGCATTTATGAGCAGTTCCCACTATGAGATATTCGGCTGAATTCACTAGCTTATCAGTCATACTATATAAAGTTCTGAGAGCCCCTATGAAGACCTGGTCCTATTTATGGTTTTTACTCCGCTGGGTGGGTACCCTTTCTGCCTTTCCGATTCCGTTAAAAGACACTCTACCTCCCTGGGAAGACCCCTCTGTAATCGGAGTGAATAAACTGGCCCCCAGAGCACATTTCTTCCCCTTTGGGGACCAGGAAAAGGCTTCCATGGGCCCCGGAAACGGACTGCTCTCCGAGAGGATACTTTCCCTGAATGGCCAATGGCAGTTCCATCTCTACAGTCACCCCACCGAGGTGCCTGTGCAGATCACCAATCCCAGGGATCGGAACATTGACTGGCAACCGATCAACGTACCTTCCAATTGGCAATTGCAGGGCTATGGGCAGCCCATCTACACCAATTTCATCTACCCTTTCCCGGGAACAGAGGCGCCGCGGATTGTGAGCAAGGAAAATGAAACAGGGCTGTACCGGCGTACCTTCAACCTGCCTGAAAACTGGGATCAGGAAGAGGTGATTATCCATTTTGCAGGGGTACAGTCTGCGTTCTATCTCTACGTAAACGGGCAGGAAATTGGCTATAGCGAAGGCAGCATGACTCCGGCAGAATTCAGGCTGACAGAGCACCTGCAGCCAGGAGAAAATGAGCTAATGGTTGTCGTAATTCGCTGGTGCAATGGGTCTTTTCTGGAAGATCAGGATTTCTGGCGGCTAAGCGGCATTTACCGCGATGTCTTTCTCATGGCTCGTCCCAAACTGATGTTGAGAGACTTTTCCCTTCGCACCAACCTAAACGCAGATTTTTCACAGGGGGAAGTACAAATTGACGTGGAACTCTCCCGATTTGAGGCGATTGAGACGCTGGGTGGTTCACTGAGTTGGGCCATCAAAAATCCTCAGGGACAGGAAGTCGCAGGAGGTGCCGAGGCGCTGGAACCCATGGGGATCGAACAGATTGTGGACAAGCTCACCATCGAGGCTGTCGTTGACTCACCCCAGCTATGGAGTGCGGAGATCCCTCAGCTTTACCGCCTGGAAATGAAGTGGCTACCAGATGAGGGTTCTGCCGAGATTATTCATCATCGGTTTGGCTGGCGAGATTTGCGCATTGTAGATGGGCAGTTTTTGGTTAATGGCAAAGTCGTCATGATCAAAGGGGTAAACCGCCATGAGTTCGATCCGGTCCGTGGCAGGGCTGTGGATGAAGCGAGCATGCGCCGGGATATTGAGCTGCTGAAGCAGAATAATTTCAACTCGGTTCGTACTTCTCACTACCCCAATCATACCCGCTGGTACGAGCTATGCGACGAACTGGGGATTTACCTCATGGACGAAGCCAATATTGAGGCACATGGCCTTTGGTATTACGAAAACCAGAAACCAGCCGATGATCCCATCTGGCAGGCCGCCATGATAGACCGCGGGGTGAGTATGTGCTACCGTGACCGAAACTTCACCTCCATCATACTCTGGTCTCTGGGCAACGAATCCGGAGTAGGAGCGAATATGGACCTGCTGGCCGAAACAATTCGGGCGCTCGACCCCACCGGTCGGCCTATCCACTATGAAGGGCACAGGACCCTGGTTTCTCTCCGTCGAGCCATGAAGTACAACCCTATTTCGATGGCAGGC
Organism: uncultured Bacteroidia bacterium; assembly: GCA_964343195.1. Classification (GTDB taxonomy): domain Bacteria; phylum Bacteroidota; class Bacteroidia; order J057; family J057; genus CAYVAP01. The sequence continues at coordinate 14,524 of CAYFIR010000071.1, read as the reverse complement.
TTTATTCTCCAGGAAACTGGTGGGCATGATGTGAGCAAATACGATATTCTCAGCACCATGTATCCTTCGCCCAAAAGCATGGTAGAGCTTTATGAAAAAGATCCCGAGTCCCGTCCCATGATCATCTGTGAGTACTCTCACGCGATGGGGAATAGCAACGGGAACTTCAAGGAGTTTTGGGATACCATCGATCAGTATCCGCGTATGCAGGGGGGCTATATCTGGGACTGGGTGGACCAGGGACTGCTTCGAAATTCGTCCGAAGGCAGGCCCTACTACGCCTACGGGGGGGACTATGGAGATGCTTCTCCTGACACCAATTTTTGTCTCAACGGCATTGTATTTCCTGATCGGCGCCTGAAGCCTGCCATGCAGGAAATCAAATATGCCCATCAATGGGTTGCATTTGATTTGGTGGATAAAGACAGGGGAGTCATAAAAATCGAAAACCGTTACCACTTTCAGGATCTCTCGGACTTTGAACTGCTCTGGCGTCTGACACAGGGAGGACAGGTCCTGGAGGAAGGAATCGTAGCCGACCTGGAGGTTCTGGCAGGAGAATCCCAAACCCTGGAACTGGGTTACGGGCAACCCCTGTTGCAGGAGGGCCAGGAATATTGGTTGAACCTTCACCTTAGGCTAAAAAATCCTCAGCCATGGGGCCCCAGGGGAATCGAGATGGCCTGGGAGCAGTTTAAGGTCGGAGGACAATGGAAAATTCCAGAGCCAACGGCCGCAGACATCGACCACTACCTGTTGACACTTTCGGATGGGGGAGATAGCCTGGTGGTTTCTGGTGGAGACCACACCTGGCGCTTTTCCAAGCAGGCTGGAGGCATGACCCAATGGCAGCTTGGTGAGCATACCCTGGTCGAAGATGGATTGAAGCTGGATTTTTGGCGTGCTCCGACAGACAATGATGAGGGGGGCAATCCCCTGATCCGGAGCCATGCCAGGCGGTGGCGGGAGATGGGACTGGATAAACTGGAGTATGAAGCGGAGGACATGTGGGCGATACAGGTTGCGCCCGATAGCCTGATCGTTCACTTTGAGGGTAAATGGAAAAGCCGCAAGATAGAGCTTGATCACATTACCACCTACCGGATTGGCCCCAGTGGCAGAGTTGAAGTAGAGTTCGATGTCGAGCGAAATAACTCACTCCCCCTACCTCGGGTAGGCACAACTCTAGGGGTTTCCAGGGACTTCAACATGGTTTCGTGGTACGGACTTGGACCAGATGAAAACTATCCGGATCGACAGGAAGGAAGCCTTGTGGGGCAGTTTCAGGCAACAGCTACTCAGTTGTGTACACCCTATATCAAACCCCAGTCCAATGGCAACCGAGGTGGCATTCGCTGGGCCATGTTGCAAAACCGGGAAGGCCTTGGGCTAAAGGTGTATGGCACTGACCTGCATACCAGCGTGGACCCCTTCACCAACCTTGGAACCGCACGGCATACCCACGAGTTGGAAAAGGGAGAAGCCCTTCGCTGGCATATCGATTACAAAGTCATGGGAGTGGGTGGCGACCTGAGCTGGTTGCCTTCTACACATGAAGAGTATCTGCTGAGAGATGCTGAATATATATTTCGCTATGTGCTGGAAGCGGTAGAGTAGGGGGGAGGTATCAGCCTTTTACTTCTATTTTTTCCACTTCCGCCAGAATCCGCTCCCACCCGGCCACGACATGCTCACGTTGTGTGTGGGTCTGGCCGATGGAAAACCGAATGACGGTCCTGCCATTGAGGGTGGTCCTGGTCAGGTAAAGTTCGCCGCTGTCATTGAGTTCTTGTAATAGTTCAGTGTTGAGCCGATCCAGTTGGGATTCGTCCGAGACATGGGGGGGATGATAGCGAAAGCAAACCAGAGCCAGTGGGGTAGGAGCCATGATCTCGAAGTGGGGGTGGACTTCCACCCAGCTACGTAGCTCCTGCGCCAGGGCAATGTCCTGGCGGATTTTGGCCTGAAGGCCTTCCACTCCGTAGCTGCGCATGACAAACCATAGCTTCAAAGCCCTAAACCGTCTTCCCAGTGGGATGCCCCAGTCCCGGTAGTTGTTCACCTCGCTGTCCACGCCGGTTTTGAGATACTCTGGTAGAATTTCGAAGGTGCGGATCAGGGCTCCCTTGTCCTTCACGAAATAGACTGAGAGGTCGAAGTTGGTCATCAGCCACTTGTGGGGATTGAATACAAAGCTATCCGCCAACTCGATTCCCCTGATCATGTGATGGAGTTCTGGTAGTACCAGGGCTGATCCACCATAGGCCGCATCGACATGCAGCCATAGGCCATATTGCTGGCAAATTTGTCCGATGCTTTCCAGTGGATCGATTCCCGTGGAGGAAGTAGTGCCCAGTGCTGCTACAACCGCCAATGGCTGATATCCCTTTGAAAGGTCCTGTTCAATGGCTGCCGTTAACAACTCCGGCTTCATGGCGTATGCCTCATCCACTGGAATGGTTACATAGTTCTCCTTGCCCAGTCCAGCAATTTTGACGCCTTTTTCGATGGAGGAATGCAACTCTTTGGAGCCATAGACGCGGTACCTGGGTCGCTGCTGTAGGCCAGACTGATTTACCTCAAACTGGCTATGAACCTCCCGTGCGGTTAGCAGGGCTGTCAGCGTAGCGTCAGAAGCCGTTGGTTGGATGACTCCATGCCAGTCGATGGGAATCCCCATCAATCGCTGTAGCCATTGCAGGACTTTTTCTTCGAGTTCGGCGGCAGCAGGTGAAGTTTCCCAGAGCATGCACTGCGCACCAAGGGTGGCGGTCAACATCTCAGCCAGGACGCTGGGATAGGAATTGTTAGCGGGGAAGTAGGCGAAAAAGCTCGGGTGCTGCCAGTGGGTCATGCCCGGCATGATGACCGACTTAAAGTCCGCCAGAATCTGATCCATGCTCTCCGCCCTGGCCGGAGCCTCATTTGGCAATTGATCATAGATCTCACGTGGTCTGACCTGCGACCTGACAGGGTATTCCTGTACTTGCTCAAAGTAGTCTGCCATCCAGTCAGCGACCTGATGGGCATACCGCCGAAATTCCTTGGGATCGGTCATGAGGAAATAGAAAATTATGGCGAGTTCTGTGGTCTGGACTAAGTAACGCTCAAAAAATTAGTTTCGCTTTTGACTCGATCTCTTGCCCGCATACTTCGTCAGAAAAAGCCTCATTTGGCTCGCCAAACTCGGTTTTTCTTCCTTGCCTGCAAACAAGACCTGCTCTGAGCGCAGCCGAAGAGTCTTCGTAAAATCGGGAAGTTATTTTTCTCGCGTTACTAAAGGCTAATTTGGCAAATACCTCGATAGCTTTCATAGCCCCCTGTTTTCCCATTACTCCTTCGTACTCATCCCCAACTCTTTTTCGCGTTTGCGTGCTACTCTGCCGGCGATGCGGATACTGAGTTCATAAAGGAACCACAGTGGGAAGAAAATCAGCACCTGCGAAGTGACATCGGGAGGGGTAAGAATAGCGGAGAGGATCAGGAGCACGACAATCGCATGGCGGCGATAAGTGCGCATGCTCTTATCGGTTACCAGGCCGATTTTTGCCAGATAGAATACCATGATCGGCATCTCAAAGATGAGACCCCCACCTACTGATATTTGGGTGACCATGCCTATCACCTTGCCTATCTGCCATTGGTTGGCTACTGCTGCTGAAAGCTGATAGGTGGATAGGAAGCGAAAGCTAAAAGGCGTGATGATGAAATAGGCAAACGCAACTCCTGTAAAAAACAGAAGGCTCATGATCAGGACATTGCCACGTAGCCCTCGCCGTTCGTTCTTTTTCAGTCCGGGTTTGATAAATCGCCAGAGTTCCCAGAGTACATAGGGAAATGCCAGAATAAAGCCTGTGACAAACGATACCGTGATGGATTTAAGGAACTGCTCATACGGGCTGATGGCAATCAGCATGACGTTGGTTTTGTCAAAGCAGAGGCCTGCATTGAAATTGCAGAGCGCTTCGTTGAGCGGGAAGTCTGAAGCAGCAGGCCAAAGGATTACCGTATCGAGCAGCCAGTTGACGTTGACAAAACAGCCAATGGCAAATATGGCAATGGCAACCAGGGCCCGCATCAGGTGCCAGCGCAGCTCTTCCAGATGTTCAAGGAAGGACATTTCACCCTCCTCGGAGGAGCCAGTCTTCTTTTTGCGTTTTCCTCGCATCGAGGCGAGGGTTTTGAGCACAGACACGAAATCTAGATTATTAGGTACAATTTCAGGCTTTTCCTGCGTCGGTAACCCTCAGACACCCAGGGGGCAGGCAGGATTAGTATTCAAAATTACATCATGTCGCCGATCAACTACAAACTTTGCTAGAAAGTTATCGTGATGAGCTTATAGTCATTCTGACCAGGGTTTCCCAGTCCCAGCAGGACCATATCTCTGTCACTGATCATAGCCGAACGCTTTGGAAAGAACAGGTATTGAGCGGTTTCATTGGAAGCCAGGTAACGGTCCTTTCGCTCCCCCGTCTCCAGGTCAATAGAAGTACAGTTAAGTTTTCCCTGTGCTCCCCGTTCTGTCAGGAAGACCAGCCTCAACTTGTCCCTCGATACTCCTGAGACGTAGGAGAGGACCTCGTTAGTGCCACGGTTTCGCTGTTTTTTTGCAATTATTTTCGACCACCTTTTTTGCCCATTGTTGAGGTCGAAGGCGAAAAGGCCCATGTCATAGAATAGCCAGAGGTCTTTGCGGTTGTATTGCTCCTCAAATATCATGACGAGGGTCTCGTCATGTAATACAATTTGGAGGTCTGAAAAATCGCTTCCAGGACCTCCCTCCTCCTGAAAATGGTTGATCCAGTGCTGCGGAATGGGGTGAGACTGAATATAGTTTTTCTGAAACGGCTGGTTTTCGGCGGTACGCTGTTCATAGTGGGCGATGAAAAGGCTGGTCCAAACCTCTTCGTTTTCGAGGTTGGTCCCATTTATGAGCCTGGTCGAGTCCATTGGCTGGTTCAAAACACCGGTAACAATGAGGTTGCTGTCTTCGGTCAGGGTTAGGGTTGCCCTAAGGATATTGGCCTGATTGCCAGGGCTAATGGGTTCGGCCAGTGTGCTGCGGGCAGAGTCGGTGAGCTGGAGCAACATGATCGGCACGCCAGCCTTGTCGGGGGCAGGTGTCATGAGGATGTATGGCTGCCCACGGTCATCCAGGGATACATCTCCGACTTTGTAGCCATCTCTCAGATAAGGGAGGTCCAGTTCTTCGCGCCAGATTTCTTTGCCCCCGTAATTAAAAAGAGAAGCATAGTAGTCACGCCCATTTTTTCCTACCCATAACAGGTATTTTCCCAGTGGAGAGACCCTGATCCATTCCTCGTAATTCCTGCGGCGGGATTTTTCATAATGACTCAGCTGAACGGGTTCACCTGAAAGGGTGTCGCCTTTGGAGTCAAAGAAGGTCGCGATGGTATGGGTCTCCTGATCCGGTCCCAATTCCTGTGTACCAATTATGGCAACCCCCTGCTGATAGGTATTCAGGGCACTTTTGACCCGCATGGGCTCCACCTGCAGGGGAGTAACGGGGGTGAAGTTTTTTTCGCCGTAATCGAAAGCAGCGTAGGTCTGTAGGTAATAATTGGTGGTCTGACGACCTTCATTACCTCCAATCCAAAACTCCATAAAGTGAAAAAACTGGCCAGGAGCCGGTAACAGTTGCAAAGGGTAACCGCGCTCGAAAACGCTGTAGCCAGTCACAGGAAAGATCTGTTCTGCACTGATTGTCTGGGCTTTGCAAAACGAAAGCGTTCCTGCTCCCAAGAGCAGGAACGCCATTTTGATTACAGAAAGTCTATTCATTACCATTGAAACATAGGGAACTCTCGCATGTATTCGTTGACCTCATTGCGAACCTGATTGATGACATGTTCATCAAGGGGAGCGCTAAGGACCCGATCAATAAAATCAGCTACCGCCAGCATGTCTTTTTCTCCCAGTCCACGAGTGGTCAGGGCAGAAGTTCCAAGGCGGATTCCACTGGAGACCATTGGGCTGCGGCTGTCAAAGGGCACCATATTTTTATTTGCGGTGATATCTGCTGCTACCAACGACTGCTCAGCCTGCTTTCCGGTTAGGTCAGCGAATTTGGTGCGCAGGTCGATAAGCATAAGATGGTTGTCGGTACCGCCTGAGATGACCTTGTATCCACGGTCTACCATGGCTTGAGAGAGCATCTTCGCATTGGAGAGGACTCGCTCAATGTAAGTCGTAAACTCTGGACGCAGGGCTTCTCCAAACGCTACGGCCTTTCCGGCAATGGCATGCATCAGCGGGCCACCCTGGGTTCCGGGGAAAACTGCACTGTCAAGTATGGAGCCCATGCTGCGGACTGTCCCCTTTTTGGTGGCAATGCCAAGTGGATTGGGACCATTTTTTCCGACCATGATCATCCCGCCTCGGGTAGCACGTAGGGTCTTGTGGGTGGTGGTCGTCACCACATCGCAGTAGGGGAGGGGATTGGTCAGGAAGCCCTTGGCGATGATACCTGCCGGGTGGGCGATGTCTGCCATCAGGAGGGCTCCGACTTCATCAGCAATCTCACGGAAGGCAGCAAAATCCCAGTCACGGCTATAGCTGCTGGCACCAGAGATGATCAGGCGCGGCTTTTCGCGTAGAGCCGTTTCCCGCACCTTGTTCATGTCGATGCGTCCGTCATGCTCTTCCACCCCATAAAATACGGGATCGAAGTATTTGCCTGAAAAGTTGACCGAAGAACCGTGGGTCAGGTGACCGCCATGAGAGAGGTCAAAGCCCATGATCTTATCACCCGGCTTGATCAGGGCCAGGAAAACGGCTGCATTGGCCTGTGCTCCAGAGTGGGGTTGTACGTTGACGTACTCTGCATCGAACAGCTGTTTGGCACGCTCGCGGGCCAAATCTTCTACTTCATCGGCAAACTGGCAGCCGCCATAGTATCGCTTGCCAGGGTAGCCTTCTGCATATTTATTCGTCAAGACACTACCTGTAGCCTGCATGACTGCTTCACTCACGAAGTTTTCAGAAGCAATCAGTTCGATGCCTTCTCGCTGACGCTTTTCTTCTTTGGCCAGGATCGCAAAAGTTTCATCAAGCTGAGGGGGGGTAGAAGTCGTTGATTGGTTTTCGATCATAAAGATTTGCTGATTTTAACGCAATAATAGGGTCCAATATCGGGATAAAGCAAAGTAAAAACAATCACCCCTATACGGGTTTCCAGCCTCGCAAAAAGTTCAGCACCTTTGATTGGAGCATTTCACATGGTCGAAGGAATGGCCCGCTTTCCAATGTGTAGTAGTTGAAACTGATGAAATCATTTCCCCCAAGCTCCTGGGCAAAGACCTTTAGGCTGCGATTGGAGTTGTAGGGGATGCAGGTAAGAGAATAACGATTTCCTTCAAACATCACTTCTGAATATCCGACAGGGATTTGTGTAATCAGTTGCACTATTTCCTGTGAATTTTCTTCTGGCATTCGGGTAACCCGTTAGAGGACATGTAACGTCTGCGTGCAAATTTTGAGGCAAATTCAGGTATTAAATTGGCTTTTTATCATTTTCGATAAAAGGTTTTTTTTCCGAATTTGAATTTATCAAAGTAAGTTGAATGAATGTTCGATAGTGCTGTTGCCATCGGACCCGTGATACTGCCTGTTTAACCTTTAACTTTAATCACTCGCTCATCAGTTAGTTTAAACAATTTCGTCTTTCATTAAATTATAACTGATACGCCTCATAACAATCATCAAAATTCCAATCGTCTAATCTCTCTTGTATCCGTCCCTGTCTGCCTTTTGGCTATGAAAGTCAATCCTCTGCTCCTAATCCATTTTTGTGATGAAAACGACTACATTCCACCGCCCCGACCTAGCTCAGCCTACGAAACCTTCGCCTACAAAACGTTCCTTTGTTGATAGCGGAACGTGGGAAAATAGTCCCCGGCAGCCAATGCCAACTTGCGCCTATGGCAGTTCTGATGCTGACAGCGCGCCTCAGCAGGCTACTCCCCCCCGCCGCTGACCCATCAGGCGACAGATCTCTTTGATCATACCAGATCCAATCCCGGTTCCCGCCCCATCGGGAACCGGGATTATTTATGTGGATATTTATTCCATTATGTAGCTTCCAGATTGGAATTGGATCTGAATTGAGTATTTTGGCGCGGCAGAACGATGATATATGCCGCAAGATTCATTCACTAGTGAAGGCCTGGATGATTTATTCTCCATCGCTCAAAATATCCTGACCGGTTGTAATAATCGCAGGATTTTTGCATTTTCAGGAGCGTTGGGAGCAGGTAAAACCACTCTGATTCAGCGACTTTGTGCTGTCTTGGGGGTAAGCGAACCCGTTACCAGTCCTACATTCAATCTGGTAAACGAATATGTCGGAAAAAATGGATCTGTTTTCCATTTTGACCTGTATAGGATCGAAGACGAGGAGGAGGCATATGACATTGGCCTTTACGAATACTTTGATTCAGGAGCATATTGTTTTGTAGAGTGGCCTGAACGCATTCCCAGTCTAATGCCTTCAGACACAGTCCAGATATCCATTACAACTGATAGTAGGCATCATCGCCATATTGAAATAATTTCCTAAAGGGCATGGGCAAAACCGAGGTGTCAATAGATAAGGGCCTTTTTTCAGGGATTTATCCTGGTTCGTGGGCAGTCCCCCAGGAACTGGCGGTGAGGACCGATCAGACGCGGAAAAGCCTACGAATTGGTGTCCCCCGTGAATCCTTCTTTCAGGAGAATCGAGTCGCCATTACTCCAGAAACTACCAGTGTGCTGGTGGCCAATGGCCATCAGGTCTACATTGAGCACGACGCTGGCAAAGGTGCCCGCTATACAGATGCCGACTACTCCGAAGTAGGGGCTGTCGTTTGCTACAAAATCGAAGACGTTTACAAACAGGCCGATATCATCATCAAGGTTTCACCACTTTCGGGGGAGGAAATCCAGATGCTTCGCGAAAATCAGACCCTGATATCGGCTGTTAACCTCGGTAGCCTAACCCCGGATTACCTCAAGGCGCTCATCAAAAAAAACATCACTGCCATCGGGTTTGAGTTCATTAAAAGTGCAGATGGTTCCATGCCACTGGTGCAAATGATGAGTGAAATAGCCGGCGTATCCAGTATCCACATTGCCTCAGAGTTGTTGACGGGCAAAAACGATGGACAGGGCATCCTGCTCGGTGGGGTGACGGGTATCCCGCCTGCCGAAATAACCATCGTAGGAGCGGGAACAGTCGGCTTTAATGCCGCCCAGACTGCCATGGGAATGGGAGCCCGTGTACGGATTATCGACGAGGAAATCTACAAGCTACGCCGCATCGAGAAGGAACTGGGAATCAATGTCTATACGTCTATCGCCCAGCGGAATTACATCCATGAGGCAGTGGTTTCATCTGATGTGGTAATTGGGGCAGCCTATCGAGAAGGGCAGCGCGCCCCTATGGTCATCACTGAGGACATGGTCCAGGGCATGAGGGCTGGATCTGTTATCATTGATGTCGCCATCGATCAGGGAGGGTGCGTGGAAACGAGCCGGCCCACCAATCACGACCAACCGACCTTCATACGGTCCGGAGTCATTCACTACTGTGTGCCCAATATTGCCTCACGTGTGGCGAGAACCGCCTCAATTGCGGTTAGTAATATCCTGGGACCCCTGCTGGTTAACATCGGAGACCACGGAGGGCTGGAAAATTATATCCGGTACAACGATGGCGTGAAATCCGGGGTTTACATTTATCGACGTCACATGACCAAAAAGGACATCGCACGGAGTTTTGGTATGACTATGAACTATCGTGACATCGAACTGCTGATCGTGTCGATGTGATCAGAGATGGGAACGAAAATTTTCGACCCAAAGAAGCTGAATCTATTTTCCCTCATACTTTCATACTTTCACATAGAGTAATTATGCGAGTTCCCAAGCGAAGCATTACCGGAGCGGACTGGCTGGGCATGAAGCCCTACGACCGCTTTGGAAGTTACGATCAGTTTTATCTGAAACTGGCGCAGGAAATACACGAACTGATAAAGCAAGAGGAATTAAAGCCTTTTTTTCTGGCATTGAATATTGACAACGATCAGGAGAAAACACTGGCTATCATACTGGTTTCCTATTTTGAAGATCAGGTCAACCAAATCGGTTTGTGGCAGGCGGTGGTAGACCAGTTTCGGGCAGAGTTTGGCTACTCCGTACCATTTTTTGATTTGGAAGACTATGAGGATGGTGAGTTAAACTGGCAGGACCTGGCTTTTTTGATTTGGTACTTCTTTAGCCAGGTATCCGGGCAGGTGATTTCCGTAGAGCATCCCCTGGTCAAGATTATTTCGACGGTAGTATCAGTCTATTTTAAAGCCCAATGGGATCGTGCTCCTCAAACGGACTTCTATGAAGAGTACCTGATCATTGACCCGGAAGAAGAACGAGACTTCTTTTTGCTAAAAGAAAAACTCTCCTGGCTGGCGTTGGATTCCTATTTGATGAGGCTGGACTTAGGTGGGAGATTTAAGGACTCCCTGGAAAAGGTAATTGGAGATCGGGTAACGCGATTAGACGAGGGCCTGCTTCATGGAGTTTCATACACCATGCAAAACACCTTTATCTTTGGAAGCAAGTCGTCCATGGGAGGTTTTCACGTTCCCCAACTCCTTAGTCGGGTGATTGATGCATCCGATGAATTCCTGGCAAGTCTGGAGAAGCCTTTTCCCATGTACGAGGGAAGGTTCAAACTCACCGGAAAGGACGATCAGTATTATCACTTCCTGGATCTGAAGCACGATCTTGAAATTCCTGTGGTATTGAAGTCGGTAGAGATGGCAGAGGAGTTTTATCAACCTGATAGCTCCTTTTACTCCAGCCTGGTTAAATGGAAAGGTGAGTGGTGGGTTTCTGGTTTTGTGATTTCCCGGGAGCATAAAAAAGATGAGTCTGTTGCGGCAGCTCTCCCGTTCGCCTTATTAAGTGAAGAACAACAGAAGACGATGAGGGAGTCTACTGAAATCATGAAGCGGGTTTTTCATGAGAAATTTGGCAGAGGGTTCAGGACTTTTGAATCCGTGGGAGAAGCCAATGAGCAGATTGGGGAGTTTTTGACTCAATACAATGAGGCAATCATGGAGGAGCTGGATGAAAAAAGAGCTTTGGACCAGGTGATGCCCAATCTGACCGAAGCACAGGCGGATAAGCATGGTCGGGTAGGAATCGGTTTTGATGATGGGGTGGGCCTGATGATCATGCCTACGTTGCCTGGTATCATAGACTTGTTGCAACAAGAAAAGGACTGGACCGAAGAAGAGGAAGCACAGCTTTACTTTTCCCTGTTTGAAAGTCAGATGCCCATAGGGGTAGGGCTTGAGTTGCTGGCAAATTATCCTGTAGGCCGGATAAAAGAACCCATAAAAGCCAGCAATCGAGATGTGATTCCATACGCCAAGTATCTCCTGTGTTTCTCCGACCCTGAATCTTTTGGAGACAGGAATCCCCAGATGGAAGGTGTCTGAAAAATGGTTTTTCCTATATGGTCATGAACCATGTTTAATACCCGCGGTTCTTCATAGGGTAAAGTATTAGTGGAAAGAGTTCGAGATTCGCCATCAGTAATTTCCCGCTCTGCGGGATTTCGCTGCGCTCAATATGGCAAAAAGTGTTGCTAATGAGCATTTTATGCGAATTAGGAATGCTCAATTACTGAATTCCGTAGGCACCAGGTGCTTTCGGAGATTGGGAAAATGCAGCTCATTCCGAATTCTCTCCGTCTCGAATGTTCCTGTCCATCTTCGAAAATGAAATTTTTCCCTTATGAAACCCATCATTGCCATCGCCGGAGCCACTGGTTTTATTGGGCGCTGGTTTATCCAAAAGTATCGGGATAAGTACCGGTTCATTGCGCTTACCCGCCGCAAGGTGGATTCTCCTCAGCAGGATCCTGATGTGGAATGGCGGCAGGTAGAAATGTATTCTCTCTCCAGCACATCCAGAGCGCTGGAAGGAGCAGATTATGCCCTTTATCTGGTTCACTCGATGAGTCCTTCTACCCGATTGAATCAGGGCTCCTTTGAGGATACAGACCTGTTGCTAGCGGATAACTTTGCCCGTGCTGCTGAATTACAGGGAGTCAGGCAGATAGTTTACCTCGGGGGGATTTTGCCAGATGAGAAAGAAAAATTCTCTCGACACCTGCGCAGTCGTTTTGAGGTAGAGCAAACCCTCGGCAAAAGAAGTCCTTCCCTGACGTCTCTCCGAGCTGGCATCATTGTCGGGCCTGGAGGATCATCTTTTCGCATCATGGAAAAACTGGTGCGAAGACTGCCGATTATGCTTGCACCCAAATGGACTACTTCCCGCACTCAGGCGATTGCCCTGGAGGATATGCTCAGGATGATCGATCATGTTATGGGGGAGGAAGCCTATTTTGATCAGGCATTTGATGTAGGGCATCATGAAAAAACTACCTATGTCGAGATGATGCGCACTGTGGCAGAACTGGTTGGCAGAAAGCCTCCCATTATCCCGGTTCCATTTTTATCGGTAGGCCTGTCAAAACTATGGGTGGCTACGATTGCAGAGGCCAGCACCACCCTGGTGTCTCCGCTGGTCGAAAGCCTGCGACATGAACTGTTGGTGAGTCCCAATAAACTGATGGATCAGTTTCCGGATACCCTTCCGTTCAGGCAGGCGGCAGAAAAAGCCCTTTTTGAGAAAGACAGCATCCCGCAATTGCCCGCACATGGGCATGTAGAGTCTGAAAAAAATACCGTCAGAAGTGTACAACGCTTGCCAAACCCTCAGAGGCACAGTGCGACCTGGGTGGCGAGGCGTTACCAAATCTGGCTGCCTCACTATTTTCGGTATCTGATCACGGCCCGGCAGGAAGGAGAGGACACGGTTTTTTCGATTGCAGGCGTGCCCCTGCTACAACTTCGGTTTGTCAAGGACCGAAGCGACGACGACCGACAGATTTTCTTTGTGGTGGGGGGGCATTTGGTGAAGCGCAAGGACTATGGCTGGCTGGAATTCCGTAGGGTACTGGATGGCACGAGTGTCATTTCTGCCATTCATGAATTTGTACCTGCTTTGCCATGGTTTATTTATGTCGCCACCCAGGCCAAGGTTCATCTTTGGGTTATGCGGAAATTTGGCCAGTACCTGGACCAAAATACTAGTCTGGAGCCCAGGCCAGAGGGCCGTTCCAGGCTGGCTAGCGAGACAGATAAGGCTCGGTAGCAGGTGCCGGATCCTGGGGAGTGATCACGTGAAGGTGCCAGCGATTGCCCAGGTGGTAGCGGTCCTTTCCCAGGTATCGGATTGCGAGGCCGCTGAATAAAATGCCACTTGCCAGGATCAGATCGTTGAGTTTGGGGGTCGCATCATTGACGATGGTATTGGTGACAGCTCCCCCGATGACCATGCCCCCACCTGCTGAGGAGGCCGCAGAATATGACCGTCTGAATGTTCGCCATCCAGGTCGGCGCGTGTAATAGACATACGCTATCTGCTTGATTGGAATCTGATACCGAAATAACTGGTACTCTTCCGACCCATACCCGCTTAACCGGATCCGCTTCACCAGCACCAGTTCTGAGTCAGAAACAGACTCGATGTTCCCTATCATCTTATTGGTCCCCCCCTCCAGCTTGACGGAGATCTCGTCGCCCGGATAAAACAGATATTGGCGGGATTCAGATCGGTTTTGAAGAGACAGGCACCGATCGATTTCGGGTTGAGACCAGCCCCACAAAGGGATGAATAACATGATGATCAGGGAGAGCAGTAGGCGCATAATCGGGTATGTTATTTCAATATTCGTAATAATCAAAAACAATTTCCAACTAAAACAAAAAAAATCTTGCTTGGTGTCCCTGAGTTGTTCTATATTTGCACCCACTAAAGAAAAAAGGTGTCTGAATGGCACTCAGATCTTTTGACATGATGCGGACGTGGCGGAATTGGTAGACGCGCTAGATTCAGGTTCTAGTGGGGTAACACCCGTGGAGGTTCGAGTCCTCTCGTCCGCACTTTAAGCTAAAAAGCCTCGCAGAAATGCGGGGCTTTTTTTGTGTTTGGGGCTATGAGGGGGATTTTTCGGCTGGGTTGATTATCTTGTGTGATGAAGGGATTTTAGTGCCGTATCGAGCCCGTCGCTCCGGTGCGCGACATCCTGGGCCGGCTGGAGCAGGTCGACGCCCAGGTGCGGCATATTAACCAGTTTTTGGAGGAGTTTTTTAGGAAGAGGGGGTGAGGGATACTCTGTGGAGATTGGTAGCGGGTTATATGCGAAAAGTGCTCAGGGAGCAAGTGGGGGGCAGGGTAATAGGGAATACTTGCTATTTGTGTGTATGGGGTAATGCTAGCAGTAAAGATTGAAGCTTATTATGAATAAAAAAAATACGATAGATAAAATTGCTGAGCTTATTGCAAGGTTTAGGGCAGAAGTGGAGACTTTAAACAGTCTAAACTTGTATGATATTAATTCTACTTTGTCAAGTTAAGAAAAAGGCTTAAGCTCGGGATGTATGTAAAA
>CAYFIR010000070.1:0-32680 GCA_964343195.1 uncultured Bacteroidia bacterium | reverse complement strand
TTCAAAAAGGTATAAGCAGACTCTCTCAAGCCCTTTTCATCGGGCGAAACTAATGACTAGTCTTTTTCCTGTAAAACTGTCTGGGCTGCCTCATTGAATAGCCCGGCCCAGTCGTCGCAAAAGTCAAGCTCAGATGCTTGGGCCGCATGATAGTCACAAACTATGGCTCTATATATACCACAATTGGGAGTGTAATAGATTGGGGTGGCCCTCCTTGGAGAGGCACTTACAGATAGCAGCTCAAAGTACATTCCTTTCTGGGCAAATGTCTCCGCAAGACCTGTCAAATGTCTCTCCAGGAGCGTCATACAAGTGGGATAATTGACATAGGTAATTCTCCACTCGTGCAGATCGCCTAGCAGCCGGACTACCACCGCATGCTGCATGGTCGAATCCATGGAAAACACTTCTGTTGGAAGGTTGAATACCTTTAGCTTTTCCTTCAAATTGTCCTCTGCCCTTTGAACTTTTTCACAATCATAAGGTAAGGCTGGAGCCAGAATGCCCGGGCTTTGATCAAAAGAAAATAGAACGAATTTGAGCCACTGAAGCTCATGGAATTCACTATTGGGGACAAACCACTCACTGGTATCTGGGGCTATGCGCTGCCAGGCGTAGGGTTCTTCTCTTTGGATACGCATCACCACATCGGGCCTGCCTCTTCGATACTCAGCTTTGATATAGTTGAATCCCCACTGTGAACTGACCTCATGAGGCCAGAAAGTCCAAACGCTTGAATCACTGAACCTTTGGAGGCTTCCCCCATCCACCTCGCTGACGAAATCGCTGTCTCCCTCCAGTTTAAGGCTGAAGGGAACGAATACAACCTTGCGAAGCCCAATCTGATAGTCAAATTGGGCAAATAGTATCACTTGCCATCCCATCAGGAACAGGGTCATACATGATTTTAGGGGAAAACTGTTTGTGTTTTTCATGGGATATGTCCGCTAGATTCTCCCTCCCCAGCGAATCTCACGCTGCCGCCTCTCTGCTACCCCCCAGTTGATCACAGTGGGTGGATTCAGGAAGTTTTTATAAGCGAGACTCATCTGCCGGGCGGCCTCTTTGAGCGGAACCCGACCGGTAGCAGTACCCAAGCCTGGGCAGGCTACAGTCTGGATTTTCTGCTCCGGGTTCTGCTCATTGTGCTGCCAAACGGCCTCCAACATGGCTTTCATCGCCAGATAAACATTGTCGGTGCCATTGATTACCATTGGGACCCGCATGGTAGGCGTGTGGGCAATAAATTGCTTCCCGTCCTGAGTAGCCGAAATCACAAAACTGGTTCCCACCGGTTGCTCCCCACGGTAGTGATCCAGGATATATCTCTGCACCCGCCGCTCTAACTGCACCCCAAAGTGGTTGGTGGTCGCCAAATCCACCCCTCCATCCATCAGCCCGAATGAATTCGCAGCACTTACCATGCAGTCAAAATGCGGCAAGTCTTCGAAGTAGCCATTGACTGTCGATACTTCAGGGAAATCGGAAAAAGCAGCCTGCCATTCGGCTACCATCTCAGGCTTGGGATCAACGAGGATGAGGGTAAACATGTTGGAACTACGGGTTTGAATCAAACTATCACAAATTCACCATAAGGGCAATCCAACTCCCTCTTTTTTGGGTAGTAGCACAAACTATGCTCTAATCAGTTCTCCCCTCCCATCAACTCCAACAGCATCTCCCGAAAATCAGCCTGAGCTTCTCCAAGTTGATCGAAGAACTCCACATCGGCCTTTTCCACAACTTTTAAAGCTTCGAGTAAGACCTGATCGCCGGATGGGGTCAACCGAACGATCTGCGCACGCTTGTCGGTTTTGCTGCTTTCGGTGCTGATCCAACCACGGCTTCGCAAAGCTTTTAGGATTTTTGAGGTCATCATCTTGTCGACCTTGGCGTGGCGGGCAATATCGATCTGCAAAACTTCTGGCTGCTGATCGAGAAGCCAACGGAGGGCCGCCATCAATACAAACTGAGTGTGGGTCAGCCTTAGAGGGTCCAGGACAGCCTTGAGCTTTCGTTGCCATAGCATCGACACCTGCCACAGCAGAAATCCAGGGCTTTCCTCCGGGGTTTTGAAAAAAAAGGGAGATGAAGAATTATCCATTCAGCATGTTTTGCGCGATGAGTTCGTAATCAGCCGCCGAGATTTCAAAAAAGCCCATGCGAAAGGGGTAGCCCCAATGTCTGGGGTCGGGGATGAAATCCAGGTTGACCAGCAGGGGCCGGATCGGAACTTCCTGGGCGGAAAAGTAACGAATATTCCGTCGATAGGGCGCAAAATCACTCCCAACCATTACCCCAACATAGGGCTCCTCATCGACCACCTCTCCAATGGCAGTAAATTTCTGACAGGGCGTCTGTTGTCCAAAGGCTTCTTTGGAAGAATAGTAAATCAAGCCATCGCCCTGATTCATACGGGCCATGGGGGCGCGTTTGCCGTGATTGGCCTGGGCAAAGGCTCCCGCGACACCTGTCATCACATGGTCGCGGGAGGCTACGGCAATCCAATATCGGGGTTCGGGATTGGCTCTACTCATGAGATACTTCGTGAAGGGTGATGCTATAGCCTTCGGGGTCGAGGCAGTTGAGCGCGCGACCAAAGGGGGTGTCAAATGGCGGTTGCACAATTCTCACTCCGGCCACCTCAAGTCTTTTGGCCAATTCATCCACGGAGCCATTCCACCCAAACCAGAGCGAGACACCTGCCCCTTTTTCTGTAGATGAAAAACCGGGAAAGGGATCTCGAACGGCAAATATGGCACCTTTGCCATCCTGATAAACTTCTGCCTGTGGTGGCTGGTAATCACTCAGGGCAAAACCCAGTATCTCGTGGTAGAAATGGTGGGCAGCGGCACGATCTGTTACTTGTAGGGAGACAAAGTCCAATACAGTGGGATTAGCATTCATAAGGAAAATTCGATTTAGTTGTTATGACTACAATAATCGAAATAGTTGTTGTGACAACCAAATTTAATTTCAAAAAATAAACCCCGCAGATTCTGAAACCTACGGGGTTTGATGAAATGTAAGGGTTCTATACTGATCACGGAACCATGATCAATGACCCATGAACTCTGTTCTAGCCGTTCATTGACAGCAGGAACTCTTCATTGTCAGTGGTATTCTGCATGCGGCCTTTGAGGAACTCCATTCCTTCGACCGGGTTCATGTCGGCCATGAACTTGCGCAGCACCCAGATGCGGCTGATGTCCTGTGGGTCCATGAGCAGGTCTTCGCGGCGGGTACCGGATGCCATGACGTCGATGGCAGGGTACACACGGCGGTTGGCCAGGCGACGGTCGAGCTGCAGCTCCATGTTACCGGTACCTTTGAATTCTTCGAAGATCACCTCATCCATCTTGGAGCCGGTCTCGATCAGGGCCGTAGCCAGGATGGTCAGGGAGCCACCGTTCTCGATGTTACGGGCCGCACCAAAGAAACGCTTGGGCTTCTGCAAGGCATTGGCATCGACACCCCCGGAAAGGATCTTACCAGAAGCTGGCATGGCGGTGTTGTGTGCACGGGCCAGACGGGTAATGGAGTCGAGCAGGATGACTACGTCATGACCACACTCTACCATGCGCTTGGCTTTTTCCAGCACGATGCTGGCGACCTGCACGTGGCGATCTGCGGGCTCGTCGAAAGTAGAGGCGATGACCTCTCCGTTGACGTTGCGGGCCATGTCGGTCACCTCCTCAGGACGCTCGTCGATGAGCAGGATGAGCAGGTAGGCCTCGGGGTGGTTGGCGGCGATGGCGTTGGCGACCTTTTGTAGCAGGACGGTCTTACCGGTCTTGGGCTGGGCCACGATCAGGCCACGCTGTCCTTTCCCGATAGGAGAGAAGAGGTCCACGATCCGCAGGCTCAGGTCTTCGTTCTGATCCTTGCTAACGGCCAGTTTGAAGCGCTCCTCAGGGAAAAGCGGCGTCAGGTGGTCGAAGTGGATGCGGTCGCGGGTCTGCTCGGGTGTCAGTCCATTGATGGTAGAGACCTTGAGCAGGGCAAAATAGCGCTCGCCTTCCTTCGGTGGGCGGATCTCGCCAAATACGGTATCACCGGTTTTCAGGCCAAATAGCTTGATCTGAGAAGGAGAAACGTAAATATCGTCGGGAGAAGGCAGGTAGTTGTATTCCGGAGAACGCAGGAATCCGTATCCTTCAGGAATTACTTCCAGCACTCCCTGGTTGGAGATAGCTCCATCCAGATCAGAGATGACGACCTTGTTGGGGCGGTTATCGCTTGGGTTCTGGCTGCGGTTGTTGCGATTGTTTCCGCGCTGATCGCGTTGGTTGCTCCCACGCTGATTGCGGTTGCTACGGTTATTGTTATCGCGGTTACTATTGTCGCGATTGTCTCTGTTATCTCTGTTATCTCTACTATCGCGGTTATCTCTATTATCCCGGCTATTGCGATCGTTATTAGACTGACGGGAGCGACCTCTTCTATTGTTGGACTGATCTTCTTCGTCCTGCTGATCCTCATCCTCCTGGTTGCCATCTGCCTCGGGGGACCGCTGACGTCGGGAGCGCCGTCGAGACTTATCCTCCTCCTGTTCGTCCTGTTTTTCAGTATCTGCCGGAGGAGTTTCTTCCTTTTCTTCCTTTACCTCTACAGGCGGCTCCTTTGGGCTTTCGGAGGTATCCTCCTCCTTTTCCTTTGGCTCGGCCTTCTTCCTGCGCCCACGAGTAGGCTTGGTCTCTTTCGCCTCCGTTTCTTCCTCGCTTTTTTCCTCTTCCTTATCGGCAGCCCGCTTACGACGGGTGCGCTTGGGCTTTTCTTCTTCTTTATTTTCGGTATTCTCCTCTTCCGGAGCTTCTGTCTTTTTGGCTCGGCTACGTGGAGCCTTCTTCTCTGGCTCAGGTGTAGGGGCATCTTCAGCCCCACCGGCTTTTATAGCCGAGATTTTATCAGCGGGCATGACAGCCTGCTTATCCAAAATCTTAAAGATCAGATCCTGTTTTTCAAGCTTTTCGTGATCTCCTATCTCAAGTTTTTTGGCAATGCCTCTCAACTCGGAGATATCATTGTTGTTTAGCTCGATAATGTCGTACATAAAAATTTTACCTTGAACTTAGGGCTGCTTCTCTTGGGGATGGATAAAAGGCATAAGGCTCCCTGCAAAAAGAGGGTAAAATCTCCATTAAAATCTGATCATGTGTAGATAGTGGAGGCAGAGAAGCCTGTGTATAATGGTATCAGAGAGAACCAACAATCGCCTTTAGTAGAAGCGCTTGATAATAAATGGTATGGAAAGGTTATGTGGCAAGGGGTGTGCCACTTTCGACAGGCAAATGTAGCTATTTGCCGCCGTATTATCCAAATTTTTTGTAGGGCTATGGATTAATTTGGGCTCGGTCATCCATTATATGAAAGGGTTTTTGTTATTTCGCAGCAAAAGCTGATCCGATGCTGGAAATCAATAAAATCCGCAGCCAAACAGAAACTGTAATTGCTGGTCTCATCCGAAAAGGAATTGCCGGAGCACAGGATAAAATTGCCGAAATCATTTCGCTGGATGAGCAGCGCCGTAGTCTGGTGACTGAGCTGGAAGAACTGCGCCGTGAAATGAATCAGGCTGCCAAATCCATCGGGCAGCTAATGAAGGCTGGCAAGAAAGCAGAAGCCGAAGCCGCTAAACAGCGTAGTTCGGAGCTCAAGGGGGGAATAAAGGACCTGGAAGAGAAAACCGAGCTGGTTCAGCAACAGCTTCAGCAAACCCTGCTCAGCCTGCCCAATACCGCCCATGACACCGTCCCGCTAGGGAATGATGAGGCTGCGAATGAGGTCATTTACCAAAATGATGTAAAAGTCAGCTTTAATTTTGAGGCCAAACCGCACTGGGACCTTGCCCGGGACCATGACATCATTGATTGGGAACTGGGAGTGAAGATCACTGGTGCTGGGTTTCCGGTATACAAGGGAAAAGGGGCCGCTCTTCAGCGCGCTTTGATCAACTTTTTCCTACAGCAGGCGGTTCAGCAGGGGTATGAAGAGGTAATGCCCCCGTTGATGGTCAATGAGGCTTCTGGATACGGTACTGGCCAGCTTCCTGACAAGGATGGACAGATGTATGCCATCGAGCGGGATGGGTTTTACCTGATCCCTACTGCAGAAGTCCCCATCACCAATATCTACCGCGACGTAATCCTGGAGCAGGATCAACTCCCTGTAAAAAACTGTGGCTATACCCCCTGTTTCCGACGTGAGGCTGGCTCCTACGGCAAGGATGTGAAAGGCTTGAACCGCCTCCACCAGTTTGACAAGGTGGAACTGGTTCAGATCGTGCATCCTGACAACTCATACAATACCCTGGAGGAAATGACCTCCTACGTCGAAGGGTTACTTACCGCCCTTGGACTGCCATACCGTCGTTTGGCTCTCTGCGGGGGTGACCTGAGCTTTACTTCTGCCAAAACTTACGATCTGGAAGTGTACAGTGCTGCCCAGGAACGCTGGTTGGAGGTTAGCTCAGTATCCAACTTCGAAACCTACCAGACCAACCGTCTCAAGCTTCGCTACCGCGACGAAAACCGTAAAACCCAGTTGCTGCATTCTCTGAATGGCTCTGCCCTGGCTTTGCCCCGGATATTGGCGTCCCTGTTGGAAAACAACCAACAGGCCGATGGCAGTATTTCCATCCCAGAGGTACTGCGCCCCTTCTGTGGCTTTGACCGTATCGGCTAGCGGATCGCGTTACGTAATTAACCAATCAGCTGGTAAATCTACTTACCTGAGTCAACATGGCTCAGAATGGCGATAATTATTTCTAAATTTGAAATAGTTAAACCGTGTAATTTACCCCAATGCTCAATAAGGATCATAAGCCCTTACTGCTGGTTGTAGAAGATGATGAAAGTAGCCGCATGCTCCTGGAGTTTGTCCTGCGCAAAGACTATCAGGTGGTAGGAAAGGCAGATGGCATGGAAGCCCTTGGATGGCTCGCCTCAGGTAACCTGCCTACTGCCATTTTGCTCGACATGGACATGCCCCGACTAAACGGATTTGGGCTCATGCACCAGCTCCGGTCTAGTGGATGGTACCATCATATTCCTATTGTGATCCTTTCCGGACACGAGAGCTTTTGGGTGCGGGAAGCCTGCCTAAGAGCCGGGGCTGACGCATATTTACTCAAGCCATTTAATCCCGACCAGTTACGTGCGGCCATGGCAAAGGCGGTCACGACTGCTGCCTGATATTCTCCTCTATCCAAATGCCCCCAAAAGCCTACCCGCCGCCAAGATCTTCCCATTCCCCCTTGAAATTTAAATCTTTTCACCATGACTCTCCCCTTTGATCCAAGGCTATTTCGCCAGACAGCCAGTGTTCCCAGTGCATATCAGGGTTTGTTCAGCCTCCCTTTTCTGGACCAGCCGCTAAGCCGTGTCTGGTACATTGGGCAGGATCAGGATTTTTTTGAAGAGTGGGAGCGGGTTGGAGAATATCATACTTTCACCCACCTCATGTCGGCCTTTCATGCCCTGAATGGCCTCCCAGCCGAGTCGCATCCAGAAGCAATCATTTGCAGCACCACCCCACCGGATGGTTCCCCCCTGAACCTGGCCAGGTTGATCCAGGGTAATCCGGACTGGCAACATATGCCCTTCGTCCTTATCGGGGAACAGGAGGGCTGGCCAGAACGTGAAGCTGCCCTGGATGCTGGAATAGATGACTGTTACCCCCCATCTGTTTCGCTGGACCAGCTTTGTGCCCGTATTGCCTTTCTTTCGCAGAGAAAGGAAGAGGTTTCCGAGCTAAAGAAAGCCAGTGAACCTGTACGCCTGTATCATCGAACCATTGGCAAACGTGTGTTTGACCTGACACTTTCGGGGTTGGCACTTGCTCTTTTGGCACCGCTTTTGTTGGCAATCTGGGTGTATTTGCGCCTGACGTCAAAGGAAACTGCCTGGGAACGCCTGCCACGTATCGGCACAGGTTATCAGCAAATGGAATGCCTGGCATTCCGATCAGCAGGAACTTCAGCAAAGGGAGTAGCAGGGTTTTACAACAGGACCATCAGACACCTACCCCGTCTGATCAATGTCCTGAAAGGAGACCTCTCTATCGTGGGAAACAGGCCAATACCCATGGAGGAAGCAGAACGATTAACCAACGATCAATGGGGGGGGCGCTTCCTCTCCCCCGCCGGCCTTACGGGAGCCTGGCGCTTCATCTCCCATGATGTCCAGCGTCAACGACAGGCCGAAATTGAATATGCCCTCCATAATTCGTTATTTGGAGATGTTGTAATATTGGTGCGCACGCTTGCTACTTCGCTCGGTCAGAGCAGTACTCCTACATGAAGATTGACCTAAAATCATACTGGCTTAAATCGGGCTTTATCTCACTCCTTGATCGTGGCAGCGTTCAAATTCTCCGTTTTTTAAGCTTTTTCCTGATGGTCAGGGCCCTTAGCAAGGCCGATTTTGGAATCTGGTCCCTGTATCTGACCCTCGCGGCTATTGTGGAACTCATACGAGTCGGCCTCATTCAAAATGCCCTGGTCCGATTCCTGTCTATCCATACTGAAAAAGATCAACAGGCTGAAATAAGCACTGCTTCTCTGACCATCAGCCTGGTACAAAGTATCGGTAGCACTGTCATGTTGCTGGGAATTGGCTGGGTGGTCACACACTTCTGGAATCTGGCTCCACTGGATAAGATGCTAGCGATTTATGTCTTATCCACCTTTGTGATGAGTTTCTCCCATCACTTTCTGGCAATTCAACAGGCTCACCTACAGTTCCACGGTACCTTCTTTGCCAACCTCGCCCGCCACAGCAGCCTTTTCGCTTATGTGGCTTTTATTTATTTCTCGCCTCATCATACCCATGACCTGGTCTCTATCGTCTGGGCACAGTTTGGGAGCATCCTGTTGGGGGCCCTCGTTGCAGTTATCACTGGTTTTAGGGTCGCGCGGTTCAGCCGCCACATCAGCTTTAGCCGAATTCGGGAACTGGTCCGCTATGGCAAGTACATCGTCGGAACTTACTTCAGTACTTCCATGATCAAAACCATCGATCAGGTAATGCTGGGAGCCATGGTCTCCCCGGTTGGAGTGGCCAGTTACAGTACCGCCATGCGAATAGCCCATTTGGTCGAGGTCCCCATACAATCCATCGCGGCAGTGGTTTTTCCCCAAAGTGCCAGGCGGATGAAGTCACAGGGACCAGAAGCCATCAGGAGGATTTACGAGAAATCCGTAGGGGTTATTCTGGCGATGATCATTCCCGGAGCGCTCTTCGTTGCGCTATTTGCCGAATGGGTGCTGGTGTTTGTTGCAGGCCCCAGGTACATCGACACAGTTCCTATTCTTCAACTGGTCATGTTATATGCGTTGCTGCTGCCTTTCTCCAGGCAGTTTGGGACCATAGTAGAATCCATAGGCAAACCTCACTACCAATTCTGGCTATTTGCCTTTGGGGCAGCTCTCAATATCCCGCTCAATTATATCATGGTTCGCTATTTTGGTGTAAAAGGAGCTGCTGCTGCCACCATTGGTACCTACGGATTAATTGTGGGGGCCAGTCTGATCGTCCTGAATCGGGAAATCGGCGTCCGCCTTTCGGCAACCATCGGATTTTCTCTGCGGCTATATCGCAATGGGTTTATGATGATATGGAATATGTTGACTGGCAATCGGCTTGCCGCCGAGCAGAAGATTAGCTCAGGTGGGGAGTAGAGATAAGCCATTCCAGCCCAGGCATCACCGATCCAGGACCCTGATGCCATTTACCCATTGTCGGGTGGGAGTCTTCAGCATGACGACGTAGTTCCCGGGCTCAAGTCCCTCCAGCGAGATCGTCTGATTGGTTTCTCCTTTTTCGATGAATCCGGCAAAACGCTTGACCACTTCACGATCGGTGTTATAAACCAGGGCTACCAGGGTACTGCGTGTTGCCTGATAGAACGTCAGTTGCAAAGGTCCCCCTTCCGGGATCAATCGTTTGTTCCACTTGACTCCCTCGTGGTAGTACAGCACAGTGTCAGAAAAACTCAACCCTCCGAGTTGATCCACGGCCAGAATTCGATAACGGTAGGTTCCGGGGCTTATCCGCTGGTCATACCAGAAGTACCGTTGCAACACCTGACTTTCTCCAGCACCTCTTACTTTCCCGATCGCATTGAACTCTCCATCTCCATCTGCTCGCTGGACCAAAAAGTACTGGGTAAGAAACTCCCTCTCGGTTTGCCAGCGTATCTGGACCGAGTCCTCCACCGTGTTTAACTGTGGGGGAGACATCAGGGTCTGGATGGCATCAGGATCCAGTTCAAGAGGCTTTACTGGAATATCAGCCTCAATGTCTTCCTTTTTTTCACAATTTCCCGTTCGGAACTGAAAGGAAACGGGGTTAAAAGCAAATCCCCGGCTATCCGCCAGTTTACTCGTGATGGTCAGTATGTAGGTGGTATTGGGGATCAATCTCTGCTGGCTAATGACCCGAAGGTTGTTGAAATCATCTTCTTCTACCAGCACTGAAATCAGGCTATCAGGGGAATAGAGGGGATAAAGTTTTACCACGTGGGGCAGTCCCAGGGTAGCGGGGTCCAGGCTTGTCGCTTCTGAGGGGAAGACCAGTGTGGCTACCAGGGCAAAGTTGCAGTCCAGATTTTCAGCCCGATCCTGTGGGAAGGTCGACGCCACAAAGGGAGTCTGAGCTACTACCACGACTGGTATTAGTCCCAAAAGGCACAAAGCCAGTGTCACATTTACCAGTATTCCAGGGGTCTTCATAGAAAAGCTTTTTTGCTCAGGATAACTACTCGGGGTTGGAGAATGTCAGTTAACTTAAGAAAGCGAACAAAAGGAACAATCCCTTTTGGATGCTCCATAAAGGAGCCGAGTCGTCATGATGAACATTTTCCCAAAAACAACTGCGCCTCTAACCATCCTGGTTTGAAAACGTTGACCTGGACTCATCTATTGATAACGATCCACCCATAACCAAGCATACCCTATGACTTTTTGGTCAAAGATATTCAAAGCTTCTGCGCGAAACGAAAAGTACGGCGGAGAATTGAGTTTTCGTGAAAACATGGAAGCCCTCAAATACCTGCCGCCCTTTCTCCGGATGATCTGGCAGACAGACTCCCGCCTTGCCCTGGGCAACATTGTCCTCAGAATATTACAGGCTGGCATACCCGTTTCTACCCTTTACATCGGCAAGCTCATCATAGATGAAGTAGTACTGCAAATGGGAGAAGCGGTTCCCAGCACCAGCTACCTCTGGCTACTGGTAGGCCTGGAGCTGGGCCTCGCGCTACTCTCGGCCGGGTTGAACCGTGGGATCTCCCTATTGGATGCTTTGCTGGGAGACAAGTTTTCCAATGAAACCTCAGTCCGGATCATCGAACATGCGGCCCGTCTGGACCTGCCACAGTTCGAGGACTCCACCTTTTACGACAAAATGGAACGGGCACGGCGACAGACTACCGGAAGGTCGGTTTTGCTCTCCCAGTTACTGGAACAGGTGCAGCAGTTGATCTCCATTATTTTCCTGGCTGCCGGCCTGATTTTCTTCAGTCCATGGCTTATACTCCTACTGGTCCTCGCCGTGATCCCGGCTTTCATCAGTGAGACGCATTTTAACCAGCGAAGCTATTCCCTGGCACGGGGCTGGACTCCAGAGCGCCGCGAACTTGATTACCTGCGGTATATCGGGGCCAGTGACACCACCGCCAAGGAGGTCAAGATATTTGGGCTGGATGGATTTCTAAGGGATCGCTTTGCCATGCTAGCAGATAAGTTTTATCAGGCTAATGCGCAGCTTGCTCGAAAACGAGCGCTATGGGGCTTTATTTTCAACAGCCTGGGCGATCTTGGCTATTACGCTGCTTACGTTATCATTATCCTTCAGGCCATCAACGGCCAGATCACGCTCGGAACCCTGACCTTTTTGTCTGGATCATTTAGCCGACTGCGTGGGTCACTGAGGGGAGTCCTGAGTCGGTTTAGTACCATCGCCCAAAGCGCCCTGTACCTACAGGACCTGTTTGACTTTTTGGCCATCAAACCAGAAATCCAGTCCCCCAGCAGTCCGCGGCCTTTCCCCAATCCCATCAGGGAAGGGTTCCGCTTTGAGGGCGTCAGTTTTCACTATCCCAGCACCGATAAGTATGCACTCCGGGAGGTCAGCTTCACCCTCAATGCCGGAGAGAAACTCGCCCTGGTAGGAGAAAATGGAGCAGGTAAAACCACCCTCGTCAAACTACTCGCCAGACTGTACGATCCCAGTGAAGGCAGGATCCTGCTGGATGGCCATGACCTGAGAGAATACGACCTACAGGAACTTCGGTCCGCCGTGGGAGTTATCTTCCAGGATTTCGTGAAGTTTCAGCTTACTGCTGGGGACAATATCTCTGTAGGCCGCATTGATGCACGCGATGATGAATCCAGGGTGCTAAATGCAGCGGAAAAAAGTCTTGCCGACAAGGTGATCGACGGCCTGCCGGGGCAGTATGATCAGCGACTTGGTCGCCGCTTTGACGACGGAGTTGAGCTTTCGGGCGGCCAATGGCAAAAAATTGCCTTAGGGCGTGCGTACATGCGTGATGCCCAGCTACTTATCCTGGATGAACCTACGTCTGCACTTGACGCCCGAGCGGAGTATGAGGTATTTCAGCGTTTTTCGGAACTCACCAAAGGTAAATCTGCCGTTTTGATCTCACATCGATTTTCCACCGTTAGAATGGCGGACCGGATACTGGTACTTGAAAATGGGCAAAAGGTAGAAATCGGCTCACATGAAGAGTTGTTGGCTACGGGAGGCACTTACGCTGAGCTCTTTACGCTACAGGCAGAGGGGTACAAATAACACAAATAACTGACAGCCAATCACTTAATCCGAATTGATTCACCTCTGCGAAACAATGCCAATATCTGTCACGATGTGCGTAAAATATCAAAAATCAAGTAACCTTTAAGAGGAAAATCGTATATTTATATTGTCAGAAGACCAATAGCTTTCCCTTATTGATCCACGCTCAAACCGAGCACTTGCTCCTATATGGAGCAACCAGGAAGCTTTTGTCCAGTTTCCCGAAAAGCTGAATCCTTACGGATTTCAGACCAGGCTTTTCATGCCCAATCGGCACGTGTGTATCAAATCGTAATTCAAAGCAACCAACTCTCAAATCCTTGTTTCTAATGGCTGACGCACTTCTTCTTCTTATCGGGTCCATTTTCTTTTGGCACTTTATGAGCATTGTCTTTGCCCCCACTCCTCCCAAAAAGGAAGAGCCCTGCCAGTGTGGGAAGAAAAAAGGGACCAAGGTGAAAGATCTCGCCTTTTTCCTTGAAGTATGTGACATGATGGAAAGTAGCAAAGCGTAATACTTGGCATTCTAGTGGAAAAGAAGGAATTTAGATAGGCTCGGTCGGCACTTCCGACCACAGTCTATCACCTTCAATTGATTCTACTACATGCTTCGCTCACGCATCTTATCTCTTGGCTACTATGTTCCTGACAATGTCGTAACCAACGACGACCTATCTCAACGCATGAACACCTCTGATGAATGGATCAGGGAGCGTTCCGGCATAGAGCAACGTCGCTACTTTACTCCTGGCAAAGATACGGTCGCCAACATGGGTACTGCTGCTGCCCGAATGGCACTGGATCGTGCGGGCCTTACGCCTGATGATGTTGATTTCATCATTTTTGCCACCCTGAATCCCGACTATATGTTTCCCGGCTCCGGTGTGCTGGTGCAGCGGGAACTTGGCATTAATGGAAAAGGTATACCAGCCCTGGATATTCGTACACAATGTTCAGGATTTGTCTATGGACTGTCTATTGCTGATCAGTTCATCAAAACCGGTATGTACAAGACCGTCCTGCTAATAGGATCTGAAATCCACTCTTCAGGACTGGACTTTTCCGACGAAGGCCGCAATGTCACGGTACTATTTGGAGATGGAGCCGGGGCCGCTATCCTGCAAGCAACTGAAGAGGACAACCGCGGCATCCTGACTACTCACCTTCACGCTGACGGCGAGCACGCTGAGCAACTGGCAACCCTGTATCCTTCAGGTCATAAAGAACGTCACATCACCCATGAGATGATTGACCAGGGAGACATCTATCCTGTGATGAACGGACGCTATGTCTTCAAATTTGCCGTGGAAAAATTCCCGGAAGTCATCATGGAGGCTCTGAATGCGACGGGCCACAAGCCAGAGGACATTGACCTGTTCATTCCGCATCAGGCTAACCTCCGCATTGCAGAAGCGGTGCGCCGTACGCTGGGCTTACCCGAAGAGAAAGTCCACAACAACATCCAGAAATACGGGAATACTACTGCGGCCTCCATTCCCATCGCCCTCAACGAAGCATGGGAATTGGGCAAAGTCAAAGAAGGGGATCTTGTCTGCCTCGCTGCCTTTGGCTCTGGCTTTACCTGGGGATCGGCACTGATCCGTTGGTAAGGATGAGGGCACAAGCATTTAGGTATGGGGTATATGCAGGAACCTTCTAGAATTAATTAAAGTGCCCGAAGGCCGCTAGCAGATTCGAAACTCCACATCCTGCATACGCTCCATACCTTTTGTCCATCGACCTACGCATCTGACAACCCTATGACCCGAAAATACTCCGTGTCGTAGAGCCAGTTATATAGCCAGGAAGGGTAAAGGTGATACCCTGGAAAGAATTTTTTGAGGCTGTTGTGCTGCGAGGCATGGGTACGGATGAGGGAAAGCCTGTTTTCGCCAAACTTGCCTACGGGAAAAGCCCGATTGGGAGTCGGCATACCACCAGGTTGTTCATAGACCTCCATGGCTTTCAGGTACACTGCTGCCTCACCATTTACATAGGCTTCCAACGGATCTGCATAGACAATTTCCCAAATCTGATTCAGAGAAGAAGCAAGGCTGTCGGAATTTTCCTGTAGAACATCATGAACGGTCTGACTCACCACGACATGGTCAGGATGGCCATAGCCTCCGATTTCATGGTCGAGGGTAAAAATGGCCGTTGGCTTTTTTTCCCTGACGAAATCTTCAATAACCGACCGGATAAGTTCCAGGTCGTAATGATCGGCAAAAGTTTCCTTCGGAATGGGAAGATAAGAGACACTGCTATCTGCCAGATCCATGTCCAGAATCTGTACAGAACTAGCCTTCAACAGGTTCATGGCTTCATGGGTTTCCTTGCGACGCACCTCGGCCATGCCGTGATGGTCGTGGTTGGTGAGGCATAGGTAATGGACTTCTATCCCTTGCTCAACCAGATGCTGAAGGGTGGCGGCAGCTGCAAGGTAATCGTCATCATGTGCCACGACTACCCCGACTCTTTCTCCGCCAATCAAGGCTTCAGGGGTTTGCATGACAGGAATTTCAGTATCCTGAATTTGGGGTTTGAGCAGGAGAAAGTGGGTGACTCCTACGACAAACAGGCTCAACAGAACCAAAGCGGTAGCTCCAAGGATTTTTTTCATGAGGCAACTTTTGACAGGCAGTGGAATATGGATAGTGCCCACAGGCAAGTGGCACTTCCAGCTCCATAACTCAGGGGGTTGCAAAGGTTACACCCGCCTAAGGTGCCAGTCTCAAAATTCCCGATTCTCTGCAATTTCTACCATCATGCGGAGATAGCTGTCATAGCGAGAGGCATGGACATCACCGGATTCTACGGCAGCCTTGATGGCACACTTTGGTTCATCGACGTGCAGACAATTGGAAAAGCGGCAATCATTCATCCGGTCGCGGATTTCCGGGAAAAAATGGCCCAGCTCTTCCCGTTCAAAGTCGGCAAGGCCCAGCTCCTTGATTCCGGGAGAATCAATGATATAGCCTCCTCCCTGCAGGGAGAACATCTCAGCGTAGACGGTGGTATGGGTGCCTTTCTGGTTGTAACCGGATACCTCGCTGGTTCTGAGATTGAGAGCAGGATCAATCAGATTGATCAGCGTAGACTTTCCAGCCCCGGAATGTCCGCCGACAAAGCTTACCTGTCCCTGAAGCAGGGCACTCACCTCCTTTCTGTAATCCGGATCCAGCGAATTGACTGTCACTACAGGGTAGCCAACGCCCTCGTAGATGCCCCTGATTTCCTCCAATCGGGCAAGGTCCTCGGATTCGGTAAGCAGGTCCACCTTGTTGATGACGACCCTGGCGGGGATGCCATAGGCTTCGGCTACGGTAAGGAAACGATTGGCAAAGCCCGTGGAGGTCGCAGGCTGCCTGACAGTGAACACCAGGATGGCCTGATCGACATTAGCTGCCAGGATGTGAACCTTGCGCGCATGGGCAATGGCCTTGCGAAGGATATAATTCTTTCTCGGAAGAATTTCTGTGATTACCCCTTTTTCAGTTTCCTCCTCCGGAGGAAGTAATTTCACCCAGTCGCCTACTGCGACAGGGTTAGTACTGTTCACTCCTTTGATCCGGAACTTCCCTCTTACAATGCATTCTACCCGGCTTCCATCTTCGACCTGCACCCGATGACTTGACCCAACAGACCGAATTACCCGCCCCTCGATGAGCGGGCGGTCCGGGAGGTTGGCTTCAGCCGGAGATTTACGTTTCGATTTTCGGGCCATAGGAGTCCTCACAAAAGTTGCAGCAAAATTTACAAAAAAAGCACCATGGCTCCTGCTATCGATTAGTTCGAAGAAGACCTGTGCATCCTTGGGGCTACCACTTCCTGCCAGAGTCTTCGGGCTTCCTCCTGGTCTGGGGTAGGATCTGCCTTGACGATAAACTGAGGGGTAGTAAAGCGATATTCGCCTGCCTCCAATTCGATGGTTCTGGTCATGCCCATGTGCTCAAATTCAATGGAAGCCGATGCCCCAGGTTTGAGACCTGCCAGCAACAATTGTACGTTGTCATTCGCCTTTTTACCGTTGACGGAGAGGATATTAGCCCCCTTCATCAGGCCATGCTGTTCTGCCGGACTCCCTTCATAGACCTGCTCCACCAAGTTTCGGTCCTTCTCGTCTTTTTTGACGCGAAAGCCAAGGTAGGCAAGATTGGGGGATGCTGGTGTCATGTTCATCAGCATGAAGCCATACATTTCTCCGAGCTCTTTTAGGGCGGGTTCCAGATCCTCTGTTCCGTCAATGTAGCGGTCAAAAAAACCTGAGAAAGAGTGCCCGGTCTGGGCTTCCATGATCCCCTGATAATCTGCTCGGGTATACCCACGTTCTTCGGACCTAACCCGGTGATACATTTCGGTCATGACAGTATCCAGTGAACATCGGTGGTCGGTGAGATCGCGTATTTTTGCATCCAGCAGCATGGACACGATATAGCCCTTGGTGTAAAATGAAATCCTCCGGTTGGGGAAACCGTCATTGCGATAGCCGTTGACCCAACTGTCAAAGCTGGCTTCGGCCAGAGAGGTATAATCCTGGGCTCCCGTCTGATAGTGTCGACTCAGTTCCCCATTGATGCTCTGCACCCACAGGTCCAGGTCCCAGATCTTGGACTTCCACAATATGAGGTCGCCATAGTAGGTAGTTACGCCTTCGGTGATGTAATGCAGCTTCGAATAGTTTTCAGCCTCATATCGGTATGGCCACATGTCCGCAGGGCGTAGAGCTTTTACGTTCCAGGTGTGAAAAAACTCATGAGAGGAGATTTCCAGCAGGGATTTGTAATGGAGTTCATCGTTGATCTGATTTCCAGGCCCCATGACGATGACGGTGGACTGATGGTGTTCTACTCCATGGCGGTATGGGTGAGGGAGGAAAAAGTACAGGTAATGGTACTCCTGCACAGGACATTTGCCCCAAAACTCCAGCTGGGTGTGGGAATACTGGGCGATGTCGGCTCTCCATCGCTCAAACTCCGGCTCAGCATTCCCCAAAACCCAGAGATGGATGGGAAAGCCCCCTACGTCAAACGGTTCGTGCTGCAGATTTTTCCCCGCGAGAAATGGAGAATCCAGCAGGGTATGGACACTGTCAAAAACATATTCTTCTCCTTCCCTTTTCATTCCGCCACTTATCCCGAACCCATCGGGAAGATCCAGCCGCATCCGACAGGGAGTATCGAGCCCCCCATCGGGATACATGAGGCAGGTAATCCCATTGAAAAGCATCTGATATCCATCAAGGTAGGTTCCTCCGGCATCCGTTTGATTGGCAAAAAATCGGTAAGACAAGGTCAACTCTGTTGCCTCCGGACTGCTCACTTCCCAGGCATGGGTCTCCACCTTTCGTAGAGATAATGGATGTCCTTTTTCATTCACCGCAGTTACATCTGCTACGAATCGGGCATAGTTTTGCATCTCATATCGACCGGGTCTCCAGTGAGATAGGCGAATCAGGCTATCCCCTGCCTCAATCCGGGTTCGTAACTCTATTTCTATGATCTGTCGTTGAGGAAATGGAAAGCGAAGGTGATAGTAAAGCATGTCCAGGAAAATTGTAGTTAGTCAGTCTCCTGCAGGGTGGACGGAAAGGCCGCCGACTTTAAACTTACGCGTTTATTCGCTCATTTGGGTACCCAAATGCAAAAGGGCAGCTCCCGATGGGAAACTGCCCTTTTGATTCTTCAGGCTGAGAGGGATATAGTTTTCCCGCTGGGGAGAAATGGGAAAAGTGCGAATGGTGGGAAAAATGGCGGGTAGCCATTCCCCTCATCATTATTCTTCGATTGTCATGGGAAGAGTTTGAATAGAGAGGGAATTCTCCATCATTCCGGGCAGCCAGATTTCCCGGTTGTGTATGTCGAGGAAAAAGTC
The DNA here is from genome assembly GCA_964343195.1 of uncultured Bacteroidia bacterium. GTDB lineage: Bacteria > Bacteroidota > Bacteroidia > J057 > J057 > CAYVAP01. Next base: position 13,994 of record CAYFIR010000070.1, on the reverse strand, counting down.
CGCAGGTCCCTGAACAAGCTGGGGCAACCCAGCCCCAGAGGTTTCTCCGGTGTGGGTATTCATTACCACAACGGTCTGACGATGCCAGTCAGAGAAAAAGGCATAGTCTCCGACTACCGCCAGTCCATCTAGGATTCCGGAGTAGGTACCTACTGTTTCGGCAAAATAGACTTCTCCCCTCTTTTTGGCCATGTTAATGACGTTGAGGTGACCAGTAGGTTCTGTCGGAGAAGTGGTTATATAGAGTTTTTCCCTGGTTTCATCGTACCAAACGCCATTGGGATGGACCAGGGTGGGACGAGTGGCAATTTCGGCGAAGGTGCCTTTGGTCGGGCTGACTTCGTAAATCCGATTGATGTCTGTTGCGGAAACAATCAACTTCCCCTTCATCGGGGTCAGGTCATTGAGCGAACGGGTACCTGTGCTGGAGAGGTCAATTGTCCCCTTTGCCTGTCCAGTTAACAGGTCAAAAGCCTTGATCTCGGTGATGTCTGCGACATACAGGATCCCCTCCACAATGGCTGAGCCTTTGGGTGCATCCAGCCCCTGGATGAATTTTTCGGAGATGACATTTCCCTCCTGATCCAGCTTCATGATGAAGCCATCCCCATCGGTATCAAAGGGTTTGGGTTCCCTGCCAATACAGGAAACATAGAAATACTTTCCGTCGCCAATGACAGATTCCGGAGTTTGAACAGGCAATTCTTTGAGCTGAACAGAACGTCCTGGTTCTGTTAGGGACACCAGAGTAGCAGTCTGGCGGGGTTCGGCGTCGCTGCTTGAGGTGCTATCACCACAAGCAGCCCAGGCAAGAGCAGCAATGAGCAAGAGTAGGAAAACAGGATTGGAAGATTTCATGAGTAGAAAATTTTCTACTCCTAGAATTACAAATTTGGTTCCGTCTATTTTATTTCCAGAAGGTCTAACGAGGAATGAGGACAGCCTCTCTTCTGAAGCTGCCCCCATAAATCGCTCTTAGGAGAAAGTACATTCTATTCTGCACTGGTCATAGGCAGCGTTTGAATGGAGATGGAATTTTCCTGCATACCGGGTAGCCAGAATTCTCCATTTTTCGCATCAAAGTAAAAATCTGCTGGCCCTTCCACCTGTTGTGGAAGTCCGGATCCACTTACCTGACCAGTCGTCACATTCATGATGACGACCGTCTGTCGGTGCCAGTCGGAAATAAATGCGTAATCACCAATGACAGAAAGGCCATCGAGCATACCGGTATACGACCCTACTGGTGCTGGGCTATATTCTCCTTCGGTATTTTTCTTCATGTCGATGGAGTACAGGCGCCCGGTGGGTTCGCTGGGATAGGTGACGGTATAAAGGACCTTCTTTTCCGGACTGTACCACAGCCCATTGGGGCCCTGGAGAGTGGGCCGTGTAGCGATTTCTGTGAAGTCCCCAGCAGCAGGGTCAATCTCATAAAGCCGGTTGATATCTGTGGCAGAGACCACCAGTTTATCTTTCATGGGTACCAGGTCATTCAGAAACTGAGTCCCCGTACTGCTGAAGTCGATTTCTCCTGCTGACTCCCCGGTAGCCAGGTCAAAGGCCTTCACTTTTGAAATATCCGTAACATACAAGGTCCCATTCATAATGGCCGATCCCTTGGGAGCATCCAGCCCTTCAATAAATTTTTCATCAACGACATTGCCATCGTAGTCCAGCTTCATGATGAAGCCATCTCCGTCTGTCTCAGACGGTTTTAGTTCCGGCCCTACGTTTGAAACATAGTAGAACTCTCCGTCGCTGATAATGGATTCTGGCGACTTGACGGGAATATCAGTTAAATGTAGAGAGCGACCTGATCCCGTCAGGGAAGCCAGGGTTGCGGCTTCAGCACTTTCAGTCTCTTTGTTTTCAGCTTCAGAATTGCCATCACCACATGCCGTCCAGGCAAGGGAAGCAATCAGTAACATCAGGAAGGTGTGGGTTGGAAATTTCATGAGTATAGTTTGTTTCTCTTTTCAGGGAAACAAATCTATAAGCGCCACGGGATTATACTGACCATCTACGCCGCTGCCGGAAATGAGAATTGTCACTCCTTTTACGATCTCATCTATTCCTGGTCTTCCAGCAGATTCATCAGGTATTCTCCATAGCCGCTTTTTACCAATGGCTGGGCAATCTTACGCAGGTGTTCTGCGTCGATGTAGCCCATTCGATAGGCAATTTCTTCTATGCAGCCAATTTTCAACCCCTGTCGTTTCTCGATGATCTGGACAAAATTTCCGGCCTGCATCAAGGAATCGTGTGTTCCGGTATCAAGCCAGGCAGTACCTCTGCCTAGAATGGATACCCGAAGGTCTCCACGCTCAAGGTATATGCGATTGATATCGGTAATTTCCAGTTCGCCTCGAGCTGAGGGTTTCAGGTTTCGGGCCATTTCTATCACCTGGTTGTCATAGAAATAGACTCCTGGAACGGCAAAAGAAGACTTCGGCTTCTGAGGCTTTTCCTCAATGCTGATGGCTTTTCCTTCTTCGTCAAACTCCACCACCCCATAAGCTGTAGGGTTGGACACGTGATAAGCAAATACCATCCCTCCCTTTTCACTGGTGACAGTTTCCCTGGCCTGAAGCAAGGTCTCATTGAGTACTTCGCCATAAAAAATATTATCCCCCAATATCAGCGCGACGTCATCATTTCCTACAAAGCCTGCACCGATAATAAAGGCTTGAGCCAGTCCTTCAGGGCGTTCCTGCACCTGAAAGGTGAACTTCATCCCCAGTCTGGAACCATCGCCAAGCAACTGCTTGAAGAGCGGGAAGTCCCGAGGAGTAGAAATGATCAACACCTCCCGGATTCCAGCCGCCATCAAGGTAGAAAGCGGATAGTAGATCATGGGCTTGTCGTAAACCGGCACGAGCTGCTTGCTCACTGGGATTGTCAAGGGGTAGAGACGGGTACCGGAACCTCCGGCCAGGATTATTCCTTTCATGGAAAATGGTTGTTTGCCCGAAAGATACAGCATCCATAACCTTTTAAGAAAGGTCTTTTTCTTTCCATTCTAACGTAAAAGCCATCCGAACCCAAAGGCTCAGATGGCTTACAATAGAATTCGTAATTGAGAATTGGAAATTCGTGGCTATGCGATGCTAGCCTATTACGATTTTCCCAATCAGAAGTCCTGCCCCAGAATGAAGTGGAACTGGCTACCACTAAGGCCGGCTGCGCCAGGACGGTCAGAAGCAGAATCAAATCCGTAAGCCCAGTCAAGTCCCAGTAGACCTACCATTGGGAGCATCACACGGACACCTGCTCCTGCTGCGCGACGCAGCTTTAGCGGATTGTATTCCCGTACAGACTGGTATCCATTTCCGCCCTCAAGGAACCCAAGTACCCAGATTGGTGCTGACTGGTTCAGGGAGATGGGATAACGCAGTTCCATCACGAAGCGGTTGTAGATCGGATAGCCAACTGATTCTGCCGCTTCGCTATCATAGTTCCAGAGGCTGTTATTTTCATATCCTCTCAGAGGCAGGATCTCACGACCATCCAGGCCGGCAAATCCACCTCCTACGAGACCAGAGCCTCCCAGGAAGAATCGCTCAAATGGCGACACGCCCAAGGCTGGATTGTAACTTCCGAGGTATCCCAGCTCAATCTTTGGCGCCAATACGAGGTTGTCGACAATCCGGAAGAACCACTGGGTATTGAAACGCCACTTGTGGTACTCCAGGAAGCGATACTTCTCTCCATCCAACATCTCGCTGTAGTCTGCGGCCGTCAGGTCGCTGAACAATGAGTAGGGCGGAGTCGCTTCGATGCTCAGGCTGATAGACGACCCACTTCTTGGGAAAATCGGTGCATCCACGCTTGAGCGAGCGAAAGTCTGACTCAGGGTCACTACGTTTACGAAGGCGCTGTCTTCTCCCTGAAATCCTGAGAATCGATATTCTGGATTGATGATGTCATAGAACTTGTACCCAATAGAAGTCCTGGATACAAAGAAGTCATCAGGCCATTTCAGACGGCTACCCAAATCGATAGAAGTCTGGAAAATGCTGTTTCGGGAGAAGGTTGCACTGCTGGCGTAGGATTGGAATACCAGATAAGAACTGCTAACCCCAAGAGAGATTGGCTTCTTACCGCCCAGCCATGGTTCCATGAAGGTGGCAGAGAAGTTTTTATAGCTAGTTCCATTCATCTGGAATGAAAGGCTCACTCGCTGCCCATCTCCGGAAGGTACCGGACGCCATGCATTCGCATCAAACATGCGACGGGTTGAGAAATTGTTGAAGGCCAGCTGTACGGTCCCTACAAAACCTCCATATAGTACTTCATTGGTGTTGGGGTCCCGTACCTGGCCACCCCAGCCACCCTGTAGCTGAAGTTGGTCAGATGGCCGCTCCTCGACGGTGTATTTAATATCCACCGTACCTGTCTGCTGGTTGGGAATGGGCTGGATGCCCAGATTTTCCTGGTCAAAGTAATTCAGGGCAAGGATCTCACGCTGGCTACGGATGATCTCGGCACGGCTGAATTTCTCGCCGGGGGTGGTTCGCACTTCACGGCGGATTACATCGTCAGAAGTTTTAGTGTTCCCCTCGATGATGATCTTACGGGTACTGGCCTGTGGCCCTTCCCGGATCCGCATTTCCAGGTCAATGGTATCGCCCCTTACGGCCACCTCTACTGGCTGCACATCAAAGAAGAGATAGCCATTATCAAGGTAGAGGGAACTTACGTCAGATCCCTGTGGGTCACCAAACAGGCGCTGGTCCAGGGCAGATCGGTTGTAAACATCTCCTTTGTCAATGCCAAGCACCTGCTGAAGGACTTCAGCGTCATACTTATAGTTTCCGGTCCAGACAATGTTACCGTGAAAATATTGATCCCCCTCGTCGAGGCGCATCTCTACAATCACATTCTTCTCATCGATGCTGTAAACGGTATCTGACTCAATGGTGATGTCGCGATACCCTCCGTCATCATACGCCTTTAGCAATTCGGCTTTGGCCTCTTCGAATGTCTTGGGGACGTATTTGGAGCGAGCCCAGAAGCGCCACCAGGCCTTTTCGTGAAACTTTTTCAGCTTACGCTTTACCTTGCCATCTGAGAAAGCTTCATTTCCTACGATGCGTAGTTCGGCAATCTTGACTCGTGGCCCCTTCTCGATATTGATAAGGACGGAGACACCATTGCGGAGCACTTTATCTGGCTCTTCGGTAATTTCAACACCTACATTGTAGAAGCCTTTCTCCACGTAGAAGTTACGAATAATCCGCTGAGCAGAGATTCGCTTTGACTCGGTAAGAATGGTACCTCTAATGAAGTTTATTTTCTCCCTCAGGTCATCAGCCTGGGTCTTGGAGATTCCTTCGAAGCTAAACTGTGCAATACGAGGCCTCTCCTTTACCTCAATGACCAGGAATATCGTGTTTGCCTGGATCCTGTCTGCCCGGATCGCCACATCTGAGAAGATGTCTTCTCCCCAAAGTCGCTTTATGGCATCAGAAATCTGGATACCAGGTACGGTGACAGGCTCTCCTATCACGAGGCCACTCATCGCCAGAATGTTTTGGGGGTCACTGAATTCAGCCCCTTCTACTTCCAGCCCAGCCAGGGTATAAGTTTGTGGGTTCTCAACGTCAAACTGCCCCCAGGCCATAAAGGGAACCAGGCATAGGGTCCAGCATAACCAAACTATTTTTCTCATCGACTCTTTATTTGTTCACTTATTTGACCAAAACGTCGCTCTCGCTGCTGAAAGTCAAGGATGGCCTCATAGAGGTCCTCACGACGAAAGTCCGGCCAAAACTTGGGCGTAAAATAGATTTCCGTATAAGCGATCTCCCAAAGGAGAAAATTACTGATCCTGTGTTCCCCAGAAGTACGAATCAGCAGTTCCGGGTCGGGGGCATAGCTGGTGCTCAGCGACTGACTGATCATTTCTTCCGTAATATCTTCTGGTTCAAGGCTCCCATCCTTTACCTTTCTGGCCAGGTCCTGCATTCCTTTGACAATATCGGAACGAGAGCCATAACTGAGGGCCAGGGTAAGGGTCATCTTGTCATTATCCCGGGTGAGTTCCTTCGCTTCTTCCAGGTTTCGCTGTGCATTGCCAGGAAGCTGATCCGTAAACCCTATGGATTTCAACCTAACGGAGTTATCCATGAGGGTTTTGGTTTCCTTTCGGATGGTATCCACCAGCAGGGCCATGAGGGCCATGACTTCGGCTTTGGGACGGCGCCAGTTTTCAGTAGAGAACGCGTAGAGGGTCAAATGAGATACCCCCAACTCTGCGCAGGCCTCGGTCGTATCTCGTACTGCCTTAATTGCAGAACGATGACCGAATATCCGATCGTTGCCTTTTTGCCTCGCCCATCGACCGTTTCCATCCATGATCACAGCCACATGCCTGGGTAAAGCATCAACATTGATCTTGTCCTTTAAGCTCATCAGCGCCTTTACTTGGAATTTGAATGCCCAAAAGTAACTAAAAGCGACGCCGCACCAAAAGGGAAAATTTTGCCTACGTAACCAAGAGGGCCATCTGATCGAAGAGGTTGCACTGTGTTGGTTATTTTTTGCCGGGATTTCACGCGCCAGGCGGTCGTCATACCATGCAAAAGCCGATAGCATATTGAATCGCGCCGATAGCCTTCATGCCCACATCTCGGCTAAATGCAAAGCGTGGGAGCAGTTTATCAACTACTCCCACGCCGTGGTTTACAATATTATTTTTTTCGCTAGAACTGTGGACAGCGCACAAAATCGATGATATAGTTGATGCGCACACAGGTGTAGATGTACCAGTCGGTCTGCGTTGCATCTCCCCTGATGCCGTTTACTTCACGGGCTCCTTCGGGATACTCTACACGGTCAATGCGGTCCGAGAGTTGCTGAGCAAGTGGAGTTAGCAGGTCCAGGTCTTCTGGCGCGACATATTGGCCACTTACGTCATCGAGGTAATCGGTGAAGGTCTTTCGAAAGCCTGTTTCCAACTCCAGATCCAATTGATCGGAGAGTTTAAAACGCACACCTGCTCCCATAGGGATCGCAATCTGCACCAGTTCGTAAGGATCCGGATACTGTGGCAATCCGGTTTCCTGGCCTTCGGTTCCGAGAGGCTTCAGGTCCACCCAGTTCCCATTAAACTGTGCCTGCGGATTGAACCGGAAAAGGCTCACTCCTCCAAAAACATAAGGTGTGTAGGGAGGACGATAATTGAATCGTCGGTCATTGGGGACAAAGTCAAAAACCATGACCGCGCTTACATCAGTGATGGGGGTACGGAAACTCAGGTTACGTCGATTTCGGGGAAGATCTCCAGAAACAGAATCCGCAGCCTGGGCATACCCATGAAATAACCCTAGTCGAGCGCTCATAAAGGGATTCAGGCGGTACTTCAGGTCCGCTCCAAATCCAACCCTGGTGAACTTAAAGGTAAAGTCATCATCCAGGTCCCCCAGATAATTGGTTGATCCTGCGGAGGCTCCTACGCTGACATATTTATAGCGGAACTGGGCTTGCACACTGGAAACCAATATCCCCGACAACAGGAAGAGGAACAAATACTTCACGACCTTCATATTAGTATGGTGTTTTTAGGCTGATCCAATTGATTAAATGACAGAGGAAAATTTTTTATCCGCGCACATCAGGGCACAAGAAGTAGCACCCATTCATTAAAATACACTTAGTGGAAATTTTGATCATTGCAATTATCTACAAAAAACAGGATCTCTAAAAAACAAAAACCGCGGATACCTACATCCTAAAAAGGAGCAATTCTAGCATAAAACTTCAATACTAGGATGTAGCAACCATAATAAAACCCTACACTGTGTATTGATTTTTACCTTTCCTTACGAGCTAGTGCTCTGTCAAATCCCGAATGATGGGTGGTCGCTGCATCTTTTCCCGCATCTACCGATGAATCGGCATCTATGATCTGCGTTGAAAAACCGCTCGCCTAGTTCACTAGGCTCGAATTTTTCGCCTTGATCTACGAAAAAATCTGCTACCGCCTACCCATCATTCTTCACTTGACAGTGCACTAGTTTCGATTGTCACTTCCCCACATTAAGCTACGTCTGAGGTTGTCTACATATTTCGTAGTTGACATCCTGAGTAGATTAACTTTAAAGTTCGCCCTGCGAACCGCGATGGAGGTATTCGCCTCCACCAGTTCTGTGCGGGTATCCAGCGCAACCATCGCCTCTCCCGATCGCGATTCTATTTCAAAAGAAACTACCCAGTCATCGGGAATTACCACTGGACGAACTGTCAAAGAATGTGAGGCCACGGGAGTGATAGCAAAAGTGGCGGAACTGGGAAAGATAATCGGGCCACCGCAGCTGAGGCTATACGCCGTGGAGCCCGTAGGTGTCGCTACAATTAATCCATCCCCCCAATATGAGTTGAGGAACTCACCGTTTATGTAACAATGAACGGTGATCATTTCATTGGTTTTGCTCTTGTGGATGGTCAGGTCATTGATCCCATAGTGATTGTCACCAAAAATTCCAGGAGGATCGCTGACCACTGACAGCAGGGAGCGACGGTCGATTCGGTACATGTCCCTCAGCAGTTCTTCTGTGGCCGTAATCAACTCGTGTTGACTGATGCTGGTCAGGTATCCCAGCCGACCAAAATTTACTCCCAGAATGGGCTTGCCTACCTTACCGGTAAACCGTACGGCTTCCAGGACAGTTCCATCCCCTCCAAAGCAGTACAAAAACCGACAGTCTTCGATCGCCTTCTTGGATGAAAAAACCCGCCCACTCGCAACCTCTGCCATCTCCGGCAGGTGTCGCTTCAATTCTTCAGCGTAGGGCTTATAGAGAAGGTAATCAATGCCTTTGGTAGGCAGATAGGCAAAAAACTGGGAGAGTACGGAGAGGTCTGTGTTGTCAGTGATGCGACCGAATATGGCAATCTTCATTTGATAGGCAAAGTTCCGTGAAAATAAATTCCTCCCTGCCCCAGGTGGTTACGGGCATACTCAACGCGCCAAAGCAGGTCGTACATCACAATGAGGTTGACACCCACACCGTAGCCATACAAAGCCTGATTCTTGAGCCATTGATCATAATTACTGAAGCTGTCGTCACGTACATACCCGACGTCAGCAAAAGCAGTCAAATATAAGGCCAAAGCCTGAGATCCTACCTGCGGGATTCCCAGCCAGTCCATCGAGACCATCCGATACGGGATCACGGCGTATTTTAACTCGGTTTTTCCCAGGCTAAGCCAGGTGCCGTCAATGACATAGGGCTGATATCCCCTTACTTCATTGCTGATACCGGGAAATTCGGGTCTCCGGATTCCAATCTGACTTTTCTCAAAGAAGGGCAGGCTATCTCCCAGGGTCAGGATGCTGGTAAAGCCATAGGCAAAGTAAAAACGGGAACCCATAGGGATATGGTGTGCCCAGCTCCCACCTAATTTCACAAATCTTGTAGTAGACAATGGTCCACCTACCATGCGCCCCATGATCTGCCCCTTGTAGCCCCGTAAAGGATAACTGTTCCAGTCGCGCTTGTCCACCGCCATGCGGAGCATTACCCAATTGAGATGCTCCCTGCCTGAGTTATTGGTCAAATAGGAGATGGGGCGTCCCTCGAGGTCAAGTGTATACAGACTGTCGTCCAGTTGATAGGAGTCATAACCCAGCTGTACTTCAACCTGGTGATAGATTCCCTGTCGATTTTGCAGGCTGACATACCCGCCATATCGCTGTTGTAGAGGTCGTTCATGAAGTCCTTCCCAGTGAACCCTGCCTTCGGAAGTTCCCACGATGATCTCAGGCTGCCAGTCATATCGGACCCCTATTTGTAAATCTACAGCGGGATTGCGCCCCACCAGGGGCTTTCGGAATTCGGCGTGCACCCGCCGGGAAAATCCCCACAAAATATCCCATTGGAGTTCCTCTCCTTTGCCGGTAATATTTCGCCAGGTGAACTGCTCTCCATATACCAGACGCGAAAAGTCCCGGGACTGTAACGCCACCAGCATGTCATAGCTGTTACGCTCTTCCAGGGTCAGGAGTACGCTCCCCCCCAGCCGAAACCGCTCTTTCACCTGAATCTTCAGAGACAGTCTGCCCTCGATGACCTCCGGAATCAGGTTCACCTGAGAAAAAATGTTCAGGTTGGCAATATTGAGTCGATTGCGCTCCAGGACTTCTGTCAGCTTTTCATTTGCGAGGGTATCCCCCGGTTCGAAGGTCAACTCTCGCAGTACTACCCAGGGCTCAGTGACACGGTTGCCTTCGACCCTGATGGTATCGACTCTTAGCTGTGCGTATAGCCCTGACACTGACATGGAGACAAACCACATCAGCCCCCAAAATGCCATTCTCAGTGCGTTACGTGGGCAACTTAAGGCCATAATGTACGAGCCAATAATCCGGACAACCGGATTCACATTGTAAAAAACGTCGACTGGAGGAAGTGGTTCAAACCAAAGCCTGAGAAAATCTGACTTTTCCCGCAAAAAAACCATGTGACTATAGGCCCGACATCTCTTACATCTCCAGGTACTTCCAGAGGGACTCCAGGTTGCGGCTGTAGTCATTATGGAGATCTGTACGCTGATAGGCACGAACAATTTTGTAGTCAAATCGCTCGAAAGTCGCAATCACAGGGACGAGGTTTTCTACGTTTAGCTTGAGCGTCAGCAGCAGATCCCGGGAGTCAGGCATATTTGACAAATACAGGCTGAGTACTTTACAATCAGCAGACTCCGTGATGCGACCTATTTCACTCAGCACATAGCTATGGGCCGGGATTTCCAGCACCAGCACTCCACCAGGTTCCTGCACAGCAAACAGTTTTCCCAGTTCTGTCCCCAGGTCTCTGAGGGTAATGACTCCCAGATAGCCATTTTGATCATCCAGTACCGGAAGGACCTCCATTTTGAAATTGGCCATCAGGTCCAGGGCATCGTAGATGTGATTCTGATAGTGAATGTAAGCACTTTCCCAGCCAGAAAACCTGATAGATGAAATGGGCTGATCCAGGTCCGCTTCATCCAGAATTTCCGATTCCGTGATCATGCCTTTGTATTGCCCATCCTCCACGATGGGAAGTTGGTTGAGCTTGAACTCGCCCATCCAGTCGAGGGCCAGACCAGCCGTATCCGTAGGCTTGATGGGAGGAATGGAATCCTTGATGAGGTTTCGGGCAATCATCAGGCTGTCACTTGAGTATTTCTTTCCAAAAAGGGCGCAAGCAATTGGTTGAACCTTCCGGGCTGCTCCATCATCGCGGCATGGCCACACTTATCGATGAAGTGTAACTCAGAATTGGGGATCAGCTTATCGAACTCGTGGGCCACCCGTGGGGGGGTGATGTTGTCGTTGAGCCCCCAGATCAGCAGAGTCGGTACCTGGATCCGGTCGAGGTCAGGAGCCATGTTGTGCCGTTGGGCGGATCGGGCAATTCGCAGGATTCGCAGGGTCTTGTAGTTGTCGCTAACGATGCCAAAGACTTCATCCACCAGCTCTTTGGTAGCGGTTTCGGGAGAATAGAAGGTATATCCCACCCGCTCCTTGATGTATTCATAGGAACTACGGCGCGGAAATCCACTCCCCATCCCGGACTCAAACAGCCCGGAGCTCCCAGTCAGTATCAGCGAAGATACCTTGTCCGGATTGTTCAGGGTATAGACCAGCCCGATGTGTCCACCGAGGGAATTTCCCAGGACAGCCATGTTGTTTAGCTGCTTGAATTCGACAAATTCTTCTACAAAGGCTGACATACCACTTACCGAGGCCTCGACCTTGGTTTTTTCATAGATGGGCAACAGCGGAATCAACACCCGGTACTTTCCACCAAAAGCAGCAAAGACTTCCTGAAAATTACTCAGCGCCCCAAACAGTCCGTGAAGGACCAGCAGAGTGGGACCATTGCCATTTTCAACGTATTGAAATCCGCCTTCTTCTTTAATATCGAATTGCATCAGTTTGGCGTTTTTGCGTGTAGAAGAATGGGCAAGTTACCCTCTCTCCAAGTTAGCTGCAAATGGATTCCAGCCAATTTGCAACGAGTCTGTCACCTCCGGGAGATCCTACAGATTCCGGGTGGAACTGCACTCCCCACATCTTCAGGTCTGGTACTTCGATGGCCATGACCTCTCCTTCAACTGTCTGTGCCCTGACTTTGATCTTTGTCGGCAGAGTCTGTGGGTCCAGTACCAGGGAATGATAACGCATCACGGGCATAGGTTGTTCCAGACCGGAAAAAATCCCGCTCCCATCGTGCTCAATGGGAGAAATTTTCCCGTGCATGGGCCGTAGCGCATGAACCACCCTGCCTCCCAGCACTTCCCCGATGATCTGATGCCCCAGGCAAACCCCCAATATCGGCACCTTTCCTTTCAGACGCTCCACCACCGGATAGGATACCCCACTGTCTGCGGGGCGCCCCGGTCCAGGAGAAATGAGCACCCCTTTGGGCTGCATGGCGAGGACCTCTTGCACTCCGACCTCATCGTTGCGCAACACCTTAACCGCTGTGCGCACCTGCACCAGGTCCACCAGGTTATAGGTAAAGGAATCGTAATTGTCGATGATCAGGATCACGGGGCAAAGCTAGGGGGAAGAGGTCTAAGTTCGTTGTTCAAAGTTGAAAACGGGGTTGCTGGTTAAGCTATTGTGGGGATTGCCCCCCAACAATCCCCTCACATCTGATACCCAGGCCAAGTTTTTGCACTCTTTTTGTGCCGCCTATTTATCTGGCGATTAACTTGGAGAAAATGACTTATGTTCCCCTGAATTTATGGCCAATCACTCCTGTACCAACCCTCGCCGATTGTGGCTTTTACTTGGTGGAATAGCCCTGGGGCTATGGGCCTGCGATACCCCGCCTCCCACCGAGGCTGAAATTCACTCCCGTCTCATGGGGAGTTATTGCGCGGATCAGGTGTCGTTGACCCTGGGGGACTCTACCTACCAACGGGAGCATCGCTACCTTGGTCCACTCAACGCGGGTTGGGTGCGGGAGTCCTGCAAGGGGCGATATACCCTGGATCAGGACAGCCTGGGAAGCTGGCATCTTCGATTTTTTGCTGACGAATGGCCCTCCGGCATGGAAAATTGTGCGGCAGAATGGGTAATTTGGACTACTGAGACGGGCTACGCCTATGATCAGGGGGATTCGGTTAATCTCCCCGATCCGGTCAGTGACGCCTACCTCGTCAAGGGGGGCTGCGGAAGCTAAAGGGAGATGAGATACGGAAAAAACCAAAGCATTCCTCCAACTCCGGCATTCCCATTCGACAAACCAATAATTCAACCAATCAAAGGGATTTACTCACATGAAAATCATCTGTATAGGCCGCAACTATGTAGACCACATCCATGAGCTAAAGAATGAAGTGCCAGACTCTCCCCTGATTTTTTTCAAGCCGGACACCTCGGTACTCCGCAACAACAAGGATTTTTATTATCCGGAGTTTACCAAAGACCTCCACTTTGAGTGTGAAATGGTGTTGCGCATCAGCCGGGAGGGCAAGTACATCCAGGAAGAATATGTGCGGGATTACATCGACGGCGTAGGGGTAGGCATTGACCTAACCGCTCGCGATATCCAGAGCGAAGCCAAAAAGAAGGGCCTTCCCTGGACCCTGGCCAAAGGCTTCAACGATGCAGCTCCGGTATCCAACTTCCTGCCCATTGAGCAGTTTCCGGATTTGCAGGATGTTCACTTTCGCTGCGCCATCAACGGCGAAACCCGTCAGGAAGGCCACACCGCCAAGATGATCTACCCCGTCGCCAATCTCATCAGCTACATCAGCCAGTTCATCACTGTGAAGAAAGGCGACCTGATCTTCACCGGCACCCCCAAAGGTGTAGGCCCACTCTCCATCGGCGACCACGTGGAGGCCTGGCTCGGAGATGAGCAGATGATGGATTTTCAGGTGAGGTAGTTCGTAGTTTCCCGCCTCGCGGGATTTCGCTGCGCTCAACGTGGTAAATAGTTCGTAGTTCGTAGTTCGTAGTTCGTAGTTCGTAGTTCGTAGTTCGTAGT
>CAYFIR010000069.1:0-32721 GCA_964343195.1 uncultured Bacteroidia bacterium | reverse complement strand
GGCGGCCTGGGGCCGCAGCAGCAGTGGAAAATACCGAGTCGGATTACGCACAGGCTTGCACACGGCCACGAAATCCGACTCAGCATTTTGAAAGGGAAGTCCCAGAAAGCGGGGTAGCGGGCAGGCTACAGGGGGGATCGGCGTTAGCCGGGGGATTCCATCTCCAGGCAGTTATGAGGTTTATACTGTCTCTTAGCCGCTGAAATAGCCCTTTTAAGATCATCTCTATCACAATCAAGGAGTAATGAACTAGAGACGATGATACTATTTTTGTAATCCCAGTTATTTGCTGTGAGAGCAATTTTTTTAAGAATACTTAATCTCCTAGATTCGAAGGCTGACTTTTTTAAAACTATTTTTAGACTACTTTTTCCAATTTTCTCAACCTTAATAATTTCGCCAAAGCAAATTTTACCCATTGACTCAAATCTTGAGTTATCAATAAGATGACAATCTGAAGTTGTCAAAGCCTCATTTTTCCGAAAAAGCAATATAACAAACGAATATAGCATGAGGCCGTTGTACAATAGTGATGCAAATCCTGTAATCTGAATATATATTTTTTTCGAAAAAATATTTCTGAGAAAATTTTCAGGCTCAGCGATAAGTAAAACCGAAACGATGATGAACAATATGAAGACAATCATGCCAAATCCAATCTTTTTTTATTGAAATAAAATTTATTCTTTATTGTTACTGGTTTTTTATTTCCACCTAAAATATAATCGTAGGCCCGCTAACTCCTTCTTCTCCAGCGATCCCTCCGAATATAGCGCCTGCTACTACCGTAATAACAACTCCAGGCCCCGTCTCAAAACCAGCTAAACCCATTGCAGCTCCGGGTATGTGATGTTGATGGGGAGATCTGGGGCAAAATATCACGCTGAGCTACCTTTGCCTACACACGGCCACGAAATCCGACTCAGCATTTTGTTGTTTAGTAGTCCGGGGAGTACCTCAGTGAGCAGGGGCACCAACATATGGGAAAAAAGGTCAATTATTAAAAAACTTAAACTCAGGGTGGTTTTGAATATATGCTTCAAAAGGGATTCCATTAATCTTAAATAACTCTCTTCTAACTGTGGTGTCTGGCAGGACCAACTCTTCCCATAGGAACCCAAGGTTATGGACGTAATTAAATCGCATCGTTTTTTCATTATAACTAGTCGATCGGAATACAAAACTCATATATTGATTTAGAAACATTTCTTTACTTTCTAAAATAAAACCTCCCTCTGAGTAGGGACTCCTAATTTTTTCTCCAACTGAGAGGGTCATGTCAACGACTAAATAATCCTTGTCCCCTCTTCTCCAATTGTGTTCATAAATCGCAGAGTCTATCAACTTATAATCACGATACATTCCACCAAGAACAAACATACTATATGGATGCTGATAAAATCTCCAATGATTCATATCATCAGCACTGCTAAAATAAGTTTGAGTGAAAATGGTAGAGTCGTTAGTGCGGGCAGGCTCTTTACAGAACATTACCAATTTCAAGAATGGATCCGAACTGTTTTCTTTATATATCAATTCAAATCTTGTCTGAAATTGATCCACGAAAGTGTTCGAATTTTCCCGTATTTGAGCACAAGAATCTTGTTGGAGATCCCATTCAATTGCAAGCAAAGTAAAGCCAGCAATAAGTATGGATGTGATGACAATTTTTAAAAGGGAATGATCAGTATCTAAACCATGTGTAAACATTAAATAATTCATAACGGAGTTGTCTAAAGTAAAAAAGGCCCATAGTTGATTAAGTTGTTGGTTCCAACACCTCACTTCTCTCAAACTATGAGCATTCTAAGCAAAGATACCATCGAACGTTAAATACTGGTTCATCTGAGCCAACCAAGTAAAGGACCAAAATTAGCAGGTTCCCAGCTAGTGGGCACAGGCCTGTACACGGCCACGAAATCCGACTCAGCATTTTGAAAGGGAAGTCCTAAAAAGCGGGGCAGGGGTCGCAGGGGGTACTGCTGAGCACTGCTCCAGTCTCGGGGTCAGTTTATTTCCAAATTGCGCCTCTTCCCCAAATCCTGTACCTTCAGGCTGTTGCTGATTCCAAATAGCCTCCTCATCCATCAGCAGCATATTCAATCACGGATTACGAAGTACGAATCACACATTCTTTCCCCCTATGCAATCTCTCCTTTCAGCCCTCGGTAGTTTTCCCTGGTGGGGCTATCTTCTGGTCGTGGTTGGCCTGGTGGCCATCCGCGATATTTTTTTTCAGAAAGCCCATACCATCCAGCACAATTTTCCTGTCGTGGGGCATATCCGCTACATGCTGGAGGGCATAGGCCCGGAATTGCGGCAGTATATCGTCGCCAATAACCGCGAAGAACTACCCTTTAACCGCAGCGAACGTACCTGGGTCTATGCCTCCTCCAAAAAGGAAAACAACTACCAGGGCTTTGGCACCGATCAGGACATCTTCAGTCCGGGGTATCTGTTCATCCACCCGGCCATGCTGGCCTATCGGGTGCCTGATGGTCACCCCAACGAGTCTCAACCGGACTTCCTTCCCTGTGCCAAGGTCATGGGCGAAGGCCGCCGCCGTCGTCCCTATCGGCCCCAGTCGGTGATCAACATCTCAGCCATGAGCTATGGTTCGCTGAGCAAGGCGGCCATCACCGCCCTCAACCAGGGAGCCAAACTGGCCCATTGCTACCACAACACTGGCGAGGGAGGACTTTCGCCCTACCACCGACATGGTGGCGATGTCGTTTTTCACTTTGGGACGGGATACTTTGGCGTAAGGGGGGAAGATGGAAATTTCTCGATGGAGAAAATGAAGGAGCTAGTGGAGGAACACGACTTTGTCCGGGCCATAGAAGTGAAGCTGTCTCAGGGCGCCAAACCCGGCAAGGGGGGCGTGCTCCCGGCCAAAAAGATTTCCAGGGAAATTGCTGAGATACGGGGCGTACCCATGGGGCAGGATGTGCTATCACCTGCGAATCACACGGCGTTTGGCACGGTGCCGGAAATGGTGGACTTCATCGAAGACATCGCGGCTGAAACGGGTCTGCCAGTAGGTATCAAGTCCGCCGTCGGAAAGATGGAGTTATGGGAAGAACTGGCTGACATCATGGTCGAAACAGGCCGCGGGCCAGACTTTATCACCATCGATGGGGGAGAAGGAGGAACGGGAGCCGCGCCACCGTCATTCGCAGACCATGTGTCCCTGCCATTTATCTATGCTTTTACTGAGGTGTACCGGCTCTTCGCACGTAAGGGGCTGACAGACAGGGTGGTATTCATCGCTTCTGGCCGATTGGGCTTTCCTTCCAAGGCCATGATGGCTTTTGCCATGGGAGCTGATGTGATCAACGTGGCTCGTGAGGCGATGCTTTCCGTTGGCTGCATTCAGGCCCAGGTATGCCACAAAAATACCTGCCCGGCGGGTGTGGCTACCCAGAACAAGTGGTTGCAGGCTGGACTGGATCCTAAACTCAAATCTGTTCGCTTTGCCAACTACGTCAAGACCTTCCGCAAGGAAGTCCTGGCCATTACCCACGCCTGCGGGTATGAGCACCCGGCCCAACTGACCATGACCGACATCGACCTGGGGATGGGCGACAACCATTACACCAAGTCGCTGAAGGACATTTTCGAATACGAAAAGGTTCCTGTGGCCTTTGAGGGGATGGAGAGGTTGATGGCCGATGCTGGTCGGTCTTTGCAGGAATAGGGGTGTTGCGTAGCAAAGGAATATTTAGTTGAGATAAATATCCTTGCTGCCCGATCATTGATTTTTCCATGAAATGTGTAAATTGATTAGGGCTGATCGTCTTCTTTCAAGCTATATGGATATCAGCTTTAGTCTTTTTCCGCTGATGTTGCCCAAACCTCTGTATCATGGCAAACGATCGCGAATTTCTGGATTTAACCTACATCAATGACCGGGTAAATGTACTTGAGCCATTGGGCTGGAAGCTGGAAAAAATTCAGTCGGCCTGGATCATGGTGATAGGTGCCGGAGCACTTGGAAACGAAGTGCTCAAAAATCTGGCCCTCATTGGGGTCGGAAACATTTTCCTGATTGACTTTGACATTGTGGAGCATACCAATTTGGCCCGTTCCATTCTGTATCGGGAGGAGGACTGCACGGGTGATCAGCTAAAGGTTGAGGTAGCAGCGAGGCGAATAAAAGAACTCAACCCGGATATCAATGTGGTGACCCTTAATGGCGATGTGTCTGTGGAGGTTGGCTGGGGAGTGTTTCGTCGCATGGATGCCATTATCAGTTGTGTAGATAACCGCCTGGCGCGTTTATTTGTCAACCGCATCGCCCATCGCCTGGGGAAATCCTGGATTGATGGAGGGATACTCGACCTCGGGGGACAAATGAATGTATTTGAACCAGGAGTGAGTTGCTATGAGTGCCAGTTGAGTGAGAGAGCCTGGCAAAACATCCACTTTCGGATGGGCTGTGCCAATCGTGCCATGCGATATGCATCTTCAGGGCAGGCCAATACCATCCCCATTACAGCGTCAATTATTGGCGCAATACAGGTGCAGGAGGCATTTCGGATTATCTCTAGTGATGATGGTCGCAGCAAACTGGCGAATAAGCAGGTTTACTACGAAGGTCTTTCCTCAACGTTTGAGTTGCTCCCGGCATCTCGGCTGAAGCCTCGCTGCGACAGCCATCAGTCCATCGGAGCGATTACAGAAGCCACAGATCTGAGTTTCAAGATGAAGGTTTCGGATGTTTTGGCATGGCTCAAAGAGCATTTTGATGATCCCGGGCTGGTAATCGCATTGGATCATACGTTGATCATGGAGGTCGCTTCCGAACGAACCGGCAAAAAGATGGAGCTACTTAGGCCGAGGCCACTGCTGCATGATTCTGATTATGCAGATCTCATGGAGGATGACGCTGATAGCATGATGGTGACTCAGAAGACTGCGGAAATCGGAGATGATTTCCCCCACGGGGACAAAACCCTGGAGGAAATCGGGATTCCTCCCCTACATATTTTGACTCTCTATACCAAAGGAGACAGACAATTCGTGGAACTAACCGGAGACCGAAGTCTCATCTTTTAATGTGCTGGTTCCTGGTATTTGGCTATTGCAGCCAGCACGATTGATTTATCCATTTGTATAAAACTCCCTGGAAATTATGGCTAATAAAATCAAGTTGACCGTTAGTGTTCCCCACATCCAGAAAGAGTATGATGTGGAGCTACCTGACAATACCACCGGCAAGCGCCTGTTTGAGGCTTTGACCAAAAAGCTGGGGGCTAGTGGAGGTGGTTCAAATGATGTGTTCGAACTATTTTCAAAAAAAGCCCAGGTAAAGGTGTATCCTGACCTGCAGGATCAGTCCTTAAAGCAGATGGGCATTCAGCCAGGTGATACCGTGATCCTCAAGAAGGATATGGATCCCGGAGCGATATCTCAGTAACCATAAACCCCTGTCCTTCCATGATTGATTACGACTTTGACAGTATCGCATCGGACGAACTGTATCGGCTATGTGATGAGCACCTGAGGCTTCAGTCGCTTGCCGATTCAAATCCTGATTTGATGCAATATACCCCTGGTGCCAGGCATAAGCTGGCTCCTCATCCCCCTGTGGAGTACGAGATTCGCTATACACTTCGTAGCATTGTTGGAACTGCAGAAGACAGAACCCCCGTTTACGGTGACGAGCATAAGCTGAAAATTTTGCTTCCACGGGAGTATCCACTAGGCCCGGCCGAGTGCCGGATGACCTCTGATACCTGGCATCCCAACATCAAGTCTGATGGAGATTTTAAGGGGAATATCTGCACCAATCATGGTGGATTTGGCACCCTGTACTACCTCGATGAACTGGTAGTGAGAATTGGAGAGTTTTTGCAATACAAGCGATACCTGGCCGAGGATAAAAAGCCATTTCCTGAAGACCAGAAGGTCGCTCGATGGGTGCGGGACTTTGCTGAACCCAATGGCATCGTGGATAAGGATCAGGCCAGGGCAATTGATGACCGCCCATGGAAATGGCTGCCACCCGACCTGAATGACAATCCTGATGAAATCATGATTGAGGAGATAACGGACTCGTCCACTGTGGGAGCGACTACGGAGGATGGCGATGACATACAGTTTATTTGATTCTGCCCGAGGATTCTGTTGATCCATACTGCAAGTTATGCCTTATGAAGCCCCCTGAACGTCACACTTTTTCCCTTGATCGGTTGGCCGCTTTACTGCTGCTGCTCTGGGCTGGAATGTTATCTGGTCAGTCAGAGCTGAAGTTCCGCTATGAGGTCAATGTGGCAGGGACTCTCAGCCGCCCGGTCACGATTAAGGTTGCTCCGGTTATGGTTTATGAAACAACGGGGCTGGGAAAAAATGAAAGAAATATCACGACCTCTAGCCTGGAGGTAGTGGATCGGGGTTCTTCCTACCTCCGGTTAGATTTTAGGAGTGATGATGACCTCCTGCATCGGGAAGATGTTACCTTTCAGGTGGAGGCAGGTGGCGCTGTAGTAGCGGGTAATCCTGAGGAGGAAGTAAGAATTGGGACTGGCCGAAACCACATTGATTTAAGAATTGTAGGGGAAGGAACGGCCACCGTCAAAATAAAGGTGGTGGCTACTGATCTGGGCAAGGTGAAACTTGATGACGGGTATAACCAGTTTACCTTTACCTATGACGTGCTTGCCTTTGTTGATGCATATGCCAGGGCCATGGCTATTAGCGAGACCAGGATGAAGGCAAAAGTGGCTCAACTGGCCACACTTTATGAGCGGTTCCCCTCTTTTGTTTCCCAGGAGTATGACAATGTCGAAAATGTGGGATTGGTTAGAGATGGATTAACGCGGATTAGGGAGGAACTTGAAACCCTTAACTCCCGCTATGAAACAGCTGCCACCCGCTCTGGAGCACCCTTTTCAGCTGCCTGGGACTATTACAGAATATTTGGAGAACAACGCAGTCCAATCGTAGAAAAATATGCCACTAGTGCCACCCAGGCTCTTTCTCAAGCCGACGACCGGTATTGGGCCAGGGTGGACAAGGGCACGATATCTGGCCTGGAAAGTTATCTGGCGATATTGGATGAAACCCCTGGATATACTCCCAGGCATCAGCAGGAGGCCCGGAGTGCCATCAGCTCCCGGATTGATGCACTGGTTTCCTCTGCACAGGACTGTGATGAGGTCAGCTCCCTCGTCATGAAATTAAAGGCGACCCAGTATTACCTCGAAAATTCCTCAGATAGACGCTTTATTGCACTGGAACAGAAGCTTCAGGACTGTGGGGGACCTTCCTGTGAGGATTTGTATCAGGATGCCATTTCACGAAAAACCCGCAGTGCCTGTGTTACTTTTCTCAATACCTGTGGCGAAGATGCATCTACCGAGCAACTGAACCGCGTGAGGAGCATTCTGGAAGTCATCAGTAACTGTGATCGGTGTAGAAGCCAGTACCAAACCATTTTGAGCGACACAGCCAATCTGGTGGATTATAAGGCCCTCATACAGGATTTGCAGGGGGATTGTTCAGCCTGTCTCGGTCAGCAGCAACGCGATCAACTCCTTGAGTGGCAGTCCGCGATTGCCCCCATAGTCGTGAAAGACAACGAAGGCCCCATTAAAGGAGCTACAGATACGGAGTATTTCTACTACCTGACTTTCAGTTCAGGAAAGGGCATAGAAATATATCGGCTTGATGGGCAGTCAGACTCTCTTTTCCTGGAGGAAGCGCTTGGAACTATTATTCGAAAGGAATGGGTTGAGCCAGACTCCATTTTGAAAATAACGGTGCTGGATGGGAAGGAACATGACCTGACTATGATGGCTGCCAGTGGTGATACCATTAGCCTGAATTTTAAGCGAGAGCCCTTCAGCGTACGTATGGAGGAGGGAGAGCAGTACCTGGTGTTCAACATGGCATTCGGAGATGGACCCTATATCCTGGAACTTCAGAAAGGCAGCGAGCTTCGGTTTATACCCATGCCAGGAGAACGGGACACAGTTCATCTGGATTCTCTTTTGGCCAAAGGCTTTGACGGCTCCTACACACTCGCAGTCAGGGACTTTTACAGCCGCAGATATGCCTTTGAAGGAGGAGAAAGCATAACCCTGGAACAGCCGTTCAGGGCATCTCTCTGGATGTGGTTGATCCTTCCATTACTGGCAATGATTGGGCTGCTAATCAGCAGAAATATAACCTCCCGAAAATCCTGAGTCTGGTCAAAAGTCAGGTCTATTACTTCTTAACCTACTCCTTTTGAAACCACCATGTTGAGTTTTACTACATACAGAATTTCGGATCTGTTCCCGGTGATCATGTTGATCGGTAGTTGGCTTTTTGCAGGCAATCTGCTGGCACAACAGGGCAGTCCCAACCCTTCGAACTTTTCACTGGATGGTAAGACACACTCGGTTTCTTTTGAAATTGATCGGACAAATAATATTGGGGGAGCACCTTTGAGTGTCTCTGCTGACCAGAATGCCAGCTTCAGGATCAGGGTGCTGATAACTCCCTCACCCGACCAGAACCTGACCGTACTCTTCGCCAATGGGGCAGGGATACAATTTGAACAACAGGAGACCCGCTGGGGATTTCGGACCGGAGTATCCATTCCCGCCCAACCTTCATTGACTCAGGATCAAACGATTAACCTTCGGTTTTCCCTGATGCAGGTGAATGGCGAAAAAGCCGGAGGGCCTTTTTCGATTCCGATCAGGCTGAAGGCCGCTGCCCCATCAGCCAGCCTGAGCGATTGTCAGCAATCCAATTCCGCTAACCAGCTGGCCTGTCTGGAGCGTATTCTGGCTGGTCTTTCAGACAGTGAGAAAGCCAGGGCCCAGGCCTCTATTGAGCAGCTTAAGCGTCAGCGCAGCACAGTCCGGGACTTTCTACAGGAAATCAAGCGGCCATATGACATTGCCAGCAGGGCATACCGCATCCGTAACCGCTCCAACCATTTGCTTGGATACACTACGACCCAGGGGGGGAGACTGCGGATACGGGATGTACAGGGGGGGATAATTGTAGAAGCCCCCAAGCCAGGGAATTATACCCTAAGGGTAAGTAGCGTAGACTGGCCTGATCTGGGGTCAGTGGACCTTCCATTCAAGTTCCAGTTTGAAGAAGGAAGCTCACAACCCCCAATAGAAATACCTGAAGAGGAACCTGCAGATAGTGAGACCTCCAATGATCCGACAGAAGAGTCGGAAGCCTTCATGGAAGACCCGCCGATGGAATCTGAATCCCAGTTATCCGGGGCTGCCGAGGAAAATGAGAGCGAAAAAGAAGGAGAATGGTTGATTCCCATTCTGGTGGTCGCTGGGATTACCATTCTCCTGATGATCCTGATTGTGTCCCGCCGGGGTAAGGGGAAGGGGCAACCAGAATCTTCTGGTAAAGCCGATCCAAATGCTGATAACCATGATGCGGAAATATCAGAAACCCCGATGGAGACGCCAGTGATCAGGAATGAGGATGATGATGGAGTCGCTGAGATCGAATCCATGGAAGAAGAGGAATTCTCCATAGATATAGTAGAACATGAAGCGCTACCCGATGAGGAGGTGGAGAGGTTGACAATCAGTGAACTGGCTCATAGCCGGAGTCATTTGCCAGTAGAAATGAGCCCTTATTGGGAAGAAAGTTTTGTTAAGCAGATCTTTTTAAATCATCAGAGTATTGAGGCCATCGATCGAATGGTAAAGGATCAGAATTACTACGTGCCTGACAGTGATGCAGTGGAGGAAGTACCAGAGATTGGTGGATTCCTCCTGGGGCATGTGTATGCCCTTTCGGAGGGGGGAGTTGATGTTAGCATAGAAACATTCGTTCCTATCACGGCTGATTCACAAAATCGATATACCGTCAAGTTTGGAGGGAAGGCCTGGAGCGAACTGGACGATAGCTTAAAGGCTAATCCAGGGATGAAGCTTCTCGGCTGGTTTCACACCCATCCTGGTCACGGTCTGTTTTTGTCGGAGGCGGATCTTCGGGAGCATTTTTCTCTCTTCCGGCAGCCCCATCAGATCGCTATGGAAATAGATCCTCTTACTCCTGGTTATGATACGGCCTTTTTTACCTGGAAGGATCCACAGGCTGAAAATGTAAACAATGCTGAGGATCGCCTACAAAACGACTGGTGGCAGTTCACGCACCTCTATCAGGCAAGCCGTACCAGGATGTTTCAAAAACCCCAATGATCCCATCCATTTATGAAAACCAATCGACTTCGAATATTACTGGTCGGGCTATTACTATTGGGTAGTGGCGATTTCCTCTGTGCACAGGGAACGTCGATCATTAAGATCGATACCATCGAGATGAATCGCGCCACCCAGACGGTAGACATATATCTGCATGCTATTGATGCCGATGGAGAGCCTTTTGTGGATTTTGGGAGAAATGGCCATGAACTGGTACTCACTGAGGTGCTATTGCCCGGCCAAAAAGTTGATACCCTCGACCGCGTTTCTTTTTGGGCGATCAAGGACTCCACCCGCTTTGGGGATCGCTCCATCATTCAGGTACTGACCCAGTCAACAGAAAATACCCATAAGGAACGAAGGCTGTACCGGGCATCATGGATGGAGAATGGAAAAGAAATCGCCTTCTTTGAAACAGAAGTTGCCTGGCCAGCCCGTGGCATTAACCTGCGGGAAACTTACAGCTTTCCCGACCTGTTTGTTCTCGGACTTACACTGGCGGCAATCGTCCTGCTGATTTTAAGTGAACTGATCCCCTGGTGGAAAACCTATCGATTCAGGAAGGAGCATGTAAAACCTTATGGCCTGGTAAAGGATGAAGGTGTGCAGGATAATCACCCCATCTCAGGCCGGCCCATCCAGAAGGAGGACCTGGTGGTCAGGTATTGTGACCGGACCTACTGTCGTGTACCACTGGAGGTCTGGAAAAAGCGTGGCTATCAGTGTATGCACTATCCCCTACAATGTGAAGGAAATCCGCGTTTGGGAAATCGACAGTTTTTCAAGCAGATAGATTTCTTCCGTCAGTTAAACTGGCTTTGGTTTGGTCTATTGGGTGGTGTGGTTGCCTGGTCGGCCGCGTACCTGCTTGAGAAGGCCTTCTCTGAAGCTTCTGACATGTGGCAGAATGTCGCACTCGGGGTAGGGCTTGGGTTTGGGTTAACGCTGATGCTCAGTTGGGTAGAGGACAGAGGTCAGAGTCGCGAGCTTTCTCTGTTGAGAATAGTTTTGCGAACTGTGGTCGGGGCGCTGGCATCGGGCCTGATCTTTTTGTTCGGGTACTTTCTTGAAAAATGGATTGGATTTAACTGGGTAGCCCAGCCGCTGATATGGCTTCTGTTTAGTACTGCACTTGGAGCAGTCCTGTCTGTGAGTTCATCCATTATCCTGAAAAGGGGGCTTATCAGTGGGTTGATAGCTGGAAGTATTTCTGCCATACTTTACGGAGTATTTCTTGTGCTGGTAGATGATACCCAGTTGGCACGACTGCTGGCATTCAGTATCCTGGGAGCGATTATGGGGTATGGCATCATACAAGTGGTTAAGCGATTACAGGAAATCCGAATGGAGGTATTATCCCCTTCAGAACGTAGCGGAATCTCCATAGACCTTGACAAATGGCTACAGGCCGGAGAAAAAGTGGTCATAGGCAATCATATGAAGAACAAAATCCGCGTTAAATGGGAAGATGAGTTTGCAAAAGCCCGTCACGCAGAAATGCGAATGGAAAACCAGGAGGTCCGAATACAACCTCTTGCTGATGCAGAACTGTGGATCAATGGCGAACCTGTCAAGGCTGGCAAGACATACATTCTCAAAGGCGGCGAGCACATCCAATTAGCTCGGAATAGCCGCACCGTTTTTCGGTACATGCAAAAAGCCCAACTAAGCTAGTGCATTCGGAGCGAAGTAATGCCCCACCTGGCCTTAGTATAAAAAACTGACGAGCAGCACTTTAAACTACGAACTCTTGACCTAGAACTTCGAACTTATTCCACTAGTGCCTGCAGAATGAAGAAATGGACCAATCGCAATTGGTATAAAATGCTCACCATCAGCACTTTCAACTGTGAACTAGCAACTCCAAACTTCGAACTTATCCCACTAGTGGATTCGGAATGAAATTCCTGACCAATTCGAGTTGAGATAACAGTCTAATTATCACCACATTCAACTTAGAACTTTTAACCACGAACTTCGAACTCTTTCCACTAGGTCAATAATGAATTCCTCCCCGGAACCTCATTCACTCCAAAAACATCACCATGCTTCGATATGTAACCTTCAGTATTAAAAAGTGGCCAATTCTCGTTATCTGGGGAGCTTTGCTGCTTATAGGGGTGGAAAAAGGCTTTGCACAACTGGAGATAATTCCAAATGAAAGTCTGGTTTGTGTCAATCAAAGTGTCTCATATAATTTCCAGCGACTAGCCTCAAGTGGAGAGGTAGCTGACGGAGTGCTCTGGGAATGGGATTTAAACGGTGGCTTTGAACCAATAAGTCAGACCCTCGGAGGGGTGGATGATAATGCAAATACCCTTACCATTCCTTCTGCGGATTTGAGTTATGATGACGTACAGATAAGGCTTTGGTACTATTATACAGACACTACTGGGGGGAATAACACGCCAGACTCAGCATCTGCATTGGCTAGACTAAGAGTGAGTTCTCCTCCCTCAAATATCACTCAAATTTTTTTTCCTGCTGGTGATGAAGCGTGCCCGGGGGATTCAATCGAAATGAGGGCTCGCTTCCAGGCCTTAGGGAGCTATGACAGCATAGCCTGGTACAAAGGCAGTATTTCTGCAGGAAACCTGCTACAGAAGTCCCTGGATTCAATCTACTTCGCTTCGCAGGGTGGAACCTATCTGGTACGGCTGGAAGGCTGCTCAGAGGGGAGTGCCGCCCAGGATGGAGTGACATTTGGAAATACAGATCCGATTTCTTCGATCGATCTACTAAATCCGGATGCGGATAAAATCTGCGCTGGAACGAGTGTGAGCCTGCAGGCGATTGGGGGGAATACAGGACCGGACGAATACATACAGTGGTATGAGGGAAGCGTAGCCTCCTCAAATGAAATCGGAACGGGAAATACCATTTCTTATACTGTTACGGCCAATGTAACTATACTGGCGCAGCGGATTGGGTGCCCAAATCCCGTCACGAAGAGCATCCCACTTGAAATTCGCCCTGGACCTGAAACTCCTCAGGCGCCTGTTGCCGATCTGGATACTGCCTGCATAGGAGATGAGGTAACCCTGAATTCCGTAGGAGATGTAGGGGCAGATGCCACCTATGAATGGTACCTTGACCCTGGCTCAACTTCCAATCCAGTCGCTACTGGAGATACCTATCAGGCCACCTTATCCAATGCTGGAACAAACACTTTTTACCTCCGGCGAAGAGACAATATCTGCCTGGTAATTTCAGAATTATCGCAGGTCGAGGTGGTCGCCAACAGTGGCGCGACGGTAACCATATCCGGAGATGAAGAACTGTGCATCGGAGTTGAAGGGGTGTTTTTGGCGAGTAGTGATGATCCTACGGATGCTTTTTCCTGGGATTTTGGGCCTGATGCAACTCCGACCTCAGCAGAGGGAATCGGCCCTCATTCAGTATTATTTTCTACAGTGGGACAACAGAGTGTATCGGTGGTGCAGGAAATTCCCGGCTGCCCTGCGGGTGACTCACACCCGATTTTGGTAAGCGATGCCCCAGTGTTGACAATTGATAGCCTGGCTGAATTTCCATTAGTTTATGAGGTGGCAGAAGGAATCGATCTTGAATTGGGCTTTGGAAGTGTAGTGCCTGGTGCCAGTATTTCCTGGACCTGGGAGGGAGATCCCGGCAAACTGGCCGGTGGATCAAGTGGCAGTGGCAGTGGCAGTTTTTTCAGTGAAAGCTGGACCCTTGCCCCAGATGCTCCCCAGGCTTCGATTGTGGTAGAAGTGAGCTTAAACAGCAATGGCTGTGACAGCATTTTTTCATTCGAAGTGCTGGTGTCCAGACGCCTGTTTATTCCTGACCTGCTTACCCCAAATGGGGACGGCTTCAATGATACCTGGGAAATTCTATTCGTAGAAGGGGGGGAACTCCTGGCGGAAGATTACGAGGTAAAAGTAATGAACCGTCAGGGTATCTGTGTATGTGGCTGTGACGACAGTTTTACCCTGGCCAATGCTGTTAACTGGGATGGTGCAGGCCTTCCGGCAGGAGCCTACTGGTATGTCATTGAGGCATCAGACGGGTTCAAAAAGACCGGTCCCATTACCCTCTTATATTAGGGAACATCCATGTTGCATATCCCTCCCCATGAGTAGCTCAAACCAATCTGAATAACCATTCCTACCCAAACGCCTATGAAGTCCATTGTCCTCTACCCAATAATATGCATTCTCCTGCTGGGTTTCTTTTCAGCCAATGGGCAGGAACTGGGGCTCAATTGGCCTGCCTCTCAACGCCTGTTGCTGGATCAGCCAGCCATGGTGGGATTTAGTGGACAGCGCCACGTGTATCTCGGCACCTACCAAAAGTGGTTTGGAGTGGATCGGGCCCCTTCCACCTTCTATCTGGGGGCTGCTACACCCGTTGGGGACCGCAGGATCGGAGTAGGGGGATTTTTGCTGCGTGATCAGGTGGGGCTCCTTTCTCAGACGAGGGTTTCCGGTTTTGGGGCAGTACATACAGCTGCCAACAAGCCTCATAGAATTTCGGTTGGGGTAGCGGCTTCGGTGCAGAATTTTCAGGTAGGGCAGGGAAATGTCGTGGACATCATTGGAGCAGAAGGATACCGGGGCAGCCGACTGAACCTCGGCCTGGGCCTGAACTATCGGGCCAGACTCGGAAGCGATCAGTCCTGGCTAAATGTCCAGTTCCAGGTCCCTCAACTCATGAAGGAGGTGGTTTTGAGCGGTTCCACTGACAGCCTTGGCCTTGGTCTCTCCATGCCTGGACAATCGGTAATCCAGGCCAATATCCAATATACCCTCGCATCCGGTACCCAACTGCTTCCTTCCCTCAGACTCTATCGGCACGAAGGAAAGTTGCAGGAAAACGTTGCGCTTTACGATGTGGGACTGGGGCTGGCATTTAGAGATGGAACATTTAGGGTGAATATCGGCTATCGCAATGCGTTGGCAAGCCGGGTATATGCTGGTATGGGAATAAGGCTGGGGGATAACCTGGATGCCACAATAGTCCTGGAACCCCTGGGACCGCTGGGAGTATCAGGTGGGGCAGATCTGCTCGTGAGCTTTGGTGAGGTGCCCATCGTGGAGGCAGTAGATGTCACATGGTATGAAGAACCTTTCTGGAAACAGCGCATTGAAGATGCTGGCTTGTTGGGATACTATGAAGTGGTTACCCTTCAGGACCCCAGGTCAGTATATGTGAGCTATAGCTTCGATGACAATGATGACTTGCTCTATGACCTTGCGGCCGACCCTCCGCTGAAAGTCGAAGACTTTTTGGATGAACTACAGGAGGTGATAGCAGCCGTAAAACCAGTGGGGGGCACATTGCGCCAGATCGATCTTACCGCTTATGTGAAAACGGGTTTTTCATCGGAAGTGGAAGATCCATTTTCCGGAGACGGAACATTCCAGCTGGGATCGTTTTACCAGGAAGGCCTGTATCAGCCCCCCACGAGATTGTCGCCTGGAGCCAGGCTTTCACAGGCTCAACTAGCGGCCATCAAGCTCCAGTTCCTAAGAGAAAGTATCGGGAATGAAATCCCCGAAATACCTTCTTCCATATTATCCGGGGCTCAGCTAAACGTTGAACAGAAGGGTGATATCCCTTACAATCGCCAGATTGTCGTGAGGTTGATTTTCGAAAAATAGCTTTGAAGGGACTATTTGGAGGTAATGACAATGTCATTAAAAGCATCATCACCTGCTGGGTGAGGATTTCTCATGCGAGGTTTGAACCGGCTTGGTTTTTCCTGAAAGGTGATCCTTTCATCGCAGTTAGGTGTGCCTGCAGGAGAGTTACTCTCCTGAAAAAGCTCATCCAGGATGGATTGAAGAGCGCTCAACTGGTTAATGGATACTGATACCTCGCGTTGTAAGCGCCCCAATATTTTCTCAGATACCTGCATGACACCCCTGTTTTCAAGTCATTATGTCTATCAAGACTCTTGTCCTTATATATACGGGATATTATTCATGATTCCAATTTAAAGGATTTTGAATTGAAATGGATAGGTGTATATGTGTTTGATTTTCAGTGTCTTATATCTGGATTGGCTTGCGGGGATTTAGGGGGCGCTAAGGCGACCAAGCAGCTTCTTTCCCCATGTTCAGGACAAGTGAATCACGGTACTTCAGGAACTCCATAAGCAACGAATCGGGTAGGGGAGAGGCTTTGGGTAGATGCGGGAAAAGGCGGATGAAGTCTCCCTGATAATCTCTGATGTAAAATCGAAGGCACACATGGGGGCCGGTGGAAGAACCCGTAGAGCCAACTTCACCAATCACATCGCCCTGCTTCACAGAATCACCTTCTGCGAGACCTTGTGCAAATGCCTGCATGTGCAGGTATGTGGTTCGATAGGTAGCCCCATGTTGTAGCCGTATGTACTTTCCATTGGCCTCCCCTTCATCAATCTTCAGCACCTTTCCATCTGCCAGGGCCATGATGGGGGTTCCGGCTGGTGCTGCGAAATCAGTACCACGATGAGGCTTCACCTGTTTGAACACCGGGTTCAGGCGATTGAGGTTATACAAGGAGCTGATACGACCATATTTCACCGGTGAGCTAAGGAACTGCCCCTGCAGGGGTCTACCCAAAGCATCAAAAAAATCTTCCTGCTCATATGCCTGGAACAAATAAGCCTCCAGTGTGGTATCAAGCGATTTTAACCCCAGCTTCAATGCCTGAACTTCCTGGAGATTATCCTGAATCTCCCCCCCAACCACAGGCACTCTCCATAAAATGGTCATGGAGTCACCAGCCTTCAGGTGGCGAAGACCAAATGTCCATAGCAAAACCTGCTCGATGTCGCGTATGCCATGCCAGCTCAGGGGAAGCGACTCTGTTTCCGAAGTAATGGCTGTAAGGAAATCGTCCTGAAGTACGAACTGTTGCACCCTGGTTTGGTAAGTGATCTCCTTGTTGGGGCCATCGGGGTGCTCCACGTGAGGCTGTTCACCTTCTGATGAAGCTGAAGTTTTCCAGGGCTTCCAAATTAGAAGCCCAATGATCAGGATAATGGTAGCCGCAACCGGGAAAAGCCATTTGCTCCCCAGTCCTGTTTCATCCTTCTCCAGATCAAGGTCAATGGAATTTTCCCCGTCGTCTGTTCTTTCCGAAATGTCAATGGACTTTCTCCTGCGGGCCATGTGTAGTACTTCGATAGGGTGAGAAATCAGGGAAAAAGCCTTGATAATCACCAGGCTAGACCCTTCCATTCATTTTGAAAAATCCATACATTTACAATAACTCACTTCCTGTTCTTTTTCACAAGAACTATCTTTTTTGATGCTGGAAGAGTAAAACCTTCCCTCTTAATCGTCACTACTTCTGAACAATCAGAAGAACTGCTTGAGCGTTTCTATTTTACCTACCCCTTAACCCTAGTCGTGTGGAACCCTATCAGGCCCCAAACCCTGTAATCAAACGCCTTGACCACATGGTCAAACTATGGTGGCAGTTTGAGTCAGAGACCAACTCTCCCATTGGCCGATGGCTATTGCAGCCCGATGAGGGCCGCATGCTGGAGACTTTTTTGAGAAGGGAGGAGTCAGAAGGAGGCCAGATACCCTCTGTTTTTTTTGAGCTGAATGTTGATTTTCAGAAAGCAGAAAGTTACCCCAATGCCTTGCTTGAGCAGTTATTGGACACCTGCCTGGAGCTGGGAAATCTGGAGGATCTGCTCTCTTCAGGGTTTAATGAGCAGTTTTTTGAATCGTACAGGGGAGGACCTGACTCCGACGCATGGTTGAAATTCCTCAAGGATTTTCACCAGAAAATGCCCGAAATCGCAGGGCATACTGTCGCCTGTCTGGTTCCGGGAAAAATAGCGGACGAAGAGGCTTACCTAA
Organism: uncultured Bacteroidia bacterium; assembly: GCA_964343195.1. Taxonomy (GTDB): domain Bacteria; phylum Bacteroidota; class Bacteroidia; order J057; family J057; genus CAYVAP01. The sequence goes on along the minus strand of CAYFIR010000069.1, from coordinate 14,717 downwards.
GGTGGTTGATGCAACTGCTAGAGAAGGGGATTCCGGATGAAGTAAGGCTTATGGTGGTCGATGGAGCGGAAGGTCCACGCTATAAACAGGTGGCCTACTACTTTCCTGAAAAAGTGCACGACCTTCAGCCTGACCTCAACATGGCAGCCGCCATGGTGGAAATGGCAGAACAGACACAGGCCCAAAACCCCGATGATCCAGGCGCGCAGTATCAGACAGCCTTTGTTACCCTGATGCAGCACAGCCAGAATGGAGATCTGCCGCAGGTGAGAGAATATGCTTCGAAAGCCCTTTTAATAGCTCGACAGCAAAAATGGCTTCATTTGCAGGTGGCGGTTTACCTGGCACTTGCCTCAGCCGAGGTCAATCAGCAGGCTTTTGATGAAGCCTATGTCAGTTATGAAAAGGCGGTTTCGCAAGCCGGAGAGCTGGAAAAAGAAGACGAGTCTCTTGGTAAAAGGCTGGCAATACAGGCCTACCTGGGGGAAGGAAGCGCCCACGTAGCTGACCAGGATTTTGAGATGGCTAAGAACTCATACCAAAAAGGAGCAACCTTGGCTCTCCAATTGGAAGACCAACTAATGGCGTTTGAAGCCTGGCGCATGGTTGGGTACTGCGCAGAGAGGGAAAAAATCTGGATCGAGGCCTGGGATGCGTACCACTCCGGTCTGAAAATAGCCGAGGCCCTGCCTGATGATCAGATAAAAAATACCACCCTCCCCTACCTTGGTAATTCCATGGTGGAGATTGCCTCCAAAGCAGGGCAGTCCCATCAGGATAAGTTGAAAGTACTGGAATCCCTGGACCGCCTGCTAGGCCCCGACTGGCAGGATCAACCCCTAACATCCTCGTCATGATTGGTGCCAAACACATGGATCCTGTTCTTGGGGTCGATATCCATATTACCATGATCCCCACACCGGGAGGCCCCATTCCTACGCCTCTCCCATACCCTTTCATTGGGATGGTGTTTGACCCGATGGACCTTGTCCCGATTATAGGAGCTACGGTCTGGGTCAATGGGATGCCAGCTGGAGTGGCAGGAACCGGAGCAAAGAACCTTCCTCCTCATATCCCCATGGGAGGGCCATTTGGGCCACCCCCGCCAGGAAATGAGGGGGAAATATTCATGGGCAGCGCCACGGTCCTTTGCGATGGGGAACCCTTTAGCTATACGGCTTTACCTGTTATTAGCTGTAGCTCAGTGGGCTCTCCGGCACCTCCCCGAATGAAAAAGGGCGGAGCCAAAAGCCTGATGCTACCTACTTCACTTGTGCTATCGGTACCCATGGGTATGCCGGTTTTAGTGGGAGGTCCCCCCACCATTTCGCTGATGGGTATGGCCATGAAATTTGGGATGGCTGCTTTGGGAAAGCTCGGGAAGAAATTCCGGAAAATGCAGAAGAACAGCGATTTCTGGAAAAACATCTCAAAAAAGCTGAACAAGAAAGCCGATGATATCATGGGAGAAGCAGGTGCCCTGCGCAACAAGGTGCGCAAGGGGATCTGCTTTGTCACGGGTCACCCGGTGGATATTCCAACTGGTAAGGTCTTCACCGATCAGATTGACTTTGAACTCCCGGGCCCCATTCCCCTGGTCTGGGAACGGACCTGGTACTCCACCTCCCGGCATGAAGGGCCTCTAGGCCACGGCTGGCACCATGCCTACGACAGTGCGCTGATTCTGCATGAGGAAGAGGGCTATCTCATGCTGCGCCAGAGCGACGGACGCCTGACAGTATTTCCGACCCTGGAACCTGGCGAGAGAACCTACAATCGACAGGACAAACTCACCCTCAGCCGCGATGAGGAAGGTTACTGCTTGCAGAACGAAAAGTACTACTATCATCGTTTTGAAGAATCGGGCCGCGAATGGTCCCTGCGGGAAATCCACAACTCATCGGGGCATAACATCCGATTCGAGCGGGACGAATGGGGAGCTTTGACCCGAATAATCGACAGTGGAGACCGCCACCTGATCGTCGAAACCGACGCCTACAACCGCATCACGGCGATCCTGGGCCCACATCCCGAAAAGGAAGGTGACACCTTTCCGCTCATTCGCTATGCATACAGCGAGGAGGGGGATTTGGTCCAAACCAGAGATGCACTCGGCCATGAGGCATCTTACCGCTACGAAAACCACCTATTGGTCCAGGAAACCGACCGAAACGGGTTGAGTTTCTATTTCGAATACGACGGCTACGACCACAATGCCCGATGTGTACGCACCTGGGGGGATGACGGCATTTATGATCATAAACTGACCTATGCGGGAGGGATTACCTTTGTCGAAAACTCGCTTGGCCATACTACTGCTTACCACCACAACGGTGCGCTGGTAACCAAAGAGGTCGATCCCAAAGGAGCCGAGAAGCACTACGAATACAACGAGCACTTCGAAACCCTGGCCGAAATCGATGCGCTGGGCCGTCGTACCGATTACACCTACGACGAGTATGGCAATAGGGTCATGACCAATTTCCCTGACAGTACGCTCCTACAACTGCAGTATGACCAGCATAAATTAGTCAACGCAACAGATCAGAATGGCGGTCATTGGAGCTGGTTCTATGATGACCGGGACCGTCTGGTTCTGCGCCAGGATTGTATGGGGCAAACGACCTCTTACGGATACAGCGATCAGGGAGACCTGACTGCAGTAGTTGATGCTGAAGGAGCAGTCACCCGTTTGGCCTACGACAACTCACATAACCTGCTACAGCTCACCAGCCCTGACAACGGCACCAGTCGATGGAAATACGACCGCCTGGGCCGTAACCGTGTGAGTATTGACCCAAAGGGAAACGTACAGCGCCGCCATTTCGACCTGCAAGGCAATGTGATCCAGGTGGACGAGCCAGATGGCAACCACCGCTACCTGGACTACGACCCCGAAGGCAACGTCATACGCTCACGGGATCGCCACCATGACGTCGGCTTCAGCTATCAGGGCATGAGCCGTTTGCGCAGCCGCAAGGAAAACGGCACCGAAGTCAGCTTCCTCTACGACACCGAAGAGCAGCTCATCGGCATTCGCAATGAGCAGAACCACCTCTACCGTTTTGACCTGGACGAAAATGGGCAGGTGGAAATCGAATCCGGTTTCGATGAAGTCAAGCGCTACTATCAGCGCGACGAATTGGGCCGCGTTACCTCCGTAGTACGGGCCTCCGGCATCGAAACGCGCTACGAATACGATAAAATGGACCGCGTAGTGGAGGTGCAGCATGTGGAGGACAACCGCATTGTCGAGGTCGAGACCTACGCCTATCGGCCTGATGGAGAGCTCCTTGAGGCCACCAACGCCCACAGTCAGGTGAAGTTCGAACGGGATGCGCTGGGACGAGTAGTTAAAGAATGGGAAGGCGAACACTGGATTGAATCGACCTTTGATCGGCGCTCCATGCGTACGGGCCTGAAGTCGCGGCTCGGAGCCGACCTGAACTTCCAGCGCAACCAGATGGGCGACGTCAAGCGCGTCATCGCCCAACTGGAGCAAGGTCCATGGGAGGCCCGCTTTCAGCACGATCTTCTGGGTCTGGAAACCCGTCGCAGCTTTACGGGGGGAGTTTTCTCTCAGTGGGAGCGCGACCAACTGGGTCGTCCGATGGAGCAGCAGGTCTTCACTGCCGGAGCCAACCGCAAGGCCGCCAAGACCCGTCGCTACCGCTGGGACGTCAACGACCGTTTGCAGGCTCTGCAAATCGACGAAATGGAAGCCACCCGCTTCGGCCACGACGACTTTGGGAACCTTGCCTGGGCGCAGTATGGCTCTGGCGACTACGAATATCGCCTGCCCGACGAGGTCGGAAACCTTTTCAAAAAACAGGATCGTCGCGACCGCAAGTATGGCCCGGCAGGCCAATTGCTGGAAGCCGAGGGCACTCGCTATCATTACGACCCCGAGGGAAACCTCATCAGCAAGGTGCAGCCCGATGGCGACACCTGGTACTACCGCTGGTACGCCTCCGGTATGATGAAGTCCGTCGAGCGGCCCGACGGGCAGTTGGTGGAGTTTACCTACGATCCATTGGGGCGCAGGCTGAGCAAGGCTTTCGCAGGCCGTTCCACCCGCTGGATATGGGACGGCAATGTACCCCTGCACGAGTGGCAGGAGGAGGCCGGTTCGTCAGAACCCGTGGTGGCCATGTCGCAATCAGACGATCTGGGCATCCACTTCTTCGAAAAAGGCGAAGACGAGGGCCGGGATTTCCTCGACCTGGATCTGGGAGGCGATTCCGCTGCTGCTGTGCCTCAGCCTGCTGACAGTCCAGCATGGCAATCCCCTACAGCGCAGGTTGTAACCTGGCTTTTTGAACCGGAGAGCTTCGCCCCCCTTGCTAAAATCGTGGACGGCAAAGCTTTCAGCATCATCACCGACCACCTGGGTACGCCCGTCGCCATGTACGACGAGGCCGGGCATACCGCCTGGGCCGCTGAGACCAGCATCTACGGCGAGCTACGCGAGCTGCAAGGGCCTCGTGAGGCTTGTCCCTTCCGCTATCCCGGGCAGTATGAGGATGTGGAGACGGGGTTGTACTATAATCGGTTCCGGTATTATGATCCGGAGGGCGGGCAGTATGTTAGTCAGGACCCGATTGGGTTGGCTGGAAACAATCCTACCCTATATGGGTATACCTCAGATGTAAACTTTGAAATCGATCCATCTGGATTAACCTGTTATTACAATAAGCCAAAAAAAAAGGTGAATACAGGGAATGTGGGTGATCGGTTCAGGAGTCCTACCAGCCATCCCGATGACTTTGTTAAAAAGGGGAAGAATTATACAAATACAAATACAGGTGAAATTTGGCAAAGAAGCCATACACAACATTCTGGTGGGCTAGAGTGGAAAGTTGGTCGGAAGAAGGGAGTAGAGCCACGGAAGTCAAGTAAGGTTACTTTAACTGATGATGGGACCATAATAAAATTTGACCCATGAGAGATTTAAGCAGTGAATCTGTTGTTTTGTTGATACGTGAGAGGGTGAATTTTCTGGGATATGGATTGAGTCCAAATTGGTTAGGATATTGTGATAGAAATCAGCCCTTCTCCATTGAACTGGCAACTAAAATCATTGACGAGTATAATAAATACTTTTCTTTAGAAAATTTGATTGTAGTGTCTGCACTAGCAAGACTGGATGGGGCGGTTGTTGATGATGATCCCAATGTTTCAGCTCATCTTGTAAAGGTAAGTGATCAATTAGTAGGTAACGGATTGGTAAAGCCCGTTACAGACAGTGAGGCTTTTTTCGATGATTTCGATGATTTTATGGGCAATCCTAAATTTATTTCTAAAAGGGAATTGTCAAAAGAACTTTTTTCTCAAATATCCTTGGCGTGTTTTGTAGATTCAAGTATCGAGGGTCATTGCTTTTTTTATGATTTCGTCAATAATCTGATCTCATATCCCCATGATGATACTGGCTATGGATTTATCGGACCCTCAAATAATGGGATTGATAGTGTATTGACTGAATTTTCAAAATCGGTGAATTCAATAGGTGGTTTTTCTTTTCATTTTAAAAGATCCAGTTGTTGAGATATTGTCTATTTCCCCAATTGTACCTATCCGCTTTTTAGGTTTTCCTTAATGCCCAAACCCCTCCGCAAATACCTCCTCATCGCCCTGGTCATCCTACTGGCCCTGGGGGCGGTATATATCTTCGCACTGGATGAGGATCGCAGCACGCTCAATGTAATCCGGCGCTTTTTGAAGGAGTTGGTGAGGGCTATATAATCTCCAAGCGTCCAATAATCAGGATGAAGATTGACGATCCCAGTCGTCCTATATTATGAGTTGAAATTGCACCCTATTGGGTAAAACCCGGTTTTTCGTTACCCCATGTCATTCTACACAGAAGTATATCCTCACCGCAACGATCGACAGCGATTTGTAAGAATCCTGTTGCAGAAGCTGCCACGGGAGTTTACACGTTTGAGTGAGAGCCGCGAACGGGTATCGCTTGAAAGCCGCTGGGATAGCTTCGACGATTACCTGCTGGGGCCTGACAGGGTGGTGGTTAGGTCTCGTGCAGTACGGGCATTTGATCGGGACAGGGTCCGTGGTGTGTTGAGGGCCTGGGATCGGCAGATCAGTGACCGCTACCTCGATTATCGGGTGGTGAGGCAATTTGCTACAGCCCGGCATCAGCCGGAGTTTGCAGACCTACGCGAGCGGATGAACGATACCGACGACACCTTTGAACGCAGTGCCATTATGCGGGAAGGCCATGCCAGAGCCTATCGCCTGCTCAGGGGCAATTTCCCCGGAGGAGCCGTTTGCTTTATCCGTAACGAAGTAGAACGGAGCAACCTCTTCGGCAGTCGCCTGGGATCACAGGTCCGGGATCCTGAGCAGATCTCCTACAATATGTATTTCAACTGGATCCTGGACTGGGATGGCTCCCATTCGTTTGGGTTGGTGAACTACCTGCAACGGCAAAGCGCCATGTTGGGGGTATTTGGTGGTGGCAGTGCCCTGAACTGGTACTGGCAGGGAGCCAGTCGATGGATTCACAACAATGGCAGGCGAGGCATATACCAGTATTACTTCCTGCCAGATTGACCAGTGTGTTGAAGGTAAAAACACGAACATCCGTTGCAGCATTTTCGATGGCTTGTTGGAAATTTTCCTGAAAATTCCAATATTATTGTTAGGAAAAATATCTCCCCTCAATCCCCTAAAACATGGCCCCTTCCCCCATTTTTGCCACATTCCTCTCTGAGCCTCAGATTCCCAGCCGGAAAAAATGAAGTGTGACAGGTAATTCTGCTTCACTCATTCGTCCAACTTACAGAACCCCTTCCAAGGCAATTTCAAAAGAAGTTCACCTGTCACCTATTAACCCCGCTTCGATATGTTGCCCCCATTACCATATTCTTCTGAACTGGTGTATGCTACTCAGACTGCCCAATCCATAGCCAGGTCTTATCGGCATCATGTGTATTCATCCGGGCACCTGTTAAAGGCACTCCTGCACCCTGATGTAGAATTGGCGGACAAACTGGAAATGTGGGGGGTGGACGTTCCCTACCTAAAGGACTGGGCGGATATTCGAGTGGAGGCTTTTCCCAAAGCCATGCAATCTGCAGACACTCCAGAGGCGGACGATAGGGTGCGGAAACTGGTGGATGTGGCGGATGTCATCAGGCTAAAGCTGGCCCTGGACCAGATTACACCCGTATGCGTATTAGCTGCGATGACTAGACCCGGGGTAGCCTTTGAGGCGGATCAGTTGAAGAGTTTTCCCGTTACGGAAAACGAACTGCTCAACTTCCAGATGAACAGCCAACCGGCTCAGGAGGTATTGGATCTGGGAGGGATGACATCAGGGGGGAATAATTCCGCTACCGGGGCAGTTGGGAAGCAAAAGGTCCTTCATCAATTCTGTGTCGATAAAACAGCATTAGCCAAAGATGGAAAAATAGATCCGATTATCGGTCGGGAAGGCGAGATACGCATGATGGCCGAGATCCTCAGTCGCCGCACCAAACCCAACGTGCTGATTGTCGGAGAGCCTGGCGTCGGGAAGACTGCTTTGGTGGAAGGGTTTGCATTGAAAATTGTAAATGATGAAGTCACAGGGCAATTAAAGGAGGCCAAAGTTCTGGAACTGGACGTCGGATCACTGGTGGCGGGCGCATCCTATAAGGGCGAAGTGGAAGATCGACTGAAAAAGATCATCAGGGAGGTCAAGCAACTGGACCGCGTCATTTTGTTTATTGACGAGATACACATGTTGCTGGATCCACGTGGTTCAGTCGGTAGTGGGGCCGCAAACCTGCTTAAACCAGAATTAGCTAGAGGCGAAATCACCGTCATCGGTGCTACAACTAACGAAGAATACCGAAAGTACATCGAAAAGGACGACGCCTTTAGCCGTCGTTTTGAACTACTGCGGGTGGAGGAACCGGACACCGAGACTGCCATTCGCATGTTGCAGGCAATTTTGCCCAAGTATGAGGCCCACCACCAATTAGAGCTTTCAGAAGACGCCCTGATACAATGCGTAGAACTCGCTGAGCGGTACCTTCGGGAACGTAGCCTGCCCGATGCCGCTGTCGATTTGATGGACCGGACCATGGCCGCTATTCGTTTGATGGGCGAAGGCTCGGATGAGGTGCTCAATGCACTGGAGGGGGAACTCAATGCTTTATCGGAGAGCGATTTTATCCACGATAGTGGTTGGTACTTTAAGGAGCTGAAATGGTTTCAGGCCCAAATGGGACATCGCCTGAGTCCGATTCTAACGGCTCAAATTGAGGACGAAGAAGCCGAAAAGCGAGCCCTGGAGAGTCCCGATACCTTTTTTACTTTTCTTCAGGGGCGTTTGAAACAGATTCGTAGCCTGGCCCAGAACAAGGTGGAGATAGTTGAGCCAGGTCATATTGCTTCTGTTGTATCTCATGCCTCTGGCATTCCCCTGGGAAAAATCCAGAGCAAGGAAAGAGAGCGGCTCCTGACCATGGAGCAAAATCTGGGTAAGCGGGTAATCGGGCAGGATCACGCGATTACCATTGTGTCCGAGGCCGTACAAATAGCTCGTTCAGGGCTCAAGGAGCCCGGCAAACCAGTAGGGTCATTTTTCTTTCTCGGGCCTACCGGTACCGGTAAGACAGAGCTAGCCAAGGCCATTGCGAGTTTCCTCTTCAATGATGAGACAGCTCTGATTCGCTTTGATATGTCAGAATTCAAGGGTGAGACCGCTGTTAATGGCTTGATTGGCTCCAATGCAGGCTATGTTGGCTATGAAGAGGGAGGGCCTCTGGTAAATAAAATTCGGAAACAGCCCTATTCGGTTGTACTCTTCGACGAAATAGAAAAAGCCGGCAAACCAGTTTTTGACATATTCCTTCAAATACTGGATGAAGGGAAGGTAACCGACCGCATGGGCAAGGAAGGTGACTTTTCCAATGCGATCATCCTCTTCACCTCTAATATTGGCAGTTCATATATCGTTGAAAGCTTTGAAGGGGGCGAAATTCCCAAGGAAGGAGATTTGAAGACAACCATGTCTCAGTATTTCCGCCCCGAGTTCCTGGGCCGAGTAAGCAATATCATTCCCTTCTCGCCCATTACAGAAGACATCGTACTGCGAATATTTGACATACACCTGGGCAAGCTGCTGAAACTGCTGAAGGCTCAGGGAGTGAAGCTGACCCTGACAGAAGAAGCCCGGCATCACATTGCCATGGCTGGCTTCAACCCCACATTCGGTGCCCGGCCGCTGATCGGAGAAATCCGGCAGCAATTGACTCGCCCCATTTCTCGCATGCTTATCAAAGGAGAAGTGAAGGCAGGAGATACCATCGTAGTAGAGTATGATGGCGAGCAGTTAGACTGGAAAGTGGAAGACTCAATGATAAACGTTCAATGATCAATGTTCATTGGTCAGTAAAAGGGACAATGATCCCTATTCCCTGAAAATGAAAACTAAATCTTTAGCATAGATGGCGAAATTTCAAGATCACCGCGATATCAAATGGCCAGGTGCCTGGCTGATTCAGGAAAAACGCATTCCTGGTGTTCCAGACATCCCTTATAACCGTACGCTGATGATAAAACAGCTTACGGAGGAGGCTCCCAGTGAGCCAGAGTTCGTAGAGGACTGCCAGACCATGCAGGATGTGTTTGACCGTTTCAAACCCAGCAAGGAGGTACAGTTTGAAGATGCGGACGGAGTGCCGATCTCCGAAGAGTTGAAGTTCGGGACATTGATGGACTTTGGGAAAGATGGAATCATCGCTCAAAGTGAACTCCTTCAGGAAATTCAGGGCAAGCAGGAAATGTATGCTGGCTTTATCAAACGTCTTAAGTCTATCAAGATCCTGCACAAGTTGCTGGCTGATGCAGAGGCCAAGCAAGCCTATCTGGAAGCTGTTCAGGCTTTTATTCAGGAACTGGACGAAATCGATCCTGAGGAATAAGCTCCTCCCTGAACTTTCCTTTACCATTTTCTTTCTCCCAACCCTAAGAAACCTATTCCAATGGCAGAGCAACAAGCCTTAACTCCAGAAGAACGATATAAAGAGCCTCTCGAGAAACTGGTTACTTTCGGTCGCTTTAACATCCTTGATGCGACCGTCGATGGCCTTCGGAACCTCAACCCCACCAAGCGGGCGCTGAGAGATATTTTTCTCAACGAAGCCGATAACAAAGACAAGCGGCGTGAGCTAAAAGAGCGTTTGAAAAAGTGGCATGAACTCCTATCTGGTTCCGAAGACGTTGAGCAAATGATCGGTGCCGCCCAGGAGGAAGTGGACAATTCCCAGAAACTGCTCAATGTCAATGTCAAAAAAGGCCTTGAAGAAACCCGTGAATTGGAAGAAGCCTACCGTACGGTGGCGCTGTTTTTCAAAAATGCTCAAACGGATAAAATCAAGAACCTGACCCTGATGAATGCCAGCATGGAGCAGATCTCCAATCCTGATATGGAACAGTTCCGTGATGCTGTGAAAGAAAAACTCAAGTGGGCATACGGCACGGTTGGTAAGTCCGACAATTACTCTCTGCTGGTAGTGCCCGGCTTTCTCGGGAGCAACAAGGTACTCCGCGAATGGTCTCAGATGGCCGATGATAACAAAGTCATGCTGCTGACGGACTTCCGGGACCTGGGAGACCACGAAAGTGTGATCGATCTGTTTGACGAGTCTGGTTACCCGGATGTCGACAAGACCAACGTGATCATGACTTGTAACTGGCTGATCGGTCGCGAAGCCCAGACTGATGTAGGAGAAGAGGAAAGCATTACCCTGCCACCTTCTGCTGCACTGGCTGGCAAAATCTACAACCCCGATATTCCCATTTCTCAACCTATTGCGGGGAAGCAATACGGAACACTGGAAAATGTAGATGGAGTGCGATTCAAGCTACTTCAGGAACACATCGGACAGTTGGATCAGCGGGGACTGGTGCCGATGGTGAAGGAGTTTGGAGGAGTTATGGCCTACTCTGCCCGGACGCTTTACAATGGCGATGACGTTGGCCTGCGGACCTATAGCGTGGTGATGGTCTTTGATTGGGTAGGAAAAGTGATCGCTGACTTTCTCAACCGGGCGGCCTTCCAAAATGCCAATGCCAAAATGCTCAACGATTACCGTACCCAGATCGTCAAGTTCCTCAACAGCATCAAGGGCAACGGCAAACTGATCAAGAACTTTGCCATCAAAAAGTTTGAGCCAGATACAGAAAATGGGCAGCCTGACCGCATCCTGGTCCATGTTGTGCTCGACCCCTATTTCCCAGCAAAATCCTTCGCCATCAAGATGGATGGAACTGCCGGAGAGGGAATCGACAATTACGTGTGGAACACCAAGGTCGAAGAAATAGGCTAAAGGTGATCGTTTCAGGCTCATGGGTTGGGTCTGCAACTATTCGCCTTCATCACGATGTAAAAAAAATGGCTGGAGCCCCGTTACGGCCCCAGCGCACATAAATTCTCACATTAACCCTTAAAATTAACAAAAATGTCTTTCAAAGCCACTTTGGACGTCGATGGAAACCAATACCGAGTATTGGAGTGCACCTATGATTTAGAACGAGACACTGATCAGTTTGGCAAACCCGCCTCTGATGTACGCGGTGGTCGAATTTACCTGACCATCGAATCTTCCAGTGATACTGCCTTTTTTGAGTGGATGGTTTCTTCTTATACCCGCAAGGCTGGTAAGGTTGTTTTCAATAAAACCGAAGAGGATGCAGAGCTCAAAGTCCTGGAATTTGAAGATGCCTACATGGTAGGCTACCAGGAGTCATTTGGCGCATCTGGCAACACCGGCATGGTAGAGAGCCTGACCATCTCAGCCAAGAAGATCATCATGGGCGGTGCCGAGCATGAGAATAGCTGGCCCAGCTAATCCTCCGATCTGATCCCAAACAGGATCCTTGCCCCGCACCGTGTGCATCGGGTGAGGATCCTTATCATTCTATCAATGACTCTCCCCAGTTCATCTTTCCCCGGAAAGCTTTAGCGGGCGTAGCTTTTTAATGTACGCTCCTGAACCCAAATCAATCTGTCGTGGCAAAAAAAGCAGTAGCTCATATCGAAGTGGAAGGACAGGATAAGCCCCTGTTTCCCTACCATCAGGTAGTCATTAATCAGCATATCTACGGGCACCATGAATTTGAAATTCATGTCCCAGTACAGGTGATAGAAGGGAGTGCGGGCAATGTGATCAATGCATCCAGAGAGATGATTGGGAAGGCCGTAAAGATCAGCATGGAATCTCAGCAGCTATCTGAAAGTCAGAGTCAGCTGTTTGTTGGTCTGATTACTCATTTGGGATTTGCGCGTCACCATGGATCCGGCAGCGATGTAGTTCTCAGAGGAAAAAGCCCCACAGTGCTTCTGGAACGCGGGTTGCATTGTCGGACTTTTGCCGAGATGAATACGACTGATATAGCCAATGAAGTATTAGGAGAATACCCCAGCAATGTGATTCCTTTTGAGACAGGTGGGGAAAGACAACAGCAGCGCCTTCACACCATGCAGTACCAGGAGACTGATTGGCAGTTCCTTTCCCGCATGGCCAATCGTATTGGAGGGTGGTTCTATTACGATGGCGAAAAACTATACTTTGATCAAAAAAAAGAATCTGACCCGATCAAACTGGTCCTGGGATCAGACCTGCATTCCTTTGACCTGGACATGGGACTGGAGCCGGTTGGAGATCAGTATGAAGGCTACCAGTACCTGCAAAACGAGTTTATGAGTGGGGCCCAGCCTTCAGCCAGTGCGCTTCAATTAGGTGGTAGCTTTGCTGAAGAAATGTATAACAAATCCCAGGAGTTTTATCAGGGGCCCACCCAGCATCAATCACTGTTGGGGTTTGAGAGTCAAAGCGCGTTGGATGAGCATGCCAAGACCAGAGGGAGTCAGCAGGGAAGCAGGATGGTACACCTACGGGGCAACAGTGAAAACATTCAGGTAAAACTGGGCACAGCCATTGACATTTCAGGATACAAGACAGAAAATCGACTGGACGGCATGGAGGAGTATGGGAAGTATACTGTGATTCACGTACGACACCGTGTGGAGGGAAATGGCAATTACCAGAATATATTTGAGGCAATTCCTTCAGATGCGGCCATTCCACCTGCCAACCCAGGAGTAAAACAACCCAGGGTGCAACCACAACCTGCAGTGGTTACAGACACCTATGATCCCGAAGGGCTGGGCAGGGTAAAGGTGCAGTTTCTATGGCAGGGGGAAACCCCATGGATTCGCGTGATGAGCGCCCATGCTGCTGCTGACCGGGGCTTTTTCTTCATCCCTGAGGTCGGTGATGAAGTCCTGATCGGCTTTGAATACAACGACCCGGACCAACCCTTTGTCATGGGAAGTCTCTATCATGGAAATAACAGGCCCAATGCTGCCTGGGACCATCAGGACAATGACATCAAGTCAATTCGCACCAAAAGTGGTAACGAAATCCAGATCGTGGATACCCCAGGTGAAGAGACCATCAAAATAGTAACTGGAGACGGGGCCAATGTCCTTAGCCTGACCATGGCCGATGGAGGTACCATTAATTTTAGTAGTGGGAACGAAACTACGATTTCCAGTACTACCATTAATATTAGCGCATCAGATACACTCAACATCGATGCTACTGACATCAACATCAATGCCAGTAGCAACATTGCAGTTTCCTCCGGGGCCGATACCAGCATAGATGCAGGGGGTAATATTTCCACTGCTTCCGGTGCCGATACCTTGATGGATGCAGGAGCCAATCTCTCTGCCAGTGCCGGTGCAAATGCAGATCTGGCAGCCGGTGCCAATATGAGCCTCGATGCTGGTGTCAATCTCGCTGCCAGTGCTGGTGCTAATGCGGAAATCGCAGCCAATGCCAACGCCAAGGTTGCCGGTAATGCCATGGCAAGCCTGGAAAGCTCCGCCATGGCCAAAGTCTCCGCAGCTACTGTAAATGTTGAAGGGCAGGCTATGACCAATGTTTCCGGAGGAATTGTCAAGCTAAACTAGTGCCTATTTCCAGAGGCAGTTTGGTGAATAGATGAAATGATACCATGTTCCGATGGGCAGAAGATGCAACCCCACGAATTTCAACTCACGAATTTCCCTTCCCCATGGCCGATTTTTATTCAATCCCCTTCTCATTTCGAGCCCTGCTCCACCAGCAAAATGATCGTTTGCACGTGACAGTAGAGGAATCAATTAGACAGCATATCGGGCTGATTATAACTACTCGGATGGGTGAACTGCGCTTTGATGAGGAGTATGGTTGCAGGATTTGGGACAAAGATTTCGTGGTGATCTCTAACCAGAAAGGGCTGGAAATCGATGCGATCAAGCAATCGTTGGAAGAAGCCATCAGAAAACACGAAAAGCGGATTGAGTCCATAGAAAATTTTAATGCCAAGGTTGTTACGGAGGATACGGGGGGAGTGCGCCGGATACATCAACGATTGGAAATCCAGCTTTCGGGACATCTGAGAGGAACCAACAAGCAGTTTGAATACTCTGAGGTGCTCTACTTTAGTCCGGTTTCTCTCGTGTAACAGGAAGGAAATACGGGCGGAATGGGGAGAACGGTATGCGGTTTAAGGAATAAGGGGGGAATAAGGTGTATAGGGTTTATAGGGGGAATATGGACGGGATATGGAGAAATTGTTGTAACCCGGTGGGAGTCAAGTCAGTACCCAACTACGAACTACGAACTACGAACTACGAACTACGAACTACGAAC
>CAYFIR010000068.1:0-33105 GCA_964343195.1 uncultured Bacteroidia bacterium | reverse complement strand
TCATTAGCCTGATTTGTAGCCACATAGGTCTGATTTTTTTACTACCAGCCTCCGTCCATCATCCTGAATGCGTCCTCAATGTGATGAAATAGTGGCTCTCCAGAGGAATGAAGGGTAACCGCTATGACATCAAACCTGACGGGCACCGTCCGCATCTGCTTTTCGTGCAGGTAAGCATCAGCTGCCCGGAACATCTGCGACTGTTTTTTACTGTCAACGGCCACCTCAGGAGCTCCCCAGGTATGGCTGCTTCGGGTTTTGACTTCGACGAAAACCAACTCGCCCGGATCAAGCTGCAAGGCCACCAGGTCAATTTCCGCTCGCTTAAAACGGTAGTTTCTGTCCAGGATATGAAACCCTTTGGCCTCCATAAAGGCCGCCGCCAGGTCCTCTCCCTGTTTACCAAGGTCGTTGTGTTCAGCCATGTGATTAATAAGGCAGCATACCCAAATATGGGAAGCTGGTGGACAAGTGTCAAATGGATTCGTTCTGATCCCAATAGATCATCCCGGCAACCTATCAGCCAAGAATAAATGGAAATAGCCGACCATGGGGTCGGCTACTTATCCATTCTATGTAAACTGGTCAGGCCAGATATTATTCAGCAGCTTCCTCAACAGCAGGAGCCTCAGCAGCATCAGAGCTACTTGCAGCATCTTCTGCTCTTTGACGGCTGGCTTCACGCTTTACACGGTCCTCTTCGCGGCGCTTTTGGCGCTCTTCCAGTCCTTCTGCGATGGCATCGGTGATGGCACGCATGACCAACTGGATGGACTTCGTCGCATCATCATTGGCAGGAACGGGAAAGTCAATGAGGTTAGGGTTGCTATTGGTATCTACCATGGCGATGGTAGGGATGTTCAGCTTGCGGGCCTCAGCTACAGCAATGTGCTCTTTGTGAATGTCCACGATGAAGAGCGCAGATGGCAGACGATTGAGGTCAGCGATACCTCCCAGCACTTTTTCCAGTTTGGCCTGGTCGCGGGTCAGCATCAGTCGCTCTTTCTTATTGATGCGATCAAATGTGCCGTCAGTCTTCATCTTTTCGATGTTTTTCATCTGCTTGATGGACTTGCGCACTGTCGCAAAGTTTGTCAGCATACCTCCCAGCCAGCGCTCGGTAACAAATGGCATGTTCACGCGCTTTGCTTCGGCTTCTACGATTTCCTGAGCCTGCTTTTTGGTAGCGACAAAAAGGATCTTGCGTCCTGAAAGAGCCAGCTGCTTGGCAGCGCTGGTTGCTTCTTCCAGCATGCGGAGCGTTTTATTCAGGTCAATGATGTGAATCCCGTTCCGCTCCATGAAAATATAGGGAGACATCTGAGGGTTCCACTTCTTCTTGAGGTGTCCAAAGTGTACCCCTGCGTCGAGTAATGATTGATAGGTAGGTTGCTCCATATCTTGGGTCCGTATAGGATTATCGTTTGGAGAATTGAGTGCTCTTACGTGCTTTCTTGCGTCCGTACTTCTTACGCTCCACCTTACGAGAGTCTCGTGTCAGCATTCCTGCTGCCTTGAGTGGTGGGCGGTTCTCCTCGTTCACTTCTACCAAAGCACGTGCGATGCCGAGTCGGACAGCTTCTGCCTGTCCTGTAATACCTCCTCCGGCAACATTTACCTTGATATCAAACTCTCCCAGGTTGAGTCCGGCAATTTTGAAAGGATCGGTTACCTTCAATTGCAGGAGATCAACGGGAAAATGTGTCGCGAGGTCGCGTCCGTTAATCTGGAAATTTCCCGTACCGGCTTCATTTAGAAACACACGGGCTACTGCGGTTTTACGACGTCCAACAGTTACGATCTGGCTCATGAGTTAAGAATGGATGACTATGCGTTGAGTTCGTGAACTTCGGGTTCCTGTGCGTCATGGGAATGTTCAGCACCAGCGTACACGCGTAGGTTGGTGTAGAGCTGACTTCCCAGACGATTCTTGGGCAGCATCCCACGAACGGCGTTTTCAAAAACGCGCTCAGGGTGCTTGGCCAGCAACTTGCCGGCGGTGATTTCACGCTGACCTCCGGGATAACCGGTGTGGTGGATATACTTTTTCTGAGCAAGCTTGTTGCCAGTAAAGCGTATCTTGTCAGCATTGATGACGATGACGTTGTCTCCGCAGTCAGCGTGAGGAGTATAGTTAGGCTTATGCTTGCCACGCAGGATCATGGCGACCTCAGAGGCAGCACGGCCCAATACTTTTCCCTCTACGTCCACTACGAGCCACTTTTTACCGGAATTCTCCCGATTGGCCGACAGCGTTTTATAGCTTCTGGAATCCATTTTATTCTAATATACCTTAGGTCTCTGAAATGGTCGTGCAATTACGGATTTTTTGCGACAAGATGCAACCAACCATTCAAAGAAGTCTTTAAATAATTATGCCGAAAAACGTCAACTCACCGACCAGATACTCAAAACTTACATTGTAGTGCTTCGTTGATATTGGTATATTCTTTTTTCCCCATCCGATCTCTACCCTGCCTATGGCAATAACGCTACCTTCCATCTGTTCCTACCGTTTTAATTAGACTATGAATCATAATCCAAGCAAACGCGCAACTCACCGCAATAGCCCGGTATGGTTTTGGAGCCGCCTGCTACTTTTTTTCTGCCTGGGAGGGATGCCAGCTCTGTCATGGGCTACCCACAACCTCGCCGGACAGATAACTGCCGCACGCGATCCCAATGCTTCCAACACTAATACCTATATCATTACCCTTACCACCTATACTGACCCCGCTCCGGCAGGGGTCGATCGCTGTTCGGCAGACATATATATATATGACGTAGGTTCAGGGTCGCAGGTCCCTCTCGCCACCCTCCTTGAAATACCCCGAAATAACGGTCCCCGTATGACAGGGATTCCCAACCCGGAATGCTCCATCTCCTCTGCAGGAAATGGAATTGAGGTAAAAGGAACGGTCAAGCGCAATATCTACACCGTTACCTATACCTTTCCAGGGCCTGGTGAATATGAGATGGCCTATGCAGATGTGGCCCGTCATGGGTCGGTGGTCAACATCGTCAATCCTACTGACGAAGCATTCTCAGTGGTAACCAGGCTGACTATCCCAGCTCCCATTCTTGGGTTCAACAATACACCGGTCCTTTTGAATGAGCCTCTTGACGATGCCTGTATCGGCAAAATCTGGACCCATAACCCGGGTGCCTGGGATGCAGATGGAGATTCACTCAGCTTTTCTCTATACCCCAGCCTTTCCTTCGATCCTGCCGAACCTTACAACCCTCCATTTAATCCTGATACGGCCCGCGGATACCGATTCCCGGATAATCCCGCATTTGGGACTTCTACCCTGACCATGGATCCCGTGACCGGGCAGATAACCTGGGTTACCCCACAGCAGGCAGGTATTTACAACTTTGGATACGTGGTAGAAGAGTGGCGAAACGGCATCATGATTGGGTATGTGCTCCGGGACCTGGCCGTCTGGGTAGATCCCTGCCAGAACAATCCACCCGTAATCGAGACCATCACTGATACCTGTGTGTATGCCGGGCAAAGTGTAGAGTTTGACTTCTTCGCCTACGATCCGGATAGTACGGATAGCCTCTATGTGGACCTGAACAATGGGGGCCTCGGGGACAATGGACCCTTTGCCGTAGAAAACAGCGCAACACTGGATGGCACCGTGGTCGACCTGGGACCACAGGCCAACCGATTCTTTAGTACCCTGCCGGTTGCAACCAATAATGCTGATAACCTTATCACAGAGCCAGATACAGTGAAAGGCAGCATTTTCTGGCAGACCGAATGTGACAACATCCGCAAGCAGCATTATCAGGTGGACCTTTATGCCACCGACAACAAATCATACAATGACAATCCGGGTACCAATACCCTGGCGGCCTATGCTGCAGTTGAGATCAATGTGATCCCTCCTCCCCCCTCCAATGTTGACATTGCCAGAGGAAACCGAAGCTTCCGCCTTACCTGGGACCCTACTCCCTGTGAAGAACGGGTTTGGGGATATAAAATTTACCGACAGACCAATGGCTCCTCCTTCATCCAGGATTCAGTCTGCTGTGATCAGACACCTGAGCAGGCGGGCTACCAGTTAATCGACTCTGTCCAGGGTTGGGGAAACACCATGTTCATCGATTCCCTACTGGATATTCCAGATCGACTGGGAGATAGCATATGCTACGCCATTACGGCGATCTTCTCCGATCCAAATCTTCCTTCTCTGCCAGCCACCGAAAGTTGTGCAGCTGATGCCTGTCTCAAACTGGAGAATACCCCGCTATATATAATGAATGACAGCATCGGGGTAGGCTATACCTCCGCAGTAAGCGGTCAGGTGGACCTGAGGTGGAATCAGCCGAAGGTTGACTCTATTTTCCTTGCCCCGTACTCCTATCATATTTACCGAGCCAACAACAATGGCTTCCCGGCCATTCTGATCGCGACCCAGGATTTTGATGATACGACCTATGTGGACCAGAACCTGGATACGGAAGCCAGGGGGTACAACTACCGTGTAGAAGTATTCACAGCGGATGGGGAAAGGGTACAAATAAGCGATGGGACCAATCAGGCCTCGACCATTTTCCTTGAAGCACAGGGCGGAGGAAGCAATTTCATCGACCTGACCTGGACCGACTATGTCCCATGGATGAACAATCAGTACGAAGTCTGGCGCTCTGACAACGGAGCTCCTCATCAGATGATTACCGTGGTGCAGGGAACCGGGGCCAATGTGCACGCCTACCGGGATGAGAACCTGAATCCCGATGTTCCCTATTGCTACTTCATTCGCTCAATTGGGACCTACGCTACCCTTGATCGCCCTGAGGTTCTGGCTAATGACTCCCAGGAAGCCTGCGACTTCGCCCAGGACGATGACCCGCCCTGTCCTCCGACTGTAGTAGCTACAGGCGACTGCGAAACCCTGATCCATACCCTGGAGGTTTCCAAGTCAGAGCAGGATTGTGATTCAGACGCAGAGTATATCACCCTGTGGTTTGCCAATAATGAAGAGAGTCCTTTCCGGGAGCTTCTCCGCATCAACTATGTGGACTTCTCCGAGGATACCACCCTGCTGATCCGTTTCCAGGACCGTGGGGAACAATTTGCCGGATGCTATGCTGTCACCATCACCGATTCACTCGGCAACACCAGTGAGCTGGACAACTCCTATTGCGTAGATTACTGCCCCTCGCTGACCATGTCCAATGTCTTCACACCAAATGGAGATGGAGCCAATGACATCCTTCGTCCCGCTGAAAACCGGGACGTCGTGCTCGTGGAGTTCACCATCTTTGACCGTTGGGGTCGAATGATGGCACGGACTACCACTGATATCAACTCCCTCTGGGATGGTCGCGAACAGAATAGCGGCAAAGAAGCCAAAGAAGGCACCTATTACTATGTCCTTCGCTATGAAGAGCAGAGCCTGGGAGGCAACCTCCCACGCACGATCAAAGGATTTGTGACGCTGCTTCGGTAAGCGAATTCGGTAAGCGAATTCGGTAAGCGAAGTTTATCGTTCGAAATCTGATGACGCCTTCAAATGACAAAGATCCTTCTGTTACAGGCTGCCCGATTGGGCAGCCTGTTTTATTTTTGTCTGAACCCATTTTCATCACCGGAGTTATCCTCCCTGACTAACCAACCAACAGAATATGTTTACTGGAATCGTAGAGTTCATGGGGACAGTAGAAGCTGTCAAAAGCGAGGGAACCAACCGCATTTTCACGATAAGTGCTCCATTTGATGAGCCCATCAAAGTGGATCAAAGCATCGCACATGATGGGGTCTGCCTCACTGTGACCAAAATTTTGAACACAGGCGACAGTACCCGTTATACCGTAACAGCCGTTGACGAAACCCTGAAAAAGTCCCACCTGGGACAGTGGAAGGAAGGAACCCGCATCAACCTGGAGCGCAGCATGAAAGCTGACACACGAGTTGATGGCCACTTCGTTCAGGGGCATGTCGATGGAACCGGAAGGGTGATTTCGGTAGAGGAGGTAGAAGGCTCCTGGAATTATCGGTTCGAATTTGCCTCACAATTCGCGCACCTGTTGGTGGACAAAGGCTCCGTTTGCATCAACGGAACCAGCCTAACCGTGGTAGATGCCGGCAAATCCGAATTTTCCGTGACGATCATTCCCTACACTTACGAGCACACCAATTTCCACCAGTTGCAGGCAGGTGATCTGGTCAATTTGGAGTTTGATATTCTGGGCAAATACCTGTCGCGAATCATTGAGCTGAGGGGAGGAATTTGATTTACTCCCGCTCCTTCGCATCGCGGATTTCCTGCTCCAGGTGGTCGAGGTAGAGGATTCCATTGAGGTGGTCTATCTCATGCTGAAAGATTACCGCTGTGAAATCCTCCACCATTTCGATTTCGTGGGTGCCGTCCATCCGATCATATTCCAGCAGGATAGCGTAAGCGCGATCGGTGGTCGTATCTCGCCGTCCAGGGATGGACAGGCAACCCTCCAGGCAATCCTGCTTCAAATCAGAATACTGCTTGATAACGGGATTGAGGTACACTTCAAAGGGGAAATTAGGCTTATCAAAGCGTTGCACCCAAATAATATTGCGAAGCAGACCGACCTGAGGAGCTGCAATTCCCACCCCTAGCGAGGCAGAGTCGGTGACTGTAGCATAGAGTCGATCCACGAAAAGTTGCAGGGTTTCATCATCCGGATTGGGGACCACGGGTTGACTTTGTTGCCGCAAAAGGAGGGAATCTTCGTAGCTGGTTATCTCAAAAACACGCATCGGCTCCTCCGCACCTGCGGCACGGATTAATGCCTCCTCTCGGCTGGTATAGCGGTTTTGATCAACCGATTTGAATGAAGCACATGAAGCCATGAAAATGGCCATTACCAATAGGATGAGATTTCGCATGGGATAAATTTACATCAACTCCCTAACTTTGCATTAATTCCCAGAAAAAAGCCTCTAATTTTACATCCCCTAACCTAGCGCATTTTGAACCCTCTACTATATATCACCTGGACGGCCAATCCGGAAATCCTGAGTTGGGAATTCATCCACATCAGGTGGTACGGCCTGCTGTTTGCAACAGGCTTTGCCATCGGTTATTACCTGACTCAGCGTCTTTTTAAGGCAGAAAAACTACCAGAGGCCTGGCTGGACGGCCTGCTCCTAACCATCGTAGCAGGAGCTATCATTGGGGCCAGACTGGGGCACGTCTTCTTTTACCAATGGGATTACTACCAGGATCATCTGGCCGAAATTCCCCAAATCTGGCAGGGAGGGCTGGCCAGTCACGGGGGTGCCATCGGGCTATTCCTTGCCTTGTGGATATTTTCAAGAAGGGTAAGCAAAAAGCCGCTACTCTGGATCACAGACCGCATCGCCATGTCGGTAGCTCTGGCGGGTACCCTCATTCGCCTCGGCAACCTTATGAACCACGAAATAGTAGGCGCACCTACCGATGTGCCCTGGGCTTTTATTTTTACCCGTTACGAAGCTGATCCTGTGCCGCGACATCCAAGCCAGCTATATGAAGCCCTGGCCTATCTCCTTATATTCGTCGTCCTCTACAGAATGTACTGGTATACCGCCGCAAAGGAAAAGATCGGGCAGCTAACCGGATGGTTCTTTGTGCTGGTTTTTGGTGCTCGATTTGTCATTGAGTTTTTCAAGGAAGTTCAGGTTGCCAAAGAGTTGAGCATGACCCTTAACCTCGGGCAGCAACTGAGTATTCCGCTCATTATTTGGGGAATTTACCTCATCCTGAGGCCCAGGCCAAAAAACGAAAAACTATCAAACTAGGATTTTTTTTCGTTTATTGTGATAAGAGAAAATGTGTGTGTTCCTTTTTTATTGACTGCCCGCCCTTTACAGGCGGGCTCTCATTTTTTATGAGGTATACTCCCCAGATGGATCAAAATAGGGATTGGACGTAACGATCCGATAGCACCTCGCCTGCCAGGTTCCAGTGGGTTCTTCATCTTCGTACTGCCCAAAATCCAGCCCTACACCCGGATTTCTGTAGTTATCCCAGGGAAGCTGAGGCCATGGAGCCCCCTGCTGATCATATTCCTCCACCGTAAAAGGCTCTGTACTGAAAACCACCTGAAGAAAAAACCAGGACACCTCGTGGTTGAACTGCCAACAGTGCCTGTACAACTTAAGCTTGATGCTTCTCCCCTCCAATGCGATGATCTTGCCCCCCGCATCCAGCCTGGCCACTGACGGACGCAACAGTCCCGAGGATATAGCCCCATTTGCATCGAGAAATAAGAGGCTGACATACAGGCTCTGAGAACTGTCATTTCTCAGGCGGATCTCCACCTCTGCCTGTAGATTTTCCCGTTCAACCCCATCCAACTCTACCGTGATGACATCATCAATCTGAGGCTCAACCTGTCCGGATTTAAGGATTTCCAGGCTAATGAAGTGAGGATCCAATGCTTCAGGGCGATCATTATGCAGGTATCGGGCAAATGCCCAGGTTTGCAGTGTGCGAAGCTGGCTAACCAGATCAGGCAGAATCTCCTCATTCACCCTGCGGCCACAAAAGATCTGACGCAGCAAGGGGCGAGGGTTGCCCAGTTCGGTGACAATGAGGTAAACATCTCCCTGCACTGTCAGCGCTTTTACCCCAAAATCAGCGCCCTCAGTTTCTGTCTGAAATATCAGTCCCGCTTTTTCCAGGTCCGACCCACTTTCTTCCAGCATAGCCTGGGTTTGTTGCACCAGTTCTGCTTCGCCGTGTAAATGCAGCCGCAATGCCCGCTGCATCAGCCCGGGCAAATACCCCCGGTAGCTGGCTGACTCCTCCAGTTCCTGAAATGCCAAATCAGTTGAGGGAATCATGACCACGCTGGACGCCGTTTCAACCTCGATCACATAGCCATAAGCTACCTTTTCTCCAGACAGAGAAATCGCAACCAACGAGTCGGCCAGGTCAGGACCTGAGGCCTTTACGCCATGAATCTGGCCTTTGTCCATTTGCCAGAAATGCTGATCCGGTGTGTTTCGATCTGGGAGCGGGGTCAGGTTTGCCAGAATGCGACTGCGTCCTTTTTGGCCTGGTTGGAGGAAATATTCGAAGAGATCAGGTTCGTGACCAAAACTGATCGCGGCCCGTGGGCGTTGAGGATAATCGGGCCGATCCCTGCGAATGCGTTGGGCTACCTGGCTCTGCAACTCGAAATAGCTGGTTTCGCCTCCCGACTCACGTAGAATGTCGAGTAGGTAGTGGGTAAAAATGCCCCCCACATCGGTAGACTCGTAGGCCAACTCCCAGGCTTCACAGGCACTCAGCACCACCATGCGTGGCGTGGGGAGCAGTTCCTCGATGGATCGTGTAGCCAGATCCTGAGCTGAAATTTCTCCTGCAAAGCAGAAATCCTCAAAAGGTCGTTCTGGCAGCACTAATTCAGACCTTCGTGCAACATCTTGCCCAGCTGCCGGAGGCACTGGCTGCGAGGAACGATGGTTGTCATGCGAATGGCAACAATCTGAAATGGAGATAATACGAGCTCCTTTGGTCCCGATTTTCCCCAACCAATAACGCAGTTCCTTGTCAGCGATCAGCCGTGCATGGGCAGCTTCAACTCCTGTATCCTGAGCGACCCACCCTTCCAGTCTGCCATCATATTCGGATTTATGCCACACTTCGCCAGCTTCCTCCTGAGCTCCATGGCCTGAATAATAAATCAGCACCAGGTCATCCGGTTGCACCTTGTGGTACAATCGATTTTCAAATGCTGACAGGATCCCCGCCCGATTTGCAGCCCGATTGAGTAGCTGGTGCATCTCGAGTTCCCATGGCATCTGATGCTGGATGGAATTCAGGTACTGAGCCATGCGCTGCACATCCTGCTCACAACCAGTCAAAGGACGAACATGGGCATACTGGTCAATTCCGATTAGGAGAACATGGAGCGTGTAAGGCATTCGGATGTGAATTGATTGAATATGTGAGGGAATCAGAAAATCCAGAAGAGGGATACTGGAGGGATGGCAAATCTATCATTTCGGTTTTTCAACTTGATATCCACCCCACTCCACTATTCCCATCCTCCATAAGATACTGGAATGAAAGCGTTTGTGCGTCAGAAAGCAGGTATAATTTTCGCTTTTGATGAGGGAGTGGATTGCCAGAAGCAGATAATATTTCGGGTCTGACTGGGAAAAGCCCCTGTGCGGGTTTTACCTTCGTACCCTAAAAGCTGAGAAGATCACCCTCCATGTTGGACACTTATAAGCACCGTGGACTTAGAAAACGTCTGGTAGAGCACCTGGAAACCCAGGGAATCGCCGATGAGCGCGTACTCGCTGCCCTCATGGAGGTACCCCGTCATTTTTTTGTGGAAGGGGTCTTTGATGAAGAGGCCTATGAGGACAAGGCTTTGCCTATCAAAAAAGGTCAAACCATCAGTCAGCCCTATACAGTCGCCAAGATGACCGAGTGGCTGGACCTGAAGCCCCGCATGAAAGTCCTCGAAATTGGGACAGGTTCTGGTTATCAGGCAGCTGTCCTGGCGGCAATGGGGATGAAGGTGTTTTCGGTAGAGTATGACCGCTCCCTTTCTCGTGAGGCTGGCGAAAAGCTGAAAGAACTGGGTTTGGACGTTAAGCTCCACCAGGGTGATGGTTCTCAGGGCTGGAACCGCTATCAGCCTTTTGAACGAATCATCGTCACTGCTGGCAGCCCGGCTGTTCCCGATCCCTTACGCAAGCAACTGGAGATTGGCGGAAAAATGGTCATTCCGGTCGGAGACCTGAAAAAGCAGCAAATGCAGCTCATCACCCGCCTGGGCCGCGATGAGTATCAGGTACAGCAGCTGGGCCCCTTTCGGTTTGTTCCGCTTCGGGGACGACACGGACACGAAGTAGAGGAAGGGGCATAGTGTCGCGTCCATTCTCTGGAGAAATCACAATTTCTTTCCATCCTGACCGTCCCATGAGGAGTCTTTGCCAGCAAAGGCCAAAATCCCCTGCTTCCGCGAAAAAATCTTCGTACCTTTGCTTCCTCAATTCCTTTCGAAAAAAATATAATGGATAGAAATTCGATTATAGGGATCCTGTTGATCGCATTGCTGACGGTGGTGTATTTCCAGTATTTTGCCCCGGAACCACCAGCCAAAAGTGACGAGACTCCTACAGCGACGACCGAACAGACTACGACTCCCCCTACCGAAACGACCGAAACGCCGACGGCAGTCCTGGACACAATGGACGCTGCTTCCCGCGACTCCATCGCCAATGCCCAGCTCAGGGACAAATACAGTGATTTTGCCGCTGTAGCAGAAGGTGAAGAAGAGGTAATAACTGTTACCACTGAGGAGCTGACCGTCAACCTCAGCACAAAAGGAGGCCTGATTCAGTCAGCCTACCTCAACCACCATGAGACCTATGACTCTCTCCCCCTCCCCGTTGTAGCTGCAGATGAGCGCAATGCTTTTTACCTGGAGTTTCCCTACAATAACCGGGCAATTCGTACCAATGATCTGTACTTTACTCCTTCCAAGGAAGGGTTTCAGGTTACCGGGGAAGACAGTGCCCAACTGGTGATGAGTGCTGATCTGGGAAATGGCAAGAAGCTTGAACAGGTTTATACCTTCTATGGCGATCGGTTTGACGTAGGATACGACATCCGCATGGAGGGCCTGAAAGAAGGGCTGGGGAATGTCTCTTTCTATACCCTGCAATGGACTTCCTATGTACCCAGAACCGAACTGGCGCTGAAAAATATGCGGGCCAAGTCTACCATTGTCTATCGACTTGGTGGAGACGTGGACAAACTGAGTGTGAGCGATGATGTCGAAAAGGAAAAACTAACCAGCCTCGTAGAGTGGGTTTCGTTTAAAAGCCAGTTTTTCTCCCAGATCCTGATGGCTGATGAGCCGTTGCGCTCGGGTACGGTGACCATGAACACTCCTGGTAACAGCGAGTCTGTCAACCGCATCATGGACGCCAAACTGGTGATTGATATCGACAACCCCAATCAGATCCAGAATGGTTTTGCCATGTACATGGGCCCAAATGAGTACACCACTCTACGTTCTTACGACGTAGACCTGGAAGAAGAAATGGACCTCGGCTGGTGGATCATCGGCTGGATCAACAAGGGAACAACCTATATCTTCAAGTTCCTCGAAAAATACATCAGCAATTACGGGCTCATTATCATCATCCTGGGTGTGCTAATCCGCATGTTGCTGCTGCCGCTGTCCTTCCGCAGCTATGTGTCGATGGCCAAGGTGCGCGTACTGAATGCGACTCCTGAGATGAAGGCCCTGGACGAAAAGCACAAGGACGATCCGCAAAAGCTGCAAATGGCCAAGATGGGCATTTACAAGGAAATGGGGGCCAGCATGTTTGGTGGCTGTGTGCCCATGCTGTTTTCCTACCCCTTCCTGATTGCGTTGTTCTTCTTCTTCCCACAGGCAGTAGAACTGCGCCACGAGTCTTTCCTCTGGTCTCATGACCTTTCGACCTATGACTCCATCGTGCAGCTTCCGTTCACCATTCCCATGTATGGTGACCACATCAGTCTGTTTACCATCCTGATGGCCATCTCGACCTTTATCTATGTCTTCTATCAGCAGCAGTCTCAGCCGACAACTGGTGCTGGCGCACAGATGAAGTATGTAGCCTATATCACTCCGATCTTCCTGCTGGTATTCCTGAACAACTATGCTTCAGGTCTGAGTCTGTATTATCTGACTTCCAACCTGCTACAGATCTCACAGACCCTGTTGATCAAGCGATTCTTCGTGAACGATGAGAAACTGCTTGCCGAGATGCGCGAAAAGCAAAAGCAGGCCCGCAAGCAAAAAGGCAAGAAAGGCGGAAAAGGTGGCAACGGAAAAGGCAATGCCCAACCCAAGAGCCGCATTGAGCGCTGGCTTGAAAACCAGCAGAAGAAGCAGGAGGAGCTACAAAAAGCCCGCCGTCAGCAGTCTTCTCCCAACCGCAGGGGACGCCGCCAATAGTTCCCCATTGGATTGGCCCTATCAACCGCTGAGCGTCTCTGGATGCTCAGCGGTTTATTCTTTACAATCTTTTACATTTCTGACAGGAGGTTTCACAATAGTTTTTGCCGTCCAGGTCCTATCTTTTCAGTAGTTGTGGTCGACAGCTGGACTGTTATGTCAACCGGCATTTCATTTATCAAAAAATAATTACCACATCATGCTGCGAATCAGTTTTATCCTGAGCGTACTCCTGGCGCTGCTCTCAACCGCAAATGCTCAGTTTTCCCTCGACCTTCCCTATCTTCCTCCCCACCTCGATCGCCAGGCCATCCACCTGGATAAACTAGACCGTACCATAGCGCCAAAATTGGGAGATCCTGATCGGTATACCCTCAATGGCCTTCCGTTCAACGGGCACGCCATGGCGGACCACCCTGATGTAGGCCAGACAGTCTATTACATCATCGAAAATGGGTTTGTGTCTCAACAACTGAGCTACTACCGCAATGGGCAGAAGCGGGCCGAGTTCAACTTTCGGGCAGGAAAGAGCCACGGCCTGCATGAGATCTACTTTCCCGACGGAAAACCGTATATCCGCGAGCAATACCTGGACGGAAAACCGCATGGCTATTTTTACCGCTGGGATCGCGCCGGAGAACTGGTTCGCGATGATCTCTACCGCGATGGAGAACTCATTGAGCGCCGTCTGGGAGGAGCTGATGGTTGCTAACCCATCGTTTTTCCCCATAAATGTGATTATTCTCATGGTTTTTTTCGACTCTGGGCTATTGTTTGCAAATTGATACTCAGGAAACCACAGCCAGGATGTTTTCCACCCTGGCTGATGCTGTTTTACAAAAGAGAAAGTACAATCGCTCAATTTGCATGAAGCACATTGTGGTATTAACAGGTGCTGGAGTCAGTGCCGATAGTGGCGTCAAGACCTTTAGGGATCACAATGGCCTATGGGAAGGCCATGATGTGACCGAGGTCGCTACTCCCCAGGGATTTGCTCGTAATCCAGCTCTGGTGCTGGATTTTTATAACCAACGCAGGGCTCAACTCAAAAAGGTAAAGCCCAATGCAGGACACCATGCCCTCAAGGACCTCGAATCTCATTATAAAGTATCCATCATTACTCAAAATGTGGATGACCTCCATGAGCGTGCTGGCTCGTCCAATGTCATCCACCTTCATGGTGAGTTGCTAAAGGCCCGTAGCGTAAAGAATGAGAACCTGATTGTGGACTGGCCGGATGACATCAGCCTCGGGACCCTGGCCCCGGATGGCGAACAGCTCAGGCCACACATCGTCTGGTTTGGAGAAGGAGTCCCCATGATCTCGGAGGCTGCAAGAGTCGTCACGACAGCCGATATCCTGCTGATTGTTGGGACCTCTTTGCTGGTCTATCCCGCCAATTCCCTGATTGAATATGCCACTTATTCCATCCCGATTTACGTCGTAGATCCCGTCAAACCTGAGATTTACACCCACCATGAAATCGACTTCATTCAGGCACGTAGCGCCGAGGGCCTTCCCAGGCTGGCCCAGAAACTAATCGAGGAGGCTCAACATCATGGCTGATACCAGCATTACCTGCCCACACTGTCGCAGGACAACCTCGGCAAAAGCGCAACGCTGCCAGGCCTGTGGCCTCACCATGTTGAGCAATGCAGAATTTGCGCTGCTGCAAAGGGAATATTGGCCGTCTGTAGAAAAAATTGACAGCCTCGATCCCAAGGCCGATACCTCCAGCGCAATCTCCATTTATCATCAGATAGTGGCTGCCGCTGACCGGGTGCCATTTATCGTTCCCCACTTCGAGGAAGTCCGAAAAAAATGGAGTCCCGCCATTCAGGTTTACCTCAAAAAACAGCGGGTGCTCCGGTTTCACTGGCTGATCCTGGCCTTCTTTGGGCTGGTAGCCCTGGTTGGAGGCCTGTTTACCCGGGACTGGGCGGTTGGAGGGCTATTGGCATTACCTATTGTGGGATGGTATTTTCTGGGGATATATCCATTGCGCAATGGACGCTAGCAGACTGGTTTTCTTTCTTGGGCTAACTCTGGCCATGAATGGACTTCTTGCCCAATTACCCAATGACAGCCTGTATCGGCAGCTTATCACCGATATCCTTACTGAAAATCAGGGACCTTTTCAACAAATCGAAGGGATCCCACAATCGAATTTCACCGTAGATTCTCTGCTCGATTCCACATCAAAGTCTCGTTTGACAATCCTTTCGGCAGAAGTTACTTATCGGAAATGGCACCAGGACAGCTTTGTCCGACAAGTAGCAGTTCCCTACCAGATCGACAGCGACCAGTTGGCATCCTTTAGCCTATCGGTTCAGGATACCTTGAGCCGACGGCAGTTACGCAGGGTGATGCGCCATAGTTCGCTTCCATTGAGAGGGCAGGATCCCCGGAAATGGGTTCGGATTGTACGCCCAATCACGTGGATAGGAGCCCCGCTGGCCCTTAGCCTGATTCTTTTTGGCTGGAGAACTCAGTAGCATTTGCTCTGAATATCAATCCCAAATCCCTTTTGGTTTTAGCCGAATTTATCCTGATATTTGCCATCCGATTGCGCGAAAAGCTGCGATCTCCAATCAGACAGTCCTCTTTAAAGAATTAACCATATACTATAATGGCACGAGTTTGTGATGTAACGGGCAAGCGCACCATTACTGGAAACCACGTTTCCAAGGCGAACAACAAGGTACGACGCAAGTTTTACCCAAACCTTCAGAAGAAGCGTTTTTACCTGGCGGAAGAAGACCGCTGGATCGAGCTTAAGGTATCAGCTGCTGGTATGCGTAACATCACCAAGCGCGGCCTGTATGCCGTAGTGAAAGAGATGCGGGCCCGTGGCCAGAAAGTCTAATGGCTTTTTCATATTAAAATCTAAAGGCTCAAATTACCCCTGGTAGTTTGGGTCTTTTTGTTGCTTTACTGGCAACGATCCATCGCCGCCCCTCGTCTTCCCACTAAACCATTCAACTACACTAACGGATTTCCATACATGCAGCCTATCCTTCGTACCACGTTTTTAATCTTTGGGATTGTCGGTCTATACTTCTCTCTTTCGGCCCAAATCAACAGCCGATCCGGATTTCCAGCCAGAGCAGAAAGCAAAACTGCCTTTAAACGGGTTCCCTGTGATGGAGACGCTTTCTTTTCTGAGACCTTTGATGGCAGCAATACCCTTCCCACTGGTTTCCAGACCCTGGACGAAGACGGAGAAGTTCCCCGTGACGAGATCCTTTTTCTGACTCCGCAGGGCGGATGGCAGATAATCGCCGACTATAAAGACTCTACAAATGGAAACCTGAGCGTAGCCTCTCCCTCCTGGTACCAAAACGACTCCATTCCCAGCGATGACTGGCTGATCCTCCCACAGGTAAGCAACCTTCCAGCTAACACCTGTTTTTCATTTCTCGCATACTCGCAGGATTCTCTTTTTGCAGAAAGTTATGAGGTACGTATCTCGACCAGCGGTACTACCCCGGCCGACTTCCTCGCAAATGATCCCATACTCGTGGTGGATTCTCAGCCTGCAGACCTCTCTTACCAGGCAGTTGACCTGGCGGCTTATGAGGGGCAGGATGTGTCCCTGGCTATCCGTCACACCTCGCTTGATCGCTTCATCCTCGTGGTCGATGACTTCCGCATGACATCCGTAAAACGCACCGACCTGGCCGTTTTCAGCATCGACACTACCTCTTTGGACCTTCCCGGTGACACCTTCCTGATCCGGGGCAGCATCGTCAACCGGGGTCTCGATACCCTGAGCTTTGACTCCGCAGAAGCTGTCGTTGGTTATCGCTACAACAACAGCCCCTACTACCGCGACCGCATCGACACCGCCTTCACCCTGCTGCCAAACGAAACCTTCGAGTTTGAGCACGTTCGGCCCTTCGTTGCCCCTGGTTTCGGCCTGTTTTACATCGAAGCCATCATCAACGTCATCCCCGGTGACGAGCAACTCAGCAATGATACCCTCATTGTAAAAATTCCGGTAGGCACGGTCCTAAGTGTAGATACGCAAGAAGAAGTACCCTGGACCCTTTCTCCCAATCCAGCGGACGACCATCTCTTCATTCAGTGGCCCAAGGCACTGACTCAGGCAGGGGAAGTCTCAGTACTGGACCTTCAGGGCCGGCAAATTGGCGCTTCCAGGACGGTCAACCTCGGGGCAAGTGCCGTGAGCATTCCGGTTAACCGACTGGCTCCCGGACTCTACCTGCTCCAATTCACCCCTCAAAGTGGACGCCCATACTATTCCCGCTTCAGAAAACAGTAGAGAAAAGCCTACGCTGGTCCTCATGTGCTCAGCGAATCGCAAGGCTCCCCATCCAGCTCCTGCGCTGGAACTGTATCGCAGTGAATTCTTCCGGCTCGGACGCAGCTTTGCCTGGCAGTTCGAGCCGGAAGCCATTTATATCCTCTCCGCCGAGCATGGGCTGGTGCACGCAGATAGGGAACTCCTCCCATACCCCATGACGATGAGTGCCCTTGGCAAGGATGGTGACCTCCATGCCTGGGCCATTCAGATCGTGTCTCAACTGAAAGAAAAGCTAGACCCGGCGCGTTACAGGATCGTGGTACTGGGGCTGCGAAAGTTTGTGGAACCCATTCTACAACTCTTACCAGAGGCAGAGGCACCTTTGATGGGCATGAGCATGCCAACTGCGTTACAGTTTCTGAGGGAGAAGGGGTAGTGGAATAAGTTCGGAGTTTCCCGCTTCGCGGGATTTCACTATGCTCAACGTGATTCGGGGTTCAAAGTGCTACTGATGAGCATCTTGCTTCACCCTGGAATGGGTAATTACTTCATTCGAGTTGAGATAACAGTCTAATTGCCAGTACATTCAACTTCGAACTCCTTCCACGAGAGAATCCTACGCCTTTGTCCCCAAAATACTGCGCTGATAGGAGTAGAAGTTCAGGACAATGGAGATCATAATGGTGAATGCCAGTAGAGAAGAACCTCCATAGCTGAAGAAGGGCAGCGGAATCCCGATAACCGGTACCAGGCCGATGGTCATCCCGACATTGACCAGGACGTGGAAGAAGATGATCGCCATGATGCTGTACCCATAAGTCAGCGAATAGCGCGTTTTACTGTTCTCTGCAAGGGTGTAAAGGCGCCAGATCAAAGCCATGAAGAGCATTAGCACCAGGGTGCTGCCCCACCAGCCAAATTCCTCCCCGATGGTACAGTAGATGAAATCAGTCTCCTGCTTGGGCACGAACTGGTACTTGGTGTAATTCCCATCCAGGTAGCCTTTGCCGGTGATGCCACCAGATCCGATGGCGATCTTGGACTGGATCACATTGTAGCCCGCACCACTGGGATCAACCATGGGATCAAACCAAACCTTGATGCGGTTTTGCTGGTGCTCCTGGAGTTGGTTGAACAGGTAATCGACCGAAAAGGTCAACCCCGCGTAAATGCCCAGAGCCAGCAGGTGTAACAGGAGGATACGTCCACGGTTTCGGGAAGTCTGGGTAACCCAAAATGAAATCACCGCCAGACCTGTCAGGGCTCCCAGGATATACAGAGGTGCACCGCTCCATAACGTCGCTACGGCTACGATGGCCGTAAAAATCGCCAGTACCGGGATCACTGGATGTAGCCCCTGACGGTAAAAAACCAGCATCAGGCTGAAGAATACCAGCGCCGATCCGGTATCATTTTGGAGGATGACAATCAGGGCAGGAGTCAACACGATGGCTGCCGCCCCAATGAGTTCTGAAAGTTTATTGAAGGAAAAGTTAAGACGCGACATGTAGCGAGCCAGAGCCATTGCAGTGGCGACTTTGGCAAACTCTGAAGGCTGGAACGGCTGACCGGCGATCATAAACCAGCTTTTGGCCCCATTTACTTCCTTGCCAAAGAGCAAAGTGATGATCAAGAGCGCCACACCTACCCCATAAGCAATGTAACTTGATGCCTCCAGAAAGCGGAAGTCCAGGGAAAGAATGACGATGCCCGCGATGATGGAGACCCCAATCCAGATAAGTTGCTTTCCATGCAGAGACCCTGGATCGAAGGCACCGACTTCACCGCCATTAGAAGAAACCGCATAGATAGCCATCCACCCCAGGAGTACCAGGAGTCCGTAGATGCTAATGGCTAGCCAGTCAAAATCTGCGCTGCGTCTTCTCATGGGTCAATGAAATTTGCCGTGGTGAGTCGGCGATATTCCCAGCTTTTTTCGTCTATCTCTCCTTTGAGGTATTTCTCGATCATACAGGCCGCAGCAGGAGCTGCCCAGGTACCGCCAAAACCTCCATTTTCAATGATCACGGCCAGGGCGATCTGAGGATTTTCTTTGGGGGCAAAGGCAATGAATACCGAGTGGTCTTCTCCGTGGGGATTTTCTACTGTACCCGTCTTACCACAAACGGTGATGTCGCTGATAAATGCCCGGCGTGCGGTGCCGCTGCGGACCACTTCTGCCATCGCGTCGATCACGGGCACGAAATGTCTCCGTTGAATTCCTGTTCGCTGTAACTCATAGGGTACCTGACTCCAATCCTCTTCTCCAGGAGGCTGAATTGCCCGGACAAAGTGAGGCACCTTATAGGTTCCCTGGTTGGCGACTATGGCCGCCATATTGGCCATCTGAAGGGGTGTCAACAGGATTTCTCCCTGCCCGATGGAGTTACTGATAATGGTCTTGGCCACCCAGCGATTTTCTCCATACCAACCATCGTAGCGCTCTGCAGTTGGGATCAGCCCCGAAACTTCGTAAGGAATATCCACTCCCAGTTCCCGCCCGAACCCAAAGCTCATCATGTAGCGGTACCAGGTGTTATAGGCTTCGTAAAAGTTCTCGTATTTTTCGTGGTGCAGCAGGCTATAGTAGGTCTCTGCGAAGTATGCATTGCAGGAATATCGGATCGCATTGTCCAGCGCAATGGGAGAGGGGTGCCCATGACAGCCCGGCTTACCTCCCAGTCGGTACCAGCCTCCTCCACAACCATAGCGGGTCGTGACATCCAGGGTGCCTTCCTGGAGAGCTATCAGAGCCTGAGGGATCTTGAAAATAGAGCCCGGCGGATAACGGGCCATCAGGGGACGGTTGTATAGTGGATTAAGCGAATCGCTCCGCAGCGAGCGCCAATTGCGGCGCAGTTCCCGTCCGGTAAGGATATTGGGGTCGTAGCCAGGCGCACTGACAAAGGCCAGTATTTCCCCCGTTTCGGGCGATATGGCCACAATAGAGCCAAGCTTGTTTTGCATCAGCTCCTCGCCAAAGGCCTGGAGATCCACATCGATCCCAAGCATGATGTCATGCCCACGTGTAGCGGGCACGTCGTAGCGCCCATCTGCGTAGGGTCCCACTTCGCGGTTGTGGTTGTCGTGCAGGACTTTCCGGTATCCTTTGCTACCACGTAGCAGTTCTTCATATTCGCGTTCAATGCCAGATTTCCCGATCTGATCTCCTGCGACATACCAGCCGTCATCTTCTTCTCCTTCCAGGGGCTTGCTTTGCTCGATTTCGGTGGGGCCTACTTCACTGGTATAGCCCAGCAAGTTGGCACCTACCGGATAGTGATAGTGTCGTTTGTTGGTGATACCAAAGCTAATTCCTTCAGTCTCCCATAGTTGTTCCTGAAGCACCCCATATACCTCTGGCTCAATAAACCTGGCTACTACGGATTCCTTATACCGAGACCAGCCACGGGCTTTTTCGAGTGCCTCGGTCAGCTCACTATGAGTCATATCCAGTTGCTCCAGGAGCAGGCTGGTATCCTTAATGGCAAGTGCATCAGGTGTCACCATCAGGGTGAAAAGAGGCTGATTACTCACGTAAACGCGCCCACGGCGGTCATAGATGCTGCCTCGTGAAGGGACGACTGACTTGGTCTTGATGACATTGGTTTCTCCCTGCCTCGCATATTCTTTGCTCAGCACCTGAATGGAAAACAGGCGCACCACATAGATCAGGAGCACAACCCCCATGATCCCCAACAAAATGACTCCACGGTTTCTGAGATTATCCATCAGCGTTTATAAAAAACGTAGGTAATCAATATCATCAGGACAAATGAATACAGGCTACTGGCCAGTACTTTACCTATTGTAAGGAGAAAGTTACTGAAAGACATAGCTTCCAACAAGAAATAGGCCAGATGATGAACCAGGATGAGGGGAAAAAGATAGGAGATCAGCCAGATGATTCCCTGCCCCCTTAGGTCAATGTCACTGGCATTTCGGAGATTGGTGGGGCGAATATAATTGAGCCAGTAATCCCGCGCTCCTACCGCCAGAAGGGTGGAGAAAGCGTGCAGGCCTGTTGCCATATTCTCCGAAAAAACATCCACCAACAACCCGGTTAAAAAGGCCAGTGGATAAAGGAAATACTTGGGCAGTCCAACAGGGAGCAGGAACAGGTGCAGGATAAACACAAAGGGTATCGCTACCTGAAACAGGGTCAGGTAGTTGAACAAAAACACCTGGAAGAATACCATTAGCAACCAGGCCACGCCGTATTTCAGGATGTCGTTTACCATGTTATTCCTGTGGGAGATCGACCTCTAAACTATCCAGTTGTGCTTTCAGCGGGCTTTCGACCACAAATACATGATTCAGTGTACTGAAATCAACAGCCAGCCTGATCTGATAATTAATTACTCCATCTCTTCGTTCGGGATTCCCTTCATTTATCAGCTCCCCAACTCGGATTCCTTCGGGGAAAATGGTGCTGGACCCAGCGGTAACCACCAGGTCTTTATTTTGGATAAATCCCGCTGAATTCTCGGGCAGATTGGTGACATACGCCTCAGAAATCCCATCGGATGTCCATTTAAAAAAGCCCAAAAATCCTCCTGCGGGATAATTATCCCGAGTATTTTCCGGTCCCTTACGTACCCTTACCGGAACCCGGAAGTCCAGGTTGATAGCGCTCTGGACAAGGGAGTAATCACTACTCGCCTTGATGACCTTTCCGATCAATCCTCCGGGACCTATAACTCCCTGTCCCACCTCCACCCCCTGCTCCGTTCCCAGATCAAGGGTGAGGTAATTGTATTTTTTGTGAGTTGAGTTCCGTAAAACCCGAGCCGGAATAAAGCGAAAAGTATCTGCCTGAATAACCAGGCTGTCGGTGAACGCAGAATCGACTTTTTGCTGCTCCAGTTGCCCCCGAAGCCGGATTACTTCTGCTCTCAGTTGATCAAGTTCCTGCTGTCTGGTAGAATCGGCGGAGATTAGCAGTGCATTTTTCTGTTCCAGCAGAAAATATTCCATGATGCCTCCTCTAACCTGCTGTACCTCCCCACTCACTTCCAACAGAGCATCTCCCATTTTGTGTTGCTGCACTTCATTGGTCCGCACAATCAGGTTGAAAGCGATCAACTCCAGGGCTATGAAGAGGATCGCATTTCTATTGGCAGAGAGGAAGTTGAATAGTCGAAGCACAGGCTAGTGGAAAGGATTCGTGATCAGCAATTCGAAATTGAAAGTACTGCTGATTAGGCTTTTATCCCAAAATCAGGTGATTCATTACTTCATTCCGAGAACACCAGGCCATTGATCAATGACCACTGTTCAATGAATACTGACTGCTGTAATTAGCTCATCAGGTATTTGAAATCCTCAAGGTTTTTGAGGGAAATTCCGGTTCCTTTTACTACTGCCTTGAGGGGATCCTCCGCAACGTGGATTGGCAGCTTGGTTTTGGCAGCCAGACGAATATCCAGTCCGCGCAGGCCAGCACCTCCACCTGTCACATGAATACCCCGTTCATAGATATCAGCAGAAAGCTCAGGAGGGGTGTTTTCCAGCGCCTTCAGGATGGCATCCTCGATTTTGGTGATGGACTTGTTGAGGGCATGAGCAACCTCACGGTGAGATACCGAGATGGTCTTGGGAATACCCGTCATCAGGTCCTTACCCCGGATTTCAATCTCTTCGGGAGGAGATTCCAGTTCTGGAAGGGCGGCACCCACTTCTATTTTGATGCGCTCGGCACTTCGCTCACCGATGAGCATGTTGTGCTGCTTGCGCATGTAATCAAGGATATCATCGTTGAACTCGTCCCCGGCGATGCGGATGCTCTGATCGGTTACGATTCCAGACAGGGCAATTACGGCAATCTCTGTGGTTCCCCCTCCAATATCCACAATCATGTGGCCAGTAGGTTCTTTCACATTTAAGCCGATGCCAATCGCAGCAGCCATAGGTTCCGCGATGAGGTACACCTCCTTGGCTCCTGCCTGCTCGGCAGAATCCTTTACGGCACGCTTTTCTACTTCGGTGATGCCACTGGGTATACAGATCACCATCCGATAGTTGGTGGAAAAGAGCTTTCGTTTGCTCGGGATCAGGCCGATCATCTTTCTGATCATGGCCTCTGCCACGGTAAAGTCCGCGATCACCCCATCACGCAACGGACGGATGGTGCGGTACTTTTCGTGGGTTTTTTCGTGCATCTGCTGGGCTTCACTACCCACTGCGATGACTTTGCCCGACATGCGATCAATAGCTACAATAGAAGGCTGGTCGATGACCACCTGATCCTGGTACATGATGAGGGTATTCGCAGTACCCAGGTCGATGGCGATGTCGGTGGTAAAGAGATCAAATAGTCCCATTAGGTATATGGAGAAAAAACGTGCGCTAAACTGTAATTCTAAAGAAAAAGGCCGATAAGCCAGAGGCTAAAATAGCGATTATTTTCCCTGACTATCAAAGACTTTTGGGCGAGTCTGCCACATCAGTGCTTGAAGTGTCGCACCCCCGTAAGAACAAGGCACATGTTCTGCTTTTCGCAGAACTGAATGGTGTCCTGATCACGCTTGGAGCCGCCTGGCTGCACGACCACCTCTATCCCCT
This sequence comes from uncultured Bacteroidia bacterium, assembly GCA_964343195.1. GTDB lineage: Bacteria > Bacteroidota > Bacteroidia > J057 > J057 > CAYVAP01. The sequence continues at coordinate 9,323 of CAYFIR010000068.1, read as the reverse complement.
GGCTATAGGCCAGCTCTACCGAGTCGGAGAAGGGGAAGAATGCGTCAGAGGCCAGCACCGAGCCTTTCACATCAAAGCCATGATGCTCAGCCTTGGCCAGGGCCTGCTTGAGGGCATCGATGCGAGACGTTTGCCCAACTCCGCTGCCGATCAGTTGTCCATCCTTGACCAGGGCAATGGCATTGGATTTCAGGTGCTTGCACACCTTGTCACCAAAGATAATGTCCTGGGATTCCTGGTCAGTAGGCTTGCGGGAGCTTTTCACCACCCACTTTTCGGGAGTGAGTTGCTCGGTGTCACGGTCCTGCACCAGGTAGCCATTCAGCAGACGCTTTACCAGCTGAGGGGCCTGCTGCTTGTCACGGCGCTTGAGCAGGATGCGGTTTTTCCTGGTCTTGAGAATCTCAAGGGCCTTGGTGGTAAAATCATCGGCTATTAGTACCTCAAAAAAGAGATCCTGCATGGCCAGGGCGATTTTCTCATCCACCGTACCATTGGTCGCCAGGATACCTCCAAAAGCTGAAATCGGGTCTCCTGCCAGGGCTCGATGCCAGGCAGTCAGGTGATCCTCAGCAATGGCACATCCACAGGCATTGGTATGCTTGATGACGGCGAAGCAGGGCTCGTCAAACTCATCTACCAGTTGAACCGCTCCCTCAATGTCCACAAGGTTGTTGTAGGAAATGGCCTTGCCGTTGAGTTGCTCGAAAATCTCTTCGAGATTCCCATAGAAGAACCCGCTTTGATGGGGATTCTCCCCGTAACGAAGGCGGTGAGGGTGACGGGCTGATATTTTGAGGCTTTGGCTTTCTGGAGCCAGGTAGCGATGAATCTGGGTATCGTAGTGTGAAGATATGTCGAAGGCAGTCCCCGCCAGTTGCTTGCGCTGCTCCAGGCTCAACAGGCCATTTTGCTGCTGCAACCACTGGGTGATGGTGTGGTAGTATTCAGCAGAAGGAACACAAGCGACATACCGGAAGTTTTTCGCAGCGGCACGAATCAGGGCAATGCCTCCGATGTCGATCTGCGAAATAATTTCGGAATCAGGCGCCCCGCTGGCTACGGTGTCTTCAAATGGGTACAGGTCGATGACCACCAGATCGATGGAAGGAATATCATACTCCTCCATTTCGGCTTCGTCTTCATCATGGCCACGACGAGCCAATATGCCTCCGTGTACCTTGGGGTGTAGGGTTTTGACACGCCCTCCAAGGATAGAAGGATATCCGGTCAGGTCAGCCACTTCATGGACCTCCGCCCCTATCTGGCGAATGTATGAAGCACTACCTCCGGTGGAGTAAATTTTCACCCCCTGCCGGGTCAGCTCATGAACTAGCTCTTCTAGTCCCTGCTTGTGATATACAGAAATTAGGGCACTGGCAATGCGTATCTCTCCAGTCATTTAAATTCTTGGTTCTGGGTTAGGGGGCAAAATTAAGACTTATCCTTGGCTAAATATATTTCGTGGCAAACTTTTTCCACAACCTTCGGAAAATGTTCATACTCCAGCCTGTGAATAGCCTGTTGCAACTGCTTTGCATCCCACCCTGGTGCTACCAATAGTTTTTCCTGAAGAATCACCTCCCCCTGGTCGTAAATCTCGTTTACGAAGTGGATGGTGATTCCGGATTGCTGGTCTCCATTTTCCAACACAGCTTCATGTACCCTGGCCCCGTACATTCCTTTCCCTCCATAGAGAGGCAACAAACTGGGATGAATGTTGATAATACGATTGGGAAAGGCTGAAACCAAAGCCGGAGGAATGAGTTTGAGATATCCGGCCAGGACGATCAGGTCAATGGAGTGCTCACTCATCAACGAAAGCAGATAACCTGCATCCCGGTGAGTCCCGGAAGGCAGCAGATGAGTGGGGACTCCAAAGTCGGGGCCATACTCAAAGATCCCCGAACTGGCCCGATTGGAAACCAGCAAGGCAACTTCGGCCTCTTCACTGTTTTGGAAATGCTTGAGTAACTGATGGGCATTGGTCCCGGTTCCGGAAGCAAAAATGGCGATTTGGATAGGGCTGCTCTTGGTCAAGGAGATTCTGATTTTAGGGGCAAAGGTAAGCAGATCATTCCTTTCCTTATGAAAATGCCTTAATTTACCTCGAGATTAACTGAAGAAATAGCTTGGAAAGTACCTCTACACAAAAATCCTTTTCCATTCTTTATGTGGATGATGAAGCTCAGAACCTCATCTCCTTTCGGGCGACCTTCCGCCGCGACTATACCATACATACCGCCCAGAGCGGTCCAGAAGCCCTGGACCTGCTGCGCAAGGAGCACATACAGCTCATCATCACAGACCAGCGCATGCCCGGCATGACGGGCGTACAGTTCCTCGAAAAAACCGCTCTGGAGTACCCGGAGACCATCCGCATGGTGCTGACCGGATATAGTGACCTGGAGGCAATCATTGAGGTAATCAACAGCGGCCGCGTGTTTCGCTACATCCAAAAACCCTGGGACGAGCAGGAACTGCGCATGACCATTGAGAATGCCCGACAAATTTATCTCCTTCAGCAAAACAACCGCAGGCTGCTGAAAGACCTGCAAACCAAGGTCGAGGAACAGGAGCGGACCCTCAAGCTATTCATGCAGTACGTCCCCCAAACGGTGGTAGAAAAAGCGTTACAGGCGACGAGCGAATCTTTCTTTGAAGGAGAACAAAAAGAAATTGCTGTCCTCTTCTGTGACATTCGCGGTTTCACTCCGATGAGTGAGGAGCTCTCCCCAAAGGAAGTCGTAGGATTTCTCAACGACTATTACGCAACCATGACTGCTGTGGTCAAGCGCCACGATGGCACCGTCAACCAGTTTGTGGGAGATGAGGTCTTTGCGACCTTTGGGGTACCTATTGCCACGCCACAAAATGAACTCAACGCCGTCCTCTGCGCCCTGGAAATGATGCAGAAGCGCGAAATTCTAAATGAGAAGTACCGGGAAAAATTTGGGAGAGAAATTGAAGTGGGCATCGGCATTAACAGCGGAGAAGTTGTGGCCGGAAATCTCGGTTCAGAAGATAAACTGGCTTACTCGGTAACCGGAGATACCGTCAATACCGGAAAACGCATTGAAAGCCAGACCAAAGAAAACCCCAATACCATCCTGGTAAGCGAACGGGTTTTTGAGCAGGTGGCAGACTATGTGCAGGCTCGAGCATGGGATCCCATCCCCCTAAAAGGGAAAAAAGATTTGGCTATCGTGTATGAAATCCTTGGGGTAAAAGGCCATTAAGACACAAAAAGGGCTGTTTTAATACCCTTACCGAACCTAAATCGATTTCGGAACGGGTAAGCTTATTGCGAATAACTGTAATAAACAAACCAAACAAAATCTTTATATTTGTATCAATGAATCAAGGCCGTCGTCGGCCGCTATCCTGGTCCATTGCTCTTGTAACAAGACAGAGGTTCACCACCGTGATCTCTGTTTTTTTTTGCCTATAAACAAAAATCCGCCCCTGGACAGAGGCGGATTTTTTATAACAACAATGAGTCTAATCAGTGATTACAACTGAGTAGCCTGGTACTCAGAGGGGCTCTTGCCGGTCCACTTTTTAAAGGTGCGGGAGAATACGCTGATCTCGGAGAATCCGAGCATATGAGCGATCTCACCTTTGGTAACGCTCTGCTCACGCAGGTAAGCAATGGCCAGGTTCTTGCGCAGCGAGTTCAGGATTTTCTGGTAGCTGGTTCCTTCGTCCTTGAGCTTCATCTGCAGGCTGCGAACGCTCATGGAAAGGTGATCAGCGACGATTTCGATTCCTGGGGACTCATCCCGCAGTTGACGTACCAATAAAGAACGCACCTTGTAAGTGTAGGTGGCAGGGTTCTCCTCATGACGGAGGAACTCCTGAGTGTGCTTGTCGTAGAGCCTAATCAAGTCAGGGTTGCTGGGAGTAAGATACTTTTTCATTTCTCGCACTTAGAATTAATGCATTGATCTCGTGATGGCGTGTAGCCATAGTTTTCCTAGGTCTCATCCCATCGAGAACCCGTAAGGGTATCTCTCCAGGCGAGAGCAAAGGTGTTTTTCTTGCTGAGGAGGTTGTTTGTTTTACCTAATACCTATGGTAGCAGCACTACCTGACCCTCTTTTCCGTTTACCCCTGGTCCGGAGGGTCATCTGTTGGGAAGAAATACAAAATCCGTTCCATAATTATTTGCGCAATAAAATTTCTACGGACTATATCATTTAGACTTTATCCGCAAGTAAAATGGATCCCTCCGAATGGAAGTTGTCCAGCAAGCAGAAAAGTCGCATTTTAGAGTGGTTAAACGTGCAGCATATTCAACAACATGCCTCCCAAACCTCCAAATTTCATCAAATACAAGTTCAAGGGGCTAAAAACCTATGCCTCCATCGAATGGCTGGCCGAAAGCAAAAAGAAGTACCGCCAGGTATTTGACCGGCATGAACTGTCATTCATCTACGCCGAATTTGCCTTCTATAATAAACTCTTCGACGAGGAAGACTGGACGGCGCGCATTAACCTGAAGGCCTTTGCACGACCCAATGATCCCTATAAAGCTCCTGAAGAAATTTGCGATATCGAGGTGAGCAAGCCCGTATCCAAGGATCAGAACATCGTGTATGTGCGGGAAGGCTGGGGAATGGAAAAACAGGGTTCGTTCTGGAAGGAAGGCGAGTATTACTGGGAAGCATTTATCGACGGTGTGAAAGCCGGCAGCCGCTCCTTTTTTATCTATGAGGTCGGTACCGTCACCCCACGTCAGAATCCCTATCTCGAAATCAGTTCAGCACAGCTGTATGAAGGGAGTAACACAGACGGCAATAACCAGTCACCCAGTTACCATACAGAATTTCAGGACCAGGCAACCCGGTTTATCTGGGTGGATCTTCGCCTGAAAAACAAGTTGAACAAACACTGGAAGGCTGAGCTGATCTTCAATTTTTACAATGACGCCCGACAACTAAAAGGGAGAACCGAAGAACTGATCAACGTTTCTGCCGAGCAGCCAGATATCCGGGTTACCTCTGGGTGGGGTTCAGACCACAAAGGCACCTGGTTTCGCGACAACTATACAGTAGAGATTGTCTTCATGGACACCCTCATCGGGGTTATTCCCTTTAGAGTAGGAGAAAACTTCTCCAGTGGCGAGCCCCGCCTGCTCCTCCCCGATGAAAGCGGAAATACGCTGGTTGGCCTTCCCGGTCCTACCGAAAGTGAGGTCGATAACCAGACGCTCGATGAAGTACTCGCCGCCCTCGATGAAATGACAGGGCTCGAAGGAGTGAAAGCACGGGTGAAAGAGTATGCCCAATACCTCAAATTCCTGAACCTGCGAAAGGAAAAGGGATTTGAAGACAACACCCCACAGAATCTCCACCTGGTATTTACCGGCAATCCCGGTACAGGGAAAACCACCGTAGCCAGGATGCTCGGTAAGATTTATAAAAAGCTGGGCCTGCTGGATCGCGGACACGTGCATGAGGTTGACCGTGCGGATATCATCGGCGAGTATATCGGCCAGACAGCTCCCAAGATGCGCTCTGCCATCGAAAAGGCGCGAGGTGGGATACTGTTTATTGATGAAGCCTACGCGCTCATCCGATCAGAAGAAGATAAAAAGGACTACGGTCGCGAGGCTGTAGAAATTCTGGTAAAAGAGCTTTCGGCCCCCAAGGTGGATTTTGCCCTGGTTGTCGCGGGGTATCCACAGGAAATGGAAACCTTCCTGAAGAGTAACCCTGGCCTCAAGTCACGCCTGACCATGCGCTTTGACTTCCCCGACTATACTCCCGATGAACTTATGGAAATCTCTCTGGGGGGAGCCGATAAAATATCCGTCAAGCTCGAACCTGAAGCTCAGGAGTACCTGCAAAAACGCCTCAACGAAGCTTATCGGAACAGGGATCGCTCATTTGGCAATGCCCGATATGCGTTGTCACTGATTAATGAGGCCAAGATGAACCTGGGCCTGCGTATCATGCGCTCCGAAGAAGTCCATTCTCTCACCCGTGAGGAACTGTCAACCATATGGGTGCAGGATGTGGAAGAAATCTTTGAGCCCAACCATCGCCGCAAGGTCGAACTACCAATAGATGAGGAACTGCTGCATGAGGCGAGTGAAGAACTGGATCAGCTGATAGGTCTCGACCAGGTCAAGTCAGAAATCCATGACCTCATCAAACTGGTGCGATTTTACAAAGAGGTAGGCAAGGATGTCCTGCATCGGTTCTCCCTTCATACCGTTTTTACTGGAAATCCGGGTACTGGCAAGACCACAGTCGCCCGTATCATGGGCAAAATCTACAAGGCGTTGGGGATTCTGGAAAGAGGGACCCTGGTAGAGTGCGATCGACAGGCCATGGTCGCCAACTACATAGGACAGACAGCAAACAAAACCGCTGAATTGGTAGAAAAGGCCAAGGGCGGAGTCCTGTTTATTGATGAAGCCTATAGCCTGACCCAGGGAGGCCCACAGGACTTTGGCAAAGAAGCCATCAATACCCTGCTCAAGCGAATGGAGGACCTTCGTGGAGAAATCATCGTGATCGCTGCGGGCTATCCTGATCGGATGGATTCTTTCCTGGAAAGCAATCCGGGCCTCAAATCCAGATTTGACCGGAAGCTATCCTTCCCGGACTATCATGCAGACGAGCTTCTCAAAATCACGGTGATGATGCTGACCGCAGAGGAGATTACTCCAACCGAAGAAGCAAAAGCCCATCTCCACCGTTACCTTCAGCATTTGTCCAAAAACAAAGACAAGTTTTTTGGAAACGCTAGAGCGATCCGCAAAATCGTGGAAGATGCCATCAAAAACCAGCATTTGCGTTTGGCCGCGCTTTCTTCTGATGAACGGGATCCCAACATGCTTCAACAGCTTACCCTGTCGGACGTAGAGGAGTTTGTGCCCGGAAACGATGAGCTACTGGAAGGTGGCACCCGCGGCCGGGTAGGCTATGTTTAAGGAACAATCCAGGAAATCACTGGTTTTTGAGGTGTGGAAGTGACTTTCATGCCTACCTCCCTATCTTAATATCGCGAAGGATATTTTAACTTCAATCACGTGAATCCGAAACAACTCGCTGGAGAAAAAGCTGCCGAATGGATTACTTCGGGAATGATTGTCGGCATGGGCACTGGCTCTACTGCCTACTATTTTGTGGAAAAACTTGGACAATTGGTTCAGGAAGGACTGCAGATCAAGGGAGTGCCTACTTCTACCCGCACTGAAAGCCAGGCTCATAGCCTGGGAATTCCCATCATCCCCCTATCTGATGTACATCAGATAGACATCGTAGTTGATGGAGCAGACGAGGTCGATCCACAGTTCCAGTTGATCAAGGGCGGCGGCGGAGCCCTTTACCGCGAAAAAATGGTCGCATCGTTAAGCCGTGAAATGATCGTCGTAGCAGACTCTTCCAAGCAGGTAGATACTCTTGGGGAATTCCCACTACCAGTTGAGGTAGTCCCTTTTGGCAGCGAAATCACCATGCGCCGCCTGAGAGCCATGGGCCTCAATCCTGAATTTCGAACCACGGAAGAGGATAATCAGGAGCTTTATAAAACCGATAATGGCAATTACATCCTGGACTGTAAAGTGCAGAAAATCAACCGCCCGGCAGAATTGCATCAGCGCCTGAAGGGCCTTGTTGGAGTGGTAGAAACAGGGCTCTTTGTGGACATGGCTACCCGTGTTATTTATGCCCACCCCAATGGACATGTGGAGGTCTTGGATAAGTAAATGTTGGGACGCGGGCCATTAAGATAAGCAACTGGCTGTCAGCCTTCCAAGCTGCTAGAATCGCACGGTTTCTTTTGTATGAGTGCTTTAATAACCAGCAGGCTGATCGGTTCCCATAAGAGATATTCAAAAAATGCGGTAGGAGCCTGAACTCCTACCGCATTTTCCTTTTTGATTTCTTTTCTAGACGGAAAAGCTCTCTCCGCAAGCACAGGTTCGTGATGCATTGGGATTGGCAAAGTGGAAACCCTTGCCCTGCAATCCACCAGTATAGTCCAACTGAGTTCCGACCAGGTACAACAGGCTCTTCATGGGCACGAAAATCTTCACCCCCTGATCCTCAATCACCTGATCGCCGGGCTGTTCAGCAGTATCAAAGTCCAGGTGATACATCAGGCCGGAACACCCTCCTCCTTTTACACTTACCCGAATGCCGTGGGAATCATCGTATCCTTCCTTCTCTTTCAGTGCCAGAATCTGATTCTTCGCAGTGTCAGAGACCGTAATCATGGGTTCTTGCATATCTATTTGGCTAGCGTTTGTCACAAATTTACAGAGAAAATGCGAGGGCTGTAAAATAGTCCTCCTGCTATCCCTACGCAAAATCCTGGTTGATGTTAACACATCTACTGGCGCTCCAGGCTCCAGGCTCCATTAGCAAAGTTATTCATGACACGCTCAGCAAGATTAAATGCATCACTCCCCACAGGAGTGCTGTGGGTGAGGTTATCTACCTTCATGTCTATACCTTCTGTATCATTGAAAAAGGTGCGATTGACATCTACTTCCAGCCTGTATTCAGCCACTCCATCTTCATCCAGTACCAGATCGTTCAGGGAAAACTCCATAGCCCGCATCAAATCGTTGGTTCCGGCATGGTAAATAAACGCCTGTTCCAACTCTCCTTCATCATTGATGGTCGTATCCAGGCGCCCGTCTATTTGCAGGAAAATGTAGCCAGAACTCCAGGTCCAGTGTAAGCCCTGACGGATGCTCAGCGGGTGATCTTCAGGAAATTCGGCGGGGTTCCCATTATTACGCTCGGCAGGTACCCCGATGTTAAACTTCAGGGTTTCATAGGTTCCTGGAACTATTTCCAATTCCATGTTGGTAGCTCCATTGATGAGCGTATCGGGCGTCCTGAGACTGGAGGAAGTGAAGTCAACCAGGGCATAGTCCACCAGAACATCCTCGCCCCCATCTTTGTCAACTAACCTGAGGTCTGAGATCAAAAATCGAAAACGCTCCAGCATAAAGCGCTGGCCATCGTGGTTTTCATATGCTTCTTCTGGAAAAAAGGCCAATCCGGAAGATTGTGGGGAGAAGCCAAGGTCCAATGTCGCAGAGCGCTCAGGCTCCGGACCTTCAGGCCCTTTACAGCCACCCCAGATCAACACAGTCGCCAGAGTCAGAAAAAATAATCCGCGGATATTCATTTGAGTTTAGTTATGGTATTGCTTCCTACACCTAGACATTTGGGAAAAGGACGAGAGGTTGTTGACAGGATTTACAAAATATTAGGACTAAGAAACTGATTATCAAAATTTTACAACCTGCCTATTTGTTAACATGAAAATCCTGCATAAACACAATAGCCCCAGCC
>CAYFIR010000067.1:0-34117 GCA_964343195.1 uncultured Bacteroidia bacterium | reverse complement strand
TCCCGCTGATCCGCGATCCCGTGAAACGGGGAGGCGACATAACACTTTCAGAGGAGGCATATTAAAAATCCATTTGCGGAGCTAGAAAAAAGGTAGGTCCCGCTGAAGGCGAAATAGCACTTTCAGAGGTGGCATATTAAAGATCAATTTGCGGACCTAAAAAAGAAGTAAGTCCCGCTGAAGGCGAAATAGCACTTGAAAAACACGCAGAATATTAAAAATCTGATTGCGGACCTATAGACCCCTACCTTCCATAGCTTTCATCATGGCTTCCAGCCTATGGCAACACTTTTTCCGGATTCTCTGGCGTTACCCCCATGTTGTAAAACATAAAGGCCCATTTGTCGGCCTGCTCTTCGATGACCTTGGAGATGGGCTTGCCAGCGCCATGGCCTGCGTCGGTTTCGATGCGAATGAGTACGGGGGCCTCGCCAGTATGGGCCTGTTGCAACTGGGCAGCAAACTTGAAACTATGCGCAGGTACCACCCTGTCGTCGTGATCGGCCGTCGTGACCATGGTAGCAGGATAATCTGCCTTATCCAGGTTGTGCAGCGGCGAATAGCCTCGCAGGTACTCAAACATTTCCTGTGAACTGTCTGCACAGCCGTATTCTGGAATCCAGCCCCATCCTACGGTGAATTTGTGGTAACGCAGCATGTCCATTACCCCGACTGCGGGGAAGGCCACCTGGTACAGATCCGGGCGCTGGGTCATACAGGCCCCGACGAGCAGTCCTCCATTGGAACCACCTGCGATGGCGAGTCGTTCCTTGCTGGTGTAGTTTTCATCAATGAGATATTCTGCGGCGGCGATGAAGTCATCGAATACATTCTGTTTCTTATAGAGCATGCCCTGCTGATGCCAGGCTTCTCCATATTCGCCCCCACCTCGCAGATTGGCCACGGCAAAGACGCCCCCATTTTCCAGCAACAGCATGGTGGAGGCCGAGAAACTGGGCGTCAGCGAGATGTTAAATCCCCCGTAGGCGTACAGGTAGGTCGGGCGTTGGCCGTCCATGGGAAGGCCCTTTTTATGGGTGATGAACATGCTCACCTCGGTGCCATCCTTGCTTTTGTAGAAGACTTGCTCAGTCTCGTACTGACTGGGATCAAAGGAAAGGTTAGCCTGGAAGAAGAGGGAGGATTCACCCGTTGTCAGGTCATAGCTATAGATCGAGGGTGGGGTAGTGTAGGAGCTAAAGCTGTAAAACACGGTCTGGTCTTCGGGTTTTCCCCCCGCGACTCCTGCACTGCCCAGACCCGGTAGTTCCAGCTCCATTTTTCCAGAACCATCATAGTTGTAGAGGAAAATTCGCGAAGTGGCGTTCTTGAGGTACTGGGCAAAAAGCTTTCCGCCAGCGGTGGAGATATCTTCCAGGACTTCTGGCTGCTCAGGAATGACATCCTGCCAGTTGGATACATTGGGAGCATCGACCGGGACAGCCACCACTCGATAATTTTGAGCATCGACATCGGTCATGACCAGGAATTTTCCATCCCGGTGGTCGATCACATAGTTCTTTTGTTCAAATCCGGTGTAAAGCGGTTGGAATCCGCCCTGCCTGATGGCAGTGGGCTTGAAGTAGGTTTCAAAGCCATCGGTCCCTGAGCGGGCATAAAGGATCAGGAATTTTTTGTCCTCGGTAAGACCCGCATTGTGGTAGCGGTTGGGATGGGCCGGATCAGCGAAGATCAGCACGTCGTCTGCCTGGTCGGTGCCCAATCGGTGATAATATACTGACTGATTTTCGGTGGAGGCGGTAAACTCTTTGCCCGCCTCCGGACGTGGGTAGCCTGAATAGAAGAATCCCCCGTCGTACCAGCTGGTTCCAGAGAATTTCACCCACTCGACTTTATCCGAAAGCTCTTCCCGGGTGGCAACCTCAATGACATGGATGGTTTGCCAGTCAGAGCCAGCTTCGCTGCGGCTGTAGGCGATGTAGCGATCATCTGCCGATGCCCCGAGGAGGCTGATGGATACCGTTCCATTTTCTGACAACTGGTTCGGATCAATGAATACCTCCGGTTCACCCTCAATGCCTTTCTGGATGTAGATGACGGCCTGGTTTTGGAGGCCATCATTCTTGCTGAAAAAATAGTAATCTCCGACTTTACGTGGGGAACTGACCCGCTCGTAGTTCAGAAGGGCGCCCAGGCGTTCTTCGAGCTGAGGGCGGTATTCGATTTGAGAAAGAAAGTCCTGGGTAACCTTGTTTTGTTCTTTGACCCAGCCTTCAACTTCAGGATCCCGGTCGTCTTCGAGCCAGCGGTAGGGATCGGGAACGTCGGTCCCAAAGTAGTTATCGACAACGTCTGAGGTTCTGGTGGCAGGATATTGCACGTCGTTTTGAGTGGTTTGGTTGTGGGACTGGCAGGCAGCCAGCGTAAGAATGATCATCAGACAGGGCAAGGTAAGTATGCGCATGGTGACAGATTGGGTTAGTCATGTATGTGCGAATGCACCCCATCAGGGGCAGTCGCTATGATTCCCTTTCAAGATAAGGATTATTGGAAAATGGGGAGAATGATTTTTATCCTCCTGACCATTTCGTTTTCGAGTGCTCCTGGCGTCAGAGACGCTTTGACTTGACGTTTCGCTTCGGAGAAGCTTCGGCGCTGCTCAGCACAGGGCTCACGAGCGGTTGTATAGCGCTGGAAAGTGCTGCGGGTAAGGTCCTTCACCTCTCCGCCATGCTGCGAGGTTCAGGATGACTTTGAGGATATTGTAAAAGACAGCCCTCTTCCTTGCTGCGCGGTTTTAACCCGCAGCAAGCATGCCCTGGATGAACTGCCTTCATTCCTCTGTAATGCGGAGACGATTTGTATATTGCGCCGCAATGAGCTCCTTTCAGGATATATATCGCAAAGGCTGGCAGCGGTACCTATTTACCTGGGTTCCTGTCTGGCTGGTGATGGCGGCTGCGGTGCTCCATTGGGGATATGATGGGAGCTTTCTGCTCGTAAACAGCTGGCGACTGGACTGGCTGGATGCCATCATGCCACATTTTACCCATGTAGGAGATGGCCTGATCCTGTTTGCCGGAGTGGGCATCTGGTTGATTTCTCAAAAGAAAACAGACCTTTGGATGTTACTGGCCATGGTCATGTTGAGTGTCCTGCTGGTCGTTTTTCTCTTAAAAAACGCGGTGTTTCATGGCTGGTTCAGGCCTTCCTTCGTATTCGAAGGCCGAGGAACGGCCTTCTTCATGATAAGTACCCGTTCGCTGAGCAGTTTTAGTTTCCCATCCGGGCACGCCACAGCAGCGGCTGCTGCCTGTATGGTCGCAGCTATGGGAAATGAGCGTGGCTTTTGGCCAATGGGGTGGGGCGTGCTGGGTATTCTACTGGCCTATAGCCGGGTGTACATCGGAGTACATTTTGTTGGAGACATCCTGGCGGGAGGATTGCTGGGGTGTGGCCTGGTGCTCGGTCTGTACCGGTGGGTATTTCCTGGATTCAGGTCCTGGACACAGGGCTGGGGCATTTCCGAACAAAGGCTAAGAAATATTTTGTGGGGGATAAGCCTCACACTCCTTGTAATCGGCGTGCTGAGTCTGTACAGCCGTTACTATGGAATCTGATGTGGGAGGACCTTGGTTCGCACAGCTGAAATCTTCAATTTTACGTCAAAACCACCAATTTGATTGAGCAACTAATAGCCTGGGACCATCAACTATTTCGCCTGATCAATGGGTGGAATAGCCCTCTGGCCGATGAGGTCATGTACCTGATCAGTGAACCCTGGCCGTGGATTCCTGCTTACCTGATCCTGTTGGTAGTTTCCTTTCGGAAAATGGACTGGAAGCGTTGGGGGCTGCTGTTGGTTGGTTTGGCCCTGCTTATCTCTTTTACAGATGGCGTCAGTGCCCGCCTTTTCAAGCCAGGGTTTGAGCGCAAGCGCCCCTGTCATGTTGAGGCAGAACTGGGTTTTCCCGTTCACGTGATGCCCGGCGACTGCGGAGGGCAGTACGGCTTCGTATCATCCCACGCGGCCAACTTTTTCGGGCTGGCGACTTTCTGGGGACTATTCTTTCGAAAAAAGCACTGGTGGGGAATATTCATGGGCGTTGCGGCACTGGTGGCCTACAGCCGGGTATACCTGGGGGTTCACTTTCCCGCAGATGTGTTGGGAGGGGCACTACTGGGAATGCTGGGAGGCTGGTGGACATTCGCCTTTCAGCAATGGCTGGGCAACCGGCTTCTTTCTACGCTAAACCAATAACCTGATGCTCAGTTGGCTTTACCTATGAAACAGACCTTTTTCCTATTTATACTGCTTTCTCTGGTGATTTTGCCGGGTTGTCATGACAATCCATCCGAAGAGAAGTCTCAGGAACTCTGCGAATGTGTCCAAAAGGATGAAAGTGGTCGGTGGGACATGCACCTTACTGAGGAATGTATGGAGAAATGCATTGAGGTATTTGGGCCGGAATTGAAGGGAATGGAAGCATGGTTTCGCGATCACTGTGGATTTGAGCTTTTTCACCCAAAGCTGGATGGGCAGGAACCTGTCCAGCACATTTGAACTTTGGGGACTTCTCCCGTATTTTAAGCCGCCCAAACCACACTTGGCTCATGAGCAAAATCCGAATCCTCGACGACGCTTCCATCCGCACCCGCCTGCGCCGCATGGCGTTTGAAGTGTATGAGCTCCACTACGGAGTCAAAGAACTTGTAGTCATCGGCATCGATGAAAGAGGGGGATATCTGGCTCAGGCCCTTGTCAGGCACCTCAAGGAGATCAGTGACCTGAATATCGAACTGATTGAGTCTCAACTGGATCGGGAAGACGGGCAGGTAGGGATCGACCTGCATCTGGAAGATGTATCCAGCCTAAAAGATAAAGCCATTCTGGTGGTAGATGACGTGCTATATACAGGCCACACCCTGCTAAATGTCGTGGCGATTCTCCTGCACGCCGTACCCGCCTCCATACATACGGCAGTCCTGATTGATCGTGGGCATCGCATGTACCCCGTTTCAGCAGATATTCTGGGACTCCAACTTGCTACAACCCTTCACCAAATGGTCCACGTGGATTTTGATCTGGAAAAGGATCAGATGGAAGCGTTTCTGGTATAAAAAAATAGACCAAACAGGTTGTGACAACCCGTTTGGTCCAGTGGGATAATTAAGAACTCTTACAACTCCCTTACCCAGATATTGCGGTAGCTGACGGGATTGCTGTGCTCCTGTAGCTGTAGTGGAAGGCGCTCAGCATGAGGGGTATAGAGGGCTTGTCCACGGTATTCGACTGGGCCTAAGATGGCGACGTTGTTCTGGATCAATACGCCATTGTGGAGGGCTGTGATGGTCGCAGGGCGAATCATACGGCCATTTTCTCCGAATACCGGAGCCATGAAGATGATGTCATAAACCTGCCATTCGCCGGGGCCTTTGGTGGCATTTACCAAGGGGGCGTATTGCTTATAGACGGCTCCCGCCTGACCGTTGGAGTAGGTGGTGCTGGAGTAGGAGTCCAAAACCTGTAATTCGTAAAGGCCCATGAAGATGATGCCGCTATTGCCTCGACCCTGGCCTTCTCCCTCCAACTCAGACGGCGTCCGAAATTCAACGTGCAACTGTACATTGCCAAAGCTCTGCTTGGTGGCTATGCTACCTGCTCCGGGAACTACCGTCATCGAACCTTCATCTTCATTCAGGGTCCATCCAACAGCACCTCCCTCTCCGGCCTTTTCCCACTGAGAAAATCCACTGCCATCAAACAGGATAATGGCATCTGAAGGAGGAGCCATGGCATCTCCCGGGGTAACTTTAGGGGGAACAGGGGCCCATAGTTCGGTCGCTACCGGGTCCTGCTCTTCACGATCCCAATCCTGCCCAAAAACAGGAATGCTCACCATCAGGCTCAGGGCTAGAGAAATCAAAAGCTTATTCATCGGGTAGTAGTTATTTGTTGAGTAGATGATTGATTTTCGTCTTGCCATATTAACACCGTACCGGACAACCTCCAAAGCGGAGCCAGGGAATCTGGCTGAGAATCTGCTGCTCCCAATACGACTGGCCCCCGCATGAAAGCGATTTTTCCAGGATGGTTGACCCGATCCTGAACTTTTCGCAAAGAGAGGGGAAAGCTGAGCTCGATCACATCTCCGTCTTTCCATTCCCGCCGCAGTTTGGCGTACCCTTTTTCCAAAGGAGGCCAAATGTATTCTCCATTGACCGAAAGGACGATTTTTCGGTTGGTGAAATGGGCATAGCGATAGGTTTCCTGATAGCCCGGTTCATTGTAGGCCGCCCAACCGGGTATGCGCAGCCACAGGCTAAAGGTATCGGGTTGGGCGGGGTGAAGTATGAGCTGGAATGTTTCTTCAAATGGGTAATTCCCTTTTACTTCCAGTTTGAGAGCAGGGCCTCCCCATTGGTTCAGGTCGAGTCTATGGGCAGCATAGCTGTGGAGGCGCAGGGTATCCATTTGCCAGAGATATAGATACTCTGCCAACCTGGACTGTGAGAATCCTGAACTGTAGGCCCAGCGCTCTATGGGATCAAAGGCACGGGCATCACTGGAATCCAGCAAAGGCTGAAACTGGCTAGCATAAGCTCCGAGGTCCAGGTTGTAGCCACTGAGTAAGCTCAAGTCGTTTAGTTCCAATGAGTCTCCAGAGGCAATGGAATCCGTCCATGAAATAGCCAAGGAATTGACCCGCTGAACACCCGTGAGGACAGGCGCTTTGGGAGCCGATTCGCAGCTGATTCCCAACCAGAGCAGGCTGATGAGGATGGGAACTAAAATGATGCTTTTGGTTGGAAAAGTGCTTGTGAAGTGGCGCATACGAATAATTGTAAGCCTTGAATCGGATCAAATTTTATAAAAAATGCTAACATGAGGCTGGATTGGTAACAATCTTTTATTATAATTGCCTCCATCATGAAACAAATCGCGATTTGCCGGGCCTTTTATTTTTTCTTCTTCTACTTTTTTAGCAGAAGCTAGGGGCCTTGTAACTACGTGAAAAGATCATAAAGAAACACAAGCGTCCCTGAAAAACAGGGACGCTTTTACTTTTAATAGACCGATGACGACTACCATTGTAACCGAGACTCCGCGAGTGGCCATTCAGGGCGAAAGGGGAGCTTTTCATGAGATCGCCGCACGGCAGTATTTCGGCCAGAGAATAGAGGTTGAAATGTGTGAAACGTTCCCATTGCTTTTTCGCAGCATGGAAGGAGAACAGGCTGAATATGCTGTAGTCGCCATCGAAAACTCCGTGGCAGGGTCAATTTTGCCCAATTATGCCATGCTACGGGAAAGTTCGCTCACCATCATCGGGGAGGTATACCTGCGCATTGAACACTGCCTGATGGCCCTTTCAGGCCAGGATCTTTCTGAGATAAAGGAAGTCTATTCCCACCCCATGGCGCTGGCTCAATGCCAGCGTTTTTTCCGTCAACATCCCCATATCCGACTCGTGGAGCATCCTGACACAGCAGGTGCTGCCCGATGGATCAGGGAAGAGGGAATCAAGGAGACTGCGGCCATTGCCAGCAGCCTTGCAGCAGAGCATTATGAACTCGACCTGCTAGCTGAGGGGATCGAAGATAACCCCCGTAACTTCACCCGTTTCCTGATTTTGCTGGATGAGGAAAAGGCGGTCGACCTTAACCTGATCCCCAATAAATCTTCGCTCAGTTTTCACCTTCTCCACAAGGTGGGGAGTCTGTCTCAAATTCTGCTGGTGTTGGGGAGCCATGGCATGAACCTCACCAAAATCCAGAGCCTGCCTATCGTGGGCAGCGAATGGGAATATTTCTTCCACATTGACCTGGAATATGATGACCACGAACAGTACCTGCGGGCCCTGGCTGCCATCAATCCCCTGGTAGCTGAGTTGCAGATCTTAGGCGAATACCCGAGAGGGGAAAAGTAGGGTTGGTGAGGGGGAATGGAGGTATGCGGTATGGGGGGAATAAGGTGTATAAGGGGAATACGGGCAATTACGAATTACGAATTACAAATCACGAATCACGAATTTTCATGATCATATCACCTGCTCAAAGACTGGCTGACGTAAAGGAGTACTACTTCGCCCGCAAGTTGCGGGAAATACGCAGCCGCATGGCTTCTGGAGAGGCCATTATCAACCTGGGAATCGGGAACCCCGATATGATGCCCAGTGAAGAAACCATCAAGGAACTGATTTCCAGGGCAGTAGAGCCGGGAAATCATGGCTACCAGCCTTACAAAGGCATTCCGCAACTCCGCAATGGATTTGCTGAGTGGTACCTGTCCACCTACGGCGTCAAACTGGACCCTGAACAGGAAATCCTGCCCCTCATGGGTTCCAAAGAAGGCATCATGCACATCAGCATGGCCTTCCTTAATCCCGGTGACGAAGTCCTGCTTCCTAACCCAGGGTATCCCACCTACAGCTCTATTTCCAATCTGGTCGGAGCCGGGCGTCGCTACTATGATCTGACTGGTGAAAGGGGTTGGTTACCTGACCTCGAAGCATTGGCACAGACTGACCTGAGCCGCGTGAAAATCATGTGGATCAATTATCCTCATATGCCGACTGGGGCGCTTGCTTCGAAAGAACAACTACAGGAAATGGTGGACTTCGCCCGAGAGCATCAAATTCTGCTGTGTCACGACAATCCCTATAGCCTGGTGCTGAATCCCAATCCCCAGAGTATTCTGGCGTTGGAAGGCGCCAGCGAGGTCGCCATTGAGCTGAATTCACTCAGCAAGTCGCACAACATGGCGGGATGGCGGGTAGGCATGGTCGCAGGTGCTCCCGAATATATCGAAACCATCCTGAAAGTGAAGTCCAACATGGACTCGGGGATGTTCATGCCCATGCAGGCTGCTGCGGCAAAGGCCCTGGCCAACAGCTATCAGTGGCACCACGAGCGCAACGAGGTCTATGCCGAGCGTCAGTTACTGGCTGAGAAGCTCCTTGCTACCCTTGGCTGCGAATTTGAACCCAACCAGGCGGGTATGTTTGTCTGGGCCAAAGTTCCGGATACCTGGGCCGGAGGGGAAGAGTTGAGCGAATGGTTGCTCAATGAGGCATCAGTATTCCTGGCACCCGGTTTCATTTTTGGCAGCAATGGCGAAGGTTACATCAGGGCATCTCTATGTGCGCCTACGGTGCAGTTGGAAGAGGCGGTTGAACGGGTTGAGAAGCTAAAAACGACGGTACATTGAACAAGAACGGTGAACAAGGTGAACGGTGATCACCCTGTTCACCCAGATCACAGAGGAAAGATGGTAGTAACAATTATCGGACTGGGCCTGATAGGTGGTTCGCTGGCAAAAGACTTGAGAGCCAATGGCTTCGCTGATCATCTGATCGGGATCGAGGCCAACGATTCCCACGCGGAAAAGGCCCTTGCTCTTGGGCTGGTCAATGAGGTGAAGCCCATGCAGGAAGGATGCATGATGGCCGACGTGGTAGTGCTGGCCGTTCCGGTTGGGGCAACGGTAGCCCTGTTTCCGCAGGTGCTGAATATGATCCGGCCAGGAGCCGTGGTAATGGACATGGGATCCACGAAAGCAGAAATTGCCAATGCGATCTCAGGCCATCCTCAGCGGGGTAGGGCAGTGCTGGCCCACCCGATGGCGGGTACCGAGTATAGCGGACCCCAGGCGGCAATCAACCACCTGTTTTTTGACAAGGCGGGCATCATCTGCGATCGGGACCAGAGCGATCCTGATGCCGTATCGGTGGCAGAGCGTCTGCTGAAAAGCCTGTTCATGCGCCTGATCTATATGAATAGCAGGGAACATGACCTTCACACGGCATATGTTTCCCATGTTTCTCACATCAGTTCTTTTGTTTTGGCTCTGACCGTGCTGGAAAAGGAGAAAAGTGAAGCCAACATCTTCAACCTGGCTTCAGGTGGTTTTGCTTCTACTGCCCGACTGGCCAAGAGTTCTCCCCGAATGTGGAGCGACGTTTACCAGCAAAATTCACACAACCTGGTGGATGTGCTGGACAGCTATCTGGACAAGATGCAGCACTTCCGCGACCTGATCGCGGATGGAAATTATGATGAGACGTACCGCCTCATGGAGGAGGCCAATGAGATTAAAAGGATTTTACAGTGATCATTGAACATGGGGTGATCAGCGTGATCAGGGGTGGTCAAAAGTGATCACATACGGTTGAAGGAATAAGACTATAATACTGCTACTCGATATGAAATTATTACCCAACTCAATTGTCGGAGACAAAGCTTTTGCCTTAAGCGTGAAAATGGTTAAGGCAGCAAGAAGGTTAATGCATGATGAGGGAGAATATGAATTGGGGAGGCAACTGCTACGGAGTGGGACGTCCATAGGAGCAAATATTACCGAAGCTCAGGGGGGTATTTCCAGAGCTGACTTCTCCGCTAAAATTTCTATCGCATATCGGGAGGCTCTTGAAACCAAATATTGGTTGAATCTTCTCTACCAGACTCAATTGCTAGCTGAAGACGAATTCAATCAGTTGTTATGGGAGACTGATGATGTCTCAAGGATGTTGTTCAAAATTCTCAAAAAAATGGGACGTATTCGTGACCAATATTCCTTAAAAGTTGAGGAGGATACAACCGAATATTTGAACCTACCCAAATGGTTGTCTGAAGAAGAAGAAAATCATTGAACAATTAGAAACCCACCACTACTTAAATCGATCATTGATCACCAAGATCACTGATCACTTGACCACCGAATTTGTTATGAAACATCTAGAAATCGTACCCATGCGAGAATGGGGCCTGGGCCTGGGCGATCGGGTCAACATCAGCGGACCCTGCTCCGCTGAAACACCAGAGCAGGTAATGGAAACCGCTCTGGGAGTAGCCAAGCACGATATTCACATTCTCCGTGCTGGTATCTGGAAGCCACGTACCCGCCCCAACAGCTTTGAAGGAGTGGGAACTGTCGGACTCAAGTGGCTCAAGGAAGCCGGTAAGGCTACCGGGCTACCCGTATGTGTAGAGGTCGCCAACGTAAAGCACGTTTACGAGGCCCTGCGCAATGGTGTGGACATCCTTTGGTTGGGTGCCCGGACTACGACCAACCCATTTGCTGTGCAGGAAATCGCCGACGCCCTGGAAGGCGTGGACATTCCTGTGATGATCAAAAATCCCGTCAACCCGGATTTGAGTTTGTGGATGGGTGCATTTGAGCGCATCTACCAGGCAGGGATTACCAAACTGGCGGCTATCCACCGTGGGTTCTCTACCTACGAGCCCTCCCGTTACCGCAACAAACCAATGTGGGAGATTCCCATCGAGTTGAAGCGTACGCATCCTGAACTGCCCCTGATTTGCGATCCCAGCCACATCTGCGGAACCCGCGACCTGATCCAGGACGTATCCCAGAAGGCCCTGGACCTGGACTTTAATGGTCTGATGATTGAAGCTCATGTCACCCCTGACAAGGCCCTGAGTGATGCCAAGCAGCAGGTTACACCCGAGGCCCTCGGTGAAATCATGTCCAACCTTGTGTATCGCCATATGGAAATCGACAATCCACAGCTTAGCAATCAGCTGGAACTGCTCCGAGAGGAGATCGATGACCTGGACCATCAACTCATCAATGTGTTAGGCCGCAGGATGGAAATCGCAGAGAAAATAGGACAGTACAAGAAGGAGAATGACATCACCATCCTTCAGTCGTCTCGCTGGAGCGAAATCATTGAGGACCGGGTAGCCTACGCTGAAGGCAAGCATATCAGCCGGGACATCATTACCGAGATCCTACAAATGGTGCACAAGGAGTCCATCCGCCACCAGACCAAGGTGATGAATGCTCATGAGGCGAAGGAAGAAGAAAAGACCGCCTAAGATTCTGTTGAGAGTATTATCTCGCCTAAAAATGAACAGGATGCCATTCCACAGCGGAAGGCATCCTGTTTTGTGTTTTACAGTGTGTCAATATTATTGAACAATGAACAATGTATCAGATCAGAGCAACTCTTCCAGTCGCTGAGATACGATCTGCTCGCGATAAGAAGCGCGGTACCTGAGATTGCTTTCTATTTTTTCAATTTGCTCGCGGAGTCGCTGTAACTCGTCGGCACGGTCCTGGTATTCTGGATTGCCTTCCATCAGATCTACTCTGGCTTTTAGGGCCATGGCTTCCTGGCGTTTTTCCTCGATTGAGATATCAAACATTTCATATAGCAGAGTTCTGGCTTCCCGTGCTGCGTTTTCCTGCTCGGCATCACTTAGCGAGCCATAAACCGAAAGGAGCCCTTGTAACTGGGCTTCTTTGCGCTGATAACTGGTCCGAAGGCTTTCTGTAGGCCGGGCGATTTCACTCCCACTGCGGTTGCGGTGAGAATAATGGTTGGAATCTGACTGGGCTGACAGCCAGGAAAGAGGTAGGAGCAGGGCGATAAGAACGATGAGTCTCATGATGATTAACATTATGTATTAACCAATACGCAAAAAGGGCTCCTATAATATCCGGCATGTTAAGAAATGGGATGAACCGCAGCGAAACGAGGGTGAATGACACCTTTTATTGAGTGGGTGGCATTCTTTGTGGAAATTCCATTTTGGGTTAAATGCAGCAAGTGTTGTTTCAGTTGGGTGAATGGTTTCGTGACGAGTGGTATTTGGATATAGGTTGGGTAACATTAAGGTAATGTAATTATAATCGTTTGATAAAATAGCCCTTGGTTTGTGTTTATCTGTAATGCGCTTTTTTGCGGGCAAATTTACATGTCCTCACATGAATAATCTGATAAAAAAGCTATCACTACTATTTGCCGCTCTAATCATTGGAGTGCAGGCATTCGCCCAAACGGGAACTATCCGTGGTAAGGTTGTCGATGGGAGCAATGGAGAGGTCCTGATGGGATCTACAGTGCGTCTGATCGATGGAACAGCAGTCAAGGGAGGTGCCTACACAGACCTCGAAGGTGCCTACACGATCAAGGTTGCCCCCGGCACCTATCAACTGCTAACCTCTTACATCTCTTACGTTACCGACACTTCTGAAATCATCGTAACCGGAGGAAATATTGAGACGGTTCAAACCCTGATGTTCCCCGAGATGGCAGTCCGCGAAGACCTGGAGGTAACTATTACAGCGAAAACAAGTGCTGCTTCTGAAGTGGCTTTTGACCAGCGGAAAAAAAGTTCTATCAACTCCATTGACGGGGTTACTTTTGACCTGGTACAGCGTACAGGTGATGCCAATGTCGCAGCCGCGATGCAGCGAGTTGTAGGAGTTACTGTTCAGGATGGGAAGTACGTGTATGTGCGTGGATTGGGGGATCGCTATTCCCAGACCATGTTGAACGGAGCTAGTCTGCCTAGCCTTGACCCAAGTCGTAACACCGTCCAGATGGATATCTTTCCATCAAATCTCATAGATAATGTGGTGGTGTACAAAAACTTTACACCAGATCTGCCTGGAAACTTTACCGGTGGCTTGATCGATGTTCAGACTAAAGACTTCCCTGATCGCTTTACGCTGAATGTATCAGCTTCCATGGGGTATAATACCAATGCTAGCCTAAGGGATGATTTTCTCACCGATGTCAGCAGTGAAACTGATTGGCTAGGGTATGACAATGGGCTAAGAGAGATTCCAGAAATAATTGGGGAGTCCGGTAGCTTTTTACCAGACAACATTAGCAATACTGATTTTGAGATGGCAGAGCGATTGGATGCAGGTGTAAAGGCTTTTCAGGCCCCTTTATATCCGACTATGTCAAGCTCCTTTCTGGATCAGAATTATCAGATTTCTGCTGGAAATCAGTTTGCCTTTGGGAGTAAAGTAAAACTCGGTGTAATTGGCAGTCTTTCATATCGCAATGAGTATGATTATACCGATGAAGGCGGAAACGCCCTTTTTACAATTTCAGGCCCTACCGATCAGCGGCTGGGGCAGCAACAGCGCTATGACACTCGTGCTCGCAGTTCGCATGATGTACTTTGGGGTGGAATGGGCCGCGTAAGCCTGATGGTGGGCCCTTCCAATAAAGTTTCCTTTAACTACATGCACAACCAGAGTGGTTCTAGCGAGGCGCGGTATCTACGCGGTGAGGACGATAGCAATACCCTGCCCATAGTCGAGTCCCGCTCTGTTAATTACTTTGAGCGAAACCTGGATGTATTTCAGGTAAATGGCGAGCATAAGTTTGGACCTGTGACTATAGACTGGATTGCCTCTCGCGCATTCACAATCCAGAATCAGCCAGACCAGCGCTTCATTTCAAACTACGTAGATGATAGCGACCCGGAAGATATCGGGTACGGATTTGATCAGTCAGAGCAGTTGATTTCTCAGCGTTATTTTCGTAACCTGAATGATCAGAGCGACGATCTGAAATTGAACCTCACCTATGATTTTGAACTTGCCGGGCGTAAGGGAATGATAAAAGTAGGAGGAGCTTATACAACAAAACAGCGTGAGTACCAGCAGAGAGTATTTGATTACGGTGGAGATCAACTGGATGAGGCTGTAGCCAATATAAACTGGGATGGGGATCCGACGACCCTGTTTACTTCTGAAAACTCAGGAATAGTCGGCGTAGACTCCATTCCTCAGCGCGATCCAAATACTGGTAGATTCATAAAGGTCGCTTCTCCAGACTACGGAATCATATTGTTTGAAAATGAAATCAGGGCCTCAGAAGATCAGTACAGAGGCCACCAGGACGTTTACGCTGGCTATGCAATGGTTGACCTGCCATTAGGGGCCAGGCTCAATCTGATAGGAGGTGTTCGCTATGAACAAAGCCAACAAAATCTGCTAGCTACTGCAAGAGATAATCAGGTTGTGAACAAGGAGTACCGTGACCTATTGCCTTCAGGTAACCTGATTTACAAAGTTACTTCTGATATGAACCTTCGTGCCGGTTATTCCCGGACTCTGGCTCGTCCGGCATTCCGCGAACTGGCCGAGATCGTGTATATTGACTTCCTGGGTGACTTTGCTGAAGAGGGAAACCCTGATCTGACCAGAACCCTTATCGATAACTATGACTTACGCTGGGAATGGTACAATGGCCTTGGAAAACTGATCTCGGTTAGTGCATTTGCAAAACGTTTTCAGGACCCTATTTTCAGAGTTCCTGATACCATCCAACAAAACCCGGTATTTACCTATGAGAATCTGGATGATGGCCTGGTTTATGGATTGGAGTTCGAGGTAAAGCAAAGCTTTGAGTTTATTTCTCCTGCGTTGAAAGACCTGTATATCAACGGTAACGTATCCCTGATTCGATCAGCAGTAAATCTGGTTCAGGGGGAGCTTTCTACCCGCCGTGCAGCATTCCCGGGTCTGTCCGATACGCGCCCGATGTATTCCCAGTCTCCCTATGTAGTGAATGCTGAACTAATGTACAGCGAGCCGGTTAGTGGTTTGACGGCCAGCCTTAGTTACAACATCTTCGGCCCACGCCTGATTGCTACTGGAGGAAACAGCTCACTCGACGCATATGAGCAGCCACGAGGACTGATGAACTTCTCCGTTTCCAAGCGAATTGGAGAGCGTTTCTCACTTCGCTTCCGCGCTAATAACCTACTCAATCCCGAGTATATCTCTACTACCACCCTGACTCCGGAAATTATGGGACTTGAAGCAGGAGCTTTCGATGACCAGGAATATCTATTTAGCAGTGAAGGGCGGCGGGGAAGAAGCTTCTCTCTGAGCTTATCTTACAACATTCGCTAAAGAGCTAGGTTTAATTGACATATTTCTGAATTTTGGTACAGGGTGTGAGGGTGATTCCTTTGCACCCTTTTTCTTTGTTAAGAAACTGTATGAAGGACATAACATTGAGGTAGGGAAAACATCAAAATTGGGTAGGATTTGGGTAATACTGACTTAACAAGGCCATTATACCTTGCCGCCAATTCGAAGCCATCTGAGCTTTTCACGACTCATTACCAAAACTCAAAAGACTTTTTATGCGTAATTTCTATGCACTTATCGTAGCAATCCTGCTTATAGGAAGCGCTACCGCTCAGGACACCCTGCGCAACAGTGTGGGAGTGGATCCTAACACTAATGAGACTATCACCTGGACAGCAGGTACTGATTACTTCCTTGACGGATATGTATTTGTCGAATCTGGTGACACGTTGGTCATCGAGCCTGGAGTAGTAATCCGTGGTTTGGAAGAGCCTACAGATGGTTCTCAGACCGGATCAGATACCACTCGTGATGATGCTTCTGCACTGATCGTAGCACAGGGTGGATACATCAAGGCTGAAGGTACAGCCACTGATCCCATTATTTTTACCAGTTCAGCGGATGTAGACCTGAACGATATCACCGACGTGACCGCCTTCCAGAACAATCTATGGGGTGGGGTAATCATTCTGGGTAATGCTTGCCTGAATACTGATCCTGGTGTGCAGCAGATCGAAGGTATCCCTAGCTTTGAGACTCGTGCTCGCTACGGAGAAGATGCCAATGGTAACTGCAACGATGCCGATGATTCTGGTATCCTCAAGTACGTATCCATCCGTCACGGTGGTAGCCTGCTGGGCCAGGACAATGAGATCAACGGTTTGACCCTTGGTGCTGTTGGTAGCGCTACTACCATTGACTATGTAGAAGTGTTCGCTAACCAGGATGATGGATTCGAGTGGTTCGGAGGAACTGTTGATGGCAAGCACCTGATCTCTGCTTTCGTAGGTGATGACTGCTTTGACTACGATCAGGGTTTTCGTGGAAAAGGTCAGTTCTGGTTTGCAATTCAGCGCAGCGAAGGCGGTGGAGAAGGTGGTGAATTTGACGGTGGTACTTCCCCGGAAGACGGTTCTCCTTTCGCTATCCCTCAAATAGTAAACGCTACTATCATAGGCCCAGCTCCTGGAGAAGGTGACCGTGTGATGCGTATTCGCGACAATGCTGGTGGATACTTCCACAATAACATCTACACCGATTTTGGACGTGGTGTAGCTATCGAGATCCGTGATGGTGCTACCGAGTACAGCGCCCGTCGTGCTCAGGTTGGTGATCTGCAACTTAAAAACAACATCTTCTTCGGCTTGGGTGGCTCTGACCTGACTGCTGCTTCTCGTGGAGAGGCTGCTGGTTTCGCTGAAGCTGATTCCGTAGCTGAAGAAGCTGCTGCCGTTCGTGCTGAAGAAATCATGGACTCTATCCTGGTCGCGGGTAACAACGTATATGTTGATCCGGGATTTGCCAGTGTAGATGCCAACGCTCGTGCCAACAACGCTTCTCAGTCCCTGGATCCTCGTCCACTTGCTTCTGCAGCAATGTCAGACCTGGACCTGGGTGTCTATGACTCAACCTTCTTCGATGCAGTAAACTACAAGGGTGCTTTCTCTCCATTCGGCGACGAATTCTGGGCCCTTGGATGGACAGCTCTTGACCTGTATGGATTCCTTGATCCTGCTGTAACCAGCGTTAAGGAGCAAGTATTTAATGCGGCTCAGGTTTATCCTAACCCTGCACAGGGCATGATTACCGTAGTAGCTAGCGAAGTAACTGCTACTGACGTACAGATTTTCGCTTTCGATCTGAACGGTCGCGTGATCTACAACACCGAGGTGCGCCCAGTAGCTGGAAGCATCGAGCAGGAAATCAGCATCGCTGAGCAGCCTGCCGGTATGTACTTTGTGACTGTTAAGGCTGGTGCTCAGGCCCAGACCTTCAAGGTTATGAAGCAGTAACAATGGCTCCATGCAGGCCTTGCCTGCTGAGTGATATGTAAATTTGGCCGCTCCTCCATTCGGGGGAGCGGCTTTTGTTTTTTCGGTCAGTTATGAACACCGATAGCTGCTTCCTGGGTTATACAGGCGAGAGTTTCACCATAAATACCAATCACCACCACATGAACATCAAACAGATTCTGGGCCTGATCATCATCGTCCTGGGTACCGCGAGCCTCATATTTGCCGGATACATATTCATCTGGGGCGAAATCCAGGTTTTTTCGAACACCGTCAACCGCCTGCAAGCCATTGTACCAGCGGTTTTGGGATCCCTGTTTTTCAGGTATGGAATCAAACTGATGAAGTCGAGCTAGAGATATATGATGTAGTGGTTTGTTAAAAATTACTGAAAGTCGATTTATTTAATAGTTGAATTATGTGAAAATTTGCATCACACCAGAAAGCAAATTGAAGCATAATGAAATATTTAGCCCCTTTATGGATTGCTGCACTTTTCATCTCATTCTCTTCCTGTCTCGAGATTCCAGAAGTGGAGCAGCAGTCAGAAACCAGCGATCCCAATTCAAGGCTGGAGGTACCAGCCGGGTTTGACTTTAGTACCACATATGAGCAAAAGCTGAACCTGGTTGCCATCGATGAAAATGGTGCCCCAATGTCCCGGATTCAGTATTTTGTATTCTCTGCTCCGCCTGAGGAAGGGGGAGTACTGCTTCATCGTGGACTTACGGACAGAAACGGGATCTACCACGCTTCCCTCACCCTGCCCACTGCCAAAGAGGCCCTGTACGTCTACACGCCCTATCTGGACCTTGTAAGGGGGCAGCGTATTGAGGTAGACGGATCGCCTGTCACCTACGAATGGGGACTTAATCCATTACCTGAGCCAGGCGAGGTTTACAAGACTGCCATCGATACCACGTTTGGCTGTGATCCTTCATTCTACCAGGTTATTACCAATTACCTGAAAAAGCTGGATGTAATATCCGGCACCTATATGACGCTGGGAGCTGCCTCCAGCAACTATAACGGAATGGGATACAACGTCGAGGACGGAATGATTTATGGATTCAAGAAGATCGATAACTCCACCATCAACCTCTGGCGCCTGAATCCCAACGGGGTGGAAACTGACCTGGGGCAAATTGCCACCCCTTCGACCAATTATGTAGGAGGAAATTACAAAGGAGACTTTGACCTTGAAGGGAACCTGTACAGCATCAACGGCCTGGAACTAGGGCGACTAAATGTCGACAGCCTTCCCCTTACTGCTTATGAAATTACGCTGACCAACCTTAATGATGCCAGTACCAATGTCCACGATATCGCCTACAATGAGACATTCGACAAATTTTACACGGTTACCAAAGATGGGCATATCTGTGTCATAGACCACAACGCCGCAACAATAGAGGACCTTGGGGATTACGGAAGCATCACCGGTACCGGCAGCGCTTTTGGCGCGGTTTGGTGTATCAGTTCTGGCGAAGTTTTCTTCAGTCAAAATACTACCGGAAAAATCTTCCTGGCTATACTGGACGAATCTGGAGATCCGGTTTCAGTGGAACTACAACTGGTCGGCGAGTCAACCGGCAACAATGACGGTGCCGGCTGTGTGCAGGCCGAGTCTCCCTTCAACGACCTGGACCGGGATGGTATCCCCAATGGAAACGACGATTATCCAGAAGATGGGGAGGTAGCTTTTGCCACTTATACCCCTGATCAGATCAGCTATGGTAGTTATGCATTTGAGGACTTCTGGCCCAACAAGGGCGACTATGACTTCAACGACCTGGTAGTTGGCTACAATTACGAAGTCGCCCATGATACCGCTGGTCAGGCGGTGTGGCTCATCATGAACCTCAGGCTAAAAGCCCTTGGAGCCGGCTTCAAATCTGGTTTTGGAATGTCCTTTGACGATTTGCTCCCATCGCAGATCGAGTCGGTTACAGGAACTTCTACTTCCGGTATTTCTGTGGAGGCCAATGGCTGTGAAAGTGGCCAAACCAACGCCGTCGTGATCATCTTTGACAACGCCCACCAGGAATTTGGGGTACCCGTTGGTCACTTTGTGAACTCCGGACAGGAAGGCACCGCCGAAAAAGACCCAGTGGATTTTTCCATCAAGGTAACCTTCACTGAGCCCATTGAAGAGGTGGGAACCTTCAACCCCTTTATCTTCACACGCGATGAACGGGGAAGAGAGATTCACCTGATGAACTATGCCCCCACCGATCTGGTCGATGAAACCCTGTTCGGTACGGAGGATGACGTTTCTTCCGGACAAAATTACTACGTTGACACCTGGGGCTTCCCATGGGCACTGGACCTGCCAACAGAGTTTTCCTATCCCACCGAGAAAACCAGCATCCGCAGCAGTTACTCAGAGTTTGATGGTTGGGTCAGAAGTTCCGGTACTACCCTGACTTCCTGGTACCAGCCCGCCAAGGCAACTGTTGGAAGGGTAATGTTGATTAGGTAGAACCTTCACCTCAAAAGCTAAGAGGCAGGCTTTCAGAAATGGAGGCCTGCCGTTTTTATGGGGCAAACTTGTAAGAAGGCCTGCATTATTCGAAATTGGCCTTGATGCAAACCCTGACCCTATACAAATCTTCCGCAGGTTCCGGCAAGACCTTCACCCTGGTCGTCGAGTACCTCAAGCTCGTCCTGCCCAAACCCCATCTCTATCGGCACATTCTGGCTGTGACCTTTACCAACAAGGCCACTGAAGAAATGAAATCCCGGATCGTCAAGACCCTGGCTGAGCTGAGCCAAAGCGACGATCCCGAATTCAGCCCCTATCACAAGCTACTCCGCGATCATTTCGATGAACAGGGCGAAACAGACCTGCACATCCCTACCCAGGCCCGGCAGGTACTTAACCGCATCCTCAACGACTACTCCAGCTTTTCGGTCAATACCATCGAAAGCTTCTTCCAGAGCATCGTGCGGGCCTTTGCCCGTGAGCTGAACCTGGCCCTGAGCTTCGAAGTCGAGATGCGCACCAGCAATGTCCTTACCCAACTGGTGGACGAAATGTTCCTCGACATGGGGCAGGACACCCAGCTCACCAAACTGCTGGAAGGCTACGTACGCAGCAACCTCGCAGATGAAAAAGGCTGGAACATCGAGCGGGAAATACAGGACCTGGGGCGGCAGATTTTCAGCGAGCAATACCAGCAGTTGCGCACGCTGGCCAGAGAACTCAGCGCCCTCCCTGAGGAGCCCATGCAAGCCACCCTGGACCTGGCCAGGGAAATACGGAGCATCATCGGCCAATATGAAGCTACTGCCCAAAAATATGCCCAACAGGCCTTTGATGCCCTCGCCAAATATGGCCTGGATGAAAACGACCTGAGTTACAAAAAGGGGGGGGCCATCGGCATGGCCTACAAGATCCTGAACGAGGGGAATTATGTGCCTCCCGGCAGTCGGGCGGAAAAGGGCTACGACGACCCTTCGGCCTGGTATAGCAAAAAAAGTGACCGCATGGATGCCATTCAGGCGGCTCTGGACGACGGCCTGTTGCGGGCCCATCAGGAGTTGGTCGATCACTTTCGCGACGAGTATGGCCGCTACGAGACGGCTCGTCAGGTTCAAAAGTCCATTTACAGCCTGGGGCTGCTGGATCGCCTGCAGGATCTGCTGGAGCAGTTCCGGCGGGAAAATGCCCGCATGCTGATCTCAGATACCGGGCTGCTGCTCCGCCAGGTCATCGGCCGTGACAATGAGATTCCATTTGTCTATGAAAAGGTCGGCACCCGTTTCCAGCATTATCTGCTCGACGAATTTCAGGATACCTCCTCCCTGCAATGGCAGAATCTCAAGCCACTGTTGGGGGAAGCCATGAGTCATGGCGGTGGCAGCCTGATTGTGGGCGACGCCAAACAATCCATTTACCGCTGGCGAAATGGCAACATGAAGCTGCTGCTGGAGGAAGTGGAAGAGGATTTCAGCGGCATGACCGCCACTCAAAACCTTCAAACCAACTACCGCACGGCAAAGGATATCGTCGAATTCAACAATGATTTCTTCGTAAAAGCCCAGGAGCGACTCTGCCAGGAACTAGCGGGCGACGTTGATCCTGCATTGTTTGGAGAAGCCTATGGCGCCGTAGGGCAGACCCCTAACAAACAGGACCTGCCCGGCTACATCGAAATCAGGGCACTGGTAGATGAAAGCAAAAAGAAAGATCAGGAGGGACCGAGATGGCAGGAAAAGTCGCTGATGTATACCCTGGAGGTCATCAAATCGCTTAAGGAAGAAGGTTTCAGGGGCAGCGATATTACCCTGCTCGTCCGGACCAACTCTGACGGGATTATCCTGGCGGAATTCCTGCAAAAAGCTGGGGTGAAAGTTGTCTCAGCGGAATCTCTGCTTATTGCCAGTCATCCAGGAGTGCAGTTTATGCTGGCATTGCTTCGATACCTCAATCATGAAAATGAAGATGTGACCAGGGGAGCCCTGGTGCAGTATTTTCAGGTAGTGGTTGCGGAGGGTACTGGTACCCATACGCAGTTTGCGAAGGTGGGAGAAAGTGATGCAGGCTTCCGGATAGACATATTGGAACAGGAAAAAGCTCAACTGCGACAGTTGTCGGTGTATGAGGTGGCTGAGAAACTCATCCGAATGTTTCCCCAACTGGCCATTCCCAATGCCTACATCCAGGGCTTCATGAACCTGGTGCTGGAATACAGTGCCTCGCAGGATGCCTCCATCGCCGGATTTCTGGCCTGGTGGGATGAGAAGGGAAATGAAACTGCCATTGCCAGCAATCCCGATCCTGACGCCGTTCAGATCCTGACCATCCACAAGTCCAAGGGGCTGGAGTTCCCCGTGGTGATCCTCCCCTTTTGTGATTGGGCGCTGGAGCCCAAACCGGGATCCATTTTATGGGTGAAACCGGAGGAAGAGCCGTTTACGGCTTTTCCCTTTCTGCCTCTGAGCGTGAGCAACAGCCTTGCCGATACCCAATTCGTGACAGAGTACCAACAGGAGCGGCTGGAAAGCTATCTGGATAACCTGAACCTGCTGTATGTGGCCTTTACCCGCCCGGAATACCGACTCTACGCCTTTACGAAGGAGGTTTCTGCTTCCAAAGGAAAACCCAAGCCCATCAAAAACATCCATCAGCTGATGGGAAGCATGATGGTAGAACTGGACATGGAGGCCACGGATATGGAAGGAGAAACCATTTTCTGGCGTGGAAATGCACTATCCCGGTCACAGCTTTCTGAGATCGAAGGCAAACATGAAACGGCTGTAGAGCAGGCCCAAAGCCTTAAGCTGAATTCCGATCCATTGGGAGACTGGAACCAGTCCATCCGGATTCGCTTTCAATCCCGAAAGTTTCTGAATACTGATCAGGTCAGTCGTCAGGCCAAAATCGACGCCGGAAAATTGTTACATGAGGCCCTGGCATATATTGAGAACCGAGAGGACCTGACCCAGGCCGTCGGTAGGATGCTGAGCCGCGGACTGGTAAACAGCCGGGAGGCGACCGCTCTGGAAAGACAACTGACCCAGGTGGTGGAGCATGAACCCGCAGCGGACTGGTTTGACGGGAGCTGGAAGGTGAGGAACGAAGCCGAAATTATCACGGGCCAGGGGCAAGTGCTGATCCCTGACCGCGTGATGGTCAAGGGAAACCAGGCTGTTGTCGTGGACTACAAGACCGGGCAGGCCTTCGCTTCCCATCAGCAGCAGGTAAAAGCCTACCAGGGTGCCTTGTTAAATATGGGCTACCAGACAGTGGAGGGGTTTGTGTATTACCTCACCCCTCCGTTTTCAGTTGTGAGGGTTCAGTGATCACCTCTTGATTGACCCGCGCCCCCTGTCTAAGCCGTATGTAGCACCTGCTCTGGCAGGAACTGGGCTGCTCGTTGGTGGGCCATACGCTCCTTTTGCTCGCCCCACTGCTTGCCGAGCAGGCGGTTCATGACCATGCGGTCGATGACCAGGTGTTCCCCAAAATGGATGAGGCTTTTAGCCTGTCGGGCAAGGCTGTGACGAGCGCGGAGGGCCATGCTATAGCCTCCGTCTAGGTACTCGATGCCATGCCACCAGCCGCTGGGCATAAACAGCGTATCCCCTGGATGAAGGATGGCCTCGATGCCTTTGGCCTGCTTGAGAGCTGGATAGCGGTCGTAGTCGGGATTTGTGAGGTCAACCGGGCTGGAGACCGTGAAAGGATGGTGGTACAAGAGCTTCGACTGCTCAGGACCGAATAGCAGTACTTTTTTCCGTCCGTGGAACTGGGAAAGGAAGACGTGAGAGAGGTCTATGTCAAAGTGAAGCGGCACCCGGGAGCCTGCTCCCCCAAAGAACAAAAACGGTATTTTGTCCATGAAGCCATCTGTAATGGTCGGGGTGCTATAGTCTTCATTCAGCTCCGGTTGCTTCTGGAGTAGATTGAACAGGAAAATGCGATAATCTGTAGGGCCTGCCTCCAGTTTCTCCAGGTACTCCCTGAACGGAATGTGGAAGGCAGGCTTTCGGTAGTTTTTACCCGCCTCATCGAAGTCCTTGGTAGCAATAGGTACCTGAATGTCTCCATATTCCTCTTTGAAGAAGTTTAAGGTCCATTTGTCCCGGGCAGGCCATGGCTCCATAAAGCTCCGCATGATGACCGGTTTGTGAGGAGTCAAAAACTCTTTTTCAAAAGTTTTGCGATCCAGCTGATCGACTCTTGCGATAGGATTGAGTTGCATTGCGGTATGAATGTTTGGTTGGTTTGTTGTGATTATTACGCGTTTTTACCCCTGGTTTGTTTTCGGATAGGTGAACAAAACATTCAATTTTTATCTCCTTTTGTTGACTCTTTTTGCGAAAGGGTGGAATGAGATTCTACCAGACAGATCAACGCCTCTCTCTTGCCAGAGATAAGACAGGGCCAAAGGCAAAAAAGTGGCCGCAGGAAGTATATTTTCCTGCGGCCACCGTCAATCAATGGTCAACTTTGGGTAAAAGGACTAATTCTCCTCTTCTCCCAATTCCCGGTTTCTCATCGCCATGCGGGAAGCAGATAGGTTGGACTTTTTGTGGAGAATGTAGGAGGACCGTGAGCTATAGTGCTTCATCGACAATGACTGCATCTCCGTATCCATCTCCTCATACTGGTCGATCTCGCGGTACATCTCCTCAAAGGCACTGAGTTGTTCCTTCAACTCGGTAGAACCGGGGAAGTGCTGCAGTTGAGTCTTGAGAAACTGTATCTGCTGCTGGGCCATCTCCTTGGCCTCCCGGTATTGGTGCCGGTACATCAGGCTGATGAGTCGCTGATAGGCCTCGTTGGCCTGGTACAGGGCCAACTGCTCCAGTACCTTCAGGTTTTTGGAGGAACTCAAGTCCTGCGTTGAGGCCACGGGCGTGAGCGTTAGCTCCTGGTGGAGGGTCTCCCGTTTCAGGCTACCCAGGATGTCATCATAGGTAATGCTCAGCGACAGCTTCACCGGCTCCGTGATGGGCTGCTTGGGCACGAAGCGCAGCAGGGTGCCCTTCCGATCTTCCGAAAACAAATCGTGCAGCGCGATGCTGAGTTGCCCTGAGGTATCCTGTCCCTTTTGCCCGTATTGCTGCTCCAGTGTGAGGACCTCGGCCGGATAGTGAAGGGTGACCTTGGCATTTTGGGCGGCTACGGCCAGCAGGCCCTGCAATTCCTCTGAGAACATGTTGGGGATCTCATCGGGCAGGCCGATGAAGTGGGCGCTGCCGCCGCCATATTCGGCCAGCATGATCATCAGCTTTTCGTCATAGTCGCTGCCGACCCCAAAGGTGGAGAGGGAGATGCCCTCCTCGCGATAGACCTGTTGGGCGATTTCGCCCATCTTGCCCGGATCGGTGATGCCGTTGTTGGCGAGGCCGTCGGAGAGCAGCAGCACCCGACTGATGCGATCGGCATCTTCTGCCTTTCGAGCCTGCGCAAAGCCTTCCATCATGCCACCGCTGAGGTTGGTCGCACCGCGATGCCGGATGGTATCGATGATCTTGAGCAACTTGTCCTTTTGGCTGACAGCGGTATTGGCCACCAGGATTTCCACCTGATTGTCGTATTGGACCAGCGAAACGCGGTCTTCGGATTGGAGGTGCTGTACGATAAAAGCCAGTGCTTTCTTGGCATAATCGAGCTTTTGCCCGGCCATGGAGCCACTGCGGTCGATGACGAGGTTGAGGTTCAGGGGCTTGCGGGAATCAGGAGACGCCACCTTGGCCGCTTTGACCTCCAGGTAGAGGTAGAGGGGAGTCTGGGAATCGCCGGAGTGAACCTGGCTGTTGCCCAGGCCTCCGAATAGCTGAATGTAGTTAGACATGGGGTTGGAATGTTTGTGTTGGAAATAAATTTCAAGCCGTGAAGCTTTTGGTACGGGTAAAGACGGTGGGTAGTTGGGGGAGGTTGGAAAAAGAAACAGACCGACCCAAGGGGTCGGCCTTCATTACACGTCAGGTTTTTTGAACGCTTTCCCTGAGGTGATAATCCAATAACTATGTTCAACGAAGGTTTGTCATGTAAGCGGGTCATCTAGGAAAACGTCCTTATCATAGCTCTCCTTTATGGCCTGGAATAGAGGAATTCGCTCATATTGGTCTGGAAATCGTTCTTGGATTTTTTTGCTGATTACTGGATAGTAATCGAAGTTAATGCCTGGAAATAGGTGATGTTCGACGTGGAAAGAGTGCCAATCAATGATCTTATCTAGCCATTTCGGAATGATGACAGATGTTGTAGTCATGAACGGATCGGGAGTCTCAATAAACACTTGGTCCCTTAAATGCTGGGTAATGATAAAGGTGATCACAGCCGCAGAATAGACAAGCCATGATATAAAACAGGCTAGGGGGCCATAAGGGGATCCGATATATAGGATTATTGTTAGCCAAAACACAAGGATGAACAGGAGTTCAAAAGCTATACGCATAACATCTTTTGGCGTATAATTGGGGCGATGTGTTACAATCTGAGGCATTGCCCCCTTTGGGTAAAAGACGGCAAGAATATGCTTTGTAGAATAAAACATCATCGCAAAGCCAACGGTAATAGAGTACCTTAAGGCTTTATTGGGATAAATGAATAGGTTGTAAAGCTTGTTTAAAGGGGTTCTCTCTGATTTAAATGTCTTCCTGTCTGGGTCGTTGTATGTATTCATATGGGAGTGATGAGAATAATTATGCACCCTTCGCCAGACAGTGGGAGGAATTCCACTAAATGCCCAAAAAAAATTTTCCAACAGGTATAGCTGTGGCTGCTTTTTGACTATTGTACCATGAGAAAGCTCGTGGGAATAAAGGAAAAGACAAGCTATGGATATTCCCATCAAAATTGATAAAAAGATGGTGATCCAAACGTTGGGGAAAAGCTTTATGATTGACAAGTATCCCAAGATAAGTGAGGAATGAATAGCCATCGGAATCAGTTTGTAGGTTGCTAGACTATAAGCTTCCTGTGGAACTATATCTCTGAGCTGTTTTGTATAGTACCCGATTGGGTTTGGGGTTTGTGTCATCTTTTTGTTGTTGAAAAGCTAGGTTCAATGAATCTATATCAATCGATGTTTATGCTTTAATTCGGATAAACAGGTTTATACCCTCGGGCTCTGACTCAATTGAGAAATCGTTAGCACCTACTTTTTGCAAAAGCTGTTTAAGTGATCGGGGGTCTCGATGATGAAGATGCCAGTTTGCTAATGCTTCCATGTAGTGAACCGTAGGATTGGCTGGCTGGAAATTGCCAACTATCATCTCTCCACTTTTTGTTACAGCACCGAGAAACCTGCGTAATAATTTTTCAAATACTTGATTGTCGAAGTAGTCAAAAAGTCCTGCTGACCAGACTAGATCGTACTGTTGATCCGGAATAAATCGGAAAACATTGCCTTTGATAAATTTAATACGGCCACTATTCATCCCTCCTAACAAACTCCTCGCATAAGCAATTGCATTGGCATCGATTTCCAGGCAATCCATATGAAATTCAGCATGAGGATTTTCTTCCAGAAACTCTGCGACTCCACGACATGGGCCAGAAGCCAGATTTAGAATGGAGACCGGCTCTTGACTCTGATCAATTTTGCTTTTCAGAATAGACTTAAAGTACTGCTTCCGGTTTCGGACAGCCTTCGGGGCTGACTGGGCCTGGAAGAAAAGGTCGTATTTGCGAAGCTTGGGATCTTTAGATATGTGTCGGGTGTAGATCTTTTCGATTATTTCAAAGTCGCCCGGGTATCCATGAGGGCGATGAAATACAAATCCCTGTAACGTCTGAGGAGAAAAGGCTTCACCAAATGCTGTGCGAATTTGGTGAAGGTCTTTTTCGGACCAAATTCCCGCCCTTTTTTCAGCGTTTAGCTGGTTATGCCAGGATAGATGCTCTTGATATTCCCCTGGATTCGGTCCACCCTGCTGTACTAGCTGATGAACATAGGCCAAATGTTGGGCGAGGTTGTTAGCAACGGCTTCCATGATAAAGGGGAATGACAGGTTAATGGAATGGTTGAATAATTACCCTGGCAAGTTAGATTCATCATGGAAGCCATTTCAATACCCGAATTCGGGTATATTCTATTCCTCGAACACCCCAAATGCATTTGCGTATCGGATTAATTCACTCAGGGATTTTGTCTCAAGCTTTTTGCGGATATTTTTTCGGTGGGTATCATATGTATGTACGGAGATAAATAGCTGATCTGCGATGTCCTGGCGTTTATGTCCGCTGACGATCAGTTTCAGTATTTCTCGCTCCTGCTTCGTCAGGCTAGCAAACTTTAGGTAGTTCTTTTTGATAAATAGGTTATCATCAAGCAATCCACTGAGTTGCTTGTTTAGATTCCCCATCTGGGAAACGGGGATACTCAGACAGATAGGAGCTTCAAGGGCATTATATATTTTGGTAGCAGTAAAAACCCACTCTGGTTCCGCTTTTCCTCGTCGAACGATTTGTTGAAAGTCTGAGTAGACCTTGTGTGAATCTCTTTCACTATAAAATGAAATAAACCTGGGGGTCACATGTTCGAGAGTGTCAGGGGTTATAAGACTTGCTAACTGCTCAGCACTGAAGGGGATCAGTTCTTCCTTGTCAAAGCCAAAATGATCGCAACAGCTTTTACTTGCATAAATGAGTGAGGTGTCTTCCATGCTATTAACGTGGAATGGGACCGGGAGTATTAATTCCAACTCGTTGAGTGTAAGAGCCTGTTCGCTCAGAAGCTTTTCAACAATGAAGAGCTCTTGCTGCTGTGCTAGTAGAGATTCTTTTTCGGTCATTTGTGCGGGGATTGTGATTGGCGACATTGTGTGTTTGCTAAATCTATCATTAATTTTGGATAAACTTACATATATGAGTCGGTTGGTGTTTTTTTGTATGGTGCTTGGCTGATAATTCTCCTGCTCCACAATTCCGAAGGAAAATATCTGGATCAAGCCGTGTGGCATGACCTGACTGGGAAGGAGTTGCAGAGTCAGGAGCTCGATACAAACTCAACGGATATCAAGCTGGACGTCTCTGGCCTCAGCCCGGGGATTTACTGGCTACGTATCGGGGATCAGGGGCTGAAGGTAATGGTGGAGTAATAGACTGTATGCAGTTTTTTTGTTTGGTAGAAAGTGTGCGCCAGTTATCGGCGAGTTGCTGTCATCCCGCTCTATAGAACCTCCTCCCGAATGCTGTGCTGGACTTCGTGGCTGCGTGTTGACAAGTGGGGCGTCACCAGGGCACAGGCACCCATTTCATCTCGCAGAATCGCATCATCTTGCACCATAATCCGTATCTTCGAGCATGCGTTACCTCGATCCCAAAAATGACCTTGTCTTTAAGAAAATCTTTGGGCAGCATCCCCACCTGTTACGCAGCCTCCTCAATGGGCTATTGCCGCTAAAGGAGGGGCAGGAGATTGTCTCCTTGGAGTACCTTCCCTCCGATCTGGTACCTGAGGTACCCGATTTGAAGTATTCCATCGTTGATGTGCGCTGCACCGATAACCACGGTCGGCAGTTCATCGTGGAGATGCAGATGCTTTGGACCGATAGCTTCAAGTATCGGGTGTTGTTCAACGCTTCGAAGGCCTATGTCAAGCAGTTGGAGCGGGGCAGCAAGTACAAGGGCCTCAAGCCAGTGTATGCCCTTAGCCTGGTCAACGAAAACTATGAGCACGACACCGATCAGTACTACCACCACTATGCGATGACGCATAGTCAGCTCACGCACAAGCGGATCGAAGGCCTGGAGCTGATCTTTGTGGAGCTCCCCAAATTCAAAGCCAGGAACTTGACTGAGAAGAAGCTGCAGGTCTTGTGGTTGCGCTATCTCACCGAGATAGAAGAGCATACCGAGCATCCTCCGGAGGATTTGCAAGCCATCCCTGAAATCAGGGAGGCCATCGAGCAACTGGCCGAGAGCGCTTTCACCCAGGCGGAGTTAGACGCCTACGACAAATACTGGGACAGCATCAGCAGTGAACGCACCCTGATCGCCGAGGCAGAAGAAACTGGCCTGTCAAAAGGCCTGTCAAAAGGCAGAGCAGAAGGCATGCAGCTTGCGATGCAGATCGTCAAGCTATATCAATCTGGGGCATCTCCCCAGGAAATCGCTCATCAGGTGGGGGGTACAGAGGTAGAAGTCGAAGAAATCCTTGCAGAGATGGGATTGTAATGCCCTTTGCCGA
Source organism: uncultured Bacteroidia bacterium (assembly GCA_964343195.1). Taxonomy (GTDB): domain Bacteria; phylum Bacteroidota; class Bacteroidia; order J057; family J057; genus CAYVAP01. The sequence goes on along the minus strand of CAYFIR010000067.1, from coordinate 3,842 downwards.
CGAGAATCTCCATGAGCAGCCTTTTCCTGCGGCTCCATAGGTTTTATCGGTAAGTCCTGCTTCCCTTAAACCTTCCCTTCTCCATCCCGTTTTCTATCCTTACCTTTGTGCCGCCGCCTGAGCCTCGTAGATGAGGTTTGGGCGAATCGCTATTTGAAGAAGCCAGACCGCAGGGCTGTCAGATCGTTTCACTGTCAGACCGCTGCGCTGAGAGAAGTCAGAGATTAAAGTAATAGATCCTTTTCTCTGACTTCTGACAGGCGAAGCCGATCTGACTTCTGACTTCTCTCTTCTGACCTCTTTCTTCTATGCACCTAGACGACATCCTTCATCGCTATCAACAACATCCCGAGCTACTTACTTTTGCCGAAAAGGTGAAAGAAAGCACCGAGGGCAAATTTCAGGTGAAGGGGCTGGCGGGGTCTCAGCCTGCATTTATCGCTGCGGCGCTGTATCGGCAGACGCATCGCAACGTCGTCATCGTCCTCAACGACAAGGAAGAAGCGCTTTACTTCCACAACGACCTCAAGGCGCTGATGCCCAAAAAGCACATTCTGCTGTTCCCGGCATCGTACAAGCGGCCCTATCAGGTGGAGGAAATCGACAACGCCAACGTGCTACTCCGCGCTGAGGTGCTCAACGAACTCAACCACACCAAGTCCGGGCGGCAGGTGATCGTTACGTTTGCCGAAGCACTGAACGAAAAGGTCATCAACAAGCGCTCGCTGGTCAAAAACACCCTGGAGGTCAAAAAGGGCGAAGAACTGGGCCAGGAATTCATCGTGGAGGTGCTGGAAGAATATGGCTTTGAGCGCGAAGACTACGTCTATGAGCCGGGCCAGTTTGCCGTAAGGGGCGACATCATCGACGTCTTCAGCTTTGCGCATGACCTGCCCTATCGCGTTCAGTTGGATTTCGAAACGGTGGAAAGCATCCGCACTTTCGACCCTGTTTCCCAGATGTCAGACGAGGAGGTCAAGCGGGTATCGCTGATCCCGAACATCCAGCGGCAGCTTATCAAGGAGGAGAAAGTCTCCTTCCTCGATTATATTTCCACCAAGTCGCTCATCCTGGCGCGCAACCTCGATTTCGTGGCTGCCGACCTGGACCGTACCTACCAGAAAGCCGAGGAGCACTTTTTGGCGTTGATGGAAAAGTCGGGCGGAGCGGCCAGTAGCCAGGAACCTGAAGACCTCTACTTCTCCGCCGATGCCTTCCGCAAAGAAATCAAGCAGTTCACGGTGGTGGAGCTGAATCAGGAGAGCTATTTCAAGGTGCAGGAGGAAGTGCTGGAATGGAAAGGATCGGCCCAACCGGCCTTCCAGAAGGAGTTCAACCTGCTGGCTGACCACCTGAAGCAAAACACCGCCAACGACATCGAGAACCTGGTCTTTTCGGAGAATGAAAAACAGATCCAGCGGCTGACCGAGATCTTCGAAGAAATCGATCCGGACGTTCACTTCAGCGGGGTGATTTCAGACCTGCACGAAGGATTTTGGGACCATCGCCTCAAGATGGCCTGCTATACCGATCACCAGATCTTCGATCGCTATCACCGCTACAAGACCGGCGCCAGCAAGCAGCGTTCCCAGGCGATTACCCTCCAGGAACTCCGCGAACTCAACCCTGGGGACTACGTTACCCACGTTACCCACGGGATTGGGAAATTCGCGGGATTGCACACCATCAAGGTAGGGCAGCACACCCAGGAGGCGATCAAAATCATGTACAAAAACGGCGATGCGATCTACGTGAACGTCAATTCGCTGCACAAGGTCTCGAAATACACTGGCAAGGAAGGATCGCTGCCCAAGCTTTCCAAGCTCGGTTCGCCCGCCTGGTCCACCGCCAAGGCCAAGACCAAAGCCCGCGTCAAGGAGCTGGCCTTTGACCTCGTGAACCTCTATGCCAAGCGCAAGGCGGCACCAGGTTTTGCCTTCTCCGAGGATAACTACCTGCACCGCGAGCTGGAGGCCAACTTCATGTACGAAGACACCCCCGATCAGGCCAAAAGCTCTGACGAAGTCAAGCGCGACATGGAGCAGGCCCACCCCATGGACCGGCTGGTGTGTGGGGATGTCGGCTTCGGAAAAACCGAAGTGGCGATCAGGGCGGCGTTCAAAGCGGCCTTTGATGGCAAGCAGGTGGCCGTCTTGGTGCCGACGACTATTCTGGCTGTGCAGCACTACAAGACCTTTCGAGATCGGCTGAAAAGCATGGACATCAAGGTCGATTACATCAACCGCTTTAAATCCACAGCGGATGTGAAGGAGACCCTGGCCAAAGTCGAGCGAGGCGAGGTGGACATCCTCATTGGAACCCATCGCATTGTTTCCAAAGACGTGAAATTCAGGGATTTGGGGCTGTTGATCATCGATGAGGAACAGCGTTTTGGCGTAGGAGTTAAAGAGAAACTCAAGCTGATGCGTGCCAATGTCGATACCCTGACCCTGACGGCGACGCCGATCCCGCGGACCCTGCAGTTTTCGCTTGCGGGGATTCGCGACCTGTCGGTCATCACCACGCCACCACCTAACCGTCAGCCCATCGAGACGACGGTGGTGAGCTTTTCGCCCGAAAAAATCCGCGACGCCATCGTCTATGAACTGAAGCGGGGCGGGCAGGTCTTCTTCATTCATCCGAGGGTAAAAGACATCGAAGAAGTCGCGGGTGGAATCAAGAAACTGGTGCCCGACGCGCGAATCAAGGTGGCCCACGGACAGATGACGGGGACGCAGTTGGAAAAGGTCATGACCAACTTCATCGAAGGCAGCTACGACGTGCTGGTGGCAACCACCATCGTCGAGTCAGGGCTCGACATCTCCAACGCCAACACCATCATCATCAATGAGGCCAACAAATTTGGCCTCTCCGAGCTGCATCAGATGCGGGGCAGGGTAGGGCGCTCCAACCGGAAAGCCTTCTGCTACCTGATCGCACCACCGGAAATATCGCTCACCCAAGATGCCCGCAAGCGCCTCAAGGCCATGGAGGAATTCAGCGACCTGGGCAGCGGCTTTCACATCGCGCTGCGCGACCTCGACATCCGTGGAGCGGGCGACCTGCTGGGTGCCAACCAGAGTGGTTTCATCACGGAGGTAGGCTACGACATGTACCACAAGATCCTGGACGAGGCCGTGCAGGAATTGAAGGAGGAAAACTTTGGAGATCTCTTTGCCGACGAGATAGCCGAGCGCAAGAAGATCATCGTGGACGACGTCAAGCTCGACCTTGACCTGGAGATGCGATTGCCTGAGCTATACGTGCCCAGCATTCCCGAGCGCCTGAAGTTTTACCGGCGCATTGCCGGGGCGGAGAAAGAAGAGGAACTGCGCGAGATTCAGCGCGAGATGATCGACCGCTTTGGGCCGATGCCGGGGCCGGTGCTAGCGCTCTTTGACGCCAGCCGGGCACAGGACCTGGCTCGCCGCATTGGGGTGGAGCGCATTGTGCTCAAGGGAGATATGCTGCGCTTTTTCTTCGTCAGCGACCGCGAGTCGCCTTTCTATCAGAGCGAGGCCTTCCCCCACCTGATCGAATACGTGCAGACCTTCTCTGCCCGCGTCAAGATCAAGGAATCCGACAAATTCCTCTCGATCATCTACCGCGAGGTCAAGACCATCAAGCGGGTGCTGACCCTGCTGAAGGAATTGCATCGGTTTATGTACCCGGAGGAGGTGGAAGAAGCTTGATAGAAAACTGGGCGACGCTCGTCAAGGCAATCGCAAGGTCCGACCCTTCTAGGGTCGATAGGCATTTGGCCCCCTTCTACAAAGGTTGAACCGCTATAGGAGAGCAAGTAGCTCTAAAAAATCCTGGGTTCCTCCCTCTCTCGCACAAGC
>CAYFIR010000066.1:11559-34415 GCA_964343195.1 uncultured Bacteroidia bacterium | reverse complement strand
GCTGGCCCGGCATTTGGCGCTCGGGGCGGCTTGCAGGGAAGCCTGAAATGCCGAACTTTTCTTGCTTACTTCTTTTGAAAAAGAAGTAAGTCCCGCTGAAAGCGAAGTAGCACTTGCAAACACGCCGAATAATAAAAATCCATTTGCGGACCTAAAAAAGAAGTAAGTCCCGCTGATCCACGATCCCGCGAAGCGGGGAGGCGACATAACACTTTCAGAGGAAGCATATTAGAAATCCATTTGCGGAGCTAGAAAGAAAGTAGGTCCCGCTGATCCGCGATCCCGCGAAGCGGGGAGGCGACATAACAATTGGAAAAGCATCAATTTTTTGGATAAAGTCTAGTGGAGAACATGATTTCATTATTTGAGGTAGCTTACAGACATTTGGACCGAAAACAATTTTGCTTATTAACCGCTGCTCATGGACATTTCTCCGGAGATTTTTATTGTGCTTGCTGTATCTATTGCACTCGTAGTAACCACAGGGGTGGCCCTGTGGATACGGGCATTTGTCCGAAAGAGAAGGGCCTACATCGATGACATCGAAAAGACCAATCCTGTCATCACCAACACTCCCGTCGACGATCCCACCGAGTTGTTCAAAAAACGGGCAAAGAAAGGCCTGAAAACGCGCTTCTCGATTCTCAACCGCGTAGTGTATTCGCTGATAGCGGTCGGACTGGCGCTGCTCATCATCATCCCCTTCCAGAATGAACTCCCCCAGGCGCTGATTTCCATTTTTGTAACCTCCTCTGCCATTATTGTCGGTATTGCAGCCAAGCCGCTGATCGAAAACTTTCTGTCGGGGTTGGTCATTACGGCTTCCAAAAAACTCAACGTAGGCGACACCGTGATGATCGAAGGCATGTACGGAACCATCGAGGACATCACGACGACCCATACGGTAATCAAGATCTGGGATTGGCGCCGCTACCTGATCCCCAATCGTGAAGTCCTCGACCAGAAGATCATCAGTTATTCCCTGTTTGACGAATGGCACTGGGCCCAGGTGGAGTTTTCGGTCTCCCCCAGAGCGGACCTGCGCAAAGTCAGAGAAATCGCGATTGGCATCGCCTCTGAAAACAGTTTCGCAGAAGATTTTGAGTCCCCATCCTTTTGGATCATGGAGCTGAATAAGGACTGTGTCGTATGCTGGATTGCAGCATGGGCCAGCAGCCCCGCCAGGTCATGGGAATTACGATCCGGGATTAAAACCGAACTGGTCATCGCGTTGCGGGAGCATGGAATCGAGACCCACGTCAATTATCAGTACGTAAGGACTGAGAACGGTGAAAATCAGGCTTTTACTTCATTCACCAATTCCTGATTGCTGTCGAAAGCATCCACATTGCCCATCGTGGTTTCTGCAATCTGGGTCAGTGCATTTTGGGTGAAAAATGCCTGATGCGAAGTTACCAGGACGTTGTGAAAGCTCATCAGCCGGGCTATGGTGTCGTCTTCAATGACCATCTCTGAAAGGTCTTTGAAGAAGATTTTCTCCTCCTGCTCATAAACGTCAATTCCCAGGTAGCCAATTTTTCGATGTTTGAGCCCATGAATAGCTGCCTGGGTGTCAATAAGCGCCCCGCGACTGGTATTAATCAGCATGACGCCAGGTTTCATGGTATCCACTGCCTTCCGGTCAATCAAATGATGGGTTTCCGGAGTCAGGGGACAATGCAGGGACACGATATCCGACTGGGCCAGGAGTTCCTCCAGTTCTACATAGGTTACCCCGGAAGCGGCAACCCCATCACTGGGGTATTTGTCATAGGCCAGCACTTTGCAGCCGAGTCCCTGCATGATTTTGCAGAAAACCTGCCCGATTTTTCCTGTTCCCACCACCCCAACTGTACGGCCATACAGGTCAAATCCTTCCAAACGAGTAAGAGAAAAATTTCCCTCCCGCACCCGGTTAAATGCCTTGTGGGTTTTGCGATTTAGGGTCATGATGAGTGCCAGCGCGTGCTCGGCTACTGCGTGGGGTGAATATGCCGGTACCCGTACCACCTTCACTCCATTGGCTTTTGCAGCTTCGAGATCTACATTGTTGAACCCCGCACAGCGAAGGGCAATCAGCTTAAGCCCATGTTCAGCCAGATGGGTAATGGCCTGGGCGTTCAATTGGTCATTGACGAAAACACAGACGCAGGGAAATCCCTCAGCCAGTTTCAGGGTTTCGTGGTTGAGGGAGGGCTTGAGGAAAGTTAGCTCATGCTCACGGGACTCATTGGAGTGGGTCAGGTAAGCCCGATCATAGGGCATGGTGCTAAAGACGGCAATTTTCATAGGGCGTTTGTTTGATGGCAAAACTAGGGGATGAAACCCACTTCTGAAAAATTTGCCCGATCTTCGGCATTTATGATCGGATTAGGATGATGGGCGTTGAGCGGCGACTTCGGAGCTGATGTTACCGATCGACCAGGACCAGTTCAACACGTCGGTTGCGCTGTCGCCCTTCTTCGGTGGAGTTACTGGCCATAGGCAGGCGCTCCCCAACAGGCATGATGATGAGCCGTTCTTCCGAAATTCCCTTGGTCACGAGATAGGCCCAAACAGCTTCGCAGCGCCGCTCGGACAGGCGATCATTATAGGGATTGCTGCCATGGGCATCTGCATGGCCCCATATTTCGAGATCGGCCTCAGGGTTTTCTCGTAAAAATCTGGCTACCTGGTTGAGAGAGACCCTTGCCCTACCATTAAGGTAGGATTCATCATAATCAAAATATACCCGCTCAAATGCCTCGACGGCAGGATTTTCTGGAACACTTTCCAGAGACGAATCTCCCCTTGGGTCATCCTCGGGGCAGCCTCCCCGTTCCGCAGGACCAGCTTTATCAGGGCAATCGTCGTCTTTGTTGGGAACCCCATCTCCGTCCGGGTCGGCATAAGGCATGTACTGAGCGTAGTCTCCACTGCCATACAGGGTGGGCGAAGCAGGTTGATAGGGAATATCCTCTACAGGTTCGGTCTCTGATTCGGCCACTGGTTCTGGTGGGGGGGGAACGGGAGTGTTCCGGCGATTTCGTCGACGTTCCTCTTCCTTGCGCTCTATTTCTGCGATCTGCTCTGGCGTGAGGCTGGAGACATCCATGCGTGGGGTAGGAGCAGGACCAATGGAGTCTACCTCAGGTCCCGGCTCATCCAGGCCTTCCCAATTAACAGGTGGCATGGGAGGAAAACGGTGTTTTATTGGCACAGAAGTGATTGAAAACCCAACCACGATGACGGGAGGCTCCATCGATGAAAGGAAATTCACGGGCTCCGTTACCCTGGGCTTTTCAGGTTCGACGGGTACTGGAGTCGGTTCTGGCTCCAGAGTGGGAGTGGGCACTACGGCAACTGCGGTATCTGGCTTTGGTTCGATAGGGGCTAATGGCTCGGGGATAGCCGATGTGTCAGGTGCGGGAGTTTCTGCTAATACAGGTGGCTCAGGATCGGTAACGGGGGCTGCTGGGGTAGATGTCGTATCGGGGGTAGGTGCCTCCTGTGGGACCGTCGCGATTATCGGAGGTTCTTCAGGTTGCGCTTCTTCTGGCTTGGGAGCCTTAGGCTTGCGAGGGCGATAGGGGATGGGCACATGCAGGGTGGCGTAGACATCTGCGCTGCGAATGTTATCCGTCAGGAAGTAACCCAGAACATTGCCACTGCCGACGGTCAGGGGACCCAGGCGAAGAATAGCTCCCATGGCAAACTGATTTTGGCCATCGACAGTCATGGGCAGGCCTACCGAAAACCACTTGTTTTCCCACCTCGGCACCAGCGTTGCCATAAAGGGGGGGCGAAATGCATTGGGAACACCGGAGCCCAGCAGCCCCATGCGGATGTCCCATTGCATGGCCAGAGAAGGTTTGAAGCGGTAATCTCCGTTTATCCCGATTGACATAGGGAGCCGCAGGCTGAAGTCACCTGGGTCACGGGTCACAGTAAGTTCCGAGGAGAGAGTGCTGTCAAAAAAGGCCACGCCATCCGCATCCCAAAACCCAATCGGAAGATCCAAGGCCTGGCCTTCCAGTAGTGCCATGTCATCGTCGCGGGTGAAGTTTACCTTGCCGAGATCGGTAAGTGCAAGCCCGACCCTCCACCGATAGGGAAATCCCTCGGCCTCCATGGTGCTATCCTGTTGTTCGTAGAGGAGCCCGAGGTCCAGCCCCCAGCCCAGTTGAGAAAACTGGGGCCTTGGAAACCTTTCCGGGAGTTGAGTGTAGGGAATGGGCTCACCGCCAAGTGTGGACCGCCCAGTCTCCATCCGGATGTTCAGGATGTCCAGGGTATCTTCATTATCAAAGCGATAGGTCAGTTCCTCTGCGTACAGGTAGGTACCAAACACTGGTGCGTTAACTTTGAGGTTAATTCCAGCTTTTAGGCGTCGATTTTCCTGTTGCCACACTGTCACGCCCGCCCCTGCTCCCATTTCCAAAAAGCTGGCAAAAGTAAATCTCAGACGGTCATTTACATATTCGATTCCGAATTGATCCTCCACATCCCGGTCGTAGTAGGAAAACCGGGCTCCAGGCTCTCCTAACTGATCAAGCGACAGCAGGGTCCGGTACCTGCCATAAATTCCCACTCCTACCTTTGGACCAATCCGAAACGCCAGCCCCGGGAGGTGTAGGTCCCCTTCCATATAAACCTGTTTGGCCCTGCCATTCAGATTTTCGGGGATTATGGCCGGATCTGCCGCATCTATCTGGAACAGGCTGCTATCTGCGATGGTCTGTCGCCTTAGCCCCAGGTAGCTGTTCCACAGGAGAAAATCGAATCCCCCCAACTGTAGATCTGCCCTGAGAGGAGAGCCTGCAAGGGCTGCTGGCTGGAGGTAAGTGGATTGGACGCCGCTATATCGATCGAGCCGATACCCCGTCATGAACTGACCTGATGCATGGGGAAGAAAGAAAAACAGGCCCAGAAACAGAAAAATGAGATAGGGGAGTCGCAACCGGAGGTTCATATGGTAGAAAAATCTGATGAGGCATAAGCTGAGAACCTGCGTGCAGAAATGTGAATTCCGCCTGCATTTTCTGAAGAAAGGTAGCGAATTATTCCTATATGCTCTGCCCCGAAATTTACGGATCAATTGAAAGGTATCCCTGGGGATAATTTCAGGGATAGCGTGTCCGACTCCTATGGGACGCTGGTTTAAACTGGCGAATTTCTATGGCAGTGGGGACTGTGGGCTGGATCATATTGGCTTCGCTCTCTTTCTGATCTGTAAGTAGTTGGACAGAATGATATAGGTATGGAGTATATGGGGATATGAAGGCAAATCGTTGCTTATGCCCTTCAGACCCTTTGGCTCCGCTCAGGGCAGCGCCTACATTTCCTGCATACCTCTCACTTGTAATGCGAATCAAGGGTTCGCCCCCCAAAAAGGCCTGTAGCACGTCGTAGAGGCGACCCGAAGGTTCGTCTAGCGTATCAGGCGAACCTGCGGGTCGCCTCTAGAAGACCATGATCATATCCCTAGATTCGCATTTGTAGTTATTTTTGATCTCCTACTTAGCCGCAAAAGGAGTAAAAGGAACCCGTTTATCCTTGTGAGGAGCGAAGCCGAAGCAGAATCAGGGCTGATGGCCCTGTGGGTCCCAAATCTGCCCCAGGTAAGGTGGTGTGGAAAACCTGTCCTTTGATGGAGACGAAATTTCATTATATTCAGCCATGGAACTTCCGGAACTTAGACGATTGGTCAGCCGGGGGGAGAACCTCCACCTGGAGTTCAAGCGAAAAGCCAACCACCCAAACAAGCTTGCCCGAGAAGTTGTGGCTTTTGCGAACACCCAAGGCGGCATCCTGCTCATAGGAGTAGATGATGACCAAACCATCCACGGCATCAAGTTTCCAGATGGCGATAAATACGCCCTCGACACCTACCTCCATCAACATTGCACTCCAGACCTGGCCTTTAACTGGTTCAAGGTGCGGGTCAATGAGCGTAGGTCGGTATTGGGCCTGGAAATTGAGCCCAGCGATCATCGCCCACATTTCGTTCTAGACCCACAATCCCAGCGAAAACAGGCCTATGTGCGTGTGCGCGACATGAGTGTCACCGCCAGTCGGGAAATGATCCAGCTTATGCGGCTTCACCGTCGTCAGGAGGGGATTACCCTGCTCTTTGGCGATCCAGAAAGAACCCTGCTTCAGCACCTGGAAGAACAGAGACGGATTACCCTGAGTGAAACCCAGCAACTGCTCAAACTCAACAAGCGGCATACTTCGTCGATGCTGATCCGACTCGTGAGTGCCGGACTGCTCAGGATTCAGCCTTCTGAAAAAGGGGATTACTTTTCTCTGAGAGAAGAGGCATTTGGTTAAATGCGCAGCCCGTTATATGTATTGGGATATGACAAAAGTCAAAGGGAGGTATTTCAGGCTTTACGGTCTTTGGAAATACTGACGCTCCCACTTACCTTGCGGCCTTAATGCAGTTTATCAACGCCCAAGGCATGATTAATTTTCCACTACATCACATCCCAGAGCGCTCAGCCAAGCCACGTCAGCAAGGTTTAACCATGGCAATTGACAAAGGCTTGAGCCTCCGTCAGGTAGAAGACTTTCTGGAGGTTTCCTCTGAATTTGTCGATATCGTCAAGTTGGGTTGGGGTACCTCGGTCGTCACTCCTCAGTTGAAGGCCAAACTGGATCTCTATCGCAAACATGGTATCCCCACCTATTTCGGAGGTACCCTGATGGAGATTTTTTACATCCGTGGCCAGATCGATGAATACCGCCGTATTCTGGAAGAATATGAGATGGAATATCTGGAGATCTCCAACGGATCGGTGGACATTGACCTCAAGACCAAATGCGATCTCATCAGCAGCTTTGCCAAGGACTTTACTGTCCTGTCCGAAGTTGGTAGTAAAACCTCCGGAAAGATCATCGCTCCCTATCAGTGGGTAGAAATGATGCAGCGAGAACTCGACGCAGGTTCCTGGAAAGTCATTGCCGAGGCCCGCGAGAGCGGTACAGTTGGGATGTTCCACTCTGACGGAGAAATCCGCTCAGACCTGATCGAAGAGATTCTGCACGATATATCCGGTGAAAAAATCCTGTGGGAGGCCCCACAAAAGAGTCAGCAGGTATGGTTTATTGACCTGCTGGGCTCCAATGTCAACCTGGGCAACATTCCCCCTCAGGAAACGCTGCCTTTGGAGACCCTGCGTCTCGGACTACGGGGAGATACCTTCTTCTCCTTCCTGCCAGAAGAGGTGAAAAAGTGATCATGGGTCATGGTTCATTTTTCAGTAGACGAAAAATGCCTACTGACCAATGAACCATGTTCAGAATTACCTCGACCCGAAGATGGCGCTGCCCACTCTGACCATGGTAGAGCCCTCCTCGATGGCAATTTCAAAATCTCCGGACATGCCCATGCTGAGATGCTTCATCTCAAAGCGGTCATGGACTAAATCCGACAGTTGTTCCCCGGCCTCCCGCAGGCGGATGAACTGCTGTCGGATTATTTTTTCGTCGTCGGTGAATTCGCCGATGCCCATCAGGCCCTTAATGGCAACGTTTGGGTAGTCGTCTAGTTTTTCGATGAGGTCCCTTGCCAGCGATTCCTGTGTGCCGCCTTTCTGGGCTTCATCGGAAATATTGAGCTGTATGAGACAGGGGATAACCCGCTCTACCTGAGCGGCTCGCTTATTGATCTCAGCCATGAGCTTCTCTGAGTCCAGGGAGTGGATCAGGTGGACATAGGGAGCGAGGTATTTGACCTTGTTGCGTTGTAGATTGCCGATCGCATGCCATCTGGCCTGCTCCAGGTCAGGCTGCTTGTCTGTCATTTCCTGGACTTTGTTTTCTCCAAAGTCCACTTGGCCAGCTTCAAATGCTGACTGGATGAGTTCTATGGGTTTGGTTTTCGAAACGGCAACCAGGGTGACCTCTTCAGGTGAACGACCAGCCTTTTCTGCGGCAGCTGCGATTCGATCCTGAATTTCCCTGAGGTTCCCTTCAATATCAATGTGGTGAGACATACTTAGCTTAGCGTTTGCTACAGGTGATAAACGCTAAGTTAAGGAACGCGTACGAAATAGATGTGTATTATTGGGCAGAGATTTTTCGTGAAGACAAGGAAGGAAAACCGAGCATAGCGAGCTATGCGAGTCTTTTTCTGACGCAGGATTCGCGGAAAAGATCAACCAAGAATGTGAAGTTATTTTGGCCGCGTTCCTATGGTCAAGACCGGGAAAATGTTTGAGAAAGGCGGGGTTACTTTCCTTCACCGAGTGAAAAAGCTCCCTTGTTGATCATCAGTCCCTGAAGGAAAACGGTGGCACCGATCAGAATGATGAGATAGGGCAGAAAGCCCACTTCAATTGCCAGGTTGGGAATCTCAGCGAAGCTGGTCAACAAACCCATCATCACCAGAAATGCCCCGATCAGGGTCAGGGTATCTCCTTCCTCTCCGGGACGGCTGAGGGGAGTAAGGTTGAGTGCATCGAGCAATTGGATAGCCATTTCGGCCTGGTCTTCCGGAACCAACAGGTCTATTTCAGCCACTGCAATGGCATCCAGCCCCAATTCATGGGGTACTTCCCGGCCGGCTAATTGACACGAGATTCCTCTGGTTTCCAGAAGCTCTGCATGTCGCTGGGCGAGCCTCGCGTCCTCATAGACGGCTATGGGGGATAGTTGAGTATGATTTGTCATCTGTAAGTTCCTGCCTTTTTCTTAACATTAAAATAACCAAAAAAGGCACCTGACACAACCATATATGCAAAAAATCAGATTCGGAGATGATTTATTCCTGAGTGAATGAATGGGCAATATGAATATTGAAAAATATGTCAATTATTTTGAGAATTATTTAACCGATACGGGGCGGACTTTAATGGCATTACCCCGTGCTTTCGGAATGAATTAATTTACCATTTTAAAACTGGGCAAATTTCTGATCAGCAGCACTTTAAACTACGAGCCATTGACTCCGAACTTGTTCCACTATTGACACTTTTTTGTAGGAGAGCAATGTGCTTTGAGCTGGTAGGAGGCAGGTATCAGGTTCGGTGATGTTCGACCTGATGTGATGTATTGTCCAGAGAAGAAATGGCCTTCCTTAATGGAAACCCCGATCGGCAACGTGAGTCTTTCCCTCGTAAAAACTCAACTCAAGCATTTTTCCAATGGCAAGACCCAAGCAAAAATCTGACCTGCTCGATCAGAGCACTGCTGAGTACCAGCGATTACTCAACTGGATTGATGACCTTCCCCCCGAGTCCCAAACGGCTGAGTTCCCGCCCGGTACCATGAACCGCAACATCCGCGATATCCTGGGACATCTCCACCACTGGCATCTGATGATGCTGGAGTGGTACCATGTCGGCATGTCCGGACAAAAACCGGAAATTCCTGCTCCCGGCTTTACCTGGAAGACAACTCCGGAGCTGAACCGTAAAATCTGGGAAACCTGCCAGGAATTTTCGCTTGAAGAAACCCGAGCCAGATTTGAAAAAACGCATGCAGCAGTCCATCAATTGATCGGTCAACACAGCCAGGAGGAATTATTCCAAAAGAAAAGATACCCCTGGACCGGGAGCACATCCCTGGGAGCATACCTCATTTCTGCGACTTGCAGCCACTATGGCTGGGGCCTGAAGTTGATGAAAAAGGCGATGAAAGCCGGTACCTAGCCTATTGCATCCTTTCCTATTTCTGACCAGATTTAGCCAAAAGGAATTTATCATGCGACTACTACCGCTTTTGTTGCTGTCATTACTGCTGGCCTGTCAGACCACTCCAGTCCAGGAAACGGGTGATGGCTGGATGCTGGGGCCTTTCGAAAAGAATGATGGCTACAACCCCGTTTTGTTGCCTCAGGAATCCTCCAGTTTTTGGTGCCCGATAAGGGAGGACAGCATCCACTGGGAGCAAAAAGATGTCTTCAACCCCGCGGCGGTGGTACGCGATGGAATGGTCTATCTGCTATATCGGGCTGAAGATACCGTCGGGCGCTACAATGGTACTTCCCGTATCGGGCTAGCCAAAAGTGATGACGGGATTCATTTTGACAGACGCCCTGCCCCAGTCCTGTTTCCTGAGCAGGACGAATTTCAGGCTATAGAATGGGAGGGGGGCTGTGAAGATCCCAGGGTGGTCGAGGATGAATCCGGTCGCTACCTCATGACCTATACCTCCTATGACGGCGACAAGGCCCGATTATGTGTGGCTACTTCTACGGATCTGCTGCGATGGACCAAACATGGATCTGCTTTCGCCAAAGCCGAAGGTGGGAAATACGCCAACATCTGGTCCAAGTCTGGCTCTATCATCGTAAAGCCCGAGGGGAGTCGCCTGGTTGCCCAGCAGATTGGTGGAAAATACTGGATGCTGTTTGGGGAGTCCAATATTTACGCAGCGACATCGGATAATCTCATCGATTGGACTCCCATTCCTGAACCAGATCCAGCCAAACAGGAGTTTGATTCCCTGAGAGGGCATGAGGCATTTCGGGTGATTTTTGGGCCAAGAGAAAGAGAGTTTGACAGCTACCTCGTTGAATCAGGTCCCCCGGCGATTATGACCGACAAAGGCATTGTGTTTATCTATAACAGCCGCAATGATCCCGAAATGGGCGATACGACCTATGCCCCCGGCGCCTACTCGGCAGGTCAGGTGTTGCTCGATGCTACAAACCCATTCAGGGTGCTGGAAAGAAGTGATAGCCCGTTTTTTGTGCCGGATCGCCCCTACGAAATGTCTGGACAGGTAAACAACGTGAGCTTTCTGGAAGGACTGGTTCCATTTGAAGGGAAGTGGTTCCTGTACTACGGCACGGCAGATTCGCGCATCGCGGTGGCCATTGCGCCCCAATAACTCCGGTTAGCGATTTCCCTGAATGCCCTCGGTGAGCAGTTGAAGGGCTCGCTGGACTTTGGCCTGATCGTTCTGGTCGGAAGGGTGAAGCAGCGCTCCTCCCAGCATCATGATGAGGAGGTTGAGATCCCGCTCAATGTTGAAATCCGCCCGAAGAACTCCCCTGGCTTTGGCTACACGCGCTGGAGCATCAAATATCTTCCAAAGTCTGTGATTCAGTATCTCGTGTCCCTCACTGAGATAGGGGATCAATGAATGAAATTCTACCTGCTGGCGCAGGATCAGTTCCATAAGCCTCGAAAAAAGATTCTCGTCCTCCTGATGCTTTTCTGAGAATTCTTCCAGAAAATCGAGGTTTAGGTGAAAGACTGCAGCAATCAGGTCTGACCGATCTGAAAAGTTCCTATACAGGGTCGGGCGTGATACTTTTGCTGCTTTGGCTACTTCCGAAAGGGGAATTTCCGGACCTCGGACCGAAAAAAGATCGCGTGCAGCGGCTATGATGGCCTTCCGATTGGCGGATGCATCACTTCTTATTTCGACTGGTGGGGTTGGGTTGTTTGCTGAATATTCCCTCATTTATCAAAGCTAGGAATTTTTCATGTTACAGTGTGTAACACTTGTCGGTTTTCTTCCTATATTTACCTTCCTGGTAGCTTCTTTTGGGCGGAAATATGGATGGCATGCATACCTCTTTCCCACCATCATAACCTAAAAGCTGGCTACATCTCTTAAGCTCTAACCTTGCTGAAAATGACGATTAAGGACAAAGTATTCGTAGTAACTGGTGGAGGCAGCGGCATGGGCCGCCAATTGGCTCTTCTCCTACTCAAAAAAGGGGCAAAAGTGGCCATCGCGGACATCAACCTCCCAGGTATGGAAGAAACCGCCTCTATGGCAGGGAGTAATCAGGCCAATCTTTCTACCCATGAGTTGAACATCACGGACCGCGATAAGGTAAATGCCTTTCCTCAGGTGGTGATCGAACAGCATGGGGCCGTAGATGCCATTATCAACAATGCTGGCATCATACAGCCCTTCATCAAGGTGAGCGAACTGGAGTTCAGCACCGTGGAGCGGGTGATGAACATCAACTTTTATGGAACGCTCAACATGATCAAGGCTTTTCTGCCGCATCTGCTAAAGCGCCCGGAAGCTCACATTGCCAATGTCGCGAGTATGGGGGGATTTTTACCTGTACCTGGACAGACGATCTACGGTGCTTCCAAGGCAGCGGTCAAACTCCTCACGGAGGGACTCCATGCCGAGTTGATGGACACCAATGTCAACGTAACGGTCCTGTTTCCTGGTGCGGTAGCGACCAGTATCACCGAAAACTCAGGGGTGAGTACTCCGACTGGTGGACTTGACCCCAAGGAACTGGAAGCCCAGGCGAGCAAAGCCCTGGCTCCCGAAAAAGCCGCTGAGATCATGGTCAAGGCCATTGAAAAGAATAAATTCAGGGAACTGGTAGGCAGCGATGCCAGTTTCCTGGATAAATTCTATCGTTTGGCGCCCAAACGTGCTGCAGGCTTTATTGCCAGGCAGATGAAAGCGTTGTTGTCCTAGAAAGAGCCCTGTCCTCTGGATCCTGGTTGAACTCCAAACTTCCTTCTCAACTTGTAGTTAGGGTGGGGGAAGGGTAACTTTGCCCAGCAATCAAGATACATGGCGGAGAAAAAGTCTGTTTCAGGAAAAGCGCTGGACCGTAACCTGTTGCGGCGGATGATTTCCTACGTGAAGCCCTATAGGGCGCAGTTTGGACTGGCATGGGCGCTGACCATTCTGATGGCGATCCTGAGTCCGGTGCAGCCTTTGCTGGTGCAGCGCGCTCTGGATGCAGAAGTAGCCGTAGGCGACATGGACGGTCTCCATGTGGTGATCCTGCTGATATTTGGGCTGTTGGTCCTGCAGGGCATCATCATGTATGGCAGCACCTACCTGACCAACTGGCTGGGGCAAAGCATCATCCGCGATATCCGGCAGCAGGTATTTCGGCATATCCTGAAGCTGAAGCTCAGCTATTTTGACAGGACCCCCATTGGCACCCTGCAAACACGCACCATCAACGATGTCGAGACGCTCAACAACGTCTTCACCTCCGGGCTGGTGCGCATCCTGAGCGACCTGCTACAGTTGATCGCCATCCTGATCGCGATGCTGTACCTGAGCTGGCAACTGACCCTGGCGGTGCTGGTTACCCTGCCGCTCCTCATCTGGTCCACCATAGTCTTCAAGAACTACGTCAAGGTGGCTTTTCAGCAGGTGCGCAAGTCTGTCAGTGAACTGAATGCATTTGTGCAGGAGCACCTCACGGGTATGTCGATCATCCACATCTTCAACCGCGAAGATGAGGAGATGAACCGCTACGATGAGATCAATGACCGCCTGAAGGTGGCCAACGTCAAGACGGTGCTCTATTACTCGATATTCTACCCTGTGGTGGAAATCATCACAGCGGCGACCCTGGGCATCCTCGTTTGGTACGGTGCGCACCGGGTGATTGCACAGGACCTGCAATTTGGTGAACTGGTGGCCTTCATCATGTTTGTGCAAATGTTTTTCCGACCCATCCGCATGCTGGCCGACCAGTTCAATACGCTTCAGATGGGCATGGTGAGTGCCGAGCGCATTTTTAACATCCTCGATACCCGTGAATTTATCCCGGATGAAGGGGAAGATACCCCCCAGGCCGCCAATGGGCAGCAGGCCATTAGCATCGAATTCCGCAACGTATTTTTTGCCTACAAGGAAGATGAATACGTCCTGAAAGACATCAGCTTCAGGGCTGAGCCAGGCGAAAAGGTCGCCCTGGTCGGGTCCACCGGGTCGGGCAAGACCACGATCATCAACCTGCTCAACCGCTTCTACGACATCCAGAAAGGAGATATCCTGATCGATGGAGTCAGTGCCAGGGACTACGACCTCGATGCCCTGCGCAGCCTCACAGGGGTAGTATTACAGGATGTATTCCTGTTTTCGGGCAGCATCTTTGACAACATCACCCTCAACAATCCGGATATCCCGCGTGAGCAGGTAGTAGAAGCCGCCAAGCGAGTGGGAGCGCATGATTTCATCATGAAATTGCCGGGGGATTACAGCTATCAGGTTCGTGAGCGGGGAGCAACCCTGTCACTGGGACAGCGACAGTTGATTGCCTTTGCCCGCGTCATGACCTACGATCCCAGCATTCTGGTACTGGATGAAGCCACCGCCAACATCGACACCGAGTCGGAGGAGATCATCCAGCAGGCCATCGATACCGTGCTCAAAGGGCGAACCTCCATCATCATCGCCCACCGACTCTCGACCATCCAGCGATGTGACCAGATTTTGGTGTTGAATAAAGGCGAGATCATCGAGCGTGGCGATCACTTTGAGCTGCTCCGTCAGGGAGGAGCCTACTTTGACCTGCACCAAATGCAGGCGGTGTAGAGGACTCATGGGGAGAAATTCGCAATTGGGAATTGGGTATTCGTAATTCGTAGGAAAAGCCCGTGATAGTCAGGGTATTACTGACTCATTTGTTGGTAGGGAAAAGACGCCCGTCAGCAACACTTTGAACTACTGACCACGTTGAGTACAGCAAAATCTCGCGAAGGGGTAAACCTCGAACTTATTCCACCAGCAGCACTTTCAACTACGAACTATCGACACCGAACTTCGAACTTATCCCCTAGCAAACCCAAAACTTCTTGTTGGAAAAATCAATCACCTGAGGCCCATCGGTACAGCCACCGTACTCCTCCGCATTCACATCGCTTTCTGCGTGAGCGATGATCCAGTCCCCGGATTTGTGCTGACGGATGAGGCCCTCTTCCATCACCTCGCCACGACGATAGCCAAGATTCCCCTCGCCTGAGTAAAGAACCCGGATGGAATCGCCCTTTATTTCGACGGTTACCGTTTCCCCCATGGATTTTCCCTGCCATTCTGCATAGGCCAAGTCGAACTGGTAGCTGCCATTCGCCGGAATTTCCGCCGGCAAAGAACGGCTGGCCTGGGGCTGGGAGTCTGGCGCTTCGCTGTTGGAAGCAGGCTGCTCTTCGCTGGAAGAAGCACATGAAAAAAGCAAAACGGCGATCAGGGCAAGGCTCAGGATTCTCATAGGTAAATGGGTTGGCAGGAGGCGTGACCCCTCAAATTTTCGGGAAGGAGGATATTCCTGCTCGTTTAACTACGAAACCCTGGATAGGGTTGTTGGGATTCCTTTCCTCAAGACCTCGCCAATTCAGCTCTCTTGGGCCGTTTGGCCTTCTTCCTGCGGCCCCACCAAAGCAGGGTGCCAGTGATGGGCAGCGAGGCAATCAGCAGGCTGATCACAAAAGCAATGATCTTCCCCGGCAGGCCCCCGATGGCACCGATGTGGATGTCGTAATTCATGCGGAGGATCTTGTCGGCGACCCCTGCGTCCTCGTAGCGCCCATAGACGCTCTCGGATTGCAGCTCTTGCCCTGTGCGCTGGTCGAAAAACCGAAAATCGGCACTGTAGTACACTTCTCGTTGGGTGCGAAGCTCCACGTAGATGCCGCTGCTGTCAGTCGCAGGGTAGTGAACCTCAATTTCTTCATAATCAGGCACCTCAGCCCGAAGACGTGGCACGAGCTGATCGATGATGGCGATGTCACTGTCTGTAGAAGCATCGGGATAAGAGCTATTGGCGGGAATGGCAAATTTGGGGTTTTTGTCTCCGCCCAAAGCCCGGTAGGTCGCCGTTTTGACCCAGCCCAGAGACATCACCAGCCCGGTGTAGCCAATGACCAGCGCCAGCGCGAAAGCATAGAATCCCACCACGGTGTGGAGGTCAAAGTTTTTGCGGCGCCAGCGGGTGCTGGATTTCCAGTCAAAGGTCAGGCGCTGCTTCAGGCCCTTGCGCTTTTTGGGCCACCAGAGGATCAGGCCGGTGAGCAGCATCACCACAAAAATCAGGGTGCCATAGCTCGTCAGTGCGTAGCCCAGCACCCGGTTGGGAATCCACAGATAGATGTGGCCCCGCAGCAAAAATCCGAAGAAACCGTTGCGGTGATCCTTGGTCCCCAGCACCTTCCCGCTGTACGGATCGAGAAACACTGAGCGGTAAAACTCTGGCTCCGCCTGATAAAAAATCACCTCTACGGGCTCATCGGGTTGCCCATAGGCTGTCCCGTGGATGGTCCGGTCAGGGAAGACCTGCTGCGCGTGGGCCCTGGCCTGGGTAGGCGTGATAAAAGCTCCCCCCTTTGCCTCTACGGGGTATTTCTCCCCCCAAAGCTGGTTGATTTCCTCCTGGAACACCCAGCCTGCCCCCGTGAGGGCGACGATGAAGACGATCAGGCCAGAGGCGAGCCCGAGCCAGAGATGGACCTTGCGAACGTAGGATTTGAAGCGACGATTCATAGGAAGGGGGGAAGGTATGGAGGTATGCAGGAAATGGAGGGAAGTAGAGAGGGCGTGGCTGCTAAGCATTGCGCTAGTGGAAAGAATTCGAAATTCGTCATCAGTAATCCGTGATTGAAAGTGTTGCTGGTGAGCATTTTATACGAATTTCGAATGGTCAAGCTAGTAATGCTGCTCGTTAGCTTCTGAGAAGCGACACGTCGAGTCTTAGCGTCTCCGACGCAGCCACCAAAGTCAGAGACTTTAAGACAATAGGTGTCGGCTCGGAGAGCCTCACCAGCGCCCTCTTTTTGAGGGCGTGGTTGCTAAGCATTGCGCTAGTAATGCTGCTCGTTAGCTTCTGAGAAGCGACACGTCGAGTCTCAGCGTCTCCGACGCAGCCACCAAAGTCAGAGACTTTAAGACAATAGGTGTCGGCTCGGAGAGCCTCACCAGCGCCCTCTTTTTGGAGGGCTTGGCTGTTTTCGGCCAGGAAAATTGGGGACGATACGGAATGTATCATCCCCTTTGGAGTGCTTGGTTGGGTATCAATCAGCGGGAGTAAGCGAAAGAATCCCTTTGGTGTAGTTGCCATCCACGGTAGCTCCTTCTGTGGCGGTACCGGCTGCTACGTCGATCACATAAATGCCAGCGTAGGTGCTGTTGCTGATGCCGAGGTAGAGCTTGCTGTCTTCGACCAGGGTCGCGCCGTTCCAGCCGCCGCCAGACTTGGGTACTTCGGGCAGCAGGGTGAAGGTCTCGTTGTATAGGTCGAGAATGCCGGTTTCCAGCAAAGGATTTTCGGAGGTAGGAGCGTAAGTCGCCCAGAGGTATGCCGCATCGTTTTCGTCTTCCTTGAGGACGCGCACGACGGCTTTTCCATCGGCTACGTAGTACAGGTCGTTGATCTTGTAGCCACCGCTGAGGGCTTCGAAGTCGATGTGGTAGCTCGCGTCAAATTCGGTTTCGCCGGCCTTGATGCGCAGCACGCTGGAGTTGTTGGCCGGAACAGGTGCGTAGCCACAGGCGAGAGAAGAAGGCGCAAAGGCGTAAATGTCACCTTGCTCATCCATCTCCAGGGTGTTGAGGGTGTAATAGCGACCCAGGTTGGGGGCGCGGTCGTCCACGATGATTTTTTGAAATTCCAGACCCGGATAGGTGAACACGGCGACTTTGGCCTCGTTGGAGCCGGGGGTGGAGAAGTCACCGCTGGCGTGGATCAGGTAGTAGGACACAAACAGGTAGCCATCGCGAACGCGCAGGTCAGTAGGAAACGACATCAGGCTGTCGGCAGGTTCGTTGCCAAAGTCCACCGTAACGGTCTCCTCGATGCTCATGCTGTTGGTGTTGACGCGGTAGATCTTCTTCTCCGACAGTCCCGAACGCGTTGAGCCCATCAGGACCATGCTCGCCTCATCTACTACGTCGAGGGCATAAACGGTCAGGTCGGTGAAGAAGCTGCTGCCCTGGGTCAGGACGCCATCTTCCAATTCGTAGCTGGTGAACTCAGGCGCAGAGGTGTAGCCCGTCGCAAAAATCTGGTCCACCCCTTGCACAAAGGTCATCCACGCAGGCTGCTCGAAGCCATTGCCCACAGGAGAAATCTCCCCCGCCGTGAGGCTGTCGCTGCCCAGCGTGAGCACATCGACCGCGTCAGAGGCGGTAGGGGACTCGATGCCGAGGAAATACTGGGTTGCTGCACCTGGCTCGTCGATCGGATCGACTGGCTCGACCTTACAGCCAGCAAGGGCCAGGGTGAGTCCGGCCAGAAGCAGTGATGGTATGATGCGAAGTTGATTCATGGGTAAAATGAAGTTTTGGTATTAGTCAATGAAAGCCCTGACTTTCAGATTGAAAGCCCTGCCAGGGCGTAGCTGTTGAAAGTTGTCATAGACCTCTGCGTCCCAGAGGTTGGTGATCGTGAAGGACAGGTTGTACCGACCTGAGGCAAAGGAATAGACCAGGTCGAGGTTGGTCGGCCACTGGGCCGGGATGATGCCTTTGTTGCGGCTGCCGATGGTCTCCCAGCGGTAGTAGTATTCATGCACGTAGCTCTGCGTCAGCGAAAGCGAGTAGCTGTCGGAGTCGTGAAACAGCCCTTCATTGCGGTAGGCCAGCGACAGATTGCCAAAGAGGTAGGGGACATTCGGCAGTCGGGCCATGTAGAGGCTGTTGGGCGTGCCGACCTGTCCGTTGCGCCACTGCTCCATGTTGCGCAGGTCCAGGTAGGTGCCGTTGAGGGTAGCTACCCAGTGTTCTCGGTGGGTATAGCTCGCCGCCAGGTCCACTCCCCGTGAGAGGACTTCTCCGCTGTTGACGTGAAATACCTTGATGCCCTGTAGCTCCGGGATGATGAAATCCTGGGCTTGCCGGACGAAACCGTTGACCGAGAGCATCAGCGGCGAATGAATAGAGCGATTGTGGTAGCGAAAGCCGACGTTGTAATTGTGGCTGCGCTCGGGCAGCAACTCGGGGTTGGAGAGGTAGTTGAGCCCGTCGCCAAACAACTCGATCACCTCGGGAAAGCGGGTCGCATTCTCATAACTCGCTTTTACCTGCCATTTCTCCCACTGATAGGTCGCAGAAAGGCCCAGCCCCTGGTTTTGTTGGCTATTACGAAAGGGCAGCAGCTCGGTTCCCTGATAATTGGTCGTCTGGGAAGCGATGTCATAGAGGTAGAGCTTGCCAAAGGCAATGAAGGTAAAGTGCTCCTGCCAGAGGCTGCCGGTGTAGCTCGCGCCCACCACCTGCTTGTTCACCTGATTGGGATGGGCAAATTGCGTGTTGTTTTGGGCCTTGTAAGGATCGCTGCCCGTCAGTTCCAGGGCGTTGAGGCTGTAGTTGACCGTGAGGCTATGCTGCCGAAAGAGTCGGTACTCCAGGTTCGCATTGCCCAGGATGTTGTGGGTATGCAGGGTGAGCAGGGTCTTACGGTTTTCGATTTCACCCGTCTGATTGTCGATCTTGGGATAGCTCTGCCCAAACCAGTCGTAGCGCACGCTGCTGGTATCGCGGGAGAGGTTGTCTGCCCAGACCGATACGAAATAGCTGCTCAGGGCGAGTCGATTATCCAGCAAGCCTGCTTTGCGGTAGCTGAAGTTGGTGATGACCTTTTGCTCCTCAGTGGCGACCTCCCCGTAAGGGATTTTTGCCTGCCCGATGGCATTCGCAGGCTGCTGCAACTCGTTGTAGTTGTCAGAATATATCAGCCCAACCATCAGCTGATCGGCCCAACGCGCCCCGGTGAAGCCTACCTCGGCCCAGCCCATGCGTGACTCGTAGGCGTCGTGAAAGCGCTCCACCTCCGTGGCTTCTTCGTCTGCTTTACCTGTGGCAAAATCCACCAGCTGGATGGGGACGGTGTAGTTGTTTTGCGAACGGTTGTAGAAGGACTTGAACCGCGTGGTAAAGCCTGATTCGTCGTGTCGGTACTGCGCGTTGAGCGAGGCGAGATGTGTGCCAAAAGAGCCCAGACTGTAGGAAGCATCCAGGTAGGATTGCCGTTGGTTGCCCGTGATCACGTTGATGGCTCCGCCCAGCGCATCGGATGACAGGTGGATGGGCACCACGCCCTTGTACACCTCGATGCGCTCGATCAGGTTGGCGGAAAAGTTGTTGAGCGAAAGCGAAGAGCCGAAATAATCCATGGGCACCCCGTCGAGGAATACCCGCACCTGATTGTTGGAGAGGCCATTGAGCGAAAGCGAAAAGTCGGAGCCTACTCCGCCCGATTGGCGGATGTTGACCCCTGAGATTTTGCCCAGGATGTCGTTGGCGTTGGTCGAAAGGTTTTTGAAGCCCTCAGCCTCGATCAGCTCGATGGCATAGGCTTGTTCCCTGATTTCGGTGGCTTCGGATTTGCCCAAAAGGACGACTTCCTCCAGCTGTAAGGCCTCCGTGGCGAGGGATCGCTCGAGGGTAAGGTGCTGCCCGGCAGACAGGTTGATGGGTTCGGAGTGAGTCGCGTTTCCCACGCCGGAAATCACCAGGGTATAGCTTCCGGGAGGAATTTCTGAGAGGGAAAAAGCGCCCGTCTGATCCGTAATGGCGCCCAGCTGGCTTCCCTCAAGGGTTACCCTCAGCCCTTCGGCTGGACCGTCGCTCGTGTGGATGATCCCTTGCAAAGACGCAGGTTCTACCTGGGTTTGGCCCCAGAAGAGAGTGGGTAGCAGGAATAGAAGGGCAAAAAGGATAGGTCTAACCATGCGGGTTTCCAGACTGATAGGAGGTGGTGTGTCAATCTGGAGACAAAATTCTTATTTAGACTAAATCTAAACAATCACCATGATTAGGTAATTTGTTCCTACTTAAGGTTGGGTAGGGCTCATCAGGATTAGGTATGGAAATGGGGCGGGCTACCTTAACTTGGGTAATCAATCGGGCAGAGGGGGAAGCAGAACCGTTTACATCTTCTGTTCCTCGCGGATGAACCTCAGCAGCTCTTCCGTACTGCGGTCCAGCATGTCATAGACATCCTCGAAGCCTCGCTGACCCCCGTAGTAGGGGTCGGGGACGTCAGCCTCAGGGGCGAGCGGATCAAAATGCCGCATTTTGAAGAGTCGCGCTTTGGTGCCTGAAACGCCTCCTTCGAGGTCTTCCAGATCCCGAAGGTTACTCTGGTCCATGGCCAGGATGTAGTCGAAGTTCCGAAAATCGCTTTCCTTGACTTTTCGTGCACGGCTGGGTAAGTCTACTCCATGCTTGGCCGCCGTCTGCCGCATACGGGCGTCGGCTCGTTCGCCCACATGCCACCCCCCTGTGCCAGCCGAGTCAATTTCGATCTGGCCTTCCAGACCGGCTTCTTTCACCTTTTGGATAAACAGACCCTCTGCCATTGGAGAACGGCAGATGTTACCTAAACAGACGAAGAGGACTTTGGTCATGGGAGGGAAATTCTTGGTATGTAAGCGGATATCGTTTCCCTACTAAGTTAACCAGTATGAACCAGCATGCCAGCCTGATAGCATAATTTCTAATACCCTTTAGACCGGACTCGCCGGGGTGAAATGTGACTTTTTACCCTGGCCCAGCCAATTCTCGTTCTTCCATTTCTTCATGCTGTGCCTGTCGATGGTCAAAGCGGCGGAAGTTGACGATCAGCACCACGGCGGCCACGAATAGGCTGATCCCAAGCAGCCCCATGGCATAGACGATGTTGTCACCATTTTCATCAGCTGAGAAAAACGGCAGGGTGAGCAGTCCCATGAAGGTCACCCGCATCAGAACATTGATCACCGTGAAAAAGGCATTGACCCGGCCGATGACGTAGTTGGGGACGGTGCGCACCAGGTAGGTGATGCGCAGGATGCGGGTGGCAGCATTGCAGATGCCCAGGACAAAGGCCACCATCAGCGTCACCCAGACCGATTGGGTCAGGGCCAGCACCCAAAAGAGGATGCCTCCCAGCGCGACCAGAAAGGTAACCTGCCGGATCAGGTTGCCGCGTTTGAAGAGGAAGGACAGCCCCAGCAGGCCCGCCGCGACTGCTCCCAGCGAATAAATGCCCTTGAAGGACGACAACACAGCGGCTTGCTCCTGCAGGTAGTCCATCACGTAGATGGGCATGGCGACGTGGATGATGACGATCATGGCAAAGAACACCACATAGGAGGCTATGCCAAAGGTCAGGATCGGACGGTTATCGTTCAGGTAGGCAAATCCCTGTTTCAGTCTTTGAGCAATGGCGCCACGATCTACCCGCTTATCGGGATCTGGGGTGTAGGGAATTTGGCTGATGAACAGGAAGGCCAGTACGTAGGTGGAGCCATCCATCAGGAAAATCTGGTGCAGCGGCCATGGCTCAAATTGCAGCCACATGGGCCACCAATCCCAGTTCGGAGAACCGTCAAGCAGGAAGCCTCCAATCATCATTCCCAGGAATGAAGTCGTCTGATGCTGGATTTCCAGGGCGCTGTTGACCTTGCTGTACATCGAGGGCTCAAACAGTTCCTGCACAAAGGCATAGACATTCGGGAAGTGGATATTGTAGGTGAAAATGGTTGCCGTGTACACGGTCGCAACAAGTGCAAAGGGCAAACCGCCCCAGTAAAAGCCTATGGCTGAGATGCCAAGCAGAACAAATGCGTCCACGACATTGAGACTCAGGAAGATTTTTTTTCGGTTGTAGCGGTCGATGAGCGTACCCGCATACAGTCCCCAAAACATGGACGCCAGGGTAACGGTGGCCGAAAGGGTGGTGACCAGCAGTTTCCCGTCTGGCTCCTTGAGCAGGTACCAGGGGATGGCAATCATGGTGATTCCCTGGGCAAAACTGGAAACGGTATTAGCCGAAAAGAGCAGTACAAGCGCTCGCAGATGTTTCAAAAGAGGCGATTCTGGGTGAAAAAGACGTGCCAAACATGGTCATAACCCAACTTTCCCCCATCTGTTTTGAGGAACAGAAGAGCCTGGAGGGGCAAAGGTAACCAGATGTGGTCGAGCATCCATAGAACCGACGGAGCTATTGTGTAAGTTGAAGGGAAGAGGGGAAATAAGGCGTGGGAATATGGGAAATGTGGTATATAAGGGAAATAAGGTGTATAAGGGGAATAAGGTATATAAGGGAAATAAGGTATATATGGGAAATAAGGGTATATGGGCAGGCTGGGTATTCGTATCATCCCTATACCCCTATACCCCTATACCCCTATACCCCTATACCCCTATACCCCTATACCCCTATA
>CAYFIR010000066.1:0-11459 GCA_964343195.1 uncultured Bacteroidia bacterium | reverse complement strand
CCCCCTCCCTCACCCAATTTTCTCCCAAAAATGAAACACCTCATCCCGTTACTGGCCCTGATGTTACTCGCCCAAAATGTGCTCGCACAACCTGACCCCAGCCTGTCCTGGCTTTCGGTTTCTGAAAATGGGCGTTTTCTCGTGCAGGAAAATGGCGACCCCTTCTTCTGGCTCGGTGACACGGGCTGGCTGTTGTTTTCGAAGCTAAACCGGGAAGAAGCCGAAGCATACCTTGAAGACCGCGCTGCGAAGGGCTTCAACGTCGTTCAGGTGATGGTGCTCCATGAGCTTTTTCTGGCCAATGCCTACGGAGATTCTGCTTTGCTAGCAGGAAATGTAGCCCAACCCAGGACTACTCCGGGAAATTCCCCGGAAAGCGAGGAAGAGTACGACTTTTGGGACCATGTCGACTATGTGGTCGATCTGGCGGAGCAAAAGGGGCTCTACATGGCCCTGGTGCCCATCTGGGGATCCAATGTCCGCAGTGGACGGGTCAGCCTGGATCAGGCGACCCGGTATGCCGCGTGGCTGGCCCAGCGATATGCCGATCATCCCCACGTCATCTGGCTCAATGGCGGCGACACCCGTGGCAGCCAGAATACCGAAATCTGGAATGCCATTGGCAATCAACTCCATCAACACGCTCCACGCCATCTCATCACCTTCCATCCCTTTGGGAGGGCTCAGTCCTCTCGTTGGTTTCATGAAGCGAAGTGGCTGGATTTCAACATGTTTCAGTCCGGGCATCGGCGCTACGACCAGGACGACACCGAGCTGGCCTACGGCGAAGACAACTGGCGCTATGTGCGCGATGACTATGCCCTTTCGCCCATCAAGCCTACCCTCGATGGGGAACCTTCCTACGAGGGCATTCCACAGGGGCTGCACGATCTCCTGCGGAGCCCTATTGGGACGATGATGATGTGCGGCGCTACGCCTACTGGTCGGTATTTGCCGGAGGGTGTGGCTTTACCTATGGCCATAGCGCTGTGATGCAGATGCACCAGCCCGGTGATGAACATCCATCCTATGGCGTCCGTGAATACTGGACCGAGGCGCTCGATGCGCTGGGTGCCACTCAGATGCAGCACCTCAAGGAGTTGATGCTTTCATTTCCCTACTTTGATCGCGTGCCAGACCCCTCTCTGATTGCCTCAGGGCAGGGAGAACGTTACGAATGTCAGGTGGCGACCCGTGGGCAGCGATACGCTTTGATCTACACCCATACCGGGCGGGAATTATCGGTCGCCATGGGTAAAATTGCCGGAGGGGAAGTAGCCGCACTCTGGTTTGATCCCCGCAATGGGGGGCAAAAACAGATAGGGATATTTGAGAATGCAGGTGTTCAGGTCTTTGATCCGCCGGGGCAAGTGGAGGCGGGAAATGACTGGGTATTAATCCTGGAATCGATGGACAAGTGAAATCTAAAGCCGTCATTATCGTCATTCAACCTGCCGATATACGGAAGAGATGAACATTTTGCCCCTTCGGTCACTTGAATCACTAGGAGTTTCCCCATAAATTTCCTAGTTAAAGAACGCTCAAAAAATTAGTTCCACTTTTGACTTGATCTCTTGCCCGCATACTGCGTCAGAAAAAGCCTCATTTGGCTCGCCAAACTCGGTTTTTCTTCCTTGCCTGCGAACAAGATTTCTTCGTAAAATCGGGAAGTTATTTTTCTCGCGTTCCTAAACAGATAGTGGAAACTGTCGGATAGAACGAGCGCTTTGCTCGTTGCATTTCGCAAAACCAGGCAATCAACCATTCAATAGCATACGTCGATTCCCATGAAAAAAATAATTTCCAGCTTTTTGGTATCTCTGGTTGTAAGTGGCGCCATGATTGGCGTGTATCATTATTCCGGTTGGGAGAAGAAACAGGACGATCCCAACCTGCTAAAAATGGTCGGAGTCAACGGAGAAGGTGTCCCCGTTACCGATGAATCTACGGATTCTAAGGACACTGAAACAGGGACCGATGCTGCTGAGGATAGCCTGATGGACATTAATCTGCGTCAGTCTGCCGATCTAACCGATGCTCCATTGAATTTCCGCCGTGCAGCATCCCAGGCAATGCCAGCAGTTGTTCACATCAAGGCCATCAGTCGGACACGGCAGAGTTACGATCTCTATTATGATTTCTTTGGGTTAAGGCCTCGGGAATCCAGCGGACAGCGCATTTCAAGCGGATCTGGTGTGATCCTGACAGGAGACGGATACATCGTAACCAACAATCATGTCATTCAGGACGCAGATGAACTGACCGTTACCCTGTACGACAATCGCAGCTTTCCTGCTACTGTCATCGGGACTGATCCGTCCACCGATATGGGGCTCATCAAGATCGAGGGAACAGACTTCCCCAAGGTAAACCTGGCCGATTCTGATCAGGCTCAGGTGGGAGATTGGGTACTGGCCGTGGGCAATCCCTTTAACCTTTCGTCCACCGCTACAGCCGGAATCATCAGTGCCATTGGCCGGGATCTGGAAATTATTGAGGATCAGGCGGCTATCGAGTCTTTTATCCAGACGGATGCAGCCGTGAATCCGGGTAACAGCGGCGGTGCACTGGTCAATCTGAATGGGGATTTGATCGGTGTCAATACTGCCATAGCTTCACCAACCGGGGCGTATGCGGGATACGCCTTTGCAGTGCCTTCCAACATTGTGAACAAAGTAATCGATGACCTGAGGGAGTATGGGATGGTGCAACGTGCCTACCTGGGCATTCGCAGTGCCATCGACCTCAATGGACAGATCGCCAATCAGCGAGATCTCGAGATTACCGAAGGGGTACTGGTAGAGCAATTGGTAGATTTTGGTGGGGCAAAACAGGCTGGAGTACAACGCGGAGATGTCATTGTCGAAATAGACGGACTGGCCGTTCGCAACGACGCCAAGATGCTGGAACTGGTAGGCCGAAATCGCCCTGGGGATATCATCAAGGTAAAAGTTTATCGTGCAGGCGAATACAAGACCCTCGACGTACAACTGACCGATAACATGGGCCGAACAGAGGTGAGTGCTCCCGCTCGGAATTCGCTGTTGACCAATCTTGGAATCAGCCTGGCGGATCTGCCTACTGATCAGCGCAGGGCTTACAACATCAATTATGGCGTCATGGTAACCCGACTTTCTGCGGGGGAAATCCGGCAGCAGACTGACATGAAGCAGGGCTTCATCATTCTTCGGGTCAATGGGCAGACTGCCAATTCTACCCAGGAGGTGATACGAATGCTGGAATCAGCTAGTGGAAACATCCAGGTGGATGGGTTCTATCCGCGATACCAGCGGATTTATACCTATGAGTTTAAGAAGTAGGGTATGTGAAATAATCTGTAACTATTGGACTGAGGCTCTCGAATTTTCCTCCATACCTCCATACCTCATACCTCTTCCGCCCATTCTTGGGCAAGCTCATCAATCATGGCCTGGGGGTCTTCATATTCCAGGCCAATTTGCCTGATTTTGCTGCCATCATAGGTCTGCCTGGAGAGACCTCCCCTTACTGCTGCCATTGTAAGGGAACTTTTACCCCCCAATACATTCTCCAGTATCCAGGCGACAGCAAATGCAAGCCATCCTGGAACGGGGATGGAGGGGGCAGGTGTATCAGCAGAACTTGCCATTTGTCCCAAAAGGTCAAGGGTAGAAAGATTCTCTGCGCAGAGTATGAAGCGTTCGCCTGATGGGAATTGCTCACTTTTCAGGAGTAGAGTGACTGCTTTTGCGACGTCGGTGGCATTGACTACTCCTGCCCGGCCATTGAGGTAAAACCGCAGGCCCTTGGCAGCCGTGGCATAGAGCTTCGCAGAGCTTTTCTCCCAGTCTCCTCCATAGCCCAGGACTACCCCTGGATTCAAAATCGCAGCCTCCATCCCTTCTGCAATCCCTCTGTACACCTCCATTTCAGCGCGACGTTTGCTGCGTGCATAGTGTGAGGTACGTCTGGTGGCTTGCCATGGAGTATGTTCTGTTGCCTCGGTGCCATCAGTTGTGTCCCCGATGGCTGCTACAGAACTAATATGTACCAAGCAGTTTACCCCTGCCATCAGGCAGGCATCCACCAGCAAAGCGGTCCCATCTGCATTGACCTGCATGACCCGTTCTCGGTCTTTCTGGTGAAAACTGACCAGTCCGGCGGCATGTATCACCGTGTCTATCCCCTTGAGAGCTTCCTCCAGGGAAGCCTGATCCAGGATATCCCCTTCAATCAGGTCTACATTTGAGGACTGTAAATGTTTGGCTTTTTCGGGATTCCGGACCAGTAAGCGAAGAGGAAACCCCTCTCTGCGTAATGCCTCTACCAGGTAGTGGCCTAGCAAACCTGTTGCGCCGGTCAAAAGAATCATCCTTTTTTGCCTAAATTTGTAATGCCCAATATTACCCAAAATTTTCCATCTCCTTTTAACTCTGATGACAGACCTCTCGGCATTCTTTGATCCCATCGAGCCAGCTACCGCAAATGTTCGTAGCCAGTTAGCGCCAGGATTCTGGGGAAAACAGGTTGAAGTGTATGAGGAGCTGTTTCCTGTTTGGGAAGAATGCGATCTTATTTGTTTCGGTGTTGAAACCCACGACGAAAATTCCGGCAGCTTTGATGCGGCAGAAGAGATGAGGCAGGCCCTGTATCGTCTCACGGATTTGGGAGGAAGGATCAGGGTAGTGGATGTGGGAAATCTGAAGTCCCGTGAGTCCCTTGCTGGCACACGCGAGGCATTGGCCTATGCATTGGGGCTGATTTTTAGAGCGGGAAAGCAGGTATTGATTCTGGGAGGGAACCCTTCTCTGGCACTTGGAATTTATCAGGCCTATGAAGGGGTCAGGGAGCAGGTGGAGTATGTGCACATTGACTCGGCTCTTCGCATGAATGACATCGAAGGCTTTAACGATGATACCTACAATCTGTATGTGCTGGGCGAAAAAGACCCACGGCTGTTCCAGTTTGCGCATTTGGGTTACCAGCGATACCTGGTGCCAGCGGCCCAACTTCAGCAGATACGGGAGCATCACCACGTAGCGCTCCGCTATGGGGATTTATCAGATCGGATAGAAGAAGCAGAACCACTCTTGCGAAACGCGGACATGGTTTCATTTGATCTTTCGGCCATTCGGCGGTCAGAAGCTCCAGGAGGAAGCCGCTCCATGCCAGGGGGATTTTCTGTAGTAGAAGCCTGCAGGTTGGCCCGTTATGCCGGGATAGGGTACCAGGTATCTGCCCTGCACCTCACGGGATATGATCCTGGCATGGATGTCGGGAGTGGTACGGCTGATGTGGCTGCAATGCTGGCCTGGTACTTCGTAGAAGGAAAGCAAAACCAGTGGAATGATTTTCCCCAGCCCGATCGGCGAAACCTGCGCAGGTACTCCGTCCAGCTCCATGCCAGTATCGACCACATCGACTTTTTTCAGCATCCTGGCACAGACCGTTGGTGGATGGAAGTCATACATCCAGATCATCTCCCTGACCGTTCTCCAGAGCATACGCTGTTGATTCCCTGCACACGTCATGACTATGAATTTGCTAAAACCGATGATATTCCAGATCGGTGGTGGCTGATATATGCCCGCCTGGGGGAAAGGGGGCAGTGAGCATGGTTCATTGGTCAATTATCATAAGGGCAAGATGAACGGTGAGCCTTTTGGTGGAAAACTCGTTTAACCTTGAACTCCCAACTCCCAACTCCCAACTCCCAACTCCCAACTCCCAACTCCCAACTCCAACCTCCCAACCCCGAACCATGATTTCTTTAGAGAATATTTATAAGTCTTTTGGTAGCCAGTCCATCTTTGAGGGAATCAGCCTGGAGGTGACTGATGGTGAGCGATTGTTTGTCGTGGGAGGGAGTGGCACGGGAAAATCCGTCATGACCAAGCTAATCCTGGGACTGGAGGTGGCAGATAGCGGGAGAATTCAAATTGACGGAGCCGATACCCGGCAATTTTCACGTCGTGACTGGCAGGAAGTATTGAACCAGTTTGGGGTGGTATTTCAGGGAGCGGCTCTGTTTGACTCGCTCAATGTGCTGGAGAATGTGGGCATCAAACTGTTTGAAGCCCGATCCCTTACCGATGAAGAAGTGGAGGCGAAAGTAGTCCATGCTTTGGCCCAGGTAAACCTGGGAATCGAAGTCCTTACCAAATATCCCTCTGAATTATCTGGTGGTATGCGAAAGCGCGTAGGCATTGCCCGGGCCATCATTTCAGACCCACGCTACATCATTTACGATGAGCCGACGACGGGACTTGATCCCGCCAGTTCAGATATCATTGATGGGTTGATCGGAGACCTGGCTCAGCATCAGGGCCGAAGTACAATTGTGGTTACCCACGACATGAGATCCGTCAAGGACCTTGCGTCCAGAGTGGTGATGATTTATGACCGAATGATCCATTTTGATGGGACCAAAGATGAATTCTTTGCCCATGATGATCCCATTATCAGGGGATTTTTGGCCCGTGACCTTCGAAATTGAGCTTAAGCAGGGGGACAGATGTAAACCAGTAAAAGGTATAAAGGAAATGGAGGTATAAAGGAATGTAGGACCTGTTTCCCTTCATTTCCCCATACCCTTCATACCTTATTTCTATTGTCCAGATGCTTATTGAAAAGACAATTCCTGGGGAGACAGGGCAAGGAAATAAGACTGGTCGTCGATAATTCCTGGCTTCACAAATGCGGCCACTTTGAAATCTGTATTCCGATAAAGGTGGGTCATCTCATCCATCCGATGGGTAGCAATCAGGCGATAATCGCGCCCTTCCTGACGGGAGTTGAGATATGTTTCTACCTGAGTGAGGTCAACTGCATTGACCGTCAGGCTCTTCAAATCCAGAGGGAGCCCAATTTCAAAGAAGGATCCGAGTCCTTTGATATCTGGCTCAAAACCAGTACAAATCCAGCCGACCTTATTGAGGTTGATGTGAAGGCTCTGGTGATTGTCAAACTGGATGAGTCCACGTTTGACTTTTGAACCCTGTTCCATGGCGAGCAGTGAGGAATACATCATGATGTGATACCCCAGGTTTTGACCCTTCAAATCCTGATCCACCGCGAGACGGATGGTATAGGAGGTCTCTTCCCGGGTGTTATAGCCGACTTCAAACACATTCCCTTTTACCTGACCAGACTTGTCATGCAGGATGACGCCGTGGCCATATTTTTTGAACCGATAGAGGTCAAATGCACATATTTCCTTGGCTAACTCAGGAGGGTAGCGTCGGTTGAGGAAGTCAATGATGGCAGGAGTATCTTCATTGCTGATAGTCCGGATGTTCAGGCCGAAGGTTTCTACCATTTCTGAGATGCTATCACGCCAGTCCCGGGAAAAGTGAACCATATCGCGCCAGAATCCTGTAGGAATCTCATTCACAATGGGCTTGCAAAGCGCCTCCGGCTTACGGTACAGGACTTCAGATTGAAGCCCAGCCGGCTGGTATTCTGGTTGTCTTACTCTTTGAAGAAATGAATTCATCTGAAGAGACAAAAACGGGTAAGACTGATCAGTATGTTTTTCTGCTGCCATAATTACTCAGATAGGTTGAGAAAGCGTACTTGCCTGACAGATAATTTCTAAAGTATGTTACCTGATAAGTCGATACTAATGGACTACATCTTTAGGCATGGGAGGTACTTCGGGCTATAAATTTGCGGATTCTGCCCTCGAAAAACAGGCATTATTACATTGGTTTCATACATGTGTGGAAATATATTGCGTATTGAACATTTAGTTAATGGATGAGAGGAATTGTAGAAAAAATCTCAACCTCAGTCCCTGTTATGCCTGATTCTTCCGGGTGAAAATTTCCCTTGATACAAGCTAATAGGCTTGAGTCATTACTATGTAAACCCTATTTTTAGTCCATGGAACAAAAAACTACTACCTACAAAAGGAACTGGTGGAAGGAAGGCGTCATCTACCAGGTGTATCCCCGGAGCTTTTGCGATCGCAACGGGGATGGGATAGGAGACCTGAAGGGAATCCTGGAAAAAGTACCTTACCTGAAGCAGCTTGGGGTAGATATCCTGTGGTTAAGTCCGGTTTACCAGTCGCCCAACGATGACAACGGGTATGACATCAGCGACTACCGAAATATCATGGCGGAATTCGGATCCATGCAGGATTTCGATGAGCTATTGGCGGCCTTGCATCAGCGAGGAATGAAACTGGTGATGGACCTCGTGGTCAACCACAGTTCCGATGAACATCAGTGGTTCGTAGAGGCGAAAAAGAGTAAGGATAATCCCTACCGTGATTACTACATCTGGCGTTCGGGAAATGGAGATAATCCCCCCAATAACTGGAAGTCATTTTTCAGCGGAAGCGCCTGGGAATACGACGAGAATACCGCTGAATATTACCTGCATCTTTTCACCAGAAAGCAACCTGACCTCAACTGGGAGAACCCGCAATTGCGTAAGGAGGTGTACGACATGATGCGTTTCTGGCTCGACAAGGGGATCGATGGATTTCGCATGGACGTCATTCCTCTGATCTCCAAGCCACCGGGACTGCCCGATGCTGACTGGGGCAAACTGGGAAGTGACTTTGGCGCGGCATATGCCAATGGTCCCCGTATCCACGAGTTTTTGCAGGAGATGAACCGGGAGGTGCTATCCCGCTACGACATGATGAGCATCGGAGAAGGAGTAGGAATCACACCAGAGCAGGCAAATCTGTATGTAGGCGCTGACAGGCAGGAACTGGATATGATCTTTCATTTTGGCCATATGTGGCTGGACTTTGGGCCAGGAGGGCGCATGGATCCGAAAGAGATTGAGCTGGAAGAGTTCCTGAAAGTCTTTGAAACCTGGGACAAAGCCCTGGGAGATCGGGGTTGGAATAGCCTGTATCTGGGGAACCATGACTTTCCCCGCATGGTCTCCCGGTTTGGGGATGAGGGAACATATCGGGTAGAATCTGCAAAGCTGCTGGCTACCCTGCTGTTCACCTTTCGTGGTACCCCAGGCATCTATCAGGGCGACGAGATTGGGATGACCAATACTCCGTTTGATTCCATTGAGGAGTATCGGGATGTAGAAATGATGAATGCCTATCGGGAAATGAAGGATGCGGGAGGAGATGAAACCAAATTCCTGGAAGTTGCCCGTTTTATGGGGCGGGACCACGCCCGGACCCCGATGCAGTGGGAGAACAAGCTGCACGCGGGCTTCTCTGATGTTAAGCCCTGGATCAGGGTGAATCCCAACTATCCCGAGATCAACGCTGCCGCTGCCGAGCAGCAGCCGGATAGCATCTACCATTATTACCGCCGGTTGATTTCTCTCCGCAGGCAGTACCTCGACCTGGTCTATGCTCCAATGGAGTTTCAGGGATTTCCAGCTCCCAGAGTCTATGCTTACCAGCGTCAGGGGGAGCAGTTCACCTTTCAGGTGTTGTTAAATTTTTCTCCTGATCCTCAGTCGGTTCCGGATTCCTTCAAACAGGGTGAAATCCTTATCAGCAATTATTCCCAGGGGCATGATGGCCCCATGCGCGCCTGGGAGGCCAGGGTGTATTTCTTCGAACTATGACCAATGAGCGCTGATCAATGAATCGGTTCCTGCTGGCTGAGGCAGTGGAAACTGCCCAGGCCCCAGACGATGTCAGTAGAGTCGATACCGACCACCTTTCGGGCGGGGAAGCAGTCCGCAAGGATGGAGAGGGCATCTGCATCCTGAGCACAGCGGTAGGTGGGGACTACCACCAGCCCATTGGCGATGTAAAAATTGGCGTAGGAAGCAGGCAGGCGCTGTCCGTCGTGTACCACGGCGTCAGGCATGGGCAACTCGACGATGTTCAGCGAAGAGCCATCCATCAGTCGGTGCTCGCGTAGCTCGTTCAGGTTGTCCTGTAGCAACTGGTAGTTCTCATCTTCGGTATTGGATTCCACCACCGTGACGACTGTGTTGTGGTTCACGAAACGGGTCAGGTCGTCGATATGGCCATCGGTGTCATCCCCCACGATGCCATCACCCAGCCACAGGATCTGTTCCTGCCCATAGTAGTCCCGCAGGTAGCCCTCGATCTCACTTTGCGAAAGGTGCGGATTGCGGTTGGGGTTGAGGAGGCAGGCCCGGGTGGTGAGCAGGGTGCCGGCTCCGTTTACCTCGATGCTGCCGCCTTCCATCACAATCCCGGGCGAAAAATGAGGTAGTCCCCGGTAGGTGGCTACCTGTGGCGGAATCGCATTGTCCAGATCAAAGGGTGGATATTTCCCTCCCCAGGCATTGTATTCCCAGTTGATGACGGCGATTTCTCCCTGTGGATTGCGGACAAAAGCAGGTCCATGATCCCGACACCAGGCGTCGTTGGTTGGGAAGAAGTGCAGGAACACCTGATCCAGGTTTACCCCGCCCGACTCCATATGTCGGGTAGCTAGAGCCGCCATGGATTCATCGGCAACGTTGAGGTGAACTTCTTCCTGTTCAGCCAGCAACCGGATGAACTCTACGTAGGGAGGGTAGATGGCATCAAGCTTTCCGGGCCAGGATGCTTCTTTATGAGGCCAGCTAAGCCAGGTGGCCCGGTGGGGTTCCCATTCTGCAGGGAAAGAAAAACCCAGCTCGCGAGGTGTATGAGGCATAATGTCAGCGCATTGAATATGGAGCGAAAGAATAAAAAAATACGGTGTCTGCCAAGGCAGACACCGCTCACAAAACTCCATTCCCAAGCTACCAAAAAACTCTTTATGTCTTATCGTGCGAAAGGAGGCCTTCGATTAACTGGCACAGGGCGCAGGGCTGGCTGAGGACGAGCTTGGGTTTCCGGGAACAGCCACTGGGCTACTTTGCGCGCGATCTCCTTTAAATTCATTTTGTAGGGTTGTAGTGTGTAAGTCCTGTTAACATTCGCTTTACATTAATTGAAACGCAGCTGAAGATCAATTGGTTTCCCCATAAAGAGTGAAAGCGTTGATTTTTTGAGTAAACGTGCGGCCAGGCGACATTAACGTGTGTTTCCAGAGCTTAACTGGTTGTCCTTTCTGGCAGATGAATAGGCCCCCGTGGAAACTCCCGACAGTCACAATGGGTGGCGTTGAAGGCTTTTTCCAGATAACTACAGGCCTTGCGTGGGTCCACGTCTTCTCCGCAGGTGAAAATATCTACGGCTGCGTAGCCCAGTTCTGGCCAGGTATGGATGGTCAGGTGGCTCTCCTGGATGATGACCACTCCGGAGATACCTGTAGGTGAAAAGGGGTGAAATTTAGAATGGACAATGGTTGCACCAGAAGCCTCCGCAGCATTGCGCATCCACTGCGCTACCTGTTGCAGGTCGTTAAGCCTGTCGGCCTCAATGCCTTCGTATTCAATAAGAAGATGTCTACCAAAAATGGGCATTAGGATCTGCCTTTGAGGATAAAAGATATGAACTATTGGTGGCAGGTTGTACAATAATAGATAACGGAATTGTAAAGTTATTGGGCGGCCCTCTATGAAGCCTTGGAAAACGCTGCCTT
>CAYFIR010000065.1:0-35114 GCA_964343195.1 uncultured Bacteroidia bacterium | reverse complement strand
TTTTACATACATCCCGAGCTTAAGCCTTTTTCTTAACTTGACAAAGTAGAATTAGTTGATGATTAAACTCTCCCAGTGTGCTTCTAGTGGAAAAATAAGCAGATAGAGGCTCCTTTCGATTATTGCTAGGTGTAGTCGCCCCAAAGTTTTCTCTGAGTGAAAACCCATTCTCTCCAATCTCTTCCCAAAAAGCCATCAGCTTACTGTATTGCTGGGCATCTTCCACCAAGTGCCCTCCATATGATAACAGAAATTCAAACTTTTCATTTCTGAATACCTGATCAGGAGGGCATACAACTCGATCAATTGAGTCGGCAACAAAAAATATATCAAATGCTATATCCATCATTTAAATAATAAGAGAGTGCCTGTTTTTATTCGGTTTAGTTCGAGAGATATGATTGAGAGCCACTTGGAGTAAGCATCCTTACACCATGAAGTGTTAAATAGCTTCCACACTACTCCCTCACATACACCCTCCTAACCCTCGGGCTGATCCGGGTCAAAATTTCATAGGGAATGGTATCCGCAGCATGGGCGATCTCGCGCACGGAAATGCGGTGCTCACCCTGCTGCCCGATCAGGATCACGTCGTCGCCTGCCTGTGCTTCCGGGATATCGGTCACGTCGAGCATGAGCATGTCCATACAAACCCGCCCGAAGGTCGAGGCCCACTTCCCCCGCAGCAAAAACGAGAACCTGCCATTGCTCAACGAGCGGGGAATGCCGTCTGCATAGCCGATGGGCAACGTGGCAATGCGGCTTTTGCGATTGGTACGTTGCGACCGGCCGTAGCCGATGCTTTCGCCGACTTCGTGCTCCTGTATCTGCGAGATGCTCGTTTGCAGGGTGCCAATTTCTTCCAACTGCAGGGGACTCTCTCCCAGTGGATTGATCCCGTACAGCCCGATGCCCAGTCGCACCATGTCAAACTGGTACTCGGGAAAGCGCTGTAGCCCCACCGTGTTGAGGATGTGCCGAAAAGCCTGAAGGCCCAGTTCTGCCTGAAGCTGTCCGTACATCTGCTGAAACCGCGCGACCTGCTGCCGCGAATATTCATCCTCCGAGGGCATATCTGCCGCCGCCAGATGCGTCATGACCGAGACCACCTGCAAATCGGGATACTGAGCCAGGGTTTCAATCAGTTGATTCATGTCCCCTTCCCGAAAGCCCAACCGCCCCATGCCTGTCTCCAATTTGAGGTGAATGCGGTACTGGTAATTGCGGCGCAGCCGGGCGGCGCGCAGATAGCGACGCAGGAAGTCGAGGTTGCTGACTTCCGGCTCCAGGTCAAAGCCGATCAGCGCGTCGATGCTGTCGGCATCGGGGTTCATGACCATGATGGGCATGCCGATGCCAGCATCGCGCAGGGCAATTCCTTCGGAAGCATAGGCCACTGTCAGGTAGGTGGCCCCTTCCTTTTCCAGTTGCTGGGCGATCTCCCAGGTACCCGCGCCATAAGATGCCGCCTTGACCATGCACATGGTTTTGACGCCATCGGCCAGTTGGGATTTTAGCTGGCGGAAGTTGTG
Source organism: uncultured Bacteroidia bacterium (assembly GCA_964343195.1). Taxonomy (GTDB): domain Bacteria; phylum Bacteroidota; class Bacteroidia; order J057; family J057; genus CAYVAP01. The sequence continues at coordinate 33,582 of CAYFIR010000065.1, read as the reverse complement.
GCTTAGCTTATTCAGATCGATCTGAAAAAAGGTCGCATGAGGCTTGCGTCGCAGTCGGTTCAGCACCCGTTCCAGGCGAAATTGCCGCGCCCCCTTGAGCAGCAGGGTGCCGGGAGCCATGTCGTTGTAGTTCAGCGCAGGCAGTAGGGCATCGGTATCGGGAAAGGCATTGGGCAATCCCATCTGGTGAAACACCGGCCCCACGAGCCACACCGTTTCGGCGACCTGCCGGGCTTCTTCCCAGACTTCCTGCTGGATTTGCTCCTGCTTTTCTCCCAGGTGCGGAATGTCGCTCAGGATGACCATCCGTCTCGGGTTGAGCTGTTGCTCGGTCAGTTGGCGGAGGGCCAGCCTCACGGAGTCCACATCCGAATTGTAGGTATCGTTCAGGATGATCAGATCCGGATCGTCGCTGATGAGTTCCATGCGCATTTCTACCGGCTGTAACAGGTGAACCCGCGCCAGCATGTCTGTTAGCGGTACCCCCAACTTCAACCCGGCCAGCAGGGCCAATCCGACGTTTTGAAGCGAGGCACTATCTGTCTGCGGCAGATTAAGCACATGAGATTTTCCCTGCCATTCGACCTGAAGCGTCTGACTTTCGATGTGAATTTTGAGCTCATCCACGGCGGCGGAACCCACGGTTGCGATTTGTAAACCTTCTTCTATTACCTGCCGAAGCACCCAATCCTGAGCGGAACTCAGCAAGACCTGATCTGCTGACTCGAACAGTTGTAATTTTTCCCCTAGCTTTTCCTGATCGCTGCGAAACCCCTCGGCATGTGCTGCTCCCATGTGGGTGAGGATGCCCAAAGTTGGCTGAATGAGCGTCGCCAGGGTTTCCATTTCGCCCACCTGAGAGATCCCCGCCTCGATGATGGCCACCTCGGCCATTGGTCCCATTTGGAGCAGGCTTAGTGGCACGCCCAGCTGGCTGTTATAGCTCATGGGGCTCTTGATTAGTTGCAGGTCCAGCTCGATGAGACTGGACAGCCACTCTTTGACGGTGGTCTTGCCATTGGAGCCAGTGATGCCCACCACCGGGTAGGAAAACCGCTGCCGATGGTGCATGGCCCAGGCCTGGAGCGACTCCAGGGTGTTGTCGCACAAGGCATAATGGACGCCAGGCAGGCTGATCGGCTCTTCGGTCAGGAAGTTGCGGACACCTTTTTGGTAGGCATCCTCGATGAAGCCATGACCGTCCCGGTTCGAGGTTTTCAACGCTACAAACAGGGTCTGCCCACCATGGCTGATCTGACGACTGTCAAAGGCTACATAGCGGAGTTGTTGCTGCTCCAGAGAGCCCTGAAACAGGTCCCTGACCAGGGCTAGTGGCGCAATTTCAGCGAGGGTATACGGAATGCCTAACAGCATAATATCGGGTTGACCAAAAGGTAGGATTTTTTTTCACCCAACCTGGCAATAGCTCAATTCCTAAATTTAGTCATCCAATTTAACAAGCTCATGCCACGTTTTCGCCATCGGCTGCGTCCTTTAGGTGAAGCCGTTTAAATGGCTTCAATTCTTCGAATAGTTGGGATTGTGATCTGGTTTTTGCAATTTACTAGATGGGAAATTCCTTGCTATTCTCTTCCTGTGCTTAAAAACAGATCTATTGCTTTGAATTATGCAAAGGACTTAGCGAATTGGGTTAAGCGGGCATTTCTGTTAATGCCGGCCCTATATCTCCCTTTTCTTTCTCCCGCTCAGATCTCTATCATGGTCGGAACCGGGGTAGGGAGTAGTCTGCAGCCGGCAGCGCCTATCGAGCCCAACCTCCGGATGGATGAATATGTATCCGTCAACTCTGCTTTTGATGCATTTGAAGGATCGCTTGGGACTGGCATTCAAAGCCGGGTTAGGATCGCATACGACTATTCTCCCTATATCAAAGCTGATATTGATGTTGCCTATTTCGCTGGTTTTTCCAGTAGCAGCATGTTCGATTCGATGGGGGTAATGACTTCCTCCACCTCCATTAAATCCCCGCGCCTTCAGTTGACCCCGGGCATCACGATCTCAATGGGCGAACGTCGGTTTTCTCCCTTTTTAAGAGTCGGAGCCATCATCCCTAGCCGATACAGGATCTCCTATCATTCCACTACCCCTCGGGCAAATGGGCAGCTCACCCAAATGATCAACCTGAAGGCAACCACCACTTTGGGAGGACAGGGCAGCCTGGGCATTTCCTACCGAATCGATCCGAGAATTCGCTTTTTCTATGAGGTCTCCTACATTCACCAAAAAGCAAGGCCTCTGTATTCTCAGGTAGAAGCCTATGACCTCAATGGAGAGGGACAGCTACACACTCTTTCCACCTATCAGATGGAAACCATCTACCGCGAAGGGGGGGAATTTCTGATGAATCACCCGGATAACCCCGATTTTGACCCATCCATGCCGCTGGAGATTGCTACTCCTACCCGCGATGCGAAATTGCTAACCATGAACCTGGGCGTAATCTTTAGCATCAGGTAAAAAATATCTATATATTAGGGTCAAAGCGATAGTCCCAACCGGGTTTTCAAATTATTTATGGCTCAAAAAGTGGCGCCTCTCTATGGAAGGTTTTCTTTTCCAACCATAGATGAATTCATACAGCGTATCCAGCAAGTTGCTTCGCAATACCTTGCCCCTGCCCAGTTTAGCGCATACCTCACAACCTATGATCAGCAGAGCTTCTACGGCCTGGATTACCAGGAACTAACGGATACCTTCCTGCAGAACCGCGGGCGGGTTAAAAGTATTTCCACCTCCGCGACAACTCCAGAGGATCGGAGTGTCAACATCAGCATCCGCTTCACAAAAGACAGTGATCAGGGGGAAGGCCAGTATGTGATTGGGGTAGGAAGCACATTTGGGAACCGGGAAGTAAGGGATATGCTTGCAGGCCAGTGGATTCCTCCCAAGGCTGATTTTCAGGAACGAAAAAAGCTGGTCGGCGAAGTACTGGGATGGTTGATCCAGTATCAGGAACTCAAGGAACAGCGAAAGCGAAATAGAGAGATTGAAAAGAAGGCCAAAGTCAGGCCCCCCTCTACTCCAAGACCTGGGCTAGCCCTGTCTTCCATTGAGGACCGGTTCCACTTTGACGACCTGACGCCCACAAATGACCTTATCGAACTGTTGCAAGACCTGGCAGGCGTCTATTTTGATGAAACTCCCTTTGAAATCCGCCTGATCACCCGGGATGGTGAATCGTTTCCCAATATCGGCCTGGCGGGGCTGCAGCGAATCCTCGAAAAACGTCGCAACCTGATCCTGAGTATTGTCGCCCAAAATGAGTCAAACTCTGGCGAGACCATCGAGCTTACCATGGGCTTTGGCCCAACTGCCAGAAGACAGAACCTGGAACTCAGGGTTATTTCCCGATATAGCCGCGATATCCGCGCCCATGTACGAGAGATCCTGGATGATGGGGTCGATTACCTCGATGCGACTTCATCTGTAGAGCATGACATGTTCGCTTTCGACGAAAGGGAATTTTCTGTACAGCGGACAATCCGTGTGGTGCAGCAGGTAGCTGAGGAGTTCCTGGAGGGAGAAATGCCAACGGCTTTTGTATCTACCCAACAGGGCAAAACCTATCCGGCCCTGCCCCTTTCGCAGTTACCCAAGGTGTATCATCAATATCAGGGAAACCTGAGTTTTCTCCTTTTTGGGGTAAACCAGGCCCTTTCAGGGCAGACATTCAGCCTGATGTTTCAGTTCAGTACCTCTGGTCAGCGGGCATATGGCAGCCTGAGCATCATGTGGGGCTCCGAAGCCCTGCAGGAACGAATCAGGAATTATATTTCCCGGGCTCTCGATTTGAAGAAGCACCGGGCCTCCCGACAAAATCCGGCTCCCACCCCTAATGAAAGGGGGATAAAGTCTCTTTTTTCACAGGGGAGTTTCCGGGTGCAACCCAGAACCTGTCTGGTTTTTATGCCCCTGGAAGCGTATTGGTCAGATGCCCTCTGGATGCGGATACAGCAAACCCTGAGGTCCATTGGCTGGGATAGCCACCGGGCGGGAGATCTTTACGCAGAAAATATCCTCGAAGGTACGTGGCGTGCCGTCAATGAAGCTGAAGTACTGATTGCGGACCTTACCTACAAACATCCAGATGTATTCTACAAAATAGGAATGGCCCATACCCTCGGGAAGAAAGTGATCCTGATTACCCAGCATGCGAGGGACTTACCTCCTGACTTTCAGCAATTTCCACATGTCGTGTATGACAACAACCTACCGGGACTGCAGCGCCTTTCGGATAGAATTGTAGAATTGCTGAAAATGTCTTAAACAGCGATCAGTGGACATTCGTCTGTAAAAAAGTCAACAATAGGTACCCCTTGTAACTTCGAACTTTGAACTCTGCACTTACGCTTGCTACGCTTTCTCATCGCTGGAAATGGATTTTGACCGGAGCTGTCCTGGTTGGTTCATTGATGGTGAGGTGTAGCCAGGCTCCACAGGCTTATGCCAGTCTGGAACCGGAAACTGCCTACGTTGGATCTACAACCTGCGCCTCCTGCCACCAGGAAATTCATCAGCAATACCGGCAGACCAACATGGGGCACTCCTTTTATCGCCCCGATCAGCAGGATACCATCGAGCATTTTGGCAAAGCCTCCATCGTGTACGACTCCACGCTGGACTTTTTTTACCAGCCTTTCTGGCGAGAGGGGGAATTTTTTATTCGCGAATGGCGAACAGATGCAGGAGACACCACTTACCTGCGCGAAGAACTTGTGGACTACGTCATCGGCTCTGGTCATCAGACCCGCAGCTACCTGATGCAGCGCAACGGCTACCTCTATGAGATGCCCATCACCTGGTACGTCCACCGCAAAATCTGGGACCTCAGCCCTGGATACCGCGAAAGCAACTCGCGCTTTAGTCGGGAGATCGGTTCTGAATGCATGTCCTGCCACACCGGGACCTTTGACTTCACCGAAGGAAGCAAAAACCGCTTTGACAACCTTTCCCTGGGCATCGGCTGCGAGAACTGTCACGGCCCCGGTGAAAAACACGTCGAGTTTTACCGCGCAGGTGGCACCCCCAACCCCGACGAAATCGACCATACCATCGTAAATCCTGCGGACCTGCCGCTGAATGTCAGCTTTGACATCTGTTCCCGCTGTCACCTGGAAGGCGTCGCAGTGCCACAGCCCGGAAAAACGCTGGATAGCTACCGCCCGGGGATGCCGCTTCAGGAAGCCATGGAGGTGTTCGTCATGCAAAACCGGGACCAGGAAGCCTTTGGAGTAGCCTCGCATGCTGAGCGGCTGATGCAGGCCCGTTGCTTCATCGCCTCCGACGGACAGCTCTCCTGCAACACCTGCCACGATTCGCACCACGCGATTACCGATCCTCAGGTCTATATTTCCCAATGTCAGTCCTGTCACCAGGATGCAAGCGAAGCCGGTATGTGCCTCTCTCCGGAAAGCGAGCATATGAGCGCGGAACAAAATTGCATCAGTTGCCACATGCCGGCTGGTGGCACAGTGGATATCCCCCACGTGCGGTTTCATGACCACAAGATCCGTGTGCTGGGCCGGGAAACTGAAACTCCCGACGTGGCCACCGCCAGGGAATGGCTGGAACTAAAGTGTGGTACCAGCGATAACCCCAGTCCGAATGCCTTTGGTCAAGCCTGGCTCTTATACTACGAACAGCAGGATCGGAACCCTCGCTACCTCGATCGGGCCTGGGAGCAACTGGGGCCAGAGCAGCACTATGAACGGGCCCGGGTCGCATTTTATCGGGAGAATTATTCGCTGGCCAGAGAGGAAATTGAGCAGGCACTGGATAATGCCCCGCAAGATCCGCTCAGGCTGTTTTTGAAGGGAGAAATTCTGGAAAACCTCGGGCTTTATGGGCAGGCGCACGATGCATTTGTCCAGGTATATGATCAAAATCAGGAGAACATCGAGGCTGGGCTAAAGGCGGGTACTACGTTGCTAAAGGCCAACCAGGGCGATATTCAGGTACTCGGTCAGGCGAGAACTTTATTCGAAACCTTGCTCAGGAAAAAGCCATTCGACACCCGTATGCTCACTAACCTTGGTTTCATCACCCTGAACCAGCGTGAGCTTCCCACCGCAGAAAGCTACCTCGTCCGCGCTCTGAGACAGGATCCTGATGATGCACAGGCCCTTGAAAACATGGTATTGGTCCAGTTGGTCAAGGGAAATGACACCAGAGCCGAGCATTACCTAAAGCATCTTGAAAAGCGCCACCCCGAGCATGCCAGCCTGGACAGGCTGAAGGGAATGTTGGAACAGTTGCAGGCTACTCGCTCTTGATTGCTTCGCCAAAAAGGTTGCCCGTCATCGCGCTAAATCCCCCGATGAGTCCTCCCAGGACAGACGTCAGCAACAGCAGATGCAATCCCGTGAGGCTTTCATTACCCTGAGAGAGCAGCGCAGCCATTCGAGTGCTCATGATGCTTTCATTCGCGGTATCAATCTGCCAGAGCAGGATGCCCCAGATCGCCGCCACCGCGATGAATCCGGCCCAGAAGGCAAATGCTTTGGGTGGTTTTTTCCGAACAAATATGCTGCGCTTGTGCTTGTGACTCAGCACCCAGCCAACCAGAAAAGCTCCCAGTACGATGGGCCATACCGTCCACTGTGGCAGAAACATATGGGCCAGCCAGGTTATCAAAGCGATCAAAAGTAGGCGAAGGACAAAACGCATGGCTATCGGGAAGTCGTTGAGGTTGAGGGCTGGGCAGAAATGGTGTAGTCCAGGTCAGAAATGGAGGTCGAGGCGTCCTTCATGAACTGCAACTCGAAGTAGATTCCATTTTGCCAGGAAGGAATGAACTCATCGTAGTGCGGGCTACCGGGATTGCCAGACTGGCCTCCAGGATACACGCCCCTGGCCCGTATTGGCTTTTCCATGGAGACCATCATGCGCCAGGAGGGGCCAGTGCGGTTGGTCGTCGCATTGAGAATGCTTCGACTTCCGTCCGTTGGAATGTCTAATGCACTGAAGGGGGCCAGACGTCCCAGATGGCGAATGTCTGTCTGTTTACGGGTTTGCCACTGCCAGTCAGCCGGGTCTGGATACTGTGCCAACAGGTTTTCAACCATCTGGGCAAAACTCTCCTGGATGATTCTGCGGCGATCATAGGCAGCGGTGTCACCTACTACATCGTAAAACCTAAACTCGGCGCTATCAGCCAGGATGCCAATTGTGGTCGAGCGGTCGGGATACCGCATATTCTGGCCCGAAGCCAGGTACTCATCTGACCAGATCAGGGAATAAAGCTCCTCCCACCAGGCCTCAAAAAGTGCCGCTCCTGCAGCTTCGCGTTCGTATTGGTAATCCCAGCCCTGGAGTGCTTCATATACTTCATGAGATTTTCCGACGACCTGGGTACTGTCGAGTTCGCTGAGCATCAGGGGCAGAATGTCCGCTGCGAATAAGCCGTAGGAATCCAGCTGAAAGCGCTGAAAGTCATCGAAGCCCAGCGGAGTTGTGTCGCTGGCTGATAGAAGTTGGTAGAGCCTGCGCCCACGGTAGTCTTCGTAATTGGCAGTATAGTAATAAGGATAGGCTCCTTCCGCAGTCGGGTGCTGGTTCGCGGAACCAACGTACCCCTGGGTGGGATTAAGCACCTGCGGCATCATTTCAAATGGCACAAAACCCTGCCAGTCATGGCTTCGCAAGCGCCCGTCCAGCAGAAAGCGCCCCTGCTCGGGCCAGCGATTGGGAATGCGCCCCGCCTGTACCAGTCCGATTTGTCCCTTCACATCTGCGAACACAAAGTTCTGCGAGGGACAAACGAAATCCCCCAGGATCGTCAGAAACTGCTGCGCACTGTCACTGCGGTTGATGCGGTACATTACGCTGGCGATATCAGACGCTTCGTAGTGCGTCCACCGGATTGCAACCGGAAATTCATAGTCCCCAAATTCCCGGTCATACATCACAGGGCCATGATGGGTATAGCGCACGGTATCAAACAGGGTCGAATCGTCCTTGACCTTGATCTCCTCTATCCGGAGGGCCACTGGGCGCTCCTGCCCATCGTGGAGGTAGTAGCGTCGACCTTCATCGGTGTAGAATATCCGATAGTGGTCGAGCACGTCGAAGGCGGCATTGGTCAGGCCCCAGCTGATGGAGTCATTGAAGCCAATGATGACGCCAGGAATACCCGGAACGGTCACTCCATAGACATTTACTCCGGGAGCAGACAGTTGTATTTCATGCCAAATCGAGGGGAGGTTAAGCCCCAGGTGTGGGTCATCCGCCAGCAGAGCGGCTCCCGTCTGAGACCGATCGGGTGCTACTGCCCAGTTATTGCTCCCTTCTACCACTTCATCGGCGGGCATGGGGGCTCCATCGGCGGTGGATTCAGCCATCAGGGAGTCAGGATAATATGCATCCTCTGGCAAGGCAGTGGGAGGGACGGGCAGTCTGCGGAGTCTCGGCCAGCGAACTTCATCCGGGATGATGGGAGTCTGGGCGTAGGGATATTCAGGGTGCAACTGATCGAAAGTCGTGCGGCCCCATTCCAGCAGTTCGCGGGTGTAGGCCATGTCATTGCTGCCACCAGTCAGGTCTTCGGCCAGCGCTCCATAGAGCAGATAGGTCTTGAGCGGTGTCCACTCGCTGGGCTCGTAGTCCATCAATTTGAATTCGATGGGATACTCGGCTGGTTGGAGGGAGGAAATGTAGGCGTTGACCCCAGCGGCAAAGGCCTCCAGCACGTTGCGAGTGGTGTCATTTCCCATGCTTACCTCCAGATTTCGCTCGGCGGCATACTGCAAGCCTTTGCGACGCATCCGTTGGTCATTTCGGAGGATGGCGCTGTCGGGGCCGACCCCAAGGATCTCGGCGAGGTAGCCACCTGTCGCACGTACCATGAAGTCCATTTCCCAGAGACGATCTTTTGCGGTCAGATAGCCCTGCATGAAGTAGAGGTCATGGTCATTTTCTGCGAAAACATGAGGTACCTGACGGTCTTCTACGACCACCTTAACCGGATTTTTTAACTTTTCGAATGAAAGGTCAAAAGATTCCGTCTTCCCGGTCGATTCGGCATTTTGCCAAAAGCCCAGTTGGGGTGAAACGAGCCTGTTCAGCGAAATGGGAAGGGGTCCGAAGGGAACCAGCCAGCCGATCAGGAGAATTGTGGTGACAATGAGGGAGAGCGCAAATTTTGCCCAGCGCATGATGACTATTTTTTTGCAAGGTGCATATTAGCCAAAATCACTTTCTCAATCAAAAAATGCTCCCCCAGCGTTTGGAGTTTCTCTTTTTCTGTTTTTTCATCGCCTCCTCAGCATCCCCAAGTGCTATGCTGGCGACTTCTCTGTCGGCAGCAGATGGATGGAGCGTTAGAAAATGCCGCAGGTCCCGGGCTCCCTGTTCAAACGTGTCCAGCTTCAGGTAACTCATTCCCCGGATAAAATAGGCCTGCGCGAGGGAAGAGTCTCGCACCAAAACCCTGGAAGCGTCACTGGCAGCCTCAGCCCAGCGACCTGTATGATAGTATACCTGTGCCCGAAGGAGCCAGGGTTGAATGGCCATGGGCTCTCTGTCGATCACCATTTGGATGTCTTCCAGAGCTGCCCCCCATTTACCTATTCTGATATAAATTTCGGCCCGGTCAGCCCTTCCTTCTACGGATTCCGGGTCCAGAATCAGGGACTGATCAAGGTGATGCAGGGCAATGTCATCTTCGCCCAGTGCCTGGGCTACTGCAGCACAGTCCTGATGACCGGCAACAGTTGGCGAGAGGCTTACTGCCTGCTGATAATCGCGCAAGGCTGCTGACAGGTTATCCAGGGAGATATGCAGGATGGCTCGTTCCTGCCATGCCTGAGACAGGCTTGAGCTAAGATAAATTGCCTCATTGAGGTCATTCATCGCTTTCTGGTTCTCGCCGAGGCTCCTCTGCACAATGCCTCTCAGCAAATAGTAGTCGGCCTTTTCTGGTGCCAGGGAAAGAGCCTTATCCAGATCCTTCAGAGAGTCCACTGATCGCATCAACTCCAGCCGCACCTGGGAGCGTTCGTAGTAAAATCCGGCTTCGTCGGGACTTAGTTCAAGGGCTCGGGTGTATTCCTGCTCGGCCTGATGGAAGTTATGCTGCTCATAAAGAAGCCGAGCTCTTCCTCCGATTAGAATGGGGTTCTTGGGATCAAGCTTCAGTGCCTGATTCCAGTCCGCCAGGGAGTCTGATACCCGTCCCAGCTGGTGCAGCACATTGGCCCTGGCGACATACACACGCGGCAACTCTGGCGAGTTTTGAATGGCTTCATCAAACTGTGACAGGATCGCTTCTATCTGCTCATAGACCTCACTCTGGCGTTCGTCCAGCGAAAGGCTAGTCCGAAAGTCCTCAATGGCCAATAGGTAATGGCCCTGAGCCTGCCTCAGTTTTCCCCTCAGGGTGTAGGCTTCGTGAAAACATGGATCGGCCTCCAGGGCTAGCGAGAGCCATTCCATTGCCTGATGGGGATCAGTGTCCTGCTTCCATTGTGCTGAAGTGAAAAACACCTCGGGAAGATTGGGAGCTAATTTTCGGGCTTTTTCCATGGCCTTTTCCGCCAGGGCCTGTTCTTCCCAGCGGTAGAGCCAGGTAGCCCGCAGGTAGAATACCTCTCCATCCTCGGGAAAATATTCCTGGAGAAGATCCAAATGCTGCAGTGCCGTTTTTCGCTCTCCCATAGAAGCCAGCACCTGGGTTTTCAGGATCAGGGCTTCGCGGTTCCTGGAATCCTGAAAAATCAGGTCATTCAGGTGCCGTAGGGCGACCTCTCCATCACCTCCTAATAATGCCTCCTGCGCCAATTGTAACTGGGCTGAAGCCGGAACTGGCTCCGGGTTAACCCTTTGTTGCAATTCCTGCTTCCAGATTCTGGCCTGACGGATGATTTCATACTGAGCTTTTTCATCAGCATGAGAGAGAAAAAAGGTAAGGTCATCGAGGGCAGCGCTATATAGTCCTCGCGCCCTACGAACGTATCCCCGGTTGAAATATGCTTCGAAAAAGTCTGGTTGGGCCGCCAGGACCTCGTTATAGTCTTCCAAAGAAGATTCCCAGTTTTCCAGTGCTGCATTGGAAAGGCCGCGACAGTACATGGCAGCGAGGTTTTCCGGGTCTCGCTTTAAGGCAGCCGTGTACCACTCGACAGCGGCAGTATGGTCCCGCTGTAATTGAGAGAGGGAACCCAGGTTCAGGTAGGCATCGTGCTGGTCAGGTGCCAGCTGTCTGGCAGTATCAAAAGCATCCCAGGCCGTAGGCCAGTCTCCTTTGGCTACGGCCTCCAGTCCCCTGTCGATCCACTGATCGGCTTCTAGTTCACGGGAAGACTTTGATGACATGGTGAAAAGTTAACGGCTTTTGGATATGAGAACAAATAGCGCTGCCCAAAGGGTCAACAAAGCCGATTGGACGGCAGGCTTACACTGCGGGAATCGACAGTGATGCGAATGTGCTGCGCTGCCATTGCGCTGGCTCTGCAATTTCGAAGACCAGTTTCTTCAACCCGTCCAGCTTGCCTGTGCTGTAAAACTGATAGCCTGCCTCATGCGGTACTCGCTGGTGCAGGGCATGCTCATCCAGCAACCTGCCCACCTGTCGGGCTATGGCAGGCGAAGGATCAATGACCTGCATACTCGTGCCGACAATCTCCTGGATCACAGGTGTCAGAAAGGGATAATGTGTGCAGCCCAGTACCAACTGATCTGCCCCCGCCCCCCTCATGGGAGCCAAATATCCCGCTAATAATTCTTTTGTCTCTGACGAATGGATCTGCCCATTCTCCACTGCTTCGACCAGTCCTTTCCCCTCCTGTCCGATGATGGTTACCTGATCCCCGTATTTTTCTACGGAGCGTTGGTAGTAGCTCCCTGACAGGGTGCCCATGGTAGCGAGGACACCAATCACACCGCTTTGGGTCTGGGAAACGGCGGGTTTGATGGCAGGCTCCATGCCGACGAAAGGCAGGGAATAAACTTCTCGCAAAGTCTGGATCGCTGCCGTGGTAGCGGTGTTGCAGGCCACGACAATTAGCTTGCATCCTTTGTCCCGTAGAAAGCGAACGATCTGATGGCTCAGTTGGGTGACATCGGCCTGGGTGCGGGGGCCGTAGGGACAGTGGCCGCTGTCAGCCACATATACCAGAGACTCCTGGGGAAATTGACGGGCTACTTCTCGCCAGACGGATAGGCCGCCAAGCCCCGAATCAAATACTCCTATAGGTCCCTGCTGCATGTCATCTGGGTTTAGGTCCTCCCGACGAATTGCCAATCACTCTTCCCGATCCCTGGAAGTGAAGAATATGGCGTTTTGCTCAAAGTTGCCAGTTTTCTCCTGCCACTGCATGATCAGCTCAAAGGTATTGTTGGACTTGCGGTAGTCAATGTATCCAGAATCAGCCTGAACGGCCACTCCAATCAGTGGCGGCAAGGCTTCTTTCTCTTCGGCGGAGGGATATTCGGGCAAATGCCGACTCAACTCGTCTACGTCGTACATCGCGACAAAGGTCTCGAAGTCCTCAATACCGTACTTTTCGGCGAAGTTCCGGTATCGGTGCAGGCGTGGGGCCTCTATTTTGAGGTGGCGCTTAATTTCTTCAGGTGACATGATGATTCTTTAGCTTTTCAACCGGAAAAGCTGCCACAGGTTTTGAAATTTTCACCAATTCCGCCTCTGCTACTTACGGATTTCTGCGCTCAGTTCTTTTTCGAGGAACTGATAGGCGCGCTGTACCATCTTATCGGCTGCCTTGTCCGCCAGCGTTTTGCTATCGTCACGCAGTTCGATGGAAATCAGGTAGCTTTTCTTGCCATCAGGAATGTTTTCACCCATGTAGATGTCGCGCAGGTCAATGCTGCGAATCAGCTTGGGATTGGCTTTGAGCACCTGTGCCTGTATCTCAGCGAAGGACACCTCACGGTCGATGACCATGCTGATGTCGCGACGAATTGCAGGGTAAAGCGGAATGGGCTGGTAGCGGGGAAAGTCCGAGTAATAGGCTTCGGTCAGCAATGGCCAGTCGATCAGCATGAAGAACACTTCATTTCGAAGGCTATATTTTTCCGCCCAATCTGCATTGACCAGGCCATAGCGCAGAATTTCCTTGCCGTCCCAGGTCATCTTCATTCCGTAGTCGAAGTTGGCGTCATCGACTTCTGACAATTCCCCCTGGATGCCGATCCACTCCTGTAGGCGCTCTACTTCCCGAGTCAGGGTTTGAAGGGATGCCTTACCGAGATTTTGCTGCCAGTGCTGTGGATGACGGGCTCCGGTAACGGTAAGGGCCAGCCAGAAATGCTCGTTATAGCCCTTGTCGTCCATGCTGTATGTCTTGCCAAACTCATACAGCGCCAGGTCTTCTTCCTGGCGGTTCTGATTGTGGCGGACTGTCTCCAGTGCTCCAGGGAGCATGGATTGACGCATAATGCCGAGTTCCTCACTCAGCGGGTTGACGATGGGGACAGCCGACTCGTCTCCCAGTTCTACAGAGACCAGGGAGTTATTCAGAATTTCATAAAACCCGCTGCCAGAGAGATAGTTGGCGTAGCGCTCCTGCAGCTCATGTTTATTCTTATAAGGCTCCATGACCAGCGATCCGCCAAAGGTGCCGGGGAGCTCGACGTTGTTGTAGTTGTACACCCGCAGGATGTCCTCGATGACATCCACGTCGCGCTGCACGTCCACCCGGTAGGGAGGCACGAGCAGGTGAAGGGTATCACCGTCCTCTTCGACTTCAATTTCCAGCGCCTTCAGGATCTCGATGATGGTGTCTCGCCCGATGGCTTTGCCGATCAGTCGCTCGGTTTTGGACACCGACAGGTCCACTTTGAAAGGTGGGAATTCCTTCAACTGCTGGTCTTCTGGCCTGGAAGCGGTACCACCGGCCAGTTCTACGATCAGATAAGCTGCACGAAGGGCAGCCGTGAGGGTCATATTGGGATCGACTCCTCGCTCAAAGCGGAAGGAGGAGTCAGAGTTGATGGCGTGGTATTTGGCAGTCTTGCGCACCGTACCCGCCTCAAAGTAGGCAGACTCCAGGAAGATGTTCTGTGTTTCGAAAGTCACTCCAGAATCAATTCCCCCCATGGTACCGGCGATACACATGGGCTTTTCTGCGTCGCAGATCATCAGGTCGAGGCCTGGGCGCAGCTTGCGCTCGGCTTCGTCCAGTGTGACGAAAGGCGTTTCTTCAGACATGGTTCTCACCCGCACCTCTTTGCCGCCAATCTTGTCAGCGTCAAAGGCATGCAGCGGCTGTCCCAACTCGTGCAGGACATAGTTGGTGATGTCCACTACGTTGTTGATGGGGCGCAAGCCGATGGCCTGCAAGCGCTGCTTGAGCCAGTCTGGACTTTCGACCACCTTAACACCTGCTATATAGATAGAGACGTAGCGCTGACAGCGCTCAGGGTCTTCTATGGTTACCGGGATGGGGTTCTTTTCGGTGAGCTTTGCTGGATCCAGTAGCCCCTCTGGGAGTTTGGCTGCCTTGCGCAGGTATGCACCCAGGTCGCGGGCAGTGCCAAAGTGAGAAGCGGCATCCACGCGATTGGGGGTCAGGTCAATTTCGAAAACGTGGTCTTCCTGAAGTTCAACGGTCTGGCGAAACGGCGTCCCTGGGACCAGGTCTTCATCCAGCACCATGATGCCATCATGCCCGGCTCCAAGGCCCAGTTCGTCCTCAGCGCAGATCATCCCGAGAGATACTTCGCCACGGATTTTTCCCTTCTTGATCTTGAATCCTTCATCTTCTCCCTTACCAAAAGGGTACAAAGTCGTACCTACGGTGGCTACTGGCACTTTTTGACCAGCGGCGACATTGGGCGCACCACAGACAATAGATAGCGGCTCAGCATCGCCGATATTTACCTGACAGACGCGCAGGCGGTCTGCGTTGGGATGAGGCTCTGCCGAGACTACTTCCCCTACGACGACCCCTTCCAGGTCACCGGGGATACCGCCGACTGTTTCCACTGTTCCGACCTCCAGGCCAAGCATGGTCAGGATGTCATTCAGTTGATCCGGGGTTTCATCGAATTCCAGATAATCTTTGAGCCAGTTGTAAGAAATCTTCATGTGCGAGAAGGATGTTTCAAAATCGCCCAAAGCTAATAAAAAAAAGACTGCCGTAGCCTACATGGTTACAGCAGTCTGGATAGATAAGCGCTATTTTATCCTATTCATTCATATTCCTGACGAAGCCTTTCTCTCCAGTATTTCGCTCGTAATCGGAAAGGAGAACATCGGCATGGGCTTCCTCAAGAAAAGGCCCCATGATTACCCGATAATACTTCACTCCGTCAACTGTAGCAGGCTCCATCATGACGCGCTGGTTCTGGTACAAATTCTTGACACGGTCAAAGAGTTGGATTGCAGATTCCCGCTCCTCAAACGAGCCAACCTGAACAACATACGCTGGGGGGACGGGAGGCTGAGCAATCTGACTGAGCAGGTCCGCCAGCATCTCAGGACTCTGGACACCGCCCTTTTGCAGAATTACCTTGCCGGTCTCGTCACCAACCAGGATCAGAGGATATAGGATTTCGTTGTACCCACTCAATCCCCGAGGGATCTGAGAGCGGTTTACTTTCGCCATCAGACATTTGCCGTCCCGGAAATAAGGGGCAATATCCGGATGGTTCAGGGCCTTTTCAGTCTCCTCACATGCATCACAGTCGTCCTGGTACATGTAGAAGATGAAGGGCAGTCCAGTTTCACGAGCCTGCTCCTGAAGTTCTTTCAGGCGCTGGTCGGCATCATCATAATTGTAGGTTTGTGCCTGGATGTGCGTAGACAGGATCAGCATACCTACCGTCAGTGTGGTTAAAAGGGGTTTAAACATGAGCATACTTCCGTTAAATCTGTCAAATAGAAAAAACTCGAACCACAACCATCTCAATAAAGACTCACCCAGGTTTTTCAACCCGGAATATCCAAATTTGAAATGGTACTTATTTCAAACAGTATCTAGAGGCTTTTATCTATTACGAAGACATTTAATGTTAGTTTCAATCCAAACCAAACACAATATGCCATTATCATCGCCTTCCGAAAGATATAGCCATTACATCTGTTTATTTAATGACGCTCAACCCTTGCATGATTCCTCGAACACAATGAAAACCTGCCCCTAACGCTCATTAGGGCACTTTTGGGGAATGGCCCAACTTTCATAGGTGATTCATGTTAAGAGATTGTTTAATTTTGCCAGCAAATCATTTTTATGCGCGCGCTGTTTGCTCTCAACCCCTATCTGTGGCGATATCGACGTTATCTCCTGGGAGGAATTATTTTCATTATTCTCTCCAGCCTGTTCTCGGTTTATCCTGCCCAGATAGTTAGGAGCGCGATCAACATGGTAGGTGATGTCCTTAGCCTCTACCAACTTTTCGATGGCTTTGGCCTGGCTGTCACCATCAGAGACCTCCTGATCAAGAGTCTGCTCCTGTTTGGCCTGCTGGTACTGGGCATGGCCCTGATCAGGGGATTTTTTCTTTTTCTCACCCGACAGACCATTATTGTCATGTCCCGGCTCATCGAGTATGATTTGAGAAATGACCTATACAACCATTTTCAGGGACTGTCTCTGTCTTTTTACCGACGTAATCGAACAGGGGATCTGATGGCCCGGCTAACGGAAGATGTTTCCCGTGTCAGAATGTACCTCGGACCAGGCATCATGTATACCCTGAATACACTCACCCTGTTCATAGTAGTGGTGACCACCATGCTTACCGTCAACATAGAGTTGACGCTGTACGCATTGATCCCTATGCCCATACTCAGCTTTCTGGTATATTATGTAGAATCCATCATACAACGTCGCAGTGAACGGATCCAGAGCCAACTCTCCAACCTCACCACTTTTACCCAGGAGATATTCTCAGGGATAAGGGTCGTAAAGGCCTATGTGAAGGAGAAGTTCAATGGGGATCGGTTTGCGGAGGAATCCGAAGTATATAAACAGAAGTCCATGCACCTGGCCAAAGTGGACTCTGCGTTTTTTCCCCTTGTGGTGTTTTTGGTGGGCCTGAGTATTGTACTGACCGTCTGGATAGGAGGCGAAAAAGTCATCAACGGCCAGATCACCATTGGGAACATCGCCGAATTCATCATCTATATCAACCTGATCACCTGGCCTATTGTCTCAATTGGCTGGATTACCACCATGATCCAGCGTGCGGCTGCCAGTCAGGTCCGCCTGAATGAACTGCTAAAAGAAGAGTCGGAAATCAGTTTCCCAAAGGAAGGTCCCCATATTCAGTCTGCTGCCCTGGAGTTTGAGGCCGTATCCTACACGTACCCTGATACCGGGATCGAAGCCATACGAGACGTGAGCTTTGAACTGAAGCCCGGGCAAAAGCTGGGCATCGTGGGCCCTACAGGATCTGGGAAATCGACCCTTTGTGCGCTCATACCGCGCCTGCTCGATCCCCAACTGGGAGGGATTGTATTTGATGGTAAGCCTCTGGAGGAATATCCCAAATTCAACCTTCGATCAGCAATTGGATATGCGCCACAGGATGTTTTTCTTTTCTCGGACACCATCGGCAACAACATAGCCTTTGGACAGCCTGGAGCCTCTACTGAGCGCATTGAGGAGGCCGCCAAATGGTCGTCCATCCACGACAACATCAAGGGCTTCCCAGAGGGCTATAAGACCATGGTGGGAGAGCGTGGCGTTACCCTTTCTGGTGGACAAAAGCAGCGGATCTCCATCGCCCGGGCCTGGATCAGACACCCCAAGCTACTCATCCTGGATGATGTGCTCTCGGCTGTAGATACCCGCACCGAGGAAACCATCCTGAGTTCCCTGCGGGAGTTTCGCCAAACCAACCCGGAGACCGCAGTGGTCATGGTGGCACACCGATTGTCTTGCATTCAGGACGCAGATCTCATCCTGGTGCTACAGGATGGGAAGGTCGTCGAGCGAGGTACTCATGGTGACCTGTTGGATAAACAGGGCTATTATGCGCGCATTCACCAGAAGCAGATTGCCGAAGCAGAGGAAGAATCCTCCCAATAGTTACATTAACTCCTCATTGCTTACATCTTTCAATCCAGCGGCTCCCTGCGGCCATAGTCCATCGGGTAGAAAATATTTTCGCAAAAATTCAAATTTCGTGGATACTCAGAAAATTTCGACTATCCTGAAGTCCTGGATGCAGCCTGAAAGGAGATCTTGCAGGTGATCCCCAAAAAGAAATGCGCCATTCCTCCACAAATCTTACATCTCTTTCATCAAGGATGGAATAGTACTTGTAAACTAAGCGTGAACCCATGAAGCGAGATTTAGCACATTGAGTTTGGGGAATTCTTAAAGTGTTTCGCTGGTTCAGTTTTATAACCTTCCTTGTGTGATTTCGGGATTACCATTCAATCGATTCACACCGGAAGGTTTTTTTGTGCCCAAATTTCAGGGGAATAGTGCTTTGGGTTCGGAGTTCGGGGTTCTGAGTTTGGAGTTCAAAGTGCTGCTGATGAGGCTTTTGCTTCACCTTGAAATGGATAAGTACTTCACTCAAAAAGAACAAGCGCTTTCAGAACGAAGAAAACCCCAGCTCAATACAGCACAGAACACTTACCATCAGCACGTTAGACTACGAACTAAGTTGAGCACAGCGAAATCCCGCAGAACGGGAAACTTCGAACTTGCCCCGCTAGTTAAAAAAAGCGGTACTTGTTGGACTTGTACCGCTTGTTGATCTTGAAAAATAGTGGGTGATGCTCAACAACTTACCCAATCTGGTTGAGCCACTTTTTCATCTCATCTGGCTGTTGGGTGCCAATCAGAACAGACTTCCCATTTTTCAGTCTGAGTTCCAGCCCGTGATTTCCTCCTACAGAGTACACCATGGTTTTCCCGTTCCACCGAAATCCCCATCCGCCATAGTCGGCTATGGGGCTGTAGGCCTTTACTTCATAAGATTCGACCTCGGACCAGGCCCACTGCTTGCGGATGAAGGGAAAAAAGTACATTTCAACCCCATGCTCGCTCAGCGTGGTACGGAGTTGCATGACCAAAAACAGCCCAATCAATATGATGGGGATCAGGTTCATTGCTCCCATAACCCCATCTGGAGCAGGGTTGTTACCGAACGGAATACCAAATACCAGTTGCTGAATGCTGCCCCATATGGTGATGCCCGCCACCAAAATCAGAATGGCCCACATCCACCACTGGTTAAATCGCTGAGATTCGTAATAAGGAGTCATGGAATAAAAGTATTAGACAATTAGACAACCATCTAATACTCTAAACGGTGGGAATATCCCAGAAGTTACAGAGGACGCTGTACCCAACTCAGGGAAAGCCCTTCAGAGGGAATTTCGTTCTGAATCCGCGGAATCATTACATCTCCGTATGTGAGAAATGAAAAACCAGAATCGGCCATCTCATCTCCCTCCCAGACAAAAGCTCCTGCCCCTGAAGACAGTTGCCATGATCGGCTCCAGGGCACCCAGACTGCTCCGCTGACAGCCAGTTTTACCTGGGAGAAGTCGGCCTCGGCTCCAAAGTGAAAAGTAAAATAAGTGGTTCCATCCTCTCTGGCCATTACTTCCAGATCTATACCGGGATACAGGTCTTCCAAAAGCCTGTGCATGCTCTCCCCTTCCATCAGGGGCAGATCTGTTGGGAGACACTCTTCTGAAGCTCCTACCCAGTTGATCTGTAGGCCGTGGCCAAAAGTAATGTTGCGGTGGCAAAGTGAAACCACTTCAAATCCATTGGAAGAATCCAGAGGAGTGGCAAATAGCCAGCTGAAAACAGAACACAGAGCAATGAGGGTTAAAAAGAGGCGCAAAAAACGCATGGCAGGTGATTGTCGAAATGAGTTTGTAACAGGTTGGTGCCCATATAACGCAGGGCTCAGCCCCTATTACATCAGTTTTTGAACTAAACAGTCTGTTTATGAGGTTAAATGGGTAGTTTTGGCTGCCCGGTTTACACAATAAACCCATTGACAGCCCCAAATCCCGCTCTATTGAAACCCATCCCTTACGCCCGTCAGGAAGTCACTCAGGATGACCTCGCAGCAGTTGAAGCCGCATTGCGGCACGATTACCTCACTGGAGGCCCAGGAGTCGGTCAGTTCGAAGAAAAATTTGCCACCTACATAGGGGCTCCCTATGCGGTAGCAGTAAGCAGCGGGACTGCGGCCCTGCACCTCTGCGCCCTGGCGTTGGAGGTAACACAGGGGGACCGCTGGCTGACCACCCCGCTCACCTTTGTAGCATCTGCCAACTGCATCCTGTATGCTGGCGGACAGATTGATCTGGTGGACATCGACCCTGAGACCTACCTGATGGACCTTGATGTACTAGAGCAACAACTCCAGTCAGTCCCAACCGGGACCTACAAGGGAGTGGTAGGAGTTGACTTTGCGGGGTATCCACTGGACTGGAATCGGTTGCGTCAACTCGCCGATACCTACGACCTAAAGCTCATCGAGGATAGCTGTCATGCACCGGGGGCCAGGGTACATGATGGGACGGGAATTGAATATGGATGTGGCGATGGTTCATTGGCAGATTTGGCGATTTTTTCCTTCCATCCGACCAAACATCTGACCACAGCGGAAGGAGGCATCGTCACTACCGGAAGCAAGGAGCTCTATCAAAAACTTATTCAGCTACGCAATCACGGCATCACCAGGGACCGAGAGCTGCTAAATGAGGACCATGGGGGCTGGTACTACGAGATGCAAATGCTCGGATTCAATTATCGCCTGAGCGACCTCCACTGTGCACTCGGAATCAGCCAACTTTCGAGAACCTCTGCGAATCTGAAAAGACGAAGAGAGATCGCCCATCGCTATGATGAAGCTTTTGCCTCAACTCCTGACATTCGGCCAGCTCCTTTTCATCCTGGTCACGCCTACCACCTTTATGTGATTCAGTCTCCTGACCGTAAGGCTCTATACAATCACCTCCGGGAACATGGCATTTTCACCCAGGTCCATTACATTCCCGTTCACTTCCAACCCTACTATCAGGAGCTAGGCTTCCAGAAGGGGCAATTCCCACAGGTAGAGGCTTATTACGAGCACTGTCTGAGCCTGCCCATGTTTGCAACGCTAACGGACAAGGAACAGGATTTTGTGATTGAGAAGATTCGCCAGTTTCGAGGGTAGTCGAGGCCTATGGGAGAGACAGGCCAGTAAGCAGCTCAATTGGTGCCGTCAAATCGAGGGGACGTAGTCTCTGCACCTGCGTAAACCCCGTCTCTTCGGACAATGCGTCCGAGCGTCATGCGAAGGATCTGCCAGTCCAGGCAAATGCTGCGATGCTCGACGTACCAGAGGTCGTATTCAAAACGCTCCTTAAACCTGAGAGTATTACGCCCATTGACCTGTGCCCAACCGGTAATGCCGGGCAGGACATCATGTCTTTTACGTTCTTCATCTGTATACAGGTCCCAGTACTCCATTAGCAATGGACGAGGGCCTACCAGGCTCATTTCGCCCTTCAGGACATTGATCAGTTGTGGCAATTCGTCCAGGGACCAGCGGCGAAGGTAACGCCCTACTACTGTCTGACGAGCTACCTGATTGGCGGCTTCATCTTCTCCAGGATCCGCATCATAAAGGGTACTGAACTTGTAGAGAGTAAATGGCTTCCCCCTATATCCGGGACGCTTTTGAAGGAAAAGCACCCTGCCCTGGGTGGCCCATAGCAATAGCATGATCATCCCCATCAGAGGGGCCATTAAGACCAGGAGTGTGCTGGCAATCAGGATGTCTCTCAAGCGAAAATTCACAGCGAATGGGTGAGCATTACTTGACAAATCAAGCAAAAATCAGTTCGGGGGGCAAACTCTTTCTATCTCATGTGAGGAAATCAATCCTTCCCAATCCCGGCAAATGAACTCCAGTTGCCCATTCCCAGACTTAATCGCAGATACCAGCCTGCGGGAGAAACCCGCAGTCCGATTCCTTCCGGGTCATATCCCCGCATGATCCAGGTATTGTCAAAGGTGTGCTGGTAGCCAAGTGACACCCCCCAGTAGGCAACGCTTAGTGAACTACCCTCAAGGAAGAAATATTTATTCCAGTTGAGGCTCACTTCCGCCACCGGACCGCCTGAGAAATATCGGGTAGGATTTGCCTGAAGCAGGTCCTGGACCTTTAAGATCCCCAGGCCCCCTCCCAAACCTGTCATTATGGTCAGGTTTTGCTGGTCATTGGGCTTATAGAGGACTCGTCCGAGTTGAAGGGTCAGGTGGTTGAGTGTTAAGAGTGAGGTCTGGGTATTGACCCGACTTTGCCCGGTTCCACTTATCAACTCAGCTCCCCAAACCCAATTTCCTACATATTGAGAAGCTGCAAACCCCAGCCCAATGGTATTGCCCTGCAAAGACTCAAACTGCCTGCGCTGCAGTTCCTGATTGAGGTCATCCAGGTCTACCAGCGATGGCCCCAATCTCAGAGAGAAAAACATCCCCCTGTTGCTGAGGGTGTCATCCAGACCAAAAGGTGCAGTGGTTCGGACTCTTTCTACCTCGACTTCTACGGAGTCTGTTTCCTGAGCCAATGCGGTCAGGAAATAGCCAGAGATAAGTACGAACAGAAAAAGTTTGTGCATTCGTTAGTTGATCCTTTCATAATCCAGGACAGGAATACCATTCACGTCCATCAAGACAAACACATATACTCCACCAGCATCCAGTTTGACCTGAGATACAGAGTCAACCGTTATCTGTCCCTGGGTACGGATGGCACTGAGGGTCCTGCGACCAGAAGGGACCTCCCGAAAGCCACTATGTCCCAGAAATTCGAGCGAATTAAAAGAGAAATCCAGGCTGTCTGCGGCATTGGATGATTCCAGTCCTACACTGTTGTAGAAGGGGTACAGGTTGATGAATCGATACGCTGAGCTATTACCTGTCGGGCGATCAAACTGATCACTGGTTTTGGCCATGATGAGCTTTCCGACGCTGTCAACTACATAAAGAGTAGAGTAGCTTCCTTCCGGCAGGCTTTCCCGATAGTCTTTAATCATGAGTGTATCGGCATCATAGTGCTCTACGTCAAAATATACGCTATCCAGGCCCTCAATCGGCCCTTCTCCCGTATATCGGGTAAGCAAAGAAGTGTATCCCCCCTGCGGCCAGGAAGTACGAGGCATCAACCGATCGGTGAGAAAGCGGGTTTCTCCATAGGTCCTGAACCGCAGATTCACTGCCGCATCCCCAAAGGAGTTAAAAAACCGGACATAGGCCCGTTTTTCAACGGTAACAGGCTCGGGATCCTGATCACAGCCTGATACCAGGCTGAGCAGGAAGATCGCAATAACTGGGAGCAAGGTGTACTTTTTCATCGCAAACAGGTGCTGAGAAGGTAAGTTCGATATGATCGACATAAAAACGAGTGCAATAACGCGATAGTTTTGACGCTGGTGATGGAATATGTAAGAATGCCGAAAGGTTTATTCCTCGGTACCAATAGAATCCAGAGAGGTCGAATCCACAGGAGGGGCAAGCGCCTGCCGGGCAAATGCCTGGGCTTCCGCCGGACTCATTCCCAGCTGTGCCAGTTCTACCGGGACACTTGGTGCCAGCACATGGTCTGGATATCGCTGCAGAAAGGTTCCAAACCTAACCTGTGCCTGAGCAGTGTCCCCTATGACATTGGCCAGCAGCCACCCCTGCTGAAATAACGCATCTGCCCCCAGTGGATGATCCGGATGCTCTTCCTCCAGTTCCTCGAAGACCGAAAGTGCCTCATCGACTCGCTGTGGATAGTTTGAAAGAATCTCAGCAGCTTTGTACTTTAACTGAGGTCCCGAGGTTTCGGAGGAATCCCCTTCTGCTGCTGCCAGGTATTCTCCAGCAAGTTCCAGGTTCAGACGACGCTCTTCATCCGGCTGCATGGAGGTGCTACTACGCAATACCTGCAGGCTATCCTGCAACTGACTGATACGTCCCGGGACAGGGGAACTGCAACTCAAAGACCATAACATGCAGGTACAGCCCAGGGTCCAAAGCACTATTTTCATGGGGAGTTTTTGACGTCCAAACAATCCTGTATCAGGGCTTTCACTGCCTTTAATTACAATGAAAACATCCTAACACCTACTTATTATCGAGAAAAAGTCATGATAAGTGGGGTGCTCTTCCAAAGAAAGAACCCCTCACAGTTTTTGGTCGAACAATTCCTCGAACTAATGGCCTTTTCTACGATTCAATTCCTTTTTGAGCAGGGCGACTTCTCGGCTGGATTGCCCTGCAATGGCGGTATTTTCTTCTGCCCGACGCATCATGTAGGGCATGACTGCCCGCACAGGCCCAAATGGCAGGTATTTGGCGACATTGTACCCCAAATGGGCCAGGTTAAAGGAAATATGATCGGACATCCCTAAAAGCTGGGAAAACCAGATGTAGGGATGGTCATGCCTGATGCCATGGGTCTCCATAAGTTGCGCGAGGAGGTGGCTGCTGGCCTCGTTGTGTGTGCCTGCGCAAACTCCAACGTGGGAGAGATTCTGCACACAGATGGTCAGAGCCGCATCATAATCCCGGTCCGTTGCCTGTTTGTTTGGCTGCATGGGAGTAGGGTAGTCCAGCTCCAGTGCCCGGTCATTTTCCTTTTCAAGATAGGCTCCACGCACGAGTTTTACCCCAAGGATATAGCCTCTTTCATGGCTACGCTCAATTAGGGCTTTGAGGTATTCGTATCGGTCATGGCGGTATAGCTGCACAGTGGTCCAGATAACTGGCTCCGCCCTGTTATACTTCTCCATCAGGTCTTCCGCCACTCCATCGATAAAATCCTGGATCCAGCTTTCTTCAGCATCGATAAATATCGGCGTATGGTTTGCGACTGCTGCCTGGGCGATGGACTCCATCCGCTGTACGACTTCCTCATACTCCTGCTGCTCTTTTTCGGAAAGGGGGTCCCCAGCCTGAATTTTTGCCATCAGGGCAAACCGGGCCAGGCCAGTCATTTTGCAGGCACTAAAGGCGACAGAGTCGTGTTTGGCACCATGCTCCAGGGTAGCGATGATCTCGTCCCTGGTCTTATCAAATCCTGCCTTGTTTTTTTCTCCTTCGACCGAATAGTCCAGGATTGTACGGACCCCATATTCATCCAGGTAGGCCGAGGTTTTGGCAGTTTCTTTCAGAGATTCTCCTCCTACAAACAGTTCAAAAATGGTCTTTTTGACGATGCCCTTCACCGGAAGCCTCAACCAAAAGGCAAGGTTCAGGGCCTTGGGGGCCCACCTGGTCAGGAAAGGGTTGTCAATCAAGCGAAATAGCCAATAGGTACGAGCCAGTTTGGCATCGCTTCGTGCCTGGAAGGCCAGTTCTGTATTTTCAAAATTAACGGTATGAACCAACTCTTTCATAGGTCGCTTTATTATCAAGTAGGTAGTAGTAGTCCTTGATTCGGCAATCCCTGGAAAGTCACTCCATAGTCGGATATTTATTCCTCCAGCTTGATCTCCCTGCTCTCCACGGACTCTAGTGCCTCACTGCGCGGGTTTTCGGGTGGGTTGAAGGTGATTGACAGGGGATCCTCACTAAGGTAGAAATATTCCAGCGTCTTCTGACCAGGCCGATAGTTCACGTAGCCAGAAGTCATTTTTTCAATTTCGGTCCCATCGTACAGCGTCGTATCCTCTCCTGGCCCGAGCAGACCGCCGACTTTCATAAAATTCCGGGAAAGGTACTGGTGCTGATGAATGTGGATGCCCATGCCTTCCTCCAGCTCCACCATGTTGGGAACAGGAACCTGATTGCCACTTTCATCTATCCAGAAAAACTGATCGCGCCGCCAACCTATTTCCAGGGTAGTGGACGTATTGAGGATGCCAGACTCCGGTACTCTCAACTGCTGAACTCCCTCTATCTCTGGAAGTGGGTCAGCCCCTGCTACTCCGTAGTTGATCATGATCCAACCTTCATAGCCTTTCGGAAGGTAAAAGTCCCGATTGGCTTCCTTGTTATTCCACCAAAAGCCTATCAGGGTCAAAGCTGAGCTGATAAACCCAACCAGAATTACGATTTCTATGCGCTTAAGCTTTCTTCGTGCCAAGTCTCAGGGATTAATAAGTATCCAATTCAGCCTATAAACTTAAAGACTTTCAACTGAAATTCGCCAACGAATTCTCACTAAAACCACAGAAAAAGTCACCCCCAACCAAATTCAGAATTGAGGGTGACCCAATCGGTATCCATCAGATAATCAATAGGAAAAGAATCCTGGTACTTCCTTCACTTCCAGGGATTTTACCACGCGGCCCTTTATGAGGTGCTGATCCAGTATTCGGGTCAAATCTGCAGTCGTAACCTTTGCATACAAAGTGTTATCAGGGAGAATTTTCATGTTGACTCCGGATCGACAGTTCCGGAGACAGCCTGATACCTTTACCGAAACCTGGCTGGTCAGGCCCTTTTCCTCCACCAGTTTTTGTAGCTCATCCGCCAGCCTCTCTCCTCCACGGTCGCTACAACATCCCCCCCCATGTATCCTGGGCTTATAACTTCCACAAACAAACACCTGTCGTTTTTCTATCATGGCTAAATATATAAATTTCCCTATATGTTTGGAAATTTTCGTCCATCTAAACTGGAATGAGCATCTTTGTGAATACGCGGATTCAAACAAAGCCCAAAAGGGATTGTTTGGGTGTTGATAAATGATCTGGCTGCCCTATGAAGAAGTACCTTTCGCTCGTAAAATTTGCCCATACCCTCTTTGCGCTCCCCTTTGCATTGCTGGGACTTTTTCTTGGCTTTGAATACATACAAACCAACGGGCTCAGCCCCGACAAGCCCTACTGGCAGTCCTTTATCATGGTAGTCCTGTGTATGGTCTTTGCCCGCAGTGCAGCCATGGCCTTTAACCGATACATCGACCGGAATATCGATGCTGACAATGACCGAACTGCCAAGCGGGAAATACCCGCTGGGGTCATTTCTCCCCGGCAGGCCCTCGCGTTTGTGGTCATTAACTCCCTGCTGTTTATCGCAACCACCTGGTTTATCAATGAGCTTTGTTTTTTCCTTTCTCCGGTGGCACTGGCCGTGATCCTGGGATACTCCTACACCAAGCGCTTTACGGCCCTGTGTCACCTGGTCCTCGGCCTGGGGCTCTCACTCGCACCTGTAGGCGCTTTCCTGGCTGTGACAGCGGTTTTTACCTGGGAACCCATCGTCCTGGGTCTGGCGGTACTTACCTGGACGGGGGGCTTTGACATCATCTATGCCCTTCAGGACGAAGGGTTTGACCGTGACCACAAGCTCAACAGCATCCCGGCCTGGCTGGGGAAAAACCGGGCCCTCAACGTTTCCAGTGCCCTGCACCTTTTCAGCGCCGCCCTTATTATTCTGTTTGGCATCATGACACAGGCGAGCTGGATCTTCTGGCTTGGAGCAGCTGTTTTCCTCTCTTTACTTGCCTATCAGCATATTCTCGTCAAGCCAAACGATCTCTCGAAGGTCAATCTCGCGTTTTTTACGACAAATGGGATCGCGTCGGTGGTCTTCGCCAGCTTTGCCATCGGCGAATTACTGCTTACCTAAGCCACCCAATCCATTGGCATAAGTCATTGTTGTGGGGTACCTTCATCTGCAAATTGCCGCCCAAATACAGGAATCACCATGGCAGAATCCCACGACACCACCCTTTTTGCGGAATTTCCTTCCATTACTTCTGAGGCATGGAGGGAAAAAATCGAGCAGGACCTCAAAGGCAAGCCCATTGACCGACTAAACTGGGATACCGGAGAGGGGTTTGTTCTCAAGCCCTATTATCGCCAGGAAGACCTCTCTGGTTATACATCCGGATTGGAAGACGTCCCGGGTAAGGGCAGCATGCGACGTGGCAATCAGTTTAATGCCCAGGACAGCGGATGGCAGATCATACAGGAAATGCCTGTCACCGTAGACGGCTTAGGAGAAAAACTGGCAGAAGCCCAGGGCACCGGCGTCCATGCCTTTCGACTGGTGGCCCGAGACGCAAAACCCTTCGCAGCGCTATTAGCTGACCTACCCAAAGAGCTCCCACTGCATCAGACGGCCCTACACCTGGCATTCCCGGAGGCTCCTTCGCTGGTCGCAGCGGACCTTTATGCGCAACTCGCAGAAAGAAAAGTAAAAGCTGACCTCCTCACGGGGACCCTGCACAACGACCCTATCGGAGTGGCCCTGGCTGATGGCGAAGTTCCCAGTCATGTGAGCCTGGTAAATGTCGAAGCCGGAATAGAAAGCTTTGAGGCTTCGCCCTGGTTCAGATCAGTGGAACTGGACCTGGGCTGGGTTTATGAACAGGGAGGAAACCTGACACAGCAGCTAGCGATTGCGCTTGCCTCCGTAGTCGAATATGTGGATTTTCTGGAAAAAAGTGAGTCCAAAGTAGGCAAAGAAGACCTCTTCAAACGCCTGGCATTTAACTTCCCCGTAGGAACCAGCTTTTTCCTCGAAATGGCCAAATTCCGGGCTTTCCGCCTGTTATTTGCCCAACTCGCCGAAGCATATGAGCTGCATGATACAGCAATGTCCTCCCCCTTTGTAATGGGCCGCATCTCCGAATGGCACTACACCCACTACGACGCCTACAACAATCTGTTGAGGGCTACGACCGGGGCCATGTCGGCTGTCATTGGAGGCGTGCAGGGACTGACCATTCCAGGATTTGATACCCTCCAGGGTATTCCGAGCGATACCTCGCTGCGTCTGGCCAGGAATATCCAACACCTGCTGCAGCACGAAACCTACCTGGATCAGGTGAAGGACCCTGCTGGAGGCAGCTACTATCTGGAGGCGGCCACCGAAGAAATGGCCAAAGCCGCCTGGAAGCTATTCCAGGAAATCGAGGAAAAGGGGGGAATCGTGGAAGCCGCCAACCAGGGCGTGATTCAGGAATGGATCAAAAGCTCACGAGAGCGAAAGGCCGATCAAATCGCCAAACGCAAGACTACCCAGGTCGGAGTCAACCAGTATGCACATCCATCCGAGACGCTAGCAGAGCTGGAAGTCGCCAGCAATGACCTGCGTCAATCGGCACCCTTTGAGCGAATTCGACAACAGATGGATGCCTTTGGGGCACAACGGGGGCAACGGGTATCTGCCTTTTTGCTGCTGTTTGGAGATGTGCGCATGCGCAACGCCCGGGCACAGTTTGCTCGCAACCTGATCAGTGCCGGAGGCCTCGATATCCAGGAAACCCAATACCAGACTGATGTCGAAAAAGCCCTGGCCGAAACGGTTGAAAGTCAACCAGAAGTCGTGGTGCTATGTGCAGGTGACAGCGATTATTTTGAGCAGGCGCCAGACATGCTCGCGAAGCTACGTGCTGACCTCCCGAATGCACGAATCATCCTGGCGGGACAGCCAGAAGGATGGGCTGATCTCGATGTCGACCAGTCAATTGCTGCGCGAATGAATGCCCTTGGCTTTTTGGAAGAATTGAGCCAAACGCTCATAGGCTAACCAAGAGATTTGTACCTTTGTAGCCCGTCTCACGCTGAATGTGTGGGGCGGGTTTTTGAATGGAAGTCAGAGGTCAGAAACTCTTTTATCCGGCCTCTGGTGCATTCGGAACTAAGTAATTGCCCATTTAAAAATGCAGCAAACTTCTGACCATCTGCACTTTCAATTACGAATTACAGATCAGATGCTTCGATTACCATTCCCCGTTTCACGGGATCTTCGACAGACACAAGATTTCGAATCCTTTCTACTAGTGCTTTCAGAACTAAGTTGAGGTAAGCAATTGAACAGCAACACTTTCAACTCCGAACTATCGACTCCGAACTTCGAACTTGTACCACTAGCCATGTTCGCGGTCTGACTTCTTCCCTTTATCTCAAACAAATGGAACACCTCAATCAGGAACAGGTTCTCGCACTCGAACCCCGCGACCAATACCTCTACTTTGTTTACAAAGTGGTCGCCACCGGAGAAATCTGGGGACTCCACAACGATGACATGAATGGTTGGGCCATGACCACAACCGATGGAAACAAAGAATTGCTGCCCATCTGGCCCACGGCAGCATTCGCAGAAGATGCCCGACAGGAGCAGTGGCAGTCCTTTACGCCCCTGGTGATGGACCTGGATATTTTCATCCGGGAAACCCTCGACGAGTTGATCGATCAGGGCCGCGGCCTGAGTGTCTTTTACCTCGATGGTCAGGGAGGATTGGACATCGAGCCTGAGCAGTTACGAAAAGATGTGCTGACCCTGAAGCAACATCAGGAAGGGGAGTGAGGAAATTGCCAGACCCCCAGCTTACCAGCCCCGGGTTTAAACCCGGGGCTGGTAAGCTGGGCCGGCGTGTTCGAATCCCCCCGCTTTTCGCCTCGGGCAAAAAGCACCCCCCTTCTCTGCTTCGCGCCGAAGGGGGGAAGGTTGTTACTGCGGCCTCAAGGCCGCAAAAAACCAAACCCACTTGAGGGGGTCGGCTTCGGCCTGTGGCCGGAGGCGGGGGGTGAATTCCTCCCTCTGTCACTCGGGCCTCTCCCTCCAGAGGGAGACACGCGCCTGGCCTTCGCTTGCTAGCCGCGTGGTTTTAACCCGCGGGTAGCAAGCTGGTGTGGGGTATTTGGATCCCCCCGCTTTTCGCCTCGGGCAAAAAGCACCCCCCTTCTCTGCTTCGCGCCGAAGGGGGGAAGACTGTTACTGCGGCCTCAAGGCCGCAAAAAAACCAAACCCACTTGAGGGGGTCGGCTTCGGCATGTGGCCGGAGGCGGGGGGTGAATTCCTCCTTCTGTCGCGCAGGCTTCTCCCTCCAGAGGGAGACACGCGCATGGCCTTCGCTTGCTAGCCGCGCGGTTTTAACCCGCGGGTAGCAAAAATCGCGCGTCAGAGACGCCAGGACGAGACGTTTCGCTTCTCAGAAGCTCACGAGCGAATGCGACTTGGTCGCATTTACAAGCGTTCTTGCTAGCCGCGCGGTTTTAACCCGCGGGTAGCAAAAATCGCGCGTCAGAGACGCCAGGACGAGACGTTTCGCTTCTCAGAAGCTCACGAGCGAATGCGACTTGGTCGCATTTACAAGCGCTCTTGCTAACCGCGTGGGTTTAACCCGCGGGTAGCGAGGTTATTTCCCCAGCAAATCCTTGCCGATGTCCTTGCGGTAGAATTTGCCTTCGAAGGCGATTTTTTCGGCGTTTTTTAGCGACTGCTCGACGGCGGCGGGGATGCTGTCGCCGAGGGAGCTGATGGCGAGGACGCGGCCTCCGTTGGTGAGAACCTGATCGCCGTCGGGTTTGGTGCCGGCGTGAAATAGTAGGGAACCTTCGACCTGGTCAAAGCCGGTCATGACCTTGCCTTTTTCGTAGGCCTCGGGATAGCCGCCGCTGACCAGCATGACGGTGGCGCAGGTGCGGGGGTCCATTTCGACCTGGGTCTCGCTGAGGTTCTGCTCGGCGGTGGCTTTGAGCAGGGGCAGCAGGTCGCTGCTGATGCGCGGCATGACGACTTCGGTCTCGGGGTCGCCCATGCGGACGTTGTACTCCAGCACGTAGGGCTTACCGTCCACGATCATCAGGCCGATGAAGATGAAGCCCCGGTAGTCAAAGCCTTCGCCCTGAATGCCCTGGATGGTGGGCACCACGATTTTTTCCTCGACGGTGTCCATGAAGGTCTCGCGGGCAAATGGCACCGGAGAAACCGCTCCCATGCCGCCAGTGTTTAGGCCGGTATCGCCTTCGCCGATGCGCTTGTAGTCCTTGGCCGATGGAAGCAGCAGGTAGTGCTCCCCGTCGGTCAAGACGAAGATGGAGATTTCGATTCCCTGGAGAAATTCCTCGACGACGACGGTCTTGCCTGCCGCGCCGAAGGATTCACCGGACAGCATTTCCTGGGCGGCGTCGATGGCCTGCTGGTGGTTTTCGCAGATCAGGACGCCCTTGCCAGCGGCTAGGCCGTCGGCTTTGACGACCACGGGCAGGGGCTGCTCTTTGATGTAGGCAGCGGCGGCTTCGGCCTGGCCTTCGGTAAAGGCCTGGTAGCGCGCCGTCGGGATGCCGTAGCGCTGCATGAACTGCTTGGAGAAATCCTTGCTTCCTTCGAGCTGTGCGGCAGCCTTGCTGGGGCCTACCACGAGCACTTTGTGATCGGCCAGAAAGTCGGTGATGCCGTCCACCAACGGCTGCTCTGGCCCTACCAGTAGCAGGTCGATGTCGTGCTCATCGACGAGCGAGCGAATGGCCTCAAAGTCTCCCAGGTTCACCGAGAGGTTGGTGCCGACCTGCGAGGTGCCCGCATTTCCTGGGGCGATAAAGAGCTGATCACTAAGGGGGGATTGGGCGATTTTCCAGGCGAGGGCGTGTTCGCGACCTCCGGAACCAAGGATAAGTACGTTCATGGCCGCAAAGTTACCACCTGTGAGGTACATTTTCCACGTCTTGTCAAGATTCGGGACGATTCCCTCTGTCGCTTCCGCTTGGTGTATCATTTTTAACCGCGAAGACACAAAGGCCTGTGCTGAGCCTGCCGAAGTAACGCAAAGGGAAGAAGCTCAATATTTCAGAAATAAGAGACCGTTTCACTGTGAGACCTGTTTTCGATTCTGATGCGAATCGAACCATTTGACCGCACATCGGTTTTGTGTTCCTTTGCGAATTGATTCGGCAAAAAAGGCGCTGACTACCTCGACAACTACGAACTTCGAACACCGAACTTTTAACTTTCCCCCCATGTCCAAGCGTCGCTGGTTTGCTGCATTCATCTTCCTGTTTCTCTGCCTGACCTGGGGTAGCTCCTTTATCCTGATGAAAAAGGGGCTGGAGTCCTTCAGTCCGCTTCAGATTGCAGGACTCAGGTTGGTAGCAGCTGCGCTCACGCTGCTGCCATTTGTACTGCGCAAATTGCAAAAGCTATCAGCTCAGGAATGGCGCACCATCCTTGCCGTAGGCATCGTGGGCAATGGGATACCGGCTTTTCTCTTTCCCCTGGCCGAAACTCACATCAACAGCGCCAGTGCGGGCATCCTGAATGCGTTGAGCCCGCTGTTTGCGCTGCTGCTGGGCCAACTGGTCTTCCAGTTTCAATTCACCCGCGCACAGAACCTGGGCGTGCTGATTGGCTTTGTCGGGGCGGTGCTGCTCGTCCTCAGCGGCGGCGGCGAACTGGATTTTTTCACCCATATCCAGTATTCGCTGCTCGTGGTACTGGCGACGGTCGGCTATGGCCTGAGCACCATTCTGATCAAGAAATACCTTAACCATACGCCGCCGATTCTCTCCACCGGGCTGGCCTTCTGCATGATGGCGATCCCTTATGGCCTGTACCTGGTTTTCTTTCGGCAAATGGGAACCGCACTGGCCACCCAGCCCAAATTCTGGGAGTCGCTGGTGTATATCCTGATCCTGGGATCAGGAGGGACTGCCCTGGCGGTGTACCTTTACTACCGCCTCATTCAAATGACCGATCCCATCGTGGCGTCTTCGGTTACCTACCTGATCCCGGTAGTCGCGCTGGGTTGGGGCTTGCTGGATGGAGAAACCTTTCAGGCAGGACAAGTGCTAGGCATGGCGGTGATCCTGGTCGGGGTTTACCTCGCCAATCGAAAACGAAGGCTGAAACCGCAGGCTAAGTAACGCTCAAAAAATAAATTCCGCTTTTGGCTTGATCTCTCGCCCGC
>CAYFIR010000064.1:0-35382 GCA_964343195.1 uncultured Bacteroidia bacterium | reverse complement strand
GGTGTATAGGGTGTATAGGGTGTATAGGGTGTATAGGGTGTATAGGGTTG
This sequence comes from uncultured Bacteroidia bacterium, assembly GCA_964343195.1. GTDB lineage: Bacteria > Bacteroidota > Bacteroidia > J057 > J057 > CAYVAP01. Next base: position 35,332 of record CAYFIR010000064.1, on the reverse strand, counting down.
ATACGCATAACCAGAGTGCCCATATACACCCTACTTCCCTTATTGCCCTTATTGCCCTTGTTTCCCCTATTTCCCCTATTTCCCCGTCAACTCCATTGTGCCTTTGTGCTCTCCTTCGAGCTCTTAGTGGTTAAAAAAGGGGCTCAAAGGATTTCCTAAAATCGCCTTACTTTTGATACCCAACAAGACCATCTAATCGGGATTTTCATAACCATGAGCTATCAATTGGAGCTTCGACACCTGCGTTACTTTCTGGCCGTGGCAGAAGATCTGCATTTCGGACGGGCGGCGGAACGGCTGTTCATTTCGCAGCCGGGCTTAAGCAAGCAGATAAAGGAGATGGAGGAAGGCATTGGTTTTCAGCTATTTGACCGCCACAACCGAAAGGTCGAGTTGACCCCAGCGGGTACTTTCCTGATGGCGGAGATCAAACGGATTACCCAGGACCTCGAACAGACAGTGGAACAGGCGCGGCTGATCAGCGAAGGATTGGATGGAGACCTGAAGCTGGGGTATGTGGGCTCTGCCATGCAGCAGGTGATCCCGGATTTGCTGATGGTTTTTCGGGCGAAGTTTCCCAAAGTGCTGTTCACCCTGAAAGAAATGGGCAATCAGGAGCAGATCGAGGGACTGCTGGCACGGGAGCTGGACATCGGATTTATCCGCTCGGAGCGGGTGCCAAGGGGACTGGAGATGCATCCGGTGCTAAACGAACCGTTTTGCCTGGTGCTTCCTACGACGCATTCGGTCACCCAGGAAAACTTCGAAAGCCTGTCTCAGCTGCGGGAGGAATCCTTCATCCTTTTCGACTCGGACTACAGCCCTTCCTACTTCGAGAAGGTCATGCAAATATTTGACGATCAGGACTTTGTCCCACACGTAACGCACAACACGATTCATTCGACCTCAATTTTCAAACTGGTGGAAAAAGGATTTGGGGTGTCCATCGTGCCGGAATCGCTGCAACTGGAGCAGTTCGCAGGCGTGAAGTTCATCTCGCTGGCCCATCTCCCGCAGCGGACTGTGCTATCGGCAGTTTGGCACCGGGAGAGTCGGAATCCAATTTTGAGGAATTTGTTGGGGGAGATTTGGGGAGTTTGTACTTGAGTTCAATACTGGGTTCAATAATTTTTCCTTCCCCAAAATATTTCTGACTATATTCCTCTCATGCAAAAAGTGCTGATCCACAATAAAAGTGCTGATGGGAGCGCGGGAAGGGCACACTTCAAGACCAATGAGGATAGCCTTACCGCTTCCGTATTTCAATTGTTGGCATACCTTCCTAAGGATATTCTCTGGGAAGCAATCATGCTGACATTGAAAAAGGACAGAGATAAATTTCCAACATTCAGTCAGCCCCAGCAATTGGTGAATCAAGAATTTTGGCCAAAGTGGAATCCTGAAAAGACTGATAATAAAAGCTTTGTAGAACCAGATGTTTTTCTTGAATTCGAACACCTAGATCTTATCGTAGAGGCAAAGCGATTTGACTTCCGGCAGCAAAAAAAAGAACAATGGGAAGCAGAGTTAACCGCCTACGAAAACGAATTTGGGCAAAAAAAAGACAAGAAGTTGATCTTATGGGCACTTGGTGGAATCAACACTTTTGCATCTGAGGAGGTAAAATCAAAAGGTGGCAGTGGCAAGTCGTATTGGGTTGTGAAATCTACCTGGACTAGTCTTCTGCATGCAGTTAGGTCTATACTCAAATCCTTTGAGAATGGTCCACCGAATGAACATCGACTACTGAGCGATATCTGTGAGGCGATGGGTTTTCACGGCTTTTTTGTCGGTACCTGGCTTTCAGAAGCCTGGGAACCTTGTTATGAGATCTCTGATTCTTCTCTTGATTACCTTACTACCCACCAAGAGAAATATGACAGTCAACGGTGGCTGTATAGCATTCCCCAGACACCTATTTCCACGACTTCAATTCAAACTCTCTCACAATGGACTCCACACCAGATTCAACACAATTAGACAGTACACTCATAGATGTTCGAAAGGCATATCGACTACTCTACCTGTATCAGCGCCGGGTCATGGATCTGGCTCACTACATTGGCAGCAAACTGGATTTCCGACATGCTGAAAACAGGTCTTCCTACTGCTTTACACAACATCCCAAAATAGTCAAACATCACCACTGGGCTTGGGACCTGCTCCCCATGTACAATATGGCCTTTGTGTTTCATTCTCGGAGGATTGAAGGTTTTTCCGAAGAAGGCAAGTTATTCATCAACATTGTCAGTGATACTGGCTTTTACGACTCTGAGGTGAATAACAAACTGGAAATCAACCAGTTTTGCAGTCCTGAGAATGCCGCAACTGAGCTCCACCTGGTTCTAACCCTCCGCGATAAAATTCCCGACGAATATCATTCCCGCTTTCAAAAGCAGGGAGAAACAACAATGATTCTCGAATCCGCTTCCGATTCAACCACTGCATCTGGAATATGGTTGGTTGGCAAAAAGTTCCCTCTCACTGACTTCCTCGACGAGGAAAGTACCAATCAATCTTTAGAGAAATATATTGGGTTATGCCAAGAGAATGGAATTACCCTATCTCCAACCCCTTCTAAGCCCGAGGAAGAAGAGACCGCCTACGGATAAATAAACTGAGCCTGAGCCTCAACCCCAATCTCCATGATCCCCAACCTCCCTCCCTGGATCGAGATCCTCTTTTTGCTCACCTGGGCACTGACCATCGGCATGTTTTATGTTTCCAATGGCAAACCCAAGATGCTGACTCTGGTCATCATTTAATGGTGCGTCCTCCATGCGGTACTGGCTTACAGTGGGTTTTACCAAAACACCGAAGCCATGCCGCCCAGGTTTGGGCTAGTCCTGATTCCCAATGCGGTCGCCATCATTTGGGGCGTAACCGGGAAACGGCTGAAGTGGGTACTCGAAAACCGCAACCTGTAGCAAAGCACCTTCCTACACAGCGTACGAATCCTGGTTGAGATCGTCCTGCTTTATCTCTTTTACCATGAGATGGTGCCAGAACTCATGACCTTTGAGGGCCGAAACTTCGACATCCTGGCTGGCATTTCGGCTCCAATTGTGGGGTTGTAGTTCCTTTCGGGCAGACTGTCAAAACGAGGACTGCTGATCTGGAATGTGATCGGGCTTTGTCTGGTCAGCTTTATCCTGGTGAATGGGGTGCTTTCAGTTGAGACTCCCTTTCAGCAATTTGCTTTTGGCCAGCCCAACCGCGCCCTGGCGTATTTCCCCTTCATCCTGCTTCCAGCCGCGATTGTTCCCATTGTGATTTTTACCCATATCACGGATATTATCAAAATCAGACGTGAGATGAGGCACAACAGCAGTTCTTACTGATTTATAGCAACTATGAATTGAGAGCGAGTAGGACTTCTATTTTTCACGCGGAGACGCGGAGAAGAAGAGCTTTTCTGCAAATACCTCCGCGTCTCCTCTTTCTCCGTGTGGAATTTCTACTTCTCAGCGGCTCTGCATGGACTCTCTAACCTTTGGGCTTTGAGTATAACCCCAAGAACCTCCAAAATCCCAAGTGGATCATCGCATCCGGGAATTAGCATTGCCCCAAAAACCAGATTCCACCGAATACAGAGACTCGGTGGAATCATTACATGTGAACCCTCATGCATTCGAAGGAAAAGCTACTCCATCAAAATTGGCATGTTCACCTGACTGCCTGTGCCGGCATTCAGGACCAGGTAATACAGACCACTCGGATGATCTTCCAGCTGAAGTTGCAGGTCGTGTTGTCCGGCAGGTAGGTGACCCAGGCTGAGGATGCCTTCTACAGAGTTGCCCTGGAGGTCATACAGTTGGGCGTGAACCTCAGTGGCGGTCGGGAGCTCGAAGGCGACGTTGAGAGGGGCACCTTTAGGAAGTGGATTGGGGTAAGCAGACAGGGAGATTGACAGGTCGCTATAGGGTTCGTTAATGGAGGTCGTGGTGCCAAAGTCCAGATAGAATGGCTCACGTCCTATGTTCGCATCGGTAGCGGCGAAGTACAAGCGATCGCCAAATTCGAAGAAATTCCCGGGGTTGCTGCCTTCAGTGCCAGGAATCTGATCGCTGACCAGGCTGGTTCCGGCGGCAGTGCCATCGGTGACAAAAAGTTCATAGACAAACTCCCCCTTGGCATTCACACTATCAGCACCCGCGAAATAAACCAGTGAATCATTCCACACATAGAAACTCTCGCCGGGTGCGCCTATGCCATGCACTCCGTCCATTTCACCGGGGTAGAGGTCGATGATCATGTAGGTACCCGCCAGGGTTCCGTCTGATCGCCACAGCTCGCGGCCATTTTCGGTTTCGGCATTGAAAATGACTTCTCCGTCACCGAATGCCATCAGCGCACGTGGGAAAATGTCAACACCGTTGAAGTCGATGTGTAATGGCTCTCCGACGTGGTCATAGACCACCAGTTCATAGCCTGCTGCGTCGTTGCCTTCGGCAGCATAGTAGAGAATCCCGTCAGAATCAACCTTTTCGCGGGGCCAGCTTGAATCGGTGGTGCCCAGTTCACCGATCAGTTCGACATTGCCCTCGCTGCCGTTGGTTCGGCGCAACTCTACGCCAGTATTGGTTCCCAGGGCTGAGAAATACACGTATCCGCCAGATTGGACGAAATCATAGGGGTTTCCGTCAGCGGTGCCATCGTTGAGGTCGGCGATCATGTAGGTGCCTTCGGCAGTGCCATCGCTGCGCCAGGCTTCTTCACCATGTGCATCGGTATATCCAGCAAAATATGCGATGTTGTCTATCACGGCCAATTCTCCGACATAGCCAGAGGTCAACCCCGGTGCGATGTCCATGACCATGCGGGTGCCCGCTTTGGTGCCATCGCTTACAAACAGTTCGTACCCGGCAGCATTGGTATGTCCCGAGAAAAAGAAGAGGCTGTCACCGGCGACGATGTCCTCAATCCCCAGAGATAGTCCATTGGGGTCCAGATCAAAGAAAAAGCCGGTCCCCGCCACGGTTCCATCCGAAACATACAGGGAGGTACAGCTATCGGCTCCAAGGAGCAGGTTACACCCTCCGAAAAAGGCTTTTTCGCCAAATGTGATGATGTCGGTATCCACCTGATAGGTGCCGAGGCCTATGGTTCCGCTTTCGGTACCATCACTTGCGAATAGGTACTGGCTTTGCGGGGAATTGAGCGCCTCAAAGATGAACAGGTCCTCCGTGATGACTGCCCAATTGGAGGGAGAGGAACTGGCACCGGGGACAAAGGTCTCGATGTCTTTTAGCAGAGTCTGGGCATGCAACCCAGTCGTAAGCAGGAGCAGAAAGAGAGAGGTAAGAATTCTAGTGGTCATCGGGTTTGAATTAGGGGATTCTACAAATGCGATTGATGACCACAATATTATCGGAGAGAGGATGCGCGTTCAATTACCCATTTGGGTAGTTTTGGGCTAGGGATATCAGAAGCTCTATGATTATTTTCATATCCCTCCTTCAACATCATAAACCGCTCCCCCCTGCGGTTACGGTCCATGGGCCTTTCTCAGCAGGTTAGCTGAGACCGGAATTGTTTGCGACGACGATGGCCGCAGCTTGAGTCTGATAACAAAAAATTGCCTCAGGAAGAAGCAGATTATCCCCATAAATCTGTCTCCTGAGGCTTGTGTGCCAGATTATTATATTAATCTGACTTGGAAGGTATGGTGGCGGGTTACCTGGTGAAAAGAGTCTGCACTTCGCGACCAAAAGTGCTGCTGGTGAGCATCTTATACGAATCACGAATGATCAATCACTCAATTCCGCAGGGACTAGTTCCCGTGGTGTTGATTTAGCTGCTTGGTGATTTCCTCCTTTTTATCTTCAATTTTTTCCAAGAGGGACGAGGTGCGCTGCACGAGGTCGGTAGACCCAAGTTCCAGTCCCAGGATTACTCGCTCTGCAAACGGCAGGCTGAGGAAAAACTGATAGAAATCACGCTTGGCGTTGAAAGACTTTTCTTCAGGATCATACCCTCCCATGGCCTTGATCGCACGCAGCAGTACAAGAAAATCACCAGGATAAAATGGCAATAGCCAGTAATAAACTTTTGCAGGAAGGCCGAGAATCTCACGGCGGAGGGCCATGATGGTTTCACGCTTTACGTCAGCAATGTCTGCCCGGGTAAGCCCGTGGCTTTCAGAATCTTCCTGACGATAATATCGCTCAAATACCTCTAATTGGGCATACGCTTCTTCGATACGGGTGAGGGTAGGGATCAGGGTTTGATATTGTGCCCAGGTAGTCATTTTTTTTGAGCTGTTATTAGTATTACAAGAACCAGACAACACAAAGATACTACATTTTCGAATAAATGTAAGATTCTGGGGGAAAATTGTATGATTCTTCGTTACAACTAGCTCTTTATCGACTTTTCCCGCAATTCTGAGGGGGTGCCCCCTACCTGAGCCCTGAAAACCCGCGTGAAATGTGCGGGGTCAATAAAGCCCACTTTATAGGCTACTTCGGCTATTTGTAGGTCAGAATTGAGTAAAACCCTACGTGCCTCCTCAATACGCATTCTTCGAAGCAGGCTACCAGGGGTCTCTCCCAGGATCTGCTTGACTTTCCTGTTCAGTTGGGTCCGGCTCATTCCCATCAATCGCCCTAATTGCTCGGTGTGAAATCCTTCTTCTCCGAGATTCTCCATGATATGCTGCTTCAGTTCATACATGAAGGCCACCTGCGGATCCTTGGACTTTTCTACAGACATACCTCCATTCATTCCTCCAAATCGTTGTTGCATCCTGCTGCGGAGGTCCAGCATCTGATGAAGGCGTAAGAGGAGTTCTTCTCGCTCAAAGGGTTTTCTGAGATAGGCAAATGCTCCTTCCCGATAGGTTTCCAGCCGAGTCTCCTCATCGGTTTTGGCACTCAGCACCATAATAGGGATATGGTTAGTACGGGGGTCAGCCGCTAGTTGCTGGATCAACTCGTGGCCGTTCATCTCCGGCATCATCAGGTCGGTGATGATCAGATCCGGCACACTTTCCCTGGCTATGTTTAGCCCTTCTACCCCGTTTTTTGCCTCCAGCACCCGATACTCCGCGATCAGACAGTCCTTGATATAAAATCTCACGTCTTTATTGTCCTCGACCACCAGGATCGAATAGGATTCTCCACCCGTTTCGCTAAACACCTGACTTTCCGCTTCCAATGCTTTACTCTGCGTGACAGATCCTGTTGTGACAGGGACATTGGTTACAGGTGCTTCGTGAGAGATCGGGAGCCTTACCCGAAACGTAGTCCCTTTTCCCAAATCACTCTCCACACTGATCCTGCCCTTCATCAGTTCTACCAGCTCCTTGACCAGAGACAGGCCAATTCCGGTTCCCCCTCCGGGCTGATTTTTACTGGCGATTTGGAAAAAGCGATTGAAAATCTGCCCGAGATGTTTTGCAGCAATTCCCTCTCCGGTATCTGCCACCACGATTTCAACCTCCCTATCGCCTACCTGCTTAAACATCACATCCACCCTGCCTTCTGCCGAAGTGAACTTCAGGGCATTGTGAACCAGGTTTGTGAGGACCTGCTGCATCCGGGTAGGGTCATAGTCCATGACCAGTCGATTGGGATCGGCCACATACTGTAGCCTGATTGATTTTTCTTCTGCCAGTGCCTGAAACGATTCCGTGACAAATGACAGGTATTGTGGCAGGTCTCCCTGCACTACTTTAAGTGAAAGCTCGCCCGATTCGGCTTTTGCCAGATCCAGCATCTGATTTACCAGCGTCAGGAGCTGCTGCCCACTTCTTTGGATGTACCCAAGTTTTTCTTTGAGGCGCACCGGCTCTTCCTCATTCTGAAGATTATCCGAGAGGCCCTGAATGACCGTCAATGGGGTACGGAATTCGTGGGTGAGGTTGGTGTAGAGTCGGGTTTTTGCCTGGTCAATGGCTGCCAGTTTTTCGGCCTGTTCCTGTTGTTGCCTCACTTCATTTTCGGCATTTTCCCTCTCCCGATTGGTGCTGCGAATCTGATCTCCCAAAGAAAGCGCGAATGATACCTGCTGAATGGCTGCGATGAATATCAGATAATCCTGTGTGATGGGAATATTGATCACCTCATTGACATAGAGCAAACGCAGCATCGCGGCAACCACCAACACGACATTGATCACAAGGTATCGCCCTACGCTGCGGGGGCGGTGAGGGTAGCATTTTATCGCAGCGGCGACGGTAGCAATCACCATCAACACCCAGTAATTGCGGGTAAAAGCAGCCAGAATGGGGTGGTTTTGTGCGTGCCAGACGGGATCCACGACTTCAGCAACCAGCCTAACCGCTACCCATGCTGCATTCAGCAGTATCATGATGTTGAGTAACCTGTTCCAGCCGGGAACAAACAGCTTGAATCCCAGGAATTTTTGCGTGAAAATGATAAAGGAAGAAAAGACACATAGCCCCGTGGTCATCTGAAATCCGGTGTAGTTCCATACCGGATACCCAGGCCAAAACAGTACCAGGGAATAATCCTCCAGGATCATGAAAAATGAAAAAAGGGTCAGGCTAAAAAATGAAAGCAGCAGGTACTCCCGACTCCAGGTATGGAAGTAAATCACCAGATTATACACTGCTATGGCCAGGAACATCCCAAGGGCCAGGATATCCAGCAAGCGCTTTTTCTGGTCATAATCGAGGTAGTGCAGTGGGGTCATGATCTTGCCATGGCTCCACTCCAATCGGTCATGTACCCTGATCTGACCGGGCAAGACTTTAAAATACAGGGTCATTTCTTCATGGGATTGGACCTGTATCGGAAAAAATGGAATAGCCCCATAGGACCGGGGAAGTGGCCGCTCGTCCATTGGCACAAAAACCCCGGATTTCATGCTGTCCCAGCCCTCCTCTTTCGGGAAAAACATCACCACCTCAAAGGCATTCCAGGAAATCAGCCAGGTTTCTTCGGAAGAGACCTCCTCCCCGTTTAGTTGTAGCCGCAGCCAGAGTTGTTCGGGGCGGCCTTGTCCATCAAACAACGTTTCCAGATCTGTGAGAGGCTGGAATGCGGCCTGTTCCAACTGAGACGCATTAAAGTCGATGGAGCCCTCTGGCACCCAATAGCCTACCCTGCCTTCAAGGCTGAGGGAGGTGTCCAGCATGGCGGTGGACCCGGTAGGCAATGTTAAGGGCTGACTGAGAACATGGATGGGGGAAAGCATCCATAACCCCACCATGGTAAAAAGTATAAACAGCCGATTCAGAAGCATAGGGAAGGTTGAAGCGTCTATTTCACCAACAATTTAATCCTTTATCCTGGAATAAATCTGCTGAATTCGAAATGGAGTGCAGAGAGTAAGCAAAATCATGTCAAAGACTGATAAACATCCCGGTCTATCGGATGTCATTCCTCAAAAACATATTTGAGCCTTTCCCTGGAATATTTCCACAATATTTTCTCAAAAGAGAAAATCCTATTATCTTTGCAACCTGAATTTTACGACATAACACCTAGATCCACATAGAGATGGGAACTTTTACTACAAAAAAATACCGACTGAGATCTCGTGCTGAGAAGCGCCGTCGCGCCCTCAAGCCTTCTCCCAAGACTTTTGGACTGAAAGAGTCCGTTGAGCAGAGCAACCTGGAGGTGATCCGCACACTGGAATCCAAGGTAAAAGCCATTCAGGCTGAGCAAAATAACCAGTAAGAAGTAATCCCAGCTGAAATCCTCACTCAGGGTTTGGCGGTTCGGGTGTTTCTGATATAAATTAAGCACGCAGTTCTCTGCGTGCTTTTTTAATATATACCTCCTAGTCTTCCCCCCATGTCAGACATACAGCCCTGGATCACCCGCCGCTTTTTACGCCACCTCAATCAGGCTCAGGCTCCAGAGGAAATCATTCCACCTCAGGAAAAAACGAGATCGCTCACGGCGGGTGCTACGCCCTCCCCTGTCAATCCGGAAAAAGCCATGGACCTGCTCTCAGCTCGCGAGCAATTACCCAATCGGCGCTTTTCATCCCTGGAAGAAATCATGGAGCGCCTACAGATTCGCCGGGATCAACTCGCCGAACTTATCGCCTCTTTTAGCCAGCCGGCAGATGAGGCATTCCGGCGTCAGATGACCGATCAGCTACTGGGTAGCAACTGGACACTTGCGGTGGACAACACCGTAATTCGCGATGAAGTACGCTTTCGGGAGGTAGTAGATACTCCATCCCGGTTTTGTGACCTCGTCGCCACCCGTGTGGAATCGCTGGCCTACCAACACATACAGCATGCTGCTGCCGCCAGACTGGTAGCAGGTTCTCTTCATGACAAGTACCTCGACAGTTATCCTGAAGCAGCCGTTGGGAGCTACGCATTGGCTCTATGGTTTTATCGATTTGACCAGGACAACTGGTTCAGTTTTGACCGGGTACAGCAACTTGCGGCTCAGTACCTTGAAAGCTCACTGCCCCATTCTGAGCGCCTTGAACTGAGGTTTTTTAAAGGATTTCAGAATAGCGGGGTACTCGTTGAGGGAATTTGTCCCGACGACCTGCCTGTTGTTGTCAACTACGAAGAACAAAAAATCAGCATCTGGCGCTGCAGCCTGCTGGACTAACTTTTCATTCATCCCTTATTACACCTACATGTCTTTTCAGCCCCCTAATTCTCCCGCCCAGACTTCTCAGCAGTACTCCATGGCCCTAACCGTGATCCACGGAGCATTGCTTATGGGAATCGTGATGTTTTCCGGAGTAGCCTGGTTTGTAAACCAGAATTCTCCAATGAATATGGGTGACACCCAGGAATTGCAGATTTTTCAGATGCTGCTTCCATTCTTTGTGGTAGCCTCGATTGGGGGAACCATGTACCTCGGTTGGAAGAGACTTCCCAAAATTAAGGAACAGGAAACCCTATCAAAGAAGCTAATCGGCTATCGCAACCTCCTGATCACCAGCTATGCACTACTGGAAGGTGCAGCCATGCTCATCCTGGCATATTACCTGATGACCGGCAACATGACCGCCCTTGGCCTGGCCGCCATCATCGTCTTTTATTTTTTCATCGAAAGGCCTACTCTAAGCAAAACCATAAGGGTATTGGAACTAACCGCAGTGGAAAAAAAGAAGCTATCCACCCCTGACGAGATTGTGATTTAGTAACGCGAGAAAAATAACTTCCCGATTTTACGAAGAGATCTTGTTCGCAGGCAAGGAAGAAAAACCGAGTTTGGCGAGCCAAATGAGGCTTTTTATGACGCAGTATGCGGGCAAGAGATCGAGTCAAAAGCGGAACTAATATTTTGAGCGTTACTTAGGGGGTAGATGGAATCCGGGGAGACTCAAGGGAATGCATGAAACAGAGGCTCCATATCCTATTTCCCGTTTAGTATCCGTTCCAGGATCTTCATGGTGATGAGATAGGTAGGTTTCACACCTACTGCGCCCAGGCTTCCGGAAGCCAGGGTGCTACCTGTCAGCAGGGGATTATCTGAAGCATAGTAGGCGTAGCGCAAGGTGATGTCAGGGGAAACATTGCGCCGAATGCGGGAACCCGCCTGTATGGCTTTCTGGTAATGGGCTCCTTCCATTTCCAGGCCAATGGCGCTCCAGGATGATTCCTTGAAATAGGAAAGCACATCGCGGTTTTGCAGGGAAGTCCCCAGCACGGTGATCATCGGCCCTTCACAGGCCTGGACATCCGCTCCAGTAAAGTCTTCCAGCGAAAAATCATTGTCAAAGGGATAGTTATCTGCCGTCCCCTCAAATATGTGGGCCGTAGGCACCATGATGTCGCCTTTCTTCCCATCCAGAATACCAGCTTTCCCCATGATGGAAACAGACCGGACATTCATAAAAACCTTCTCACCGGTAGCAGGTTCCGTGTAGGGCTTTAGCAATTCATCCATGGTCTCATATGCCTGCTCACCAAAGGCATAATCCATCACCAGAATCACCGGCATATCGTCGGATTCAGGCTTCTGAAGTGGGGAAGGCAGGTGCTTTCCATCCAGTTTTGCGGTATCAAAGATCTGCACGGAAATATTGGTTCCGGAGGGGTCCTCCAGGCTATACATCCCATGTGATTTTGCAAACCTACTCACACGGTCCCTTGCCTTTTTATTATCAGCATTTTGCAGTTCCAATGCGACCTCCTCGATGGCAGGATCTCCATTGTAATCGGTATGGAGGGCAGGCAGGGCATAGAGGCAATTCATGACGCTATGCAGATTGGCACTGATGATGTCCAGTGGGCGCTCCAGCAGATTATGCTGCTTCAGAAAACTCTTGATACTCTGTGCCCACCGCTCCCCATAGATGTGATGCCCCAGGCGATCCCGCAAAGTGGGGGAAAAGGTAATTTCCCGGTTTTTATCTTCCTGCTGCTCCAACATGGCCATTTTCCCGAGGCCATACACAACCTCAAACAGTCCGCTATTCTTGTCAGGTTCATCTGCCAGGCGCTCATAGGCCGACTTGGTTTCTGCGAAACTGCGCCCCAGAATTGTGCTGAGAAAACTGAATGCGACCTCCAGCTTCTTGTCGGTCAGTTTGGTGCCAGCCTGCACCATTTCTTCCAGCTTGGCCCATTCAAAGGTAGGGTTGCCCTCCTCATCCAGCGCATGGGCCATGATCTTATTGGCCTCCATGTGCATGAAGGTCAGGTGGGTCAGAATGTCGTAAATTTCACTTCGCCCCCGGGTTACTTCGATGTACATATGATCATCATCAATCCGGTAGCACCGACGGCGTCGAGCCGAGGGTATGAGCACCTCAAAACCTGAATTTGAGTATCCTTCTTCAGAAATCAGCTTTACAAAGCGGCAGTCTTCTATTCCCTTGGGCGAACGATCAATCACATACACAAGGCCAGCCAGTTCAACTTTTAGGGGATCTCCCACTGACCCATATATTTCGGGAGAAAGGGTGAGCAATGCTTCTGGCAACACTTCTCCCGGCTGGCTAATGTTGCGGTATGTGCCTCGATTAAACACATGGCGCATCTCGATGTATAAGCGCTCTATCGCTGCACGGGATTCCCGAGCTCGGGTTAAGGAAAGGGTATTCATTGAGTAGTGTGTTTGACAGGATAAAATAGCAGGATAAACAAAGGGAAAACAAGGGGTGCCAAAGGACCCATATGACTCCTACAAAGAAAACGTCGTACATTCGACAACAAAGCCACTTGATAAAGGGTTACTTGATCGTCAAAATTCAACCCGGTTTTCAAATTAACCTATTGCTATGCAACGAATTATTTCCTTTGGTTTCTTCCTGACCATTCTCATACTGGGCAGTGGCCTGCTTGCCCAGGATGTAAAATTCCCTGGCATTGATGCAAGTCCAGCAGACATTGCCACCCTTCGTACCGACGACGGTGTACTGGCCCGAGTGGTTTACAGCCGCCCCCAGAAAAAAGGCCGCGAGATTTTCGGTGGCATCGTACCTTTCGATCAGGTATGGCGCACCGGTGCCAATGAAGCTACTGAAATCACCTTTTTCCAGGATGTAAAACTGGGCGATGTAATGGTATCAGCCGGGACCTACACCCTGTTTACCGTGCCAGGTGAGGAAGAGTGGGGCATCATGCTCAACAGCGACCTGAACCAGTGGGGAGCCTATCGTGCCGATATGGATCACACTGTCGCACGTACTTCGGGAGTCGTTACCCAAATGGACCAGGAAGTAGAAGCTTTTGCGATTACGTTCCGTGAAGTCGAAGGTGGTCACCACATGGTACTGGCCTGGGATAAGACCATGGTGGAAGTGCCCATCATGGCCCAATAAGACTTTTATTAGTGCAATAGGAAACACCCTATTCACTACCCTAGCCCGCCGTCCTCTGGATGGCGGGTATTTTTTTGATGTTGAGAGGCGAAACAGCCGCGTTCCTTCAGGAGAGCCGCTATAAATTCTCATGGTTTTTCCTGTTCTACCCCACCCTTATCGGCAAGTCCCTACAACCATCGCTTCTCAAAGACCCACTTTGTACTATCTTTGTCCCCTGCTTATCCGATTTGCAGCATATGAGCACACTTCGACTATTGGTATATGTGGGAATCCTGTTGCTCCCCCTGGGGTTATGGGCACAGCAGCCAGTACCCGGTCGGCCTGAGAGGCTACCGGTGGATACCACGCAGACCAGTAGCGATAGTGCCAGGAAACGGGTTCGCATCCTGAATGCAGATGTGCTGAGCTTTCAGGTACAAAATGATACCGCCATTCAAAAGCTCATCGGAAACGTGCGACTGGTGCAGGATTCGACCTATTTTTTCTGCGATAGCGCCCTTTTTCTCGATACAGAAAATAAGTTAAAAGCTTATGGCCGTGTCCGTATCGAGATGCCCGATGAGGTGTCTCTCCTCGCACGACGCCTGGACTACGATGGCAATACCCGTATTGCCAGACTCTACCGGGACATCCTGTTATCCGATCCGGAGTCAAAGCTCACCACAGATACCCTCGTGTATTACCGCCGGGATGAATTTGGCTACTATCAGGGAGGGGGAAAGCTCGTGAACGACTCCACGGTCCTTACTTCTGAAATAGGCTATTATTACCCCAATCGCCATTTGGCTTACTTCAGAGACAGTGTCACCCTCGTCCATCCTGACTACACCTTGACGACCGACACCCTGGCATATGATACCGAGCATAAAATTGCCCAGTTCGTCACCCGTACCCTGATCGACAGCAAGGATGGAGAGATAGAAACCACCAAAGGCACCTACCATACCGAGACCAGCAAAGTCAGCCTGTTCCAGCGATCTGTGGTCAGGGACTCCTCCTTTACCCTGACGGCTGATACGCTTTACTACGTCAATGATGACAACCTGGGAATGGCAATTGGCAGGGTACGCATCCAGCAGGATGACTCGACACTAGAACTTCGCGGCAATTATGGTCAGTTCAATCGGCAGACCGATGAAAGCTGGCTTACCAGACGTGCCAGTGCCATTCAGCGCATGGAGGACGATACACTTTACCTCCTTGCCGACACCCTTTATTCCCTAAAAGATACCCAGTACATAGACATGCAGGCTCCGCCAGAGCCTGCTGAGGGGGTTAGCGATTCCATCCCTGGTGATAGCTTGGCCTCCGTTCTCAGTGACAGCTTACTGGCAGGTGAACCGGACAGTTTGCTGGCCCCTCCTCTGACGGACTCCCTGATGAGTGGAGACTCGTCCATGGTCATGGTTTCTTCTGATTCTGTCCAGTCAGATAGCCTATTGATTGGAGATACTACCCAGATCGATACCGCCAGTGCAGATAGTGGAAAGTTGGTTCAGGGCCCGATGGAGATGGGGCCACCAACGCTCACGCAGTTCGAGAAACGACTCGATACCGTCATTCAGCAGATTTTCCGTGGAAGTCCCAATGTCCGCATCTACATGAACCAGATGCAGGGGAGGGCTGATTCCATCGTGTACTACTACGAAGACTCTGTCATGCAGATGTTCAAAGGCCCGGTACTTTGGGCCGATGACAACCAGCTCAACGGCGGACAGATTGGATTGTGGATGAGAAATGAGCAGGCCGACTCCATGGCCGTTACAGATGGAGCATTTATGATGTCGGAAGCGGATACCGTAGGCTTTAACCAGCTCAAAGGCAGTGCAATGCAGGTAAAGTTTGTGAATAACAACATTTACCGCATTCGCCTCACGGGGAATTCGGAGAGTATCTTCTATGTCGAGGAGCAGCAGGATAGTGCTGCCATGGCTGATGGGGCTCCCAAAAACTATCAGGGCATGAACAAGGCACTTTCCAATGGCATGGACATCTACTTCGCAGATGACGAAGTCAACCGCATCGTGTTTAAATCGCGGCCGGAGGGCACTTTCTCCCCCATGTTTGAGGTTATTTTCCAGAATAACCTGTTGGATGGGATGAGTTGGCGGGGGGGGGATCGCCCTACCAAGCCATTCTGGCTGATGCCTCCACCACCGATTGTGCCTATCTCATTGCAGGAAATAGTGCCACTGGCGGGGATGGTTAATCCCTCCGCCATCTCCCCGGGCGAAATGCCAGTTCCGCTGGCAAGGGAGGAATGATTTCATGGCGGCCTCAGGCCACCCAGCTTCTTCCCCCCTTCAGAGCGCAGCGGCGAAGGGGGGTGGTTTTTGCCCCTGGCAAAAAGTGGGGGGATTAACCCAGCCGCACTTGAATTGCAGCGTCAATTCGATCGCACACTGCTGCAAAGTTCTGTCGCACCTCCACATTATCAAATCGCAGTACATCAAGTCCGAACTCCTCCAGTTGAGCCGTTCGATTGACGTCTAGTACTTGTTGTTCGGGATGGTAGTGCCAACTGCCATCTACCTCGATGACCAGTTTTGCTTTGGGACAGTAAAAATCTACAATGTAAAATGATATGGGACGTTGTCGAAGGATTCTGGGACGGTATCCCCTACAGAAATTGAGCCACAGGCGCAGTTCCTCTGGTGTCATTTGCTTCCGCATTTGACGAGCATATTTCACCAGAGGAGGATAATAAGGCAGGTGATACTTTCCCGAAATCAGACCGTCTACTCGCCGTTTGGATATGGTTGCTTTTTTGAGAAATTAGGATTTCTTCAGGAAAAGAAAAAGCGCCGTTGTGTCAGGTTAATCCCCCCGTCATTTCGCTGAGCGAAATGCCACCCCCCTTTTGCAAAGTGGGGAATGAATTTTGGGGCGGCCTGAGGCCGCAGCAGCAACCATCCCCCCTTCAGAGCGCAGCGGCGAAGGGGGGTGGTTTTTGCCCGTGGCAAAAAGCGGGGGGATCAACCCCCACCAACAAGAAAGCGGAGCTACCATGGCAACGCCACAGCAGACTCCGCTGTCCTAAAAAACCCTTGAAAAAATGTACCTAGCGTTAAACGCTTCTTACAGTTACATTACGAAATTCCAAGGTTTTTATTTCGCATAAGACGAAAAGGTCTCTTCGATTATTCCACAACATTCATCCAGTTGCTCGTCAGTCATGACCAGAGGAGGAGCAAAACGAATGATGTTGCCATGGGTCGGCTTGGCCAGCAGCCCATTTTCTGCAAGTTTGACGCACAAATCCCATGCGGTAGAACTGTCCTCGCTGTCGTTGATTACGACGGCATTGAGCAGGCCTTTCCCGCGAACCAGAGTCAGCAGGTCTGGCCGATTGTCAATCAATGCCTGCATACGGCTGCGGAAGATATTCCCCAAATGCTCTGCTCTTTCGGCCAGTTTCTCATCGACCAGTACTTCCAAAGCAGCCTGCGCCACGGCACAGGCCAATGGATTGCCACCATAGGTAGATCCATGCTCACCGGGCTTGATGCTCAACATAATTTCATCGTCGGCCAATACCGCCGATACCGGAAAGACACCTCCACTCAGAGCCTTGCCCAAAATCAGGATATCAGGACGCACTCCTTCGTGGTCGCAGGCCAGCATCCGGCCCGTACGAGCCAGTCCGGTCTGGACTTCGTCTGCGATGAAGAGTACATTTTTGGCTTTGCATAATTCACTTACCGCCTTCAAATACCCATCATCTGGCACCACTACCCCGGCCTCTCCCTGAATCGGCTCGACCATGAAAGCAGCAACATTGGGATCTTCCATAGCTTTCTCCAAAGCAGGCAGATCGTTGTATGGCACCACCTCATACCCAGGCATAAAGGGGCCAAAGCCCTCATAGCTGCTGGGATCGGTAGATGAGGAAATCGCCCCCAGGGTACGTCCCCAGAAGTTTCCTGAAGCAAAGATGATTTTGGCCTGATTGGCAGGAATACCTTTAACGGTGTACGCCCACTTTCGAGCGAGCTTTACAGCCGTCTCTCCACCTTCTACTCCGGTATTCATCGGCAATACCTTATCGTATCCCAGCAGATCAGTGATGTATTGCTCGTATGGTCCCAACACATCATTGTAGAAGGCCCGAGATGTCAAGGTCAATTGACGAGCCTGTTTCTCAAGCGCATCCAGAATGTGCGGGTGGCAATGTCCCTGATTGACAGCACTATATGCGGAGAGGAAGTCATAGTAACGCTTCCCTTCCGGGCTCCAAAGAAATACGCCTTCGCCCTTCGACAATACTACGGGAAGGGGATGATAATTGTGAGCACCGTGCTGGTCCTCCAACCGCATGGCCTCTTGAGACGAAATGCCTTGCTGGGTGTTGAGCATAGATTTTCCTTTAAATTGATTCGAGACCTTCAATAACGGAAACCAGTCCCTCATGTTCAAATGGAAAAGGCCCCAAAGAGCCTCAAGGGTGAAGGTGCCCTGGAACCCAAGTGTCAAGTACCAATCTCTGATAATTGAAAAGTGAGATAACGCTAGGCAGCGTTAATCACAGAGGATATCACGTTGATAATCAGGCTTATGATAGTCAGTATCGCGAGCACATTGAGGATCGTCCTGGCACGGGAAACCCGGGCCCGATACCTGGCTACGAGGTTTTTATCCCCGTACATCATCAGGGTCTCATCAAGATCTTTCAATTTTACCCAGCCAATTATGAGCTGGATCAGGGAGATAAACCCTATAATCCCG
Source organism: uncultured Bacteroidia bacterium (assembly GCA_964343195.1). Taxonomy (GTDB): domain Bacteria; phylum Bacteroidota; class Bacteroidia; order J057; family J057; genus CAYVAP01. The sequence goes on along the minus strand of CAYFIR010000064.1, from coordinate 16,885 downwards.
GCAGCCAATATCACAAGAACAGCCAATATCGCCAGCCCCGCAGCATTGGAACCAACGGCCAATAGAGCCAGAATAACTCCCACCACAGAAAGCACGGTGGAAATAACATAGGTTCGAAGCGATTTCCGCGCCGTTTCATTTACCTTGGTAGCCAGTTGGTTTAATTGGGTGGTATCACTGCTTGCAAACACCTGACTCGCGGGTACATCCTCCACAAAAAACTTTTCCTGGGCAGGATTATAAGGGTGATTGGCAGGATCTGCCCCTCCGGCAAAGACAAATCCGATGGTGATAAAAACCGCGAAAAGGAAGGATAAAGTAGGTTTCATGAGAAGTGACTTTAGATATATGACGGTTAGATAGGTTACTGAATGTACTGGCAGAGCAAGTTCAGGTCTCGTAGCAGATTCCTATGATGGTCTAGCGGATCGTGTCAGCAAATGCCGCTATGATAAATGAAAAAATCCACGAAAGCAGGGTAAAAATAACCACCCCGGTCAGGATTTTCCTGGCCCTTTGGACCCGTCGGTCAAAAGTAAAAGCTAGATTCTTGTTCTCCATAGCCTTAACCATTCGGTCAAACTCTTTAAGCTTGCGGTTTCCTCCCACCCACTTAATCAGGACAATTATTCCCAGGATAACTCCAACCAGCAGGGTGAGGTTTGAAAGGGTTATCAGAGCTAAGGATAGGGAAAATGAATGCCACAATAGCAGACCCGCACTGCCAAAGACAAATGCCCCAGCCCATATACCGGTTCTCAAGGCCTTTCGAGCTGAGGTGTTCACCTCAACTGCTAATTGAGCCAATTCAGTAGTATCCGAACCGGCCCAAACTTTTTGCTCCTCCAAAGCTGCCCCAAAACCTGTTGTAGCTGTAAAGGCTCCTGTGTGGAAGCTGGGGTTTGCCTGATTTGCAAAAGATGATTGAAAGAGAAAAAAGACTATTGGAATAAGTGATAAAAAGGATTTCATGGACATGTGCGAAGTGCTTAACCTGATTGATGGACGAATGTAATCCAAAAGCCGGAACTAATCCAACATTTGAACAAAGCTCAGCCCTCCGTGACAAGATTTGTCATTTTCATATACAAAACAAAAACTGCCTCCAGGCATAACCTGAAGACAGTTTCTCTGTCAAAACCCCTGTTTTTTATCTGGGTAGTAAGAAAATGGAAAAGGCCCGAGCGGTGCTGCCTTATACCTTACTCCGTATTCCCGAAAAACATCCAACTACTTGTTGCTTCTACCTCCCCTTGGGCCTCAACTCCACAATCGGCACGATCATCTCCTCCAGGCTGATACCACCGTGCTGGAAGGTATCCTTGTAATAGTTGACGTAGTAGTTGTAGTTGTTGGGGTAGGCGAAGAAATAGTCCTCCATCGTGAAGACGTAGGTCGAGCTCACATTGGTCTTGGGCAGAAAGGCATCTTCGGGCTTGCGCACGGTAAAGAGATGCTTATCCTTTTCATTATAGTTGAGGTTTTTACCTTGCTTGTAGCGCAGGTTGGTGGTCGTGTTTCGGTCGCCGATGATCTTGGAAGGGCGCTTGACCCTGACGGTGCCATGATCGGTCGTCAGGATGATTTTGACGTTGCGGGTGGCGAGCTTCTTGAGCGCGCGCAGGAAGGGAGAGTACTCCAGCCATGAGCGCGAAATCGAGCGATAGGCCGCCTCATTAGGGGCCAGTTCCCGGATGATGTTCATCTCGGTGCGGGAGTGAGACAGCAGGTCGATGAAGTTGAAGACAATGGCGTTAAAATCATTGTTAACAAGATTCAACACATTGTCAGCCAGCGTTTTACCTTCTTCATTTGAAATCACCTTGGTATAGCTCCACTTGAGCTTGTCCATGCGGTGGCGTTTGAGCAATTCGCCCAGAAAAAACTCCTCGTGCAGGTTTTTACCTCCGTCCTCTTCGTCGTTTTTCCACTTTTGTCCGTAGCGCTTGGAGATGTCCAGCGGCATCAAACCGGAGAAAATCGAATTACGTGCATACTGGGTCGCCGTAGGTAAAATGGCGCTGTAATGAGACTCGTTCTCGATGTAGAACAGCTCGCTGATGATGGGTTCGAAAGCCTTCCACTGATCGTAGCGCAGGCAATCCACCAGGATGAAGAAAACACTTTCATAGCCTTCTCCGATGTGAGACAAAGTCGTCTGCGGGATCACGTCAGGCGAAAGCATGGGCCGATCCGAGAGCTTTTTGGTGTGCAGCCAGTCCAGGTACTCCGAAGCCACAAAGCGGCCAAAATTGGTATTGGCCTCCGACAACTGACTGGCCAGCACCTCCTCCATGCTGCTGTCCTCATTCTCCTCCATTTTGGTTTCCCAAAAGGTCAGCTTCTTGTAGATGTCCACCCACTGCGAGAAGTCGTTGTCGTCAAAGAACTGCATCGCGATGTTGCGGAAGTCCTGCTGATAGCCTGCATTGACCTTGGCCGTCACCAGTTTTTTATTGTCCAACACCTTTTTCAGGGCCAGAAGAATCTGCGTGGGTTTGACCGGTTTGATCAAATAATCGGCAATCTGAGCCCCAAGCGCATCTTCCATGATATGCTCCTCCTCGGACTTGGTCACCATGATTACCGGCGTACTGGGCCGGATCTGCTGAATTTCTCCCAAAACCGTAAGGCCATCCATGCCGGGCATCTGCTCATCGAGAAAAACGACGTCAAAGCTGTCCTCCCGAATCATATCGAGGGCGTCGATGCCATTGCTGGCCGATTTCACATCGAAATTTTTGCCTTCGAGGTAGCGGAGATGAGCTTTGAGCAAGTCGATTTCATCATCGACCCAGAGGATGCGTGCATTGGACATGGAATAGGTGAGTTGGAAAATTAAATGTTGTGAGTTGAAGGTCGGCTGCTGTGAAGTGCCCTTCCTCCCTCAACTTATGAAAATATCGTGATTTAAAGTACGCGAACCACCCCTCAACGTTGGTTCTGTCCGAAACATTAAGAGAGTTTTAACAGGATGGGCAAATGGGAGAGTGGTTGTGGGGCTTTTCACAGGTTGAGATTGCCAGTTATAATCTGAAGTCCTAACTTCAACAACGTACCAACATTCGACTACTATTCCCATGCGAAACCCTATTCTTCCACTTCTTGTAATGCTAATCGGCTGCCTGTCGGCCACTCCCCTACTCCATGCCCAACCCTCTGCCTCCAAAGGCACTCCCCTTTTTAATGGAGAAAATTTTGATGGCTGGACCAAGCGCAATGGTGAAGCCGAGTACCGCATCGAAGGCAATGAGATCGTCGGTATCAGTGCTATGGGCACCCCCAACACCTTCCTTTGCACCGAACAGCCATACGTAGATTTCATCCTTGACCTGGAAGTAAAAGTCGATCCCAACCTCAACTCCGGCATCCAAATCCGCAGCAACAGCCTCCCGGACTATCAGGATGGCCGCGTACATGGCTATCAGGTGGAAATTGACCCCTCCGCTCGCAGTTGGTCTGGGGGTATCTATGACGAAGCCCGTAGAGGCTGGCTCTATCCCCTCACCCGCAACGAACCCGGTCGGCAGGCTTTCAAAATCGCCGACTGGAACCACTATCACATTGAGGCCATTGGTTCGGAAATCAGAGTCTGGATCAACGGCGTACAAACCGCCAATCTTGTTGATGCCATGACCCGCGAGGGCTTCATCGGCCTGCAGGTTCATTCTATCCATGAAGAAAGCCAGGAAGGAGCCGAGGTCCGCTGGCGCAATATCTACATCCAGACCGAAGACCTGGTGGCCAACCGCTGGCCCGTGCAGCCACATTTACCCGAAATGAGCTACCTCGTCAACACCCTCACCGAGCATGAGCAGCGCACCGGATGGCGACTGCTCTGGGATGGCGAAACCACCGATGGATGGCGAGGGGCGCGGATGGAAACTTTCCCTGAAAAAGGCTGGCAGATCGACAATGGAGTACTGACTGTGCTGGAAACCGGAGGCGCAGAATCTGAAGCTGGGGGCGACATCATCACCGAGCAGCAGTTCAGCAGCTTTGAATTGCATCTGGAATTCATGATCACAGAGGGTGCCAACAGCGGCATCAAGTACTTCGTAGATCCGGAACTCAACCGGGGAACTGGATCTGCCATCGGGCTGGAGTACCAGATCCTCGACGACGAACACCATCCCGACGCCAAAATGGGTGTCGAAGGAAATCGCACCCTTGCTTCCCTCTACGACCTGATCCCAGCCCATAACCTCAGCCACGCCAACTATGGCAAGCGCTTTCGTGGCATCGGCACCTGGAATCAGGCCCGCATCGTGGTGCGCGGCGATCACGTGGAGCACTGGCTCAACGGCTTCAAAATGGTCGAATATGAGCGCAGCACCCCCATGTACCGCGCCCTGGTCGCTTACAGCAAATACGCTGTTTGGGAGGGCTTTGGGGAACTGCCAACAGGCCACATCCTGCTCCAGGACCATGGCAACCGCGTTTCCTTCCGCAGCATCAAAATTCGGGAAATCAATTAACAGTGATCGAGGTGATCATGGTGGACAAGGTGATCACCCTGACCATTTCGACCAACCAACTCCACGACTTCCTACTCATATGAAAAAACATACTCGCAGATCCTTCATCAAAAAAGCCTCCATGGCCACGGCTGGCCTAACCATCGCAACTGCCAGCAGTGCAGCTAGTTACCGCCGCATCATTGGAGCCAATGACCGCATAAACGTTTGCTTTATGGGCCTCGGCCGCCGGGTAGGTGCCTACTATCCCTCCCTGGCCAAAAAGTACAATGCGCGGCTCGCGTACCTCTGTGACGTGAAGCAAAGCCAGATCGACCGCGCCCTTGGCAACCTAAAAGACCACATCGACTACACGCCCCAGCAAACCGACGACATTCGCAGGGTGCTGGACGATCCTGAGGTCGATGCTGTCTTCATGGCGACGCCAGACCACTGGCACGCTCCAGGCGCCATCATGGCCATGCATGCTGGCAAGCATGTCTACCTCGAAAAACCCTGTGCTCATAATCCCCACGAGGCCGAGATCATGGTGGCCACCCAGCAGTCCACTGGCAAGTTGGTGCAAATGGGCAATCAGCAGCGCTCTTCGGATCACACCATCGAGATCATGAAGGAAATTCACGAGGGAGTCATCGGCGAGCCCTACAAGGCAGTCGCCTTTTACAGCAACGGCCGGGGGGAAGTCCCCCATCAGGTGAGGCAGGCACCTCCTGCTGACCTCAACTGGGACCTCTTTCAGGGGCCAGCTCCCCGGCAGGAGTACTACCACGACATCTGGAACTACAACTGGCACTGGTATGGCTGGAAGTGGGGGACGGCGGAGACCGGCAACAATGCCATCCACGAGCTGGACCTGGGACGCTGGGCCCTGCAGGTGGACTATCCCGAATCGGTCCATGTCGATGCCTCCAAGCAGCACTTCAAGGAGGACGGATGGGAGATGTACGACACTATGTATGCGACCTTTCACTATGCCGATGGCAAGGAAATTCACTGGGACGGCAAGAGCCGCAATGCCTACCAGACTTATGGAGCAGGGCGGGGAACGTTGATATTTGGCACGGAGGGATCGGTTTTTGTGAACCGCAGCGAATACAGGCTGTACGACCGGGGTGGGAACCTCGTCAAGCAAAGTGAAAAGGCCAATGAAAGCGGACTGGCGCTGGGAGGTGAGGGCGTAATCTCCACCGCCCATGTGACCAACTTCTTTGAAGCGATACGCGGCAAGGAAACCCTGCACGCACCCATTGCAGACGGAGCCAAGAGCAACCACCTGGCCCTGCTGGCCAACATCGCCTACCGAACCAGCGGTTCTTTTGACCTGGATTCCTCCACAGGCAGGATCTACGACCGCGAAGCGATGAAACTCTGGAGCCGTGAGTATGAGCCGGGCTGGGAGCCAAAAGTTTAACTATACTAAACAGCCGCCGCAGATTGGTTGATGAACCAAAACCATATGTCTGGATAAAGTGTTATGAAGGCGCAATCAGTATTTTTCTCCTTAACCACCTGACAAAGAATGGCTTGAATTGGCCATATGTATTAAGTTTGCCCAGTATGGAAGATATTAATCCGCAGGACCTGATGCCTGGGCTGTCGGTTGACAGTGTCATATTTGGCTTCCACGAGAGAGAGCTCAAGGTCCTGCTACTCAAACTCAAAGGTGTTGATGACTGGGCGCTACCGGGTGGATTTATTCGCAGAGACGAAAGTGTAGACCGGGCAGCACAGCGGGTAGTAGAACAGCGGACGGGATTGGACAATCTTTTCCTCAGACAGTTTGAGCTGTTTGGAGACATTGACCGCCACGAAGAAGAGCAGTTGGACAGAATCGAGAAAATCGGGCTTAGAGGCACCGGACTCTTTGATTGGTTCAATCAGCGGTTCATTACGATGGGGTACTATGCATTGGTAGCTTATGTCAGGGTCAAGACCCCCACACCGGATTATTCTTCCGAAAAGATTGAATGGTGTTCCCTGAATGAGCTACCGCCGCTTATCCTGGACCATGAGCGCATCATTCACCGGGCCCATCAGGAACTCCGTCGCGACCTTGCCTCCCAGCCCATTGGGATCAACCTGCTTCCTGAAAAATTCACCATGCCAGAGCTACAGGCACTGTATGAAACGCTGCTCGGCAAGGAGCTTGACCGCCGAAATTTTCAGCGAAAAATGATTGCCCACGGCATCCTACACCGCACAAATGAACGCCGCTCAGGCGGTGCCCATAAAGCACCCTGGCTCTATCAGTTTGATGAAAAAGCCTACGAGGCAGCACTGGAAGATGGGCTCAATACGGGGTGGTGAGTTGCTTCAAAGGTTAAACGCTGACAACGTTGGGAACCGCATAGCGGTTCAACCCTTGTAGAATGGGAGTCAAAATTCCTATCGACCCTGGAAGGGTCGGACCTGACGATTGCCTTTTATATAGCCCTTCCCAATTTGCAAAAGTCCCCCACATCCTTTTACCTTCGCAGCCAGTTCTTTCCTCTGTAAGATTTTTTCACACCACTTACACACCGGGGTGTCCATTACGGACTGAGATCATACCCGCCGAACCTGAAGCAGTTAGCACTGCCGTAGGGAGTTGTGAACCGTTAATTCGAAATTACAAATTCGCTATTCGTAATTCTATGGTTGTCTTAATTACGAATTTCGAATCACCAATTACGAATTGATCTCCCCCGTGTGGTCGTGGTCCAAAGTTTAACCTCAAAAGACGTTAACTATGAGACCGAGTACCATGCTTACTCTGTTTATTTTCCTGACATTTTCTGTTGTACAAGCCCAGGATCCGACGCCGGAGGATACCGTGCGCAGCCTGGAAACCGTCACCATCGAGGGGGTCCGCGCTGGCGAAGACGCCCCCATCGCCCAGACCACCGTTGGCATCGAAGCCATCGAAAATGCCTTCAACGGGCAGGATGGCGCCTTCCTGTTGCAGGATCTTTCGCCATCGGTGATCGCGTACAGCGAGGCTGGCACCAACTTCAGCAACTACGGGCAATTCCGCTTGCGGGGCATCGATCAGACCCGCGTCAACATCACGCTGAACGGCATCCCACTCAACGACATGCTGGACCAGGGCGTGTTTTTCTCCAACTTCCCGGACTTTGGCAACAGCATCCAGTCCGTGCAGATCCAGCGCGGGGTCGGGGCTTCTACCAACGGAACTTCTTCCTACGCCGGGTCGATTAACTTCGAATCCATCCGTACTCACGATCAGGAAGACGCCTCCACCCAGTTGCAGCTCAACGTGGGTTCTTTCAACACCTTCCGGGCCAGCGCCGAGTTTAAAAGCGGTCTGATCAAGGACCATTGGGCTTTCTACGGACGCATGACCAATGCCATCACTGACGGCTATCGCTACCACACGAGTTCAGATAGCTGGTCGATGTTTTTCTCCGGTGGCTACCTCGACGAAAAGAACCTCTTCCGCATCACGGCATTCAACGGACGGACAGCCAGCAATCTGGCATACTTCCCTGTTCCTCTGCCCCTGATCCAGCAGGATGCCCGTACCAACATCAACTACGCTGAGGACCGCGATAACTTTGGGCAGCAATTGGTGCAGTTGGAATATTCGCGTGAGCTGACCAACCGATGGGATGCCTCGGCCAACCTCTACTACGGTGCGGCCGGTGGAGATTTTCCCTATGGCTATGACAGCCTGTTTGACATTTCTGGTCCCTTGGCAGGCCAGATCAACTACCCTCTGACCAACCGCCATATGGGCGGCATGCTCAACGTGCAGTACAGTGGCCGCAAGCTCAATTTTTCCTCTGGCCTCCACGCCTATCGATTCAAGCGCCGCAACTGGGAGTACTACATCCCAAATAGCCAGGATATCTATTACGACGACAGTACCTACAAGGACGAAGCAAGCTTTTTTGCCAAACTGGACTATCAGCTGGGACCACTTTCCCTTTACGGCGACATCCAGGCACGCTCGATTGCCATCAACTACTTCCCGGACTTTCGCTACGTACCAGAAACCGCAGACATTCCGACCTATCGCTACTTCTTCCTGAATCCTAAAGTGGGAGCTAATCTCCGGATGGGAAGTGACCTTTCGGCCTATGTCTCCTACGGACGCAGCAGCCGGGAACCGACCAAATTTGACCTGTTTAGTGGCACCACCCAACTCAATGAGACCAACCTGGAGGCCTACCAGGACACCGAAAATGTATTGCCAGAGGAAGTCAATGACTTCGAAGTAGGGCTGCGTTTCGGTGGCTCGATGTTCCAGGCCGACCTGAACCTGTTCTGGATGGAATTTCGCAACGAGATCGCCGCGACCGGGGAGCGCCTGGATGCATTTGGGTTTGTGGTGCTGCGCCAAAATGTGCCGAGCAGCTATCGCCGTGGGGTAGAGCTTTCGGGACAATGGCAGTCTTCAGCCGGAGTATTCCTGAGCGCCATGGCCAGCTTCAATGACGCCCGCATCCGCGAATTTCCGGTAGCGGACCTGGACACGGTTTACGAAAATGTACGCCCCGTGCTGACGCCACAACTTATGGGACAGCTCACTGCTGGCTATGATTTCGGAGTCGGAACGTTTTCACTTTCTGGCCGCTACATCGGCGAGCAGTTCATCGAGCCGACCAACCAGGCAGACCTGACGGTTCCTGCATCCTTCGTTCTGGATGCCCATCTCTCGCTGGAAATCATCGAGGACTGGGTGGTCGAGGCCGACGCCTATAACCTGCTCAACAGCCTGTACTACACCTACGGCGAGGTTGGGTTCTACGAAGGACAGGTGGTTCCGGCTTACTTCGTGCAGCCGCCCCGGAATTTCAATGTGCAGGTGACGTATCAGTTTTAGAAGCGAGAGATGAGATCGCTGCGCTACGAGAGCCGAGAGAAGAGATGAGAAATCAGAAAGAGAAGAACTATTCCTTTTGTACCACTTCTGGCAGCCCAGCGGTCTGGTCTCTCCTTTTACTCTCTGACTTCTGACAGGCTTTTTGCCGATCTCACAGCGTAGCGATCTGACTTCTAAAACATCTTGACATGAGGAATAGCTCCCCCTTTTTTCGTTTTATTGAACGAAAACAGCAGGACTGGTAACCGTAGAATTATGTCAAGAACCATAGGAATTTTGTCACTACTAGCTTTTGGGCTATTGGCCTTTTTCTTTTTTCAGGTCATCAAGGGCTGGATGAATCCTGCCGAACCTTTTCTGGAGTACCGGAGTGTCCAGGTAATTGATTATATCGATTACGTAGTAGTTAGCAATCGCCCTCTAAACCCCGAAGATGCCGCTGCCTATGATGCCGGGCAGGATCTCTTCAAAAGGATCTGTAGTGCCTGCCATGCTCTTGATGCAATGCGGGTAGGTCCTCCCCTTTCTGGCATCAGTGAGAAATACGCTGGGGAGGAAGAGTGGCTTTACCAATGGATTCGAAATGCCCCAGGGCTCATCCAGGCTGGAGACGAAAAAGCCCTGTATCTGTGGGAAGAAAATAACCAATTGCAAATGCAAGCCTTCCCAACCCTCACCGATGAGGAGATTGGATTAATCCTCAACTATCTGGAGTTAAAGAGCTACTAAACATATGGCCCCCTCAGCAGTGCTGAAGGGGCCATATTTGAAGATATATTTGTCCTGTACTGACTACTCCTGCAGAGCCAGCTCGATGTTACACTCGATTTCGACTTCACGGCTTACAACCAGACCACCAGCCTCAGTAGCGGCATCCCACTCCAGGCCATAATCAAAACGGTCAACTTCGCCTCTCAGCTTAAATCCAGCCTTGGTGTTTCCCCATGGGTCCTTCACAGTACCACCATAGGTAACGTCCAGTTCGATGGGCTTGGTAACACCGTGCATGGTCAGGTTGCCTTTCAGGAGGTACTTGTTGCCTTCTACCAGCTCAAAAGAAGTGCTCTCAAAGGTGATCTCTGGATACTTCTCAACTTCAAAAAAGTCTGCACTTTTCAAGTGTCCGTCGCGGCGTTCGTTGTCAGTATCGATGGAATTCACATCAATGGTAAAGGAGATATCAGCTCCTTCAAAACCATCTCCAGGAGTGGTTACAGTTCCGTCAAAGGTGGTGAACTCGCCGTCCACTTCAGAGATGACCATGTGGACGATGGTAAACTCTACCTCAGAGTGTGCTTTGTCAAACGCCCAGCTCTGGCCAGCGTTCAATTGAGCAAAAGAAGGAGATACAGCCAGGGCTACGAAAGCCAGGGCAAGCAGTTGTTGGAATACAGTCTTCATTGTGATGATAATAATTTGATGTATGAGTTGATTTTTGATAATCAGAAGGAACGTTGGGAGTAAGTTTGGACAAATAAACGATGTTTAAACACTAAAGTTTGCATATTTTCATCAAAAAATTCCTCCCCGGCATGACCCCAGCCATAAAACTCTATCTATCAGCAACTTAACCCATTACCAAACTTGGGTATTATTTTAGCTCCTATAAGATTTGTGATATATGACAGGGGATTAACAGCAAAAAAACATACAGATCGCCTGCTGATTCATAAAAAATGCGCTGTGATACTCACGTACAGAAACTAGCTTCGCGGTACGATTATGGCTACGAATTTCCGACCAGATCATTGCACAATTGAAGGTGACTTAAAAGGCTGATAGCCATTGTGATAACATTGAACTCTGAACAACGAACACTGAACTCATTTCACTAGCTTTGAGCTGGTGGATTTTTTCCTAATTTTGACCCCCATAAAATACATCTACAACGACAAGCTATGGCAAATGCATATGATATGATCGTGGTAGGCAGTGGCCCCGGAGGTTACGTAGCTGCTATCCGCGCTTCTCAGTTGGGTATGAAGACCGCAGTGGTGGAAAAGGAAAACCTGGGAGGTATCTGCCTGAACTGGGGCTGTATTCCTACCAAGGCCCTGCTCAAAAGTGCTGAGGTGATGGATTACCTGCAACACGCTGAGGATTATGGACTTTCAGCTGAGAAGGTGAGCCACGACTTTACCAAAGTAGTAGAACGTAGCCGTGGCGTGGCCGACACCATGAGCAAGGGCGTGAATTTCCTGCTTCGCAAAAATAAAGTGGACGTCATCGAAGGTCATGGCAAGCTTTCTCCTGGAAAGAAAGTCGTGGTAACTGACAAGGATGGCAAGACCACTTCTTACGACGCCAAGCACATCATCCTGGCTACAGGTGCCCGTGCACGCAGTCTGCCTAGCATGCCCATCGATGGCGAAAAGGTAATCGGCTACCGCAAGGCCATGACCATGGAAAAGCAGCCTGAATCCATGATCATCGCTGGTTCTGGTGCCATCGGAATGGAGTTCGCGTACTTCTACGCGACCATGGGTACCAAGGTAACCGTAGTGGAATTCCTGGACCGCATCCTGCCTCGTGAAGATGAGGAAGTGTCCAAGCAGATGACCCGCATCTACAAAAAGAAGGGCGTGGACATCATGACCAGCACCGAAGTAACAGCGGTTGATACTTCAGGCAAAGGAGTCGTAGCAACCATCAAGACCAAGAAGGGCGAAGAAAAACTCGAAGCTGATGTGCTGCTTTCAGCTGTAGGTGTTGTAGCCAATCTGGAAGAACTGGGTCTTGGCAACCTTGGCATCAAAACCGAAAGAGGAAAAGTCCTGGTGGATGATTTTTACCAGACCAACGTTCCGGGCATCTACGCCATCGGCGACATGACTCCTGGACCAGCACTGGCCCACATGGCCTCTCACGAGGGCATCTCCTGCGTGGAAAAAATCGCTGGACTGGACGTCGAGCCCATCGACTACGGCAACATTCCCAGCTGTACCTATACCGTTCCTGAGGTGGCCAGCGTCGGCATGACCGAAGCTGAAGCCAAAGAAGCCGGCTATGAGCTGAAAGTGGGTAAATTCCCATTCTCTGCTTCTGGTAAGGCTACCGCCTCCGGCAAAAAGGATGGCTTTGTGAAGCTGATCTTTGATGCCAAGTACGGTGAACTGTTGGGTGCTCACATGATCGGCGACCACGTAACCGACATGATCGCTGAGATCGTAATGGCCCGCAAACTGGAAACCACCGGACATGAGCTCATCGGCGGGGTACACCCTCACCCCACCATGTCTGAAGCCGTAATGGAAGCCGCTGCTGCCGCTTACGGTGAGGTGATTCACATATAGTTGTAAGTTCTTCGTTCGAAGTTTGGAGTCCACAAGCTCCCGGATAAATTACGGACGCTGAACGAGTCAACAACGAACCAAAAAACGCTTCTCCATTTCAGGAGAAGCGTTTTTCATTTAGCAGATTTTTTGCCCACCGGCCTTATTCCGCCTTCCCCCGAACCCTTCCTGCTATTCAAGCATCTTTTTTGGTCAAAATACCCCTTATTTATCGGAAGAAACAGCTTGAGCCAAGCCTCAATAAATCAGTAACTTAGAGGCTAAACTACTATTACCTTCACTCCCTATCCGCAGATCCATGCGTTCGATCTTATTATTCTCAATTGGTGCGGTGCTCCTCTGGGCAGGATGTACCCCGCAAGCACCCCTCAGCCAACAGCGACTTACCCGAGAAGTCTTGCTGGTTAAAAGCCCAGACACCGATGGGCAAACCTACAACAGACTGCTAGCCAGCCTCTGCGCCCTGACTGACTCGGGCTACATGACCCTCGACACGACGTCGGAGGCAAGCTGGCTCATAGAAGATTCCCTGATCAACTATGGCGTAGTCTATCTGCTAGACTGGGCCGGTGAAGACCTCACTCCTCAGCAACAAAACCACCTGGAGCGCTACGTACAATCCGGAGGCGGGCTGGCCGTTGTGAATGCCTCGTTACGCAACCGCCTCGACTGGCCCTGGGGGTACCAAATGCTGCAACTACCTTCCGATACCCTGTCCGAAGATTCGACTCAGATTGCCCAAAAGGTAGCTGACATTATCGAACCGATGGGCAGCAAGATTCGCCCCGCTTTCAGCTCCTACGAATTTGATGGAGGACGCATATTGAACCTTTCGGTCAATGACAGCCTGGTCCGCTCTAGTGGGTTTGCCGAGCAAATCCAACGCAGCATTCCCTACCTCTTTGGTGACAATACCTATCAATTCGGGCAAATAAGCAGCCCCTATGCTCCGCATGACAACCGTTTCACCATCAAGGTACTCGACGACTACGATGTAGATGAACCCATGGAGATGACCATCCTGCCCGACGGGCGTGTGCTCTACATCGAGCGAAAAGGCCGCATGAAGCTCTATTCACCTGAAAACGAAGCCACCCAGGTGCTCCACACCTTCGACGTCTGCACGAGCGGCAACTACGAGGACGGGCTATTGGGCCTGGCACAGGACCCCGATTTTGCCCAAAACGGCTACATCTACCTCTACTATTCTCCCGGCTCCGAATGCGAACGTCCGCAGACCCTCTCGCGCTTTGTACTGGAAGGCGACTCCCTGCTGCTTTCTACCGAAACCCTGATCATTGAGGTCGAAGTCCAGCGCGAAACCTGCTGCCACTCAGGCGGTTCGGTTACGTTTGGGCCAGATGGTAACCTCTGGCTTTCTACCGGGGACAACACCAGTTCCAAGGAATCCGACGGCTACACCCCAATCGACGAGCGTCCTGGACGCGGACCTTTCGACGCACAAAAGTCTTCCGGCAACACCCACGACCTGCGCGGCAAAATACTGCGCATCACCCCGCTGGATTCGGGCGGATATGTGATCCCGGATGGCAACCTCTTCCCAGCTGATGGCTCCTCCGGTCGCCCGGAAATCTACACCATGGGTTGCCGCAATCCCTTCCGAATCTCCGTGGACCACGAGACAGGATGGGTATATTGGGGCGATGTAGGACCCGATGTAGGCGATAGCAGCCGCTATGGGCCACGTAGCTACGACGAGTGGAATCAGGCGCGCAAGCCCGGAAACTTTGGCTGGCCCTATTTCACCGCTGACAACCGTGCCTATCCCGATCGGGACTTCGAAAAAGACACCGTAGGGCCATTCTTTGACCCCATGCATCCGGTCAATTATTCCCCCTACAACTACGGCAGCAAGGAACTTCCCCCTGCCCAGTCAGCCCTGATCTGGTACCCATACGCCTTGAGTGACACTTTTCCCATGCTGGGAACGGGCTCACGTAGCGCCATGGCCGGACCGGTTTATCGGCAGGCACTTTACGATACAGTCGGTGCCACAACGGCCTTTCCCGACTACTACGAAGGCAAACTCTTCATCTACGAATGGGCACGCTCCTGGACCAAACTGGTGAGCTTTGACAGCGCAGGCAACCTGGACAAAATCGAGCCCTTCCTCCCTGGCGTCGAAATCAGCAAGCCCATCGACATGGAATTCGGGCCGGATGGCAGCCTCTACATCCTGGCATATGGCCAGGATTATTTCCTCAATAACCCCGACGCGCGGCTGGTCAAAATCGAATATGCTCCCGGTAATCGACTGCCTGTCCCGGAATTGTATGTGGACGAAGCCGACGGAGCAGCGCCCCACAGTGTCAACCTTTCGGCTTACTACAGCTATGACTACGATCCGGCGGACAGCACACTGAGCTACTTTTGGCAGCTCACCCAGGACAGCGTGGTGGAAGACAGCGGGGTGGAAGTCTGCTTTACCTACGAACAGCCCGGCGTCTATCACCCGAAGCTGCTGGTCGTTGATCAGGCGGGGGATACCGCCATCGCCGAGGCAGAAATCCGCGTCGGCAATGAGCCGCCCGACATCAACATTGCCTTCTCAGGCAACCGGAGTTTCTATTTACCTGGGCAGCAAAACCAATTTGAAGTCAACATCCACGACCCGGAGGATGAGGATAATGGTGGCATTACCGAGGATCGTACGGAAGTTCGCTGGGTGTATGTCAGCGAAGGGCGAGACCTGGAGGTTATGCTGGGCGGAGATCAGATCCCGCAAGGCGACCCGCGCTTTTATCAGGGTCTGATGCAGATCCGCAACAGCGATTGCCGGACCTGCCACGCCGACGAAACCGAGTCCGTAGGCCCGAGCTATCAGGCGGTCGCCCAGCGCTACCGCAACCAGTCCGACGCAGAGGAATACCTCGCGCAAAAAATCCTCAAGGGTGGCAATGGCAACTGGGGCGAGCGCATGATGGCCGCCCACCCCCAGCTGAGCATTTCGGATGCCAAGGCCATGGTGCAGTACATCCTGTCGCTGGGTGATCCTGCGGCATCTGGGCAGACGCTTGGCACATCGGGAACGGTAAGTACTCCCGGTCAACGCAGCACCACTGGTGCCTACCTGCTTTCCGCGACCTATACCGACGGTGGAAATAGGGACCTTCCTCCACTTTCACGCCGGGAACTGCTGGTGCTGCGCCATCCACGTCTTCAGGCTGAAGATGCCGATGTAATCTCAGAAGACATTTGGATTGGCACCTGGGGGGAAAACCGCGACCTGCCGGTATTGAATGGCACGCGGGAAGGGGCTTATTTTGGCTATCGGCAGATCGATGGCACTGGCCTAAACCTGCTGAAAATTTCTTTCCTTCCCGGTAACGGAGGAACTGTTTCCCTCCACCTGGATCGTCCCGATGGTCCCATAATCGGACGAGCGGTTTTGCCCGCAGGTCGGGGCAGCACCTGGCGCACCGCCAACCTCTTGTTTGAGAATTACCAGGGCAAGCACGACCTCTACCTGGTCTTCCACCAGTCGGGGGCAGGGGAGATTGCCAAAGTCGATTGGGTGGAGTTTGGGGGATCTGTCCAGTAAGAAATATGCAAGCTAGCCGGGGAATAAATTCGCCCGGCTAGTGGATAGAGTTCAAAGTTTGTGGTTCAAAGTTCGAAGTTGAATGTGCTGGTAGCTAGACTGTTATCTCAACTCGAATTGGTCAGGAACTTCGTTCCGAAAGCACTAGTAAAAGGCAGCCATCTTACTTGCTGCATGGTTTTAACCCGCAGCAAGTGCAGATCGACGTCTCCGAACGTCGATCAACCTATTTCCTTACCACTCCCACGGGTCATCCTGAGGAGCGACCGTAGGAAGCGACGAAGGATCTAAAAAGTAACACTTTCCAGCGTACCACTTGAGAAAGTAGCGCTGGAAAGTGCGGTATTAAGGTCCTTCACCTCTCCGCTATGCTACGAGGTTCAGGATGACATTGGGGATGTTGTAAAAGGCAGCCATCTTACTTGCTGCATGGTTTTAACCCGCAGCAAGTGCAGATCGACGTCTCCGAACGTCGATCAACCTATTTCCTTACCACTCCCACGGGTCATCCTGAGGAGCGACCGTAGGAAGCGACGAAGGATCTAAAAAGTAACACTTTCCAGTGTACCACTTGAGAAAGTAGCGCTGGAAAGTGCGGTATTAAGGTCCTTTAACTCTCCGCCATGCTACGAGGTTCAGGATGACATTGGGGATGTTGTAAAAGGCAGCCATCTTAATTCTACTTTGTCAAGTTAAGAAAAAGGCTTAAGCTCGGGATGTATGTAAA
>CAYFIR010000063.1:0-35620 GCA_964343195.1 uncultured Bacteroidia bacterium | reverse complement strand
AGACTGGCAAGCTAGTTGTAGAGGTAGATCCGAAGTATTTCCGTCCGGCTGAGGTAGAGTTGTTGATCGGTGACCCCACCAAGGCCAAGGAAAAACTGGGCTGGGAGCCTAGGGTTGGCCTCGAGGAAATGATCGAGATCATGATGAAAAATGACCTGGAAGAAGCCCGTAAGGCGGTCTTCGAGGTAGAAGCATAAGGTCCTGGCCCGGTTACAGCGTTTTTTCAAATTGGCAATCTCTCGGTGAGACCTGCGGTTTGAATGTGCTGTAGTCGGGCATCTTTTTGAGATGGCCCAGTTTCGTAGGAAATATAGAGAAGATACTTAAGAGTGGATGTAAGAAACCGAGGCCATTCCATCTGATTTTTAGGTTTGACTGCCGATAAGCATTGGGTTCGGCGATAATTTTTTCTTTCCCATAGAGGGGTTTCTCCCCTGTAACTAACTGGTAATATCCTTAGCCATAGAACTGACAATCAAGAAAGATTCTTTGGCTTAATACTCTGAATCCCCATATGTCCCCGATAGAGACAATAAAAACCTGGAAAAAGAAATCCAACGGAGTGTCCAAGCACCTCAGTAACACCGCCTGGTTGTTGTTTGAGCGTGTATTCTCCATGGGGATTAGCTTTTTTGTTGGGGCCTGGGTAGCCCGATACCTTGGACCAGAAGGGCAGGGTATCCTTAGCTATGGCCAGAGCTTTATCATGTTTTTTGTGATTTTTGCTGACCTGGGATTGAATAAGATGCTGGTCCGTGAACTGGTCGAGAAATCCGAGAAAGATCCCGGAAAACTACTGGGTACTTCCCTTGGGTTAAGACTCGGAAGCGGTGTGCTCGCCTACCTGGTGATGTTTGTGATGATCCAGTTCTGGTCACAGGGCTCTCCCGCCAATGAGGTGATCCTGATCCTTGGCCTGATGATTCTGGTCAAGTCTATAGGGGTAATTTTTGAGTCCCATCTTAATGCCAGGGTTCTGGGGCGTCTTGACGCCCAGGTAAAATTCGTTTCTGGACTGGTAACCAGTGGCTTACGCATATTGGCCATTCTTTCCGGAATGAGTATTTACTGGTTTGCCGTTATTCTGGTGCTTACAGAGCTTGTAAATGCCATTGGGATGGGCTGGTTTGCCTTTAAGCGAATCCCTAGCCCGACTCCATGGAAATTTGACATGGGGTACGCCAGGCAACTTGTCAAGGATTCATGGTCGCTGCTACTGGCCGGATTTGTCATCACGGTTTACATGCAAATAGACCAGGTGATGATCACCAATATGATCGGAGCCTACCAGAATGGCATCTATGCAGTCGCCATGCGATTACTTTCGGTGTGGTATTTCATCCCCGGAATCGTGTCAAAAGCCATTCTGCCTGCGATCATGAACGCTTATAAAACTGATGAGAAGTTGTTCACTCACCGGGTGCAAATGCTCATGGATATTTTCTGGGTAATAGCGGTCGGCATCGGATTGTTGATGGCGGTTTTCGGGAAAACCATCGTGTATGGTTTGTTTGGAGATGAGTTTGGTCCCGCTACCCAGGTCATCTACATTCACATCTGGAGTCTGCTCTTTGTCTTCATAGGTACTGCAGGAAGCAACTGGCTACTATGCAAAAACCTCCAGCATATATCCCTGTACCGTACCATCCTGGGAATGGTCGTAAACATTGGCCTAAACTATTTCCTGATTCCTACCATGGGAATCAATGGGGCAGCAATCGCAACGCTGGTTTCCCAAATGATGGCGTCCTATGTTGGGTACCTGCTTTCTCCCAAAACCCATGAGGTATTTTTCCTTCAAACCAAGTCGCTCTTTGGGATTTCCCTGATACAAAACCTCAGATCCGGGGCCTTTTTGAGTCTGATAAAGCGCTCTTAACGCTCCATTTATTACCGACTTCCCCCTACTTCTCGCCAACGTTCCTTGTTTTTTGACTGATTGCGTGCGTCTGATCAATTCAGGCACACCATTTGGCTAAAGATATTTCATGAGCGTCAAATGTCGGACAGCTCAGCTTTTCCGAGACCTGCCTCCTGATTCCGGAAAGTAGGTGGAAGAGGGGCAACCCAAACATCATTTTTGACAGAACATTTAGAACAAACACATCAGAAACAATATGAAAAAGGCATTTATCACAGGTATCACTGGACAGGATGGATCATTTTTGACAGAGTTACTGCTGGAGAAAGGCTATGAAGTTCATGGCATCATTCGCCGTGCGAGTGTGTTCAACACCTCTCGTATCGACCATGTGATGGGCCATGAGCGTCTACACCTGCACCACGGTGACCTGACTGACAGCGCCAACCTCAACAAGTTGCTGCGTCAGATCCATCCAGATGAGATCTACAACCTCGGTGCCCAGAGCCACGTGAAGGTGTCTTTTGATGTGCCTGAATACACCGCTCAGGTGGATGCCCTCGGTACCCTGCGTCTGCTCGACGCGATGCAGAACCAGTGCCCTGAAGCACACTTCTACCAGGCTTCTACCTCCGAGCTGTACGGTCTGGTACAGGAGATTCCGCAGAAGGAGACTACTCCTTTTTACCCACGTTCTCCATATGGTGTGGCCAAGCTTTACGGATTCTGGATCGTGAAGAACTTCCGTGAGTCCTACGGCATGCACGCCAGCAATGGCATCCTCTTCAACCACGAATCAGAGCGCCGTGGCAAGACCTTCGTAACGCGCAAGATCACCACCAATCTGGCTCAGATCGCCGTTGGAACCCGTGATGTGCTGAAACTTGGCAACATGGACGCACAGCGCGACTGGGGCTACGCCAAGGACTACGTTGAGATGATGTGGATGATGATGCAGCAGGACGAGCCAGATGACTACGTAGTAGCGACTGGCAAGATGTACTCTGTACGTCAGTTTGTGGAGATGGCGGCCAAGCACATCGACATGGACATCGTCTGGAAGGGAGAGGGAGTCGATGAAAAAGGCTACGATTCCAAGACTGGCAAGCTAGTTGTAGAGGTAGATCCGAAGTATTTCCGTCCGGCTGAGGTGGAGTTGCTGATCGGTGACCCCACCAAGGCCAAGGAAAAGCTGGGCTGGGTGCCCAAGGTCGGTCTCGAAGAAATGGTCGGGATCATGATGAAGCACGATGTCGAAGAGGCCCGCGCCAACATCAAGCAACTGGAGCGATAATAGATTCGAAGGCTCATTTTTTCAACAGAATACTCAATCGTAATGTCTAAAATACTCATCACTGGAGGTTCTGGCTTTATTGGAACCAACCTGATAGAGCACTATGAGGGGCAGGATGTAGAAATACTGAACGTGGACTGGAGCCCGGCTCTCAATCCCGCTCAGGAAAAGTATCGGGTAGATGCTGATATAATGGATGGCCCTCGCATGGTCGAGATCTTCCAGGAGTTTCAGCCTGATGCCGTAGTTCACCTGGCCGCCCGCACAGACTCGGATATCCATGAGCTCGATGGAGACATGGATGAATATATCCAGAATACAGAAGGGACACAGCATATCCTTGATGCCATCAAGGCTACGCCCAGCATACAACGTGCGGTTATTACCTCAACTCAGTTCGTGTGCAAGGCGGGCTACATTCCCAAGCACGATCAGGATTATGATCCCTACACCCTCTATGGCAAGAGCAAGGTGATTACCGAGCAATTGACCCGAGAGGCCAATCTGGATTGTACCTGGTGTCTGATACGGCCTAGTACCATCTGGGGACCCTGGTCTCTGCGTTATCGGGACGTCATGTTCCCTGTGATGCGCAAGGGGCTCTATTTTCACCCTTCCAAAAAGGACGTATATCGCTCCTATGGTTATGTGAAGAACGTGGTCTATCAGATTCATCAGATGTTGACCCAGCCCGCTGAGAAGGTCCATGAGCAGGTGTTTTACGTAGGGGACGAGCCTGTAAATTTGTTGGAATGGGTGAAGTCCATTGCCAAACACCTTACTGGAAAGTCGGTACGTGTACTGCCAACGGGAATGGTTAAGGGAATTGCACTGACGGGAGACATTGTCACAGGAGTTGGGGGGCGTTTCCCGCTGACTTCTACCCGCTTCAACAGCATGACCCAGGATTACATTACTCCGATCGAGAAGACCATCACGACACTGGGGGAGGCGCCTTATTCAATGGATGAGGGCGTGAAGGAAATGGTTCAGTGGTATGATGATGTCAGCCATGACATCGTCAAGCCCCCATTCCGTAAGGCCCAGCGCCTGGGTAATTCCTCCGAAGTTTCCACCTCTTCTTTAACCACCTAAATACGCTCAAGCCGATCCATGGCCAATAAGGTTGTAAAAGTGATGGTCGTCGGGCAGACGCCTCCTCCCTTTGGAGGACAGGCCATCATGATTCAGAACATGCTCAATGCATCCTACGACAAGATCAAGCTTGTGCACGTGAGGATGAGCTTCTCGGCCGATATGGACGACATCGGGAAGTTTCAGTGGAAGAAGCTCTGGAAACTGTTTACGCTGATCGTAAACACCTATTGGATGCGGATCACTACTGGAGCTAAAATCCTGTACTATCCACCGGCCGGGCCCGATAGGGTTCCCATTCTTAGGGACATTATTTTCCTGAATGCAGTCCGATGGCTGTTTCGCAAGGTGGTATTTCACTTCCATGCAGCAGGCGTCTCCGAGGTCCGGTCTGAGTTTGATGGTATGCTGGGTAAGCTTTACTCTCGTGCATATGATCGCCCTGACGTGACCATTCGATTATCTGAGTATAATCCAGAGGATGGTAAAGGGCTGAAAGCCAAAAAAGATGTCGTCATTCTGAATGGTCTGGCGGATATCGGTGGTCCCTACTACAATGATGGCTTACCGACTGGCAATGATCGCCCTCACATCCTGTTTGTGGGAGTGCTGCAAAAGTCCAAAGGAGTCGAAGTGCTAATAGAAGCGGCCCGTATCCTGCATGAACAGGGGCATGACTTCCAGGTGGAGCTCATGGGCCGATTTGAGTCCAGACCCTATCAGGGGCACATTCAGGCTTTGGTTGAGAAGTATGGGCTTGAGAATAAAGTGAAGTTCCTCGGCGTTCAAACCGGAGAAGAGAAGTTTGCTTCGTTTGCCCGTTGTGACATCTTCTGCTTCCCGACATTCTTTGAATCAGAAACCTTTGGGTTGGTGGCACTGGAGGCCATGCAGTTCGGGAAGCCTGTAGTCGCGACCTTCTGGCGTGGGGTACCTACCGTGGTAGCTCACGAAGAAACCGGATTCCTGGTGCAACCGCATGATCCGGAGGCCACAGCAGAAAAACTGGCCCAACTCATGTCAGATCCTGAGCTGAGACGTCATATGGGTGTGGCAGGTAGAAACCGATATTTATCCCTCTTTACAGACAAAGAGCATCACGCCAATATGGAAGCACTGCTGGCCAGCTTGGGGTAGTTTTTTGATCTGAAGTTCGAAAATTCAATAATAGTATGTCTTCATCTTCCTCAGAGACTCCCTTGATTTCCATCATTACCGTGGTGTATAACGATCGGGACAATGTCGAGCAGACCATCAAGAGTGTGCTGTCTCAGGATTGTACCAACTTTGAGTACGTGGTCGTGGACGGAAAATCCAGTGATGGAACCCTGGATGTGATCAAGCGGTATGAAGCACGAATTGACCGCTGGGTGAGTGAGTCCGACAAAGGAATATATGACGCGATGAACAAGGGCACTGAACTGGCCCGTGGCACATTTGTCAACTACCTGAACGCCGGGGATACCTTTTATGATGAAAAGGTGCTCGGCAAGGTAGAGCAGGCGTTAATGGAGGCTGGGGACATCGATGTGCTGTACGGACGTGCGGTAAACCGCACTGAAGGTGAGCAGGCTGTTCGCTATGAAAAGGGTGAGCAGATTACAAAGGATACCCTCTTTTCCCGGATTCCCTTTTGTCATCAGGCCATGTTTTTCCGTCGTGAAGTGTTTCTGAAGCAGGGAGGATATGACCTGCAATTCAAGGTGATAGCCGACTATGCCTGGACGGTGCGTTATGCCCTGAGTCGACCTGACATGACCGGGTTTCACTTCCTGGATGAGCTGATGGTCGAATACCTTGATGGAGGCTTTAGCTTTCAGAATATCCGGCTGGCAGGCGATGAAAAGCTTCGTCTGGCGAAACAGCACTTCTCAGGTAAGTATTTATGGAAAAATTACCTGACTTACCTATCCTTTCGGTTTAAGTCGGTAATCATACCATTGATGGAGAAATGGCAGCTATTGAGCCGCTATCGCAATATTAAGTACCGTCTGTCGGGTAAAATGGTACCATAGAAAGTTAGTTTGAGTGTGATAATTGGCAAGATATGTGTTATGTAAACACTATATTTTCCAACGATAATAATACTATCGATCACTCCCCATTTTTTAGTCATGAAACCAGAAATCAGTCCACTTCTCCCTGAGCTCCCTTCTGTATACTTTGATCCAGGTTCTCAGTTTAAACCTGAGGAGGTGGTAGAAAAGAAGTTCTACCGAAACATCTTTACCTCTCTTAAGGCGGAAATGGGAGAAACCTTTTATGATTACGAATGGTGGGTTTTTTCTCAGCAAAATGGAAAAGCGGTTCCTGCCTGTCTCCAGTTCGAGGCGACGAAGCCAAGGGTGCTGATCTGGACTTCTGATGAGCATGGCGATATCCCGAACCACATTGTCAAGCACTTTCACGCAGTATTCAAGAGCTTTATTCTCCACAATAACGGCCACAAGAACCTGTTCCATTTTCCTGTAGGATACAGCGACCGGGTGGGAGTATATCCACATAAGTCTCTGGAAGAGCGTGGCATCAGCGTTTATTTCAACGGAAACCTGAACCGTAGCCGGGTTACCCTTTACAAGGAGCTTTCATCCTGGTTACGTTATGCCCCCTCCGGGCTGGACCAGAATATTGTGGCGCTCCTAAAGCGTACAGTTCCAGGGGCATTGCGCCTCAATTTTGATGAAGTCTTCCCTGGTGGCCTGATTGGCTTCTACCTTGGGTTTATGAAAGGTGATTCCCGCTCATATGCTGAATGCCTCGCTGATACCAAGATAGCCCTTTGTCCTTCTGGCTTTGTGAGCGCAGAGACATACCGGCACATGGAATCCATGAGGGCTGGGGGAGTTGTCGTGTCCTTTGAACTTCCCGATGTACATATCTATCGCAACAGCCCTATTGTTCAGGTGAAAAACTGGCGTGAAGGGCTGGAAAAGATTGATTATCTGCTTAAGCATCCGGAAGAACTACAGGAGTTGCATGTCCGCTCCCGTGAATGGTGGGAAAATGTAATGAGTGAGCGTGCTTTCGCAAGGCACATGGCTCAGGAGTTAAATAAACTGAGCCCATCTCCCGTAAGGGTGTAATATTTATATGCAGTTGAGTTGGGAAAAACGACCGTTTTTCATCAAATATCAACTGCTTAACATACTCTCTTACGTTCCTTCAGGACTCTCTGCTATTTTCGTGATTCATCAGGTCGGGTGGTGGGTGGCTACCCTTGTCTTTACATCCTTGATTGAGGAGACCTGACACATGTAGGTAAGTCCTATACGCTCCTTGAAACCTTTCAGCCAACTTCTATGGGGTCTGTACTTTGTCTGCAGTACCTTTCCCTTCTGAAGTCTCACGGTCGATAATTCCACTCTGAGAGCAGAGGCAATATGCCTTCCCCAGTCGGATAAGCCTTTACACCTTGAAATGTATGGCTCCACCGTGTAAAATAAATCCAGCCAATTTGTTAGGAGATGCAAAACATTTCAGAATATTGGAGCTTATATTTATCCATAGGCCCTTCCAGTTCTAGCTGTATCCCCTCCCCCTTTTTTTAGAAGTTATCAGCTTAGTACAACCTTGTACTTCTTGCGCAGATTTTGCTCCCAGCCGTGACCAGAAATAAAATTCCAAGTCAATTTATACTGCAGGGCTATGGTGGAACGAAATATGTTCAGAAGAACTAAAGGCTTTTTCAAATGGACTTTTGGCACCACTAAATCATCCTTCCCTACGCTAACTGATACACACGTTCGATAAATGAAGATCTTACTTTCCGCATATGCGTGTGCTCCCAACATCGGGAGCGAGCCAGGAATCGCCTGGAACTTTGCTAATATGCTCAGTCAAAACCCTGATTATCAGGTGACAGTCCTGACCCGAGAAGTTAATCGGGAGAGAATCGAAGGATATTTTGCTGAGACCCCTCAACCCGAAAATCTTGACTTCTGGTATTACGACATGCCAGACTGGGTCCACACCTGGTGGGAGACCGCTTCAATCTTTGAGCACATTTACTACTACCTGTGGCAGTATTTTGTGGCCAGACATGTCAAAGGATCACTGGCCGAGAAAGAATTTGATCTAATTCACCACATAACCCTGGGAGTATTTCGCACTCCTTCTTACCTCGGAGGCAAGGGGGTTCCTTTTGTGTTCGGGCCAGTAGGAGGGGGAGAGAAGGCGCCATTTCGGCTGCTAAAAGGAGTCCCCCGAAGTGGCATGATCAAGGACCTGGTGAGACATTGGGTGAATGTAATCTCGAGCTTCCATCCTGGACTGAAGAAGACATTTCGTCAGAGCGACCTGATTCTTTGTAAGACGTCAGAAACACAGGCATTTGTCCCCAAACGTTACCATGACAAGTGCGAAATTGCCCTGGAACTCGGTATCCCTGAGGGACGAGGAGCCACAGAACGTAGCCTTGGTCGTTCCGCCAAAAAGCTTCTGTACGTAGGTCGCCTTGAATACTGGAAAGGTATTCACCTGGCCATACAGGCCTTTGCCAAGCTAAAGGATATTCACCCCGATCTTGAATTCACCATCATCGGTGGCGGAAGAGATGAGGCCTGGCTAAAGGCACAGGCAGATGCTTATGGAGTAGGGGACTCGGTAGAATGGATTGCACGTGTACCGCAGGAAGTGCTTTTTCAGATGTATCAGGACTATGACCTGCTTTTCTTCCCCAGTATGCACGATTCCAGTGGCGGGGCCGTTCTTGAATCACTTCATTTTGGCTTGCCCGTAGTCTGCCTGGATCTGGGTGGACCCAAGGAGATCCTGGACGAGAACAGTGGACTCGTGGTAAGTACAGAAAATAAATCTGAACCGGAAGTGGTAGAAGGACTGGTTGGGGCTGTTGACAGGGTGGTAAAGGATCCTGCTCTGTTTGAAGCCTTGCAGGTAGGAGCTCAGGCCAGGTCAAAGGGATTCCGTTGGCCAGAAGTAGTAAGAAACATGTACCAGTTGATCGAACGACGGGTACTAAATTCGGAGCCTAAAGTTAGGGCATGATAGATAAGACAGTTGCAGCAGATAATCAGTTTGATCCGGATGTTGAGGCTCAAAGGCTTCAGGTATCGGAGGAGTTATCTGTGCCAACTCTTTTTGTGGCAATCATTTTTTTTAGCGTTGTAAACTTCGCGTTTTCCCCGGTAGGGGTTTCAGCCATGGCTTTTATTCCGGTGCTGATTCCCGTATTGGGGACCCTGATTGCCATGTTTGCTGGTCGGGGCCGGATCTACAAAATGAGCGTTGGAGACAGATGGGCCGGCTTTGTGGTGCTGACATTTCTAGCGCTGATCATAATCGGTCAGGTCCGGACCAATAATTTCATGGCAAACACCCTGAGTATAGGGAAAAAGGTCGTTCCTTCGGTTTTCCTGATCACATTTCTGATATACTCCATCAACCAGATCTTTCGGGATGCCAAGTCCTATGAGGAAGGGGCAAGTCGGGTGCTGTATGGCATCGCTTTCTTTTTCTCAGTCTGGACCATTCTCCAGATCATCTTCTTCTTTGCTTTCCCGACCATGACCAGTGGGGAAGAGGCAGAATCTGGGAAATTGATGGAAATGTTTGGGATTCCCCTCCAAAAGCGAGGCTTCCCGTTAATGGGACAGGCCCACCCCAATAGCCTGGGAATGGTAATTGGAGGAGGCTTTGGGATGCTGCTCTATAGCTATTTCTTCCTGAAGAACATCCCCCGGTGGAGCAAGCGGCTGATGATTGCCGGCATGTTCTGCGCCTTACTTATTATCCTGGTTGCAGACTCGCGGGGTACCTTTATGAATGCTCTGCTGGCTCCTTTGGCGATTTTCCTGCTGAGGAAATTTGCTAACCTGAAGGTGCTCCTGGTCCTGATTATTGCACTGCCCGTCATGCAGTTTGTGATGCTGTTTCTGCTGACTACCTATGGCGATAGTGCACTGTTGCAGAATTTCTCCCGAGGGGATAATGACCTTGAGACGGGCAACTCCAGGGCATTTATCTACAAATACTCTTCTGAGGAACTGGCCCAGTTCAAAGATGTCCACCTGTGGGGGTATGGAATGTATGGCCCTTACAAAGCGGGCTTTACCAAGCATTACATCAGCAAATTTGGTAAGGACATCACCAAGGAACGAAAGCTCATTTCCTCTATCTCTCACAACTCGGTTTTTCAGACCATTTTTGATACCGGGTATATTGGCCTGCTGTTCTTCCTTCTCACGCTATTCACCGTGATGAAAAGATCCATCATGCTATATGAGAGGGGCTTCAGGTTTGTGCTGGGGATACTGGTGTTCTTTTTGTACTTCGCCCTATCGGGGATTTCAGAATCTGCGATGGGGATATATAACTATGGGTACTGGCTGAATTTTATACTGTTCTCTGTTACCACCATTATGCTGGCTGGGAACTATCAACGATTCAGAAGGCAGGACCTCCCATTAACTCAGGACCAAATAAAACATGAGCCAAAGAGATCATAGTACACTACCCGCCATAGTGGTAGTAGCCTATAACCGTGCTCACTCCCTGACCAGAGTACTTTCTTCTCTGGATGCTGCTCACTACCCTGAGGGGGCATCAGTTCCCCTGATTATTAGCATCGATAAAGGTGATAACCGGGATGTACTGGCTGTTGCCAATTCCTTTGAATGGAAATACGGTGAAAAACAGGTGGTCTATCAGCCTGAGAATCTCGGGCTTAGGGCTCATATCCTCAAATGTGGCGATCTCACTGAGCAGTTTGGTTCGGTGATTTTGTTGGAGGATGATCTCTATGTGTCGCCTCAGTATTACACTTTTACCCTTGAAAGCCTCGAGTTTTACGGGCATGATTCCCGTCTGGCTGGTATTTCGCTGTATAACCACCGGGCCAATGTTCATGCAGAGAATCTGCCCTTCATTCCGGTAGAGGATGGCTCAGATGTATTTTTCATGCAAATGCCCTCCTCATGGGGACAGGTCTGGAAGTGGGATTGGTGGAGTGAATTCAAAGGCTGGCTTGAGGGCCACATGGAAGTAATGGCCGAGGAAAAAATTTCAGATTTTGTCCGCTCCTGGCCAAAATCCTCCTGGCTCAAGCACAAAATTCGCTATCTGGTAGCTCAGGAAAAATTCTACGTGTATCCCAGGCAGTCTCTCGCATCCAATTTTGGAGATACGGGGACCAACTTTGCTGACAACAGTACCTTATATCAGGTTCCTTTGCTGTTTGGCGCGAGGAATTGGCAGTTTAAACCACTGGCCGAGTCTTTCTCGGTTTATGATGCTTTCTTTGAGTGGCATAAGTCAAATGCCGCCAAGTTCTTACCTGAGTTGAACGGGGAGTCATTAGAATTTAATATTTACGGACGAAAGCCATTACAGCTATATTCCCCTGACACCCATTTTGCCACCCTCTTTACCGTAGACCAATCAGAGTTGAGTTTCGGACTGGAAATGAGGCCAGCCGAGCAGAATCTGATGCAGCGCATCGAGGGAGACCGGATCAGGATTGCTCGAAATAGCCATATTCGTGCAGCCAACGGCAGTGAAGAAGTGCTGTATAAGTTCTATTATCAGCAGATCCCTCTCTCTCGTGCGGTCACATTGGCCAAAAAACAACTGAGAAACAAGTTGGACCACTATGTTCGCAAACTCAACTAGAACCCGACAACATCTGAATATTGTTTATGAATTTTCCCGCATATGCCATAGGTAGAATTCCCCTTGTGAAATGGACTCGCTGGCTGTTGATGGTGATCCGTTATAACCTGCGTCATGAAGGGATGCATATCGGCTTTGGATGTTCCTTCTCTAACAGTAGTTTTGGTCGACATAACCGAATCTCCGAGCAATCCATGCTTTCCAATGTGGAACTGGGAGATTACTCCTATATCGGTGCCCGTTGTCACCTGAACCGCGTCCAGATCGGAAAGTTCTGCTCTATAGCCCCCGACGTAAAATGCGGCCTGGGCACCCATCCTTCCAGGGGGTTTGTTTCCAGCCACCCAGCGTTTTATGCGCCTCACTACGGACTAGTGGAGCAATATGGATTTGAAGAATACAAAGATACCACCATCGGCCATGATGTTTGGGTTGGTGCCAATTCCATCATCATGGATGGGGTAAAAATAGGTACTGGTGCCATTATCGGAGCCAACGCCGTCGTAACCAAAGATATCCCCCCTTATGCCATCGCAGTAGGGACTCCCGCCAAAGTCATACGATACCGTTTTGAGGAAGATCAGATCCAGCAGTTGATGAAGGAAGAGTGGTGGAATCAGTCTGACGAATGGTTGAAAAAGAATATGGACAGGATGCAGGACATTAATCGATTTGCCCCTGTCCGCTCTGTGCTGGTTGACTCCTGAACCAGAAAGCTCCCCCTCCCGCTTTTGTATGTAATGTGATAGAAACAGGCCATGCCCTGCGACCTTTTTCCATATTGCCTGGAAAAAATCGTATGTGATGAGGCCTTTGGGGAAGGTATGCTGATTTTTCTGTGAAGTGCAGTCTACTCGGTATCCTTTTTGTCAAACAAAACTGTTTTTGGCTCAGGCGAAATGGGAAGATTGTAGGGATGAGTCAATTTCGTATAAGTCTGGATGAAAAACGTAATCGCAAGCCCGTCTAAAAGTAGATCATGCTATTCAATTCGTTAGCGTTTGCCCTTTTCCTGCCCATAGTTTTTGCTATTTACTGGTCGATACCTGCTCGACAGATCAAGTGGCAAAATGTGGTAGTCCTCATCAGTAGTTATGTATTCTACGGCTGGTGGGACTGGCGATTTCTGGGACTGATTCTGTTCAGTTCCCTGGTGGATTTTACCATCGGGCAAAGGATCGCCAAAGCTTCCAACCCTTCGGCCAAAAAGATGCTGCTTGGCATCAGCCTGTCGGTTAACCTGGGGTTGCTGGCTTACTTCAAGTACCTCAACTTCTTCATCGAATCCTTCGTTTCGGCCTTTGATAGTGTGGGGATCGCCATGAATGTGAGCAGCCTGCACATCATCCTGCCGGTCGGGATCAGTTTCTACACCTTTCAAACCCTTAGCTACTCCATCGACATTTATCGGGGACAGCTTGAACCGAGTAGGAATCTGGTTTCCTTTCTGGCGTTTGTGAGCTTCTTCCCACAACTTGTGGCAGGGCCGATCGAGCGTGCCAGCAACCTGATGCCTCAGTTTGCCCGCGAGCGCAAGTTTGACTACCAGGAGGCTGTCCTGGGGATGCGGCAGATACTGTGGGGACTGTTCAAGAAGGTGGTGATCGCCGACAACTGTGCGATGCTGGTTGATCAGATATTCAGCACCTACGACACCCAGCCGGGCAATATGCTTATTGTGGGGGCGGTGCTATTTGCTTTCCAGATATACGGGGACTTTAGCGGCTATTCAGACATTGCCATCGGGGTATCGCGCCTCTTTGGATTCAACCTGATGACCAACTTTCGGACCCCCTATTTCTCCCGGGATATCGCCGAGTTCTGGCGTCGCTGGCACATTTCGCTGTCCACCTGGTTTCGCGACTACCTGTACATCCCACTTGGCGGTAGCCGGGGAGGGCAGAAGATGCGGATTCGTAATACCATGATCATCTTCCTGGTGAGTGGATTCTGGCACGGTGCCAACTGGACCTTCGTCATTTGGGGGGGACTCAACGCCCTGTTTTTCCTGCCGCTGCTGCTGGGAGGACAAAATCGCAGCAACCTGAATACGGTGGCCGAGGGACGGACTTTTCCGACTTTCACCGAGCTGCGGCAGGTACTGGCTACCTTTGCCCTGACTTGTCTGGCATGGGTATTCTTCCGGGCAGAGAGCCTGGAGCAGGCGCTGGGGTACTTGCAGGGGATTTTCTCCCAGGCCTGGTCTCTCGATCCTATGTGGCTGGTGGTACACGCTCCGCTGGTGGTGTCGATTCTGGTACTGCTGGGTCTCGACTGGCATAACCGTACCCGCGATGTGCCGCTTAACCTCAAGGGCAGGCCCCTATCGCGCAAACTGGTTTACATCGCCCTGGGACTGAGTGTGTTCCTGCTAAGCCCTGGTCAGGAAGTAAGCTTCATCTATTTCCAATTTTAAATCAAGCTCGCCATGAAGCGATTTCTCATATCATTTCTGTCTCTTGCAGCCTTGTTTGGCGTGTTACTGGTTGCTGCCCTGCTCTTCATGCCCTACGATAAAAAGTTTGGCTATCAGCTGTTCAAAGGGGATGACCTGGTGAAGACCCGCTGGGTTTACTGTCGCCTCTTCGAAAGCAATGAACCCATAGATGTCGCCTTTGTCGGCACTTCTCATACTTACTTTGGAATTAACGATACCCTGATTGCTGAGGAGTTAAGGGGGCAACTGGGAGAAGATATCAAGGTGGCCAACCTCGCCTTTCCAGGCAGGGGCCGTAATCACCACCTGACGATTATTGAAGACCTGCTGGAGCAGAAGAAACCAGAGGTAATCGTGCTGGAAGTCATGGAGCATGAAGCTCGCTCCTCACATGACGTATCAGGAGCCATTGCCAGTAGTGGGCAATTGGCATCTATCCTTCATCCTACAAATCTTAAGCTGGTTCGGGATGTCTCGACCTATTACAACACTCGCAAGCGCTATTTGCAATATCTACTAGGGGCTGAAGAAGCACTCATCGAATGTGGAGAAGCGGGAGCCAGATCTTTTGCGGTGGAGGATACCATCCTGACAAGGCAGCAGGCTGAGAAAGCGCTAACTCATTTGGAGTCAGTCCGCAAGCCTATCTATCTATCTGAGGATCAGTGGGATATCGAATTTGCTTTCCCGCTTTCCATTCTCAACAGAATCATCGATCGCTGTGAGGAAGAAGGGGTAGAGCTGATCTTCCTGTATAACCCTTACTATACTGCTCCTGCAACACCTGCTCCCTATTTTACTGCGTTTTACAAGGAGCATGGCACCCTATTAACACCTCCCAAGGCTATTTTTGACAACCATACCTACTGGTTTGATGGAGATCACCTCAACGCGCGGGGCAATACCCTCATGTCTGCCTGGGTAGCGGAGCAGCTGTCAGAACTGTTGTAGGTGTAAGGAATACGAAGGAGAATGTTGGGGGGAATATACATGGACATTCGCCGTGTCGGACGTCCTATATCCAGTGCCAACTGGAATGTGTTAAGGGGCTGTAAGGTTGACTTCTTTCCTGTTAATAATCAGGTAAATATGCCTTGGAATTAGTTGACTATATGCGCTTTATTGATGCTGTAAAATCATGTTGGTAAGTAGAAGAATTGTAGCGATGGCTTGGTTTTTGCACCCTTAAGACAGGCGGATGGATCGCAAATAATCCACTCAAAAGCGAATATCTGCCATACATGTTCTGATAATGCCCGGTAGGTACTCAGAACTTCGAATGGTTTCCAAAAGGGTTCTATTTTTGCCCATGAAAACAAAAGGATTTTAAGTAAGAAAAATTCATCAATTCACGTTTTCCAAAAGTCGCATTTTCCCACCCCTGGCTCTGGCGTTCCTTCAAATCAAGCAATTCTGATTTCGCTTTCCCTGACATGAAAGAACCAGTTGCCGCCCTTCCTAGCTCGATCGTTCACTCTCGTCTCATCAATCAAGTTCCCCCTGTCTCGCAAGACAGTGGGCTACACTTCTTGATTTAAGATATATGTGTACCTCCTGGAGGTCCGGTCTTTTGATTACTACTGATTGCTACTCAAACAATTTAATTGGTTTCAGCTACGGGTTTGGAATGGAAGTATCAGCCAAAGACAACATTATTCATTGCGCCAAAGCGTAGCCATTTCTCTTTTATTAACACAAAATTAACATGCTGACTAAAACGAGACAGAATCCCATTCTCGTCGAAGACATGGCTTACATCCTTGCTCACCTTACTCCCGAAGAGAAGGCCAAGTTTCAGGATAGTACCATTCTGATTACTGGCTCAGGTGGATTCCTGGGTTACTACTTCATGCATTTCTTTGCGACATATGCAGAGGAGTTGGGTATCCGCAAGGTGATCTCTCTGGAGAACTTCCTGACCGGTACCAAAGACTGGATGGATGATCTGGCCCGTGATAATGACAAACTGGAGCTTCATACCTTCAACGTCATTACCGATGACATCAGCAAGATTCCTGGCGCAGAAGAGGCCGACCTGATCATTCATGGTGCTTCCATCGCTTCGCCTACTTTCTATCGGATTTATCCATTGGAGACCATCGATGCCAATGTAACGGGTCTGCGTCGCCTGCTGGACTTTTACGTAAAAAAGCCTATCAAGGGCTTCCTGTTCTTCTCCAGTAGCGAAATCTACGGCGATCCATTCCCAGAGTTTATCCCAACTGACGAGGAGTATCGCGGCAATGTAGCCTGCATGGGACCACGTGCCTGCTACGATGAGGCCAAGCGTTTTGGTGAGACCCTGTGCTACACCTTCAACACGCAGTTTGACATGCCGATCTCTATTGCACGTCCTTTCAACAACTTTGGCCCAGGTATGAGCGTGAATGACAAGCGCCTGCCAGCTGACTTTGCCAAGGCTGTAACCGAAGGCCGCGACATCGTGATCCTGTCTGACGGTAAGCCTACCCGTACCTTCTGCTACATCGCCGACTCCATCACCGGTTACCTGAAAGTATTGCTACATGGCAAGCTGGAAGCCTTTAATATCGGTATGGACCGCCCTGAGTGCTCAGTAGCACAGTTCGCCGAGCACTTTGTTGAGAAGGCCCGTGAGGTGTTTGATTATCAGGGAGAAGTTCGGTACGAAATTTCTGACGACAAGGATTACCTGACCGATAACCCCAACCGTCGCTGCCCTAACCTGAGTAAGGCTCGTGAGGTACTGGGTTATAACCCAGAGGTACTGGTCGAAAACGGAATCGAGCGTTACCTGAAGTTCCTCAAGCACAATCAAGCATAATTATCACCTCTTCATTCTCCTAAATCATGATTACAGTAATGGGTCTGGGCTTTGTGGGATTGACCACGGGTCTGGGATTTGCCAAAAAAGGCTTTAAAACATATGGCCTCGACATCAACGAGGCCCGCGTAGCCCAGCTGCGCAACTTCGAGATTCCTTTTCACGAGCCTCACCTTAAGGAGGTTCTGGAGGAAACTGCTGACAAAACCTTCGTTCTGAACCCTCCTTTGGAGGAAGCGATCAAGGATAGTGAGGTGATCTTTGTCTGCGTGGGTACGCCAAGTGCTCCTGATGGCAGTGCGGACCTGAAGTACATCTTCAGCGCAATCGAGAGCGTGGTGAACGTCGATACCGACAAGCACCAGGTGATCGTGACCAAGTCCACCGTTCCTCCTTCTACCGTTTCCAAGCGTGTACAACCTTTCGTAGACGAACTGCTGGCCAAGAAGCCCGGTCGCAAGATCAGCCTGGCTTCCAACCCTGAGTTCCTGCGCGAAGGATACTGCTGGGAGGACTTCATCGAGCCAGATCGTGTCGTACTGGGTGTGAGCGATGAGATTTCTCAGGAAATCCTGACCCGGATCTACGCTCCTTTTGAAGCACCGATCCACTACGTTTCGACCAACTCTGCTGAGTTCATCAAGTACCTCTCCAACACGCTGTTGTCTACCCTGATCAGCTACGCGAATGAGATGGCCATGGTCGCTGACCAGATTGGTGACATCGACATCCCACGTGCATTCCGCATCCTGCATGAGGACAAGCGCTGGTTCAGCCGCGGTGAGAATGGTGAGAAGCCTGCCGGAATGGCCAGCTATGTATATCCTGGCTGTGGCTACGGTGGATACTGCCTGCCAAAGGACACTTCTGCCCTGTATAGCATCGCCAAGGAAAGCGGCGTTGATGCCAAGATCCTGGGTAGCAACCTGCAGACTAACGATGATGTGAAAGACTATGTGGTCAAAAAAATCTCCGAAGTAGCCAAGCCTACCGATCCTATCGGAATCCTGGGATTATCCTTCAAGGTAGGATCTGACGACGTGCGCATGACACCTCCTGCTGACGTGATCGTCAAGCTGATCAACGCGGGCTACCGCAACCTGATTGCCTATGATCCGCTCGCAAACGAAGCCTTTAAGCAGGAATATCCCGATCTGGAAATCGGATTTGCAGATTCTCTGGAAGACCTGATGGAAAAGGTGGACTATTCTGTGATCCTGACCGGTTGGCCAGAATTCAAAGAGAAGAAGGAACTGGTACAGGCCAAGCCTGTATTCGATTTCCGCTACATTTATTGATCATGAAAAATGGAGGGGGAGCATGGTCTCCCCCTTTTTCAAATTTGAATATGGAAAAGATTAACACCCCTATTCCCGGCTGCTATGTATTGCAGCCCATCCTTAGAAAAGATGATCGGGGACGTCTGGTCAAGATTTATCATGAGGATACCTTTGCAGATCTGGGACTGAGCACCAGCTTTCCTGAGACCTACTATTCGGTTTCAAAAAAGGGAGTACTGCGTGGCCTGCATTTCCAGGTGCCCCCACATGAGCACGTAAAGTGCGTTACCTGTGTGCAGGGCAAAATATTTGACGCGGTGGTAGATCTTCGCAAAGATTCTCCTACCTACGGTCAGTCCTTTACCATCGAGCTGGACTCTGAAATCGGCAATATGCTGTATGTTCCGGCGGGATTGGCCCACGGCTTCTACGTCATGAGTGAAACTGCCGTGTTCGTAAATCGTGCCACCAGTATGTATCATGGTCCTAGTGACGGAGGTATCCGCTGGGATAGCTGTGGCATCGAGTGGCCCGATATGGACCCCATTCTGTCCGAAAAGGACAAGGAAATGCCTACACTTGAGTCTTTTGAATCTCCCTTTGTAATGGCTGAGGCCACTGTATAAGGGGAATAAAAGGAGTTTGAAGTTCAGCGTTCGGAGTTCGGAGTTCTGCTTTCAACTGTTAACCAAACCTCAAATCTCCCTGACATCCTTTCTGCTCTTTCCTCTTCTTATTTCGAATTATTTCACCTAAGTCCGTTCAATTCCATAAAAACTTTTGACATGAAAGCAGTCATATTTGCCGGTGGATTTGGTACCCGTATCAGTGAAGAAAGCGGTGTACGCCCCAAGCCTATGGTAGAAATCGGAGGAAAGCCCATCCTCTGGCACATCATGAAGATTTATTCCCAGCATGGTATCAATGATTTTATCATCTGCTGTGGATATAAGGCATACGTTATCAAGGAGTACTTCTCCAACTACTTCCTACACATGTCTGATGTTACCTTTGACATGGCCAACAACAACATGGAGGTACATCGCCGCAATGCCGAGCCCTGGAAAGTTACCCTGGTCGACACAGGTCTGCATACCATGACCGGTGGTCGTCTGAAGCGTGTGAAGGATTACATTGGCGATGAGACTTTCTGCCTCACTTACGGTGATGGTGTGAGCGACGTGAACATCACTGAGTCTATCGAATTTCACCGTGCCCAGGGTACCGCTGCTACCCTGACCGCTGTACAGCAGCCAGGTCGTTTTGGTGCATTCTCGCTTGGAGAAGGTGATCACAAGATCAACCAGTTCCGTGAAAAGCCCAAGGGCGACGGACACGACAACGCTATGATCAATGGTGGCTACTTCGTATGTGAGCCTAGTGTGATTGACCTGATCGAAGGCGATGAAACTGTATGGGAGCGCGGACCGCTGGAGCAACTGGCTCAGTCAGGTGAGCTCTCTGCTTATAAGCACTTCGGATTCTGGCAGCCAATGGACACCCTGCGTGACAAGAATCACCTGGAGGCCATGTGGGAGAAAGGCGAAGCTCCCTGGAAGGTTTGGTCTGATCAGCCTGTTGCTGCCGTGTAATTTTCGTTAACCCACCTATTTTGAATTTATGCTAATCGTAGATCAGGCGCTCGCCAAGCGCGCCGCTGAAAATAACTATATCCAGGTAGCCGTTGTCGGCGCTGGTGAGATGGGCAAAGGCATCATCAATCAGCTCCACCGCTACAGCCCTGGTATCCGGGTGGCGGTTCTATATAACCGTACCCTGCAAACTGCCCTTGATGCTTTTGCAGTAGCTGGTATTGAAGAGCACCGTGTCGTGGAGACTGTTGCCGAACTGGAAGCTGCCATCAAGGACGGCATCCCGGCCATCACCCAGAACATTGACCTGATCTATCAGACAGGTCCGCTGGATGTGCTGATCGAGGCTACCGGCACCATCAAATTTGCGATGGAGATGATCATGCGCGCCATCGAAGAAGGCAAGCATGTGCTGTCTTTCAACGCTGAGCTGGATGGTACCCTGGGGCCACTGATTGCCCACAAGGCGCGTCAGGCAGGTGTCAAGTATACCGTAGCCGAAGGTGATCAGCCTGGCTGTACCCTCAACCTCTATCGCGAGGTGAAGATGCGTGGTTTTGAGCCACTCGTCGCCATCAACATCAAGGGGATGCTGGACCAGTATCGTACGCCTGCTACTCAGGAGGCGTTCGCTGCTAGCTGGGGCATGAACCCCGTCATGGCTACTGCCTTTGCTGATGGGACCAAGGTGAACCTGGAGCAGGCCGTTATCGCCAATGCCATCGGGTTCCGGGTCAACAAGCGCGGCATGAATGGCTTTACCGAGAAGGGCAAGCACATGGATGAACTGACCCATCTGTATGATGTGGAAGACCTGCAGGCCAATGGCGGCATCGTGGACTTCATCATCGGAGGCAAGCCTGGTCCTGGAGTCTGTATTTATGCTACAGCCAAGGATCCTTTCACTGAGAAATACCTCAAGTACGGAAAGCTGGGTGAAGGTCCTCTGTATAGCTTCTACATCCCATACCACCTGCTGTTCTTTGAGATCGGTAGCTCTGTAGCCCGTCTGGTAGACTTTGACGACATGATCGTTACGGCTGCTGGAGAGCCTAAGGTAGAGGTAGTTACGCTGGCCAAGTCTGATCTGGAGGCTGGTACCCAGCTGGATGGAATCGGAGGATTCTACGTGTATGGTGAGTGCGAGAACTATGACACCGCACGTCAGGAGAACCTGCTGCCCGTAGGGTTGACCGCTGAGGCCAAACTGATCAAGGACATTGCCAAGGATGCTGTCATCACTTTTGATGATGTAGAGTTTGAGGATGATTATCTGCTCAAGTTCTATGAGGAGCAGCGCGCGCTCTTTGCGAAGTCTGAGCTGGTATAATGTTGATGACTCAATCGTGGGTGGCCCAATTTGTGTAAAGGGTTAGGCCACCTGCTACCCTGGAGCAGGATGAGGATAGTAGGAATCACGAGGTTGTGGCTCCAGTGTTCATTCTTCTCCAGGGTATTTTCTCTGTTGCTGGTAAAGCGGAAATGGTCAATTCTATTTGGTCGCCATATTTGCTGGTTTGGCTATGAGAATACGCAAGTGGCGTTTTTTCAAAATCTCCTGGTAGGAACTTTGAGTAATTTTGAAAACAAGCTACCGCCCAAATGGCGCTGTCAGTTCTTTTTAGCTGCGTTTTTCAGGCATTAGGCAATTGCTGAATTTATCTTGAATAAACTTCAACTGCTCAAAGCCAACTTTAACACGAAACCCCTTCCTCCTCATACCATGGCCTGGGGTAAACTTTGGAAACGGTATGCTATTTACCTCTCTTGATTTTGCCATCTTTTTGCCTGTAGTGTTTGTACTCTACTGGTTTGGCACCAACAAAAACCTGAAGCTACAGAACGGCTTGATCGTCCTGGCGAGCTACGTGTTTTACGGTTGGTGGGATTGGCGTTTTCTTTCCTTGATTCTATTTAGTTCTCTGGTTGACTATGTCGTAGGACGTAGCCTGGAAAAAGAGGAAGATGAGCGAAAGCGCAAGGTCTTGTTGGTTACCAGTTTGGTGGTAAACCTTGGTTTCCTGGGCTTTTTCAAGTACTTCAACTTCTTCCTGGATAACTTCACCACAGCTTTCTCATTTTTTGGAGCTGAGATTCCCAGTACATCGCTGAATATAATCCTGCCTGCAGGTATCAGTTTTTATACTTTCCAGACGCTTAGCTACACCATCGATGTGTACAAGCGTAAGCTTGAGCCTACCCGCGACATCGTCGCCTTTCTGGCTTATGTGAGCTTCTTCCCACAGTTGGTGGCCGGACCGATCGAGCGGGCCACACACCTGCTGCCACAGTTTCACAAGCAGCGCAAGTTTGACGTGTCTCAAAGCATTGACGGCTTGCGTCAGATCCTCTGGGGGCTTTTCAAAAAGATCGTAATCGCCGATGGCTGCGCCCAGTATGCCAACGATATCTTTGCGACTTCTGCTGATCAGAGTGGAAGTACCCTGGTGCTGGGAGCCATCTTCTTTGCCTTCCAGATCTACGGAGACTTCTCTGGTTACTCCGATATCGCCATTGGTACTTCGCGGCTCTTTGGGTTTGACCTGATGAAGAACTTTGCCTTCCCTTATTTCTCACGGGACATTGCGGAGTTCTGGCGCCGCTGGCACATTTCGCTGTCTACCTGGTTCCGGGACTACCTGTATATCCCGCTAGGTGGTAGCCGTGGAGGGATGTGGATGAAGGTGCGCAATACTTTTATCATCTTCCTGGTGAGTGGATTCTGGCACGGTGCCAACTGGACCTTTGTCATCTGGGGCGCGTTGAATGCCATTTACTTTCTCCCGCTCCTCCTGACCAAACAAAACCGTAAAAACCTGGAAACGGTGGCTCAGGGCAAGCTGATCCCGACCGTTCGGGAAGTCTTCCAGATGGGAACGACCTTTGGGTTGACCATTCTGGCCTGGGTATTCTTCCGGGCAGATAATGTGGGCCATGCCCTTGAATACATTTCGGGTATATTCACGGCTTCACTGTTCACCATGCCTACGGTATTCCCCAAAGGGCTTTTCCTATCCCTCTTTGTCTTCCTGCTGATCGAATGGCAGGGGCGTGAGCAGGAATATCCGTTGGCCAAAATCGGTGTAGCATTGCCATCTGTCGCAAGATGGTCTGTTTATTACGCACTGATCATCTTCATCTTCCTGGCTGGAGGCCCTTCTCAGCAGTTTGTTTATTTCCAATTCTAATTGAATCACCCACAGAATATGCAAGGCTTTATTAAGAAACTGATTTTCTTTGGCTTGGGGCTGGTTCT
Source organism: uncultured Bacteroidia bacterium (assembly GCA_964343195.1). Taxonomy (GTDB): domain Bacteria; phylum Bacteroidota; class Bacteroidia; order J057; family J057; genus CAYVAP01. The sequence goes on along the minus strand of CAYFIR010000063.1, from coordinate 12,376 downwards.
ACTCCTTGGAGTCGGGCTAATGTTGCCTGCTCCTCCCCGCATTACCCAGTCAATGGTCTTTGCCAAGGTAGAAAAAGACTCGCTCCTTCGCACGGTCTCTGGCCCCAGGTTGATAGTGGTCGGTGGTTCCAACACTGCCTATGGCCTTGACAGTCAGATGATTAAGGATTCTCTGGGGATAAATCCCATCAACACGGGGATAACTTATGAACTGGGCCTGGTTTATATGCTGGAGGCTACGATCGAATACGTTCAGGCGGGGGACATCGTGGTATTATCTCCAGAATACCAACACTTCTTTGGCAAGTTCGCCTATGGTCGTGAATTTCTGCTGTACTCAGCCTTTGACGTGGATGGCATGGCCCCATGGGATTTGAGTCTGGCCCACTGGGAAAATGTATACTCATTTTTTCCCAAATACGCATTCTCCCGTTTCAAACCGACAGAGTATCTCCCGTTTGAAGGGGCGGCCATCAATCGCCGTTACTCCTATAATGAATATGGAGATATGGATGTCCACTGGGACATGGAGCAGCAGACATTTTCTCCATTCACCCAAATCTCCAGGGATACCTATAACCCGGAAGTGATGTCGGAGGTTCTGGCTTTTCAGGAGAAAATAGCGGCAAAAGGGGCTCACTTCTTTGTTACCTTCCCTGGAACGCAGAAGACGTCTTATGATAATTGCGAAGAGCAGATTACTCTGGTTTACGATAAATTTCGGGAAAAAGACATCGCACTGTTAGGCGATCCTGTCCGGTACATCATGCCTGATTCGCTGATGTTCAACTTCCCCTACCACATGGTTCGCAAGGGAGTAGAACTGAGGACTCAACTCCTATTGGAGGATCTGGAGGTGAAGCTTGTTGCCCTGAATCGTGACAATGGCTCTACCAGCTATCAACATATGGTCGTAGTTCAGGAGTAGCCGGGATTGAATAGATAGTTGAATTTAGAAATGGCAAAGAGGTATTTCCTCTCTGCCATTTTTTTTGATGCTTTCAGGTTTGGGGGGCGTTCCGGGTTGGTATTTCGGTGTGATTCTTTGTTTTGTATATTTTTTATTAAAAATATTTCGGATATTGTATTTGTAAAAATCGACTAATATTGACTACATCTGATATGAGGTTGGTCTATTGCGATAGCGGCGGATTATTGGCGAAACCGCCAGGAGCCACCGTTTATTCCAGATTTTGGCCCGTTTAGGGTGATTTCTAACACCCAAAATGGGTTGGGCCTTACTTTTGCTATTGTAAGAAGGTCAAAAAAAATCTTACCAAATCATTGTTCATCTTATTCCCAGGATTGCTTGCTTAATATCAGCCACCCACAATGAAACAGATATTTACCCAAGTCCTCATTCTGCTTGCTAGCTTAACCTCCGTTCTTGCACAGCATACCCTTACCTCTTTTCCTTCTGATCTACAGCTTTATCCACGTGATACGGCTACTAATCTGGCTTCGATACCCGTAGAAGGTTCTGTGACCGCAGGACACGGATACGACAGCCTGAAGCTATATGTGTACCGTGATGGAGTCCTTGACTCTACCTACAGCACGGATCTCACAGGGAGCTCACCTGCCAATTTTACCTTTAATGCTACTATCCCTGCTGAGCTGAATCAGTATCGGTTTCAACTGGTTGGGGTGGACAACTTTAGCGTAGAGACTACCCTCGCTACGGCTGATAGTGTGGTGGCAGGAGATGTATACCTCATTTATGGCCAGTCCAATGCAGAGGCTCCAGGTTTTGATGGTAGTGCCAATGCCGCAGTGTCGGCTTTTAATCGCTCTTTTATCCGGACTTACGGATCTGGAAGCATAAACAAGGATTCTGTCCAGAATTCCACCTGGCGGATGGCAGAAGGGGATCTATCAGGAAGTGACTGTTACACCAGTTCTTACTATAGTATCCAGCCTGGTACGGCCAATATCGGTCAGTGGGCGATGGTCATGGCAGATCAGATCGTAGAGGATTACGACATTCCGGTGGTGGTTATCAACGGAGCCTACGGTGGAGCGGGTATCGCCTACCTGCTGCGCAATGATTCCAACCCAACAGTGCTCACAACCGATGTATGTCCGATTACATTTGCAGGGCTCGCTTATGGAAGGTGGTTATACCGAATCATGCAGGCCGGTCTCGATCAGCACGTGAGAGGAATCTTCTGGTATCAGGGTGAGCAGGACGCTACGACAGGAATGTCCGCAACAAATTATCGTAACTACTTTGATCAACTATACAACGACTGGCTGACAGATTTTCCAGGTTTTGAGTCTCTGTACCTGTTCCAGATTCGGACCGGCTGCTCAAATGCGTCTGACTACCTGAACAAGGACCTGGAAATTCAGCAGGCCCTACTTGATATAGCCAATGATCTGAAGTCTCGTAAAGCTGCCAATGATCCGACTGTAACTGCTGAAATCAGGATACTGGGGACTCAGGGTTTGAGTAAGCATAAGGATGCCTGCCACTTTACATTCTCTTTTGGATATGAAACCCTGGGAGAATGGGTGTACCAATCTGTTGCTAATACCCTGTACGGAGCTTCTTATGCAGACGAGGAGCCACCTCAAATGGTAAGTGTCGGAAAAGCGGGAACCAACACAATAGTTGTGACATTCGATAATACCACAGCACTGACGGCTGATGCAGGGGCCGAAGCCGCTTTTAAGGCTGTTTTCTCAGATGCCTCTACCGTGGATGCCAGCAGCATCTCGATCGTAGGAAATGAAATTACATTGGGCTTCCCCAGCGATATCTCAGCTGCAGTGGAGCTTGCATTCTATGACTCACGCACCAAATACCTGGCCGGGGCCTGGATTAAGAATGGATGGGGCATGGGCATCCTGAACTTCCGTACCTCGGACTTCACGGCAACCTTCCCAGTGGAGTGGCTCAGCTTTGATGGGGCCGTAACCCCTGCAGGCGTCCAGTTGGAGTGGCAGACTGCTACAGAAGTTAACAGTGACTACTTTGAGATCGAACGTAGCCTTGATGCCCGTAGCTGGCAGGCCGTTGGCCTGGTACAGGCAGGAGGAAACCGGGAGAATGTATCCAGTTACTCCTTCGTGGACAGTTACGAGCCTTTTGGGACAGTTTACTACCGACTACGCCAGGTGGACTTTGATGGAAGCTTTAGCTTTAGTTCCATTCTTGAGGTGACCCCCTATAGCGATCATAAGGCTTTGTGGAGTGTCTTTCCCAACCCTACCAACGGAGAGGTCAACCTGATCCCGGAGCTGGATCCCAGCCATCGTGCAGAAAGGGTCGCAGTAGTTGACCTGCGTGGAAAGGTCTTGCATGAGGTTATCAACCCTCAGTGGTCCAACAACCGGCACAGCATAGATTTGGGGAATATTTCTCCAGGAGTGTACCTGATCCAGGTAGAATCTGAAGAAGGAATCTTCACTGGAAAAGTAGTGAAGCAGTAACTACTCCGGAAAAAAACATTTACCATATGATCCGCAGATGGGCACAGAGCCTGTCTGCGGATTTTTGATTTATGCATCATTGTCAATTGCTATCTCGGCTCAAGTGGAGCTCGTATCTGGTTATTTCTCTCCGGAAGGAAGGCATGGTAAAAGGCTTCTGCCCCTGGGGAGATTGACGGATGCGCTGATCCCTTCGCTCAGGGGCTTCCTATCGAGATTAACGTTACATAAAAGGTGGTGGGTGAAAAGCTCTGATGCGCTATGGTCCTACTTATGACATTCAGCAGGGGGAGGGGCGTTCGGAGACGCAAAAACTGGGCTGCACGGGGTCTAGGAAACCCCGCGTAGCTAGGGGGCAGATGTTTGGCTGCGCCGGTTTTTAGGCCCGGTGTAACTTAGTCTTGCCGATTCCCATTGGCCCGAAACGGATCGGTTACTTATGGCATCTCTCTTGACAGTAGTTATGGGTATCTAAAAATGTCAGCAATCGGGGGATGGCGACTCCGAAATGATCCCTCAGGGCGACAGGGCGAATGAAAGGCTCAGCGTTAAAAATGACAGACCAGCTATCAGGCATGAAAACACTGGACACATTTCTGTATAAATGGAATAGCACAGCTTATACCGATTTCCGACTACGTCCTATATTCCCCTTATTCCCAATGTCATTAAGTCGGGTTTTGGGAGAATTTGAAAGCGTAAATAGTTTGTCGAATTCAGGCAAATATCCCTGCTGAACCATGACTCCGATCATGGTTCGTCCTAACTGCGGGACTCCGCTCCCGCATTGGCAGCCTTCGCGAGATGGAATCTCGCAGTTAGAGTGTTCGATGATCGGAGTCATCGAACAGCCAGTAGGCTTTTATTTCATATTTCTAAAATATACAAACTGTAGCTTAATGGCATTACCCTTATATCCCCTATAAACCTACTAAGGCTAAGGGGCTTCCCCCGCTGTTTTGATTTCCGTGAATTTTGTACAGGAGAAAGGCACTATTCAAGCAAGTGTTTTATCAACTCAGCCCAACCCCGCTTGTGCTACTCATTAGAGAGGCTATCTTGAAGAAGATTTCCACAGTAGGAAAATGGAAAAAGCCACTCTGGGAACTCCCAGAGTGGCTTTTTTGATAGTCTGTGGCTTGTATCAGAACTGAAGCAAAAGCTTCTCGCTCAGTCGGATCTCAGGTTGATTGGGATCCACGATGTTCACAAAGTAGATACCGGGCATTAGATTACCAGGATTGGTTCTGAAGGTGGTATTGCCCTGAACTGCATCCACCTCGGTCTTATAGACAGTCTGTCCCTGCTGGTTGACAATGGAAATCAGCGCAGACTGAGCTTCAGGGATGTGAAACTCCACTGATACCTCTTCGCCAATTCGGGCAGGAGATGGGTAGACATTGACTGAGCTGAAGTCTTCATTTGAAAAAGAAACTTCAATCATGTCTGAGTAAGTGAAAGACCCATCGAAGTCTACCTGACGTAGCCTGTAAAACGCTGTGCCCAGCAGAGGCTGGCGGTCAATAGCCTGGTAAGACTGGTTGGTCTCTGTGGTTCCAGACCCATCCACCTGATCGATCGCGATGAAGGAAGCTCCATCAAGTGAGCGTTCAACGAGGAAGAAGTCGTTGTTGAGTTCCGAAGCAGTCTCCCAATACAGGTCTACCTGATTGTTGATCGGATTGGCTTCGGCGCGGAAGTAAAGCAATTCTACCGGGAAGGAGGACTCACGAGAGCCATCACCTTCGGAGCTGCTGTAGGAACCGCCAGTGTATCCATCTTCGTTAAAGGCTTCGTCGAACCATACCGCTTCACTGTAGAAGGTAGTGCTGTGGACCACACTTTCATGCCAGTCGTAGATGCCGTGTGCACGGTTTCCAAACTGATCCTGGTAGAATCCTGGATCCAGTTGCATTTTGATTACATCACCTTCAGAGACTCCATTCAGTGTATAAATCACGGTGTCACCTGAAAATACGGTATTGGTACGATCTATTGTTTGGATCACGGATCCTCCTGGGGTAAGCCATTTAGCGCTGGCACCTCCGGTGAAGCTCACAGGGCGGTTCCAAACCTGCTTGACCTTTGGACTTGAGCCATCAAGATCTACCAGAGTTCTTACCACATATGGGTCATCTCCTTTGAGGGTATACTGAACACCCATACGGTGGTGGATGCGGTCCATACGGGAGATGCTCATCACTTTCACATGTTCCTCAGAGATGTAGGAGGCTGGGATACCGTTGAGTGTAATAGAGCCTCCGTTAGCGAGGGTAATGACAGCATTGCGTTCTCCTGTGATGGTCACATCTTCATAGCCATCGATGCCATTCTGAGCCGGGATAATAATCAGGTCAGCACGGCGTACCCTTTCTGGGTTAACCCTGAATCCGTCAATGGTCGCGACGATAGGGGTAGTACCAGAGCTTGGAGCGATGAAGTATGTGTTCCCACGAGGGTTATTGGTGTTGAAGTAATGGTTACCAGGATTAATAATGGTTCTGTTACCATGGCCCATGGCGATGATGTAGAGAGTATTGAATCCACGGTCACCGACATAGGTCTCGTAGTAAGAATTAGGAGCATCACGGAAACCTGGCTTGTGTTCCCCGCCGAGGTTACGCAGGTCATAGGTGGCATCAGTGCCAGGCAGGGTACGCAGGCTGTTGTCGTACTCTCCGAAGGGTTTCTCTCCGGCAAATGTTCCTACCCAACCTACGTTGCGTCGCAGTACTTTTACCTCGCGGTGGTCAAAGATGCGGTAGCGCTCGCCTTCCTGGTGTGGTGCAATTACATCAACACGGAAGGACTGTAGGCGATCAAATCCGCCGTGGCTGAATTCCGGGTTACTTTCTGTGTAGGAAATCTCCACGTCCAGCGCTACACTGGAGGTGTTTAGAGAGGTCGCCCATGAGTGGCGCATACGCTCATCGTGCCAGTTACGGGCCATCATGTTGGTACAACCTTCGTGCAGCATGGCATATCCCTGTCCACCGCTACCCCGGTTGTGAGCTCCATAGGAGCCACAGTCCTCCAGGTAAACATCGGCACAGTGGTTTACCCACATACTGGCTGAAGGAGTATTCTCGGTGCGAATTCCCAGCATCCCCAGGTTGGCTACGTTGCGGGCAAAGAAGCCTGCCACACCAGCTGCGTAAGCAGACCAGCTGTTGTCATTTCCATTGTCACCTGCGTCAGCAACTCCCAACATGTCGGTATAGCTGATGGTGAAGTCTCCGACGAAGGCAATGTTTTCGATCATGCGCCACTGCTGTACCTCTGCATATTCAGGATACTCAACCCATCCGACGGGGAAGGCAGGCTTACGATCCAGCTCAATGGTGTTGCCATTGATCTCGGCAATTTTACACATGGTAGCCATGCGGTGTACCTCTACTCCATTTGGCAGGTTGATCTGGTTGCCAGAGCTATAGCTCTTGGCGGTAGCATAGGCTACCACTCGGACCCAATCCCCAACGTTGAATCCAGCAGCGCTGCGCAGGGTCAGGGTATAAGTGTGCTCATCCTCCAGTCCGCTAGAGATATAGCTGGTCAGTCCGGTAGCTCCGCTACCCTGGATGTCTACTCCAAATTTCTGCCAGCCACCAGAGAAGTTACAGTTGAAAACTACAGGGCCCTCTGATTCGAGGCGGATATCTCCACGGCGAATGTTGAGAGGCTCGTTTGAGTTATAAGTACCTGCTTTGAAAATCACCCGGCCACCATAAGGTGCACTGGAAATTGCGTCCTCTATCTGAGCGATCGACATGCTGGAGTTAACAGTAACTGCTTCTCCTGCCTGATAAAGGTTGATCAGATCGCTCATGTCAAAACGGAACTCGGGACGAATGATCTCATAGCGCCATACACCGGCTACGGTGGGCTCATAGCTGTCATAGCGGGATTCCAGACCCTGGTTTCCAATCACAACTGTGATGGTAGCAATACGGCTACGCTTGGGATTGGAGTTGAGGTCCTCGATGCTCACCTGCATGGATACAGTCCCGGTGAAGTCGGTAGCAGGAGAGTAAATAAGCTGACCGTTTGAAATATCAACGCGGCCGGATGCGGGAGAACTTTCAAGGACCAGGCTGGTCGGGTTGATGCCATCATCATCGCTTGCTGCGCCGGCAACGTCGACAGAAACCGGAGTGTTAACCTCAGTTCCTACAGTCATGTCGGTCAGGGCAGGTGCCGCGTGGGCATTCCCGATCTGAACGGTAATGGTGCCTGCATTACTGCTCTTACCCTCATTGTCTTCCACAGTATAGGTGATGCTACCAATTACATCGGTTGCAGTGGGGGTAAACAGAATTTCCTGGCTATTAGGAACACTATTACCGTTTACAGAAGATTGAATGGCGAGTGAGCGCCAGTTTACTGTACCATCCGCATCGGTGACCTCGGCTGTCAAATCTATTGTTGCCGTAGCCTGATTGGCGATGGTGATGGTAAAGTCATTTGCTACAGGAGCCTGGTTTTCAGCGAAAGTAATAATACTGGTATAGGCAGTTCCGTAGGAACCATCGGTTTTTACCGGGATAGCCTGTACCTCAAAAACTCCCAGACCTGGGTTCCAGGCGTTGAGCATGCTGAGACCGTTTTGATAGCGGTCTCCCATCAGTGAATATGGAGCGCCAGCTTCAGCGCGTTGATATGCACCGTCAATGTAAAACTCTACCTTTTGGAACTCTCCATTTGGATCATCAATAGTGGCAATTATACCAATATTGGGATAGGTGTTGGCATCAACTTCATCAGTTGCGGCCAACGCTTTAATAAAGTTTCCCTGATCAGCCATGTCTGCGTCTGCGACCCAGAGTTCAAGGCTTTCAACGGTCAATCCCTGTCCCCACAGTGACTGTCCAAAAAGGGTAAACCCAATGAGCAAAATGGTTAAGGTGGATGTAAAACGGTTTTTCCGTTGTCTAGAGCTGTAAACGGTGTTTCCCATTTCTACGTTTAGATTTTCCATGTTCTTTGTTACCTACCTTTTAAATGACGTTAAACATAATCGCCTGATATTCAGATCTGTGTTAGTATCCCCATACTATATTGTACACAGAATTGTATGGTACAGGCGGTGTATTTCCCCAAATACACGACTATAACGCAAGTATATAAATATTGATTGTGAAAAAAACGGCTAGTGTAAGTTTTGCAGATGAACTGCTAGATTTGGTCATTCGCCCCTGAATTTGAACCGTTCGCACAGTGTAGGTTTGCCAAATGCGCAAATTCAGGTCAAACTGTTGGCTAAATACCAAAATCTGTACCACCAAAAGTCCCCTTTCGAAACTTTTCGCAATTGGTAATGCGATTAGGGTAAATAAAACAGGAATTAAGCTGAAATGGGAAATATTCAAGGGCAGTGGACACGGGCAAAGGGGAGAAAGGTTTGGTCCGTGGGGTCTTATATTGAGGGCGGATTTCTCAATTTGCCAAAGTAAGCTTTCCCTAGAATGCGTAGGGTTTGAGGATGAAAGCAGTTGAAGCTGCGTTTTTTTCCGTTGAATCAGGATTCTTCACCGCTCTATTTTATCTTTCCTTTAGACTTTTTGCGAACTCTAAACCCAAAGCGATGAAATTTTTGAAACTTTTTGCAGTTCTCGGGCTATCACTCCTGGCATTTTCACTTCAGGCTCAGCGTGTAAATGGAAATGGCAACGTAACTACTGTTGCCCATCCGATCCCGGATTTTCACAGTGTAGAAATCAATGGTGCCTATAGTGTCGAGTTGATTCAGGGAGAGGGATATGGTGTGGAGGTGACCACAGATGAAAATCTACAGGATTTAATCGGGGTGGAAGTTAATGATGGAGTGCTCATCATCTCTTCTGAAAAGCGCATGAACAACGCTACCAAGCTTAAACTCACGATCAATAGCAATGAATATCGGGCCCTGGAGATAAATGGGGCTGTTGACCTCAAAAGCCTGACTCCTTTATATGGCGATAGGCTGAGCGTAGAAGTAAACGGAGCATCTTCCCTGCAAATGGCGCTTGTGTATGACGAACTCGTCAGCAGCATAAGTGGGGCTGCCAGCCTGAAGTTCAAGGGCGAAGTGGACCGCGTTACCCAGGAAGTATCCGGCGCGGCGAGTATCAATGCCTTTGAACTTGTAGCCCAGGAAGTATTGGTCGATGTCGGTGGCGCCGGGTCTGTACAGGTTCACGCTACCGAGTTTCTCAATGCTACCATTACCGGCATTGGCAGCATCACCTATGAGGGAAACCCGGAAGTGGAGAAGCATATCTCAGGAATGGGGTCGCTCGCCAGGAGGTAAGCCCACATACCGCAGAATAGGTGATTACAGGTAACCACAACTTTTAACCTGGAACTTTGAACTACGAACTGCCACTGTTCCCTATCTTTGCCTCATGGCAGACTTTTTCGTACACCCCACGGCAATCGTAGATGAGCCCGCCCAGGTAGGGGCAGGAACCAAAATCTGGCACTTTTGCCACGTAATGCCCCAGGCAGTCATCGGACCCGATTGCAGCCTGGGGCAAAATGTATTTGTTGCCAATGGGGTCAAACTAGGCCGGGGTGTCAAGGTTCAGAACAACGTCTCCATCTATGAAGGCGTCATCTGCGAAGACGAGGTTTTTCTGGGGCCTTCCATGGTGTTCACCAATATCCGCAATCCCCGGAGTGGGGTAGTGCGCAAGGGGCAATACGAACAGACCAGGCTGGAAAAAGGCGTCACCATAGGTGCCAATGTCACCATCGTATGTGGCATCCGACTGGGAAAATACTGCTTCATCGGTGCGGGTAGCGTCGTAACCAAAGATGTACCGGCTTATGCATTGCTTGTAGGCAATCCCGCCCGACAAATCGGCTGGATGAGCGAATATGGGCATCGCCTGTATTTCGATGAGGCCGGACTGGCTACCTGTCCCGAAAGTGGGCAGCAGTACCAACTGAAGGAGGGGAAAGTGTCAAAGGTAGGGGAGGGGTAATCTGAATGTTCTTTGCCGCATCCCCAATATCCTGCGTCTCATAATCTCAGCCTCACATCTCCTCACCCAACCTGCACTACCTGATCTTCGACCAGTACATACACTTGATCCTTTTCCGTTGGCTCCAGACAATACAGCCCCGTGAAATTCCCGAAAGCTGGCAATAGCCCATGCTGTTCACCAAAGAAGTAGCAGGGCAGTTTTAAGCGCTGCCTACCGCCCCCCTGTAGCCATACCCCTGGGTGAACATGCCCGGCTATATAATAAGGTCTGCCCTGCTCGGGTTCTGTCGGACGTTCATGAATCAGGCGAAAGGGCCCAAGGTCAAGGTGATCGCTGACGAGTTCCAAACCTGCTGCGACATATTGCTCGCTTTTCAGAATGTCATGATTCCCTTTTACCAATGTCGCTTTCCCTTTAAACCCCTTGAGCAATTCCGCAAAAGGTTCCCACTCCTGGTTGTAGCGACTGTGGAAGAGGTCTCCCAGGAAAAATATCTGTTCTGGCTTCCAGTGCTGAAGGAGTGAAGCCAGTCTGTCCAGATCCTTTTGCAATACGCCGGGACTAACGGCAATCCCATGCTTGCGAAAGTGACCGCTTTTACCCAGATGCAGGTCAGCCAGTAGCAGTGCTTGTTGGGCCGGCCAGTAAATGGCTCTTTCTGGGAGCAGGTACAATTCTTCGCCGAGTAGAGTTATAACTTTCACAGGGAAGGTTGGGCAGGGCCGATTTAGAGTAGAGAGGGGCAAAGATAATTAAAACCAGATGTCTGGAGGAAGAATTCAAAGTAGCACCTTGTGTCATCTATCAATGGCTGCTTATTTCATCTCGCAGGCATTAGTTTCGGGTTAACTCCCCAAAAGTATTGGCACCCCCCCAGAACTGCATATCCTCCATACCTCCATACCTCCATACCTTCCATCAATGTCCAATCTAATTCTCCTTTTGGGATGCATGCTAGCGGGAATTTTACTTAGGCAGCTCCCCGGATTTCCTGCCAATGCCCACAGGGGATTGAATGCTTTCATCATCTACCTGTCCCTGCCTGCGCTTACGCTTCTATATATACCCAAGCTAACCCTGGGCTGGGACCTGGCCTTTCCCATTGCCATGTCCTGGATTGTGTTCATCGTGGCAGCGGGGTTATTCCTGCTGATGGGCAAATGGCTGAAACTGGATCGTCGGACCGTAGGAGCCATGGTGCTCTGCTGCGGGTTGGGCAATACCTCTTTCGTGGGTTTTCCGCTAGTCGAGCAATTCTATGGTGCAGAAGGTCTGACCTATGCCATCCTGTGCGATCAGCCCGGAGCCTTCCTGGTTCTGGGAACACTGGGAATCGCTGCGGTGGGGTATTTTGCCTCAGGAGAAGTCTCTGCCCGTGCCATAGGGCGCAGGGTACTGGGTTTTCCGCCGTTTATTGCCTTCCTATTGAGCCTGGTGATCGCTCCATTTGGCCTACCGGAGTGGCTGGAGCCATTCCTCAAATCCCTGGGTGGAACGCTGACCCCGCTGGCGCTGGTATCCATTGGCCTTCAACTGAACCTCAACCGACGCCATTTTGAGTGGAAGCCCCTTTCTCTCGGCTTGCTGTACAAACTGCTTCTCGCCCCGGCGATGATCTGGTTGCTCTACATCGTAGTCGCCGGGCAGTCCGGGCTGGGGATCAAAGTCTCGATCCTGGAGGCCGCCATGGCCCCGATGATCACCCCCAGCATCATCGCCATGGAAAACGACCTCAATCCCCCACTAGCCAGCCTGTTCGTCGGGCTGGGAATTCCGATTTCGCTGCTGACGGTATACGGATGGTATGTATTTTTAGGATAATCATGCGAAAGCGTTCCTAGTCATTAGTTTCGCCCCACGAAAAGGGCTTGAGAGCGTCTCCTTATGCCTTTTTGAATTGTAGGCCTACCTCACTCTACCCAAGGTGTGCACTTAATTCGGGGCCAATAGCCGCTAATTGGCTCTGCGCGGCTAGG
>CAYFIR010000062.1:0-35944 GCA_964343195.1 uncultured Bacteroidia bacterium | reverse complement strand
ATTTGGAGAATGTGCTAATGGAGGCAACTTACGATTTGGCGCTCGGGGCGGCTTGAGGGGCAGCCTGAAATGCCGAACTTTTTTGCCTACTTTTTTGAAAAAAAGTAGGTCCCGCTGAAGGCGACACTGCAATTGGAAAAGCAATTTGGAAAAAGTCCAGTTTGGGCCGATAAGGAAAAATCCAAACAGACTATTATAGTTTAAGGCCATGGACAGAAAAATAAGGTATGTAGGGTATGGGGAAATGAAGGAAAAAATGTCCTGCATATCTTCTGCTGGCTTACATCTGTCCAACTACTTAAAGCGCCTGAAGCTTTAACTGGGGAAGTGCCACAAGCTTTTTGAGGTAGAGCTTTAGCGCCCGGTGCTTGGCTGGGGTAAAGGGAAAATCGATGTATCGGGTGAGGTATTCGATCGCGAAATCTTCTTCGAACTGGAAATACTCAGACCAGTTTATGGCGGTCTGTTTCCGGTTTTCTACTCCGTCGCGAAGGGCCAGGTACAGGCGTTCTCTCATTCTTTCATCCAGATTTCCCGGATGGTGTGCCCAGACCGCGAAGGCAAAGGGCAGCCCCGTCAACTCATGCCAGGCTTCGCTGAGGTCGTATGCATAGGCAAACTGATCTCGTATGCGCATGGCCTGATCGCCAATGACGACCCCTCCCGTTCCGCCCAATATGCGGTCAAAGTGCTTGCTGGCTGGCATCTCGTAGCTCACAGGCTGCTGCCAGTGGTGGTGCATCAGGATGCGCAGCAGGCCATTGCTGCTGCGGCTGTGCCGGTCGAGGATGACCGTATGCAAGGTTTCGACTGGTTGCTGGGCATACAGAAATACCGAATTCACCGGTCCCTGGGCGCCGATGCAGTACTCTGGCAGGATCTCCAGGTGCTCAAAATTGGTCAGCGCCCCAACTGGCATCAGCGCCAGGTCCACTGTTCCCTCCTGCAACGCACGTGCACAGTCCATCGGGGGAAGCAGGTGCAGGGAGATTTCGTCTGACGAAAAATTCCGCTCCAGCCCGTCCAGGAACGGCCTTGTGTTGATGTATTCTACCAGTGCGATTCGGGTCATGCTGGGGGATTCGTAATTGTTAATTCGTTATTAAAATATCTGCTTTACCTGATAAATGGCATTAATCCTAACTATGGTTTTGAAAGAAACTGTAAGCCCAGAAGAGAATCTGTTTAAATCATAAACTGCTGGCTAGTTCAGAATTAAGTAATTATTCATTCGAAATTTGTATAAAACCCTGACCAGTAGCACTTTCAGCTATGAGCTGGCGACTCCAAACTTCGAATTCATTCCACTAGAAATGCATTATTTACGAATTACTAATCACGAATCACGAATTATTCTCCTCCTCCTCCAGGTGCTCGAGGTTGTTGGTGGTGATCAGGGTGGCGTTGCCTTCTGCGGGTAGCTCAATGATGCTGAGCGAGGTATTCCGGTGGGAGTATTCCTCCATCTTTTGGAGGTCGCCATCAACCAGTTGGCTGAGCAGCACCCGCAAGTGGCGGCCATGAGAGCACATCAGCAGGGTTTTTCCCTGGTATCCCTGACGGATCTGATCAAAGAACTCCTCGGCGCGTGCCCAGGCTTCCAGTGGGGACTCGCCGCCCTCGACTTTGGCTTCCAGGTGGCCATCATTCCACTTCCGAACTGTATGAAGGAAGTCTTCGCGCTGATCTGCTGAAGGCTGTTTTCCTTCATGCACCCCCCAGTTGATCTCGTTGAGCGCCTCGGTGAACTGGATTTCGTCCCCGCGATCGACCCACCCCTTCAGGGTCTGATGGGTGCGCTGGAGCTTACTGGCCCAGATGGCGTCAAATTCCAGGTCCTGGTATTTCTCGAAGAAAAGCCGGGCCTGCTTTTGACCCAGTTCATTGATGCTGCTGTTGATCCCGCTCCCCTGTACAATTCCCCGCTTGTTGTAGTTTGTTTCGCCGTGGCGCACTAGGTAAATGGTGGTCATGGTTCAGTGATCATTTTTCGTTGGTCAGTAAAGAAAACGGTATGTCATCGTGATTCATCGTCAGGGGAGCCATTGAGCTTCACTCCTTAGACCTTCACATCTTCCTTGCCCTGGAATTCCTCGACACTGTAGTCATGCAAAACGTTATACAAGGTATCGCGCTCGACGGGTCGCATACCCGCACGCTTGACCAGGTCAATGAGTTGAGGGGTGCTCATGGCGGGGTTCTGGTCTTCTGCTCCGGCCATGGAGTAAATCTTGGTGGTATCGTCGATGGTGCCGTCGATGTCGTCCACTCCGAAACTCAGCGATAGCTGGGTCGTATGGCGGCCAATCATCGGCCAATAGGCCTTGACGTGGTCAAAATTATCCAGGTAAATGCGGCCAACGGCGTAGGTTTTGAGGTCGTCGATGACCGTAGTCTCAGGCAGGTGAGACATCTCATTGTTCTGGTTCCGGAACTTCAGCGGAATAAAGGTCTGGAAACCTCCGGTTTCATCCTGAAGCTCACGCAGACGGTGCATGTGATCTACGCGATGATGGGCCTGCTCGATGTGGCCGTAGAGCATGGTCGCGTTAGAGCGAATGCCCAGTTGATGTGCCGTGCGATGCAGGTCCAGCCAACCCTCGGAAGAGACCTTGTCAGCCGCGATTTGGGCCCTCAACTCTTCATCAAAAATCTCAGCTCCCCCGCCAGGAATGCTCTGCAAACCTGCGTCGATCAGGCGCTGAAGTCCTTCGCGGTAGCTGACCTTGGATTTTTTGAAGATGTAGTGAAATTCCACCGAGGTGAGTGCCTTGATGTGCAACTCAGGGCGGTGGGCCTTGATTTTGGCGAATAACTCTTCGTAAAACGGCAGGTCATATTGCGGCAATACGCCCCCGACAATGTGCACCTCGGTAACTGGTTTTTCATCGAAGGAATATACCTGCTCCATGACGTCGTCCATGGTCATTTCCCAGCCATCTTCGCGTTTGCGGATCTTGCGGGAATAAGAGCAGAACTTGCAGTCGTAGATGCAGACGTTGGTCGGCTCGATATGGAAGTTGCGATTAAAAAAAACGGCATCGCCCTGCTTTTGCCGTTTAACGTGGTGAGCCAATATCCCCACAAATGATAGTTCCGGCTCTGTCAGCAGGAAAATCGCCTCTTCGTCTGTAATGCGTTCCTGATTGATTACCTTTTGGGCAATGGCTTTTTCTTCAGCCCTGAGTGTTGCACCGTATGTATCAAGAAAGGAGCTAAGTTCCATTTGATCCGTTTAATTCCGAGTTAACTTACAGTTTTTTCTGAAAGTTCTGTATGTGTCATACGTGTCTTCATGGGCAAAGTTGGCTCAAAATCCAGGAGAAAGCCACAAATGATGAGGCCGGGGCAAAGGTCGCCTTTTTTTGGCTGGAAAGAAACCGAGCTGTGTGAACCTGGTTAACCCGCGAGAAAACCTAGCAACGCCTCATACTCTTCCCAATGGGCCACGAGTTCCGCGCTTCGCGCATGTACCAAAGCCTGCAATTCTTCCTGCGAAATCCACTTGACGGCCTCAACTTCCTCAATCTGCAACTCCAGGGCTGCGATATCGACCTCCCTTCGCAGCAAAAACACCTCATGAAATTCATTGTCGAGGTATTTTCCGCCATTCAGAACCCGTGGCTCCCGAAAGGTAAACAGATGATGCAATTCATCCTCCCGAATCTCCAGGCCAATTTCTTCTGCGACCTCGCGTAGCGCACTGACTCGCGCACTTTCTCCTGCCGAAACGTGCCCCGCCACCGAGATGTCCCACAGGCCAGGATCATTTTCCTTGTTCCGGGATCTTAGCTGAAGCAGCAACTCTCCCGCCTCATTGACGATCCAGACATGGGCCGCCCGGTGCCAGGCTCCGGTACGATGGACCTCGGCTTTGCTGATGGTTTTTCCGGTTGGTTTGCCTTCGGGGGTAAGGACGTCGAGATGCTCCATATGGGGGGGATGTCTAAATTCGTACTTCGCGATTCGTAATTGAAGCGTGATGTGCCTTCAGCCAATTACGAAGTACGAATTCCTAATTACGAATTATCCTCCCTCGTAAAGACCCAATCCTTTTCGCTGGAAAGCTCGGGATTGTATTCGTAGCCCATGCCGTTGAATGCCTTGAGTTCTTCGGGATCGCTGACCTTTTCCTTGATGGCAAAGTCGCACATCAGGCCGCGGGCTTTTTTGGCGAAGAATGAGATGACCTTTGGCTTGCCACCGCGAATGTCCTTGAAGGAAGGAGTGATGATGTCTCCCGCCAGGGCATTGGTGTCTACGGACTTGAAGTATTCGTTGGAGGCGAGGTTGACCAACGTGGAGGTGCCAGCCTCTTCCAGCGCCTGATTGAGGGCTCTGGCAATCTGGTCTCCCCAGAAGGCGTAGAGGTCTTTTCCTTTCTCATTTTTGAGTCTGGTGCCCATCTCCAGGCGATAGGGCTGGATCAGGTCAAGTGGGCGTAGCAACCCATACAACCCGGAGAGTATGCGCAAATGCTCCTGAGCGTAACGGTAATCTGCTTCTCCATAGGTTTCCAGGTCGAAGCCGGTATAAACATCCCCGTTGAAAGTCAGCAGGGCCTGCTTGGCATTTTCCGGGTTGAATTCCGGTTGAAATTTCTGGTAGCGCTCATAGTTGAGCTGGGCCAGGTTGTCGCTGACGCCCATCAGTTCCTTGATCTGGGTAGCCGAGTAGCCGGATAGCACCCTGACCAGTTCATGGGCTTCCTGCTGATAGCTGGGCAAAGAATAATTGGCGGTGTAACGGGTTTCTTCCGAAAGATCGAGGGTCTTGGCCGGAGATATGATCAGGATCATGAGTTCTAGGTACTTTGGCTCGAAATTACAGTTTTTGCATATAACCGATCAAGGGGAAAAGGGTTTTGATTTCTCTTGTTCGCCCCTTGCCACAGACTAAAGTCACGCGGCAAAGGGGAGACGGTTGATCGACGTCTCCGCACGTCGATCTGAATAGTCTTCGGGATGCTATCCCGCGATCAGCCATCCCCATAAAAAATCCCTCCCACATTGCTGTGAGAGGGACGCTTCGGTAAGAGACTGCTATGAATCATTACATCAGCCACCACCACAGACCGGTTAATCCAGCCATGAGGATTGCTCCGATTCCCCAATAGAGCAGTGTCCTCGAAGGCTTTTGCCTGGGTGGGGCTGATGATTTGGTTTCTTTTCTTTCCCACTGATCTTCCGAGCCGACTTGATAGGCATGCACCAGTGAATCCAATGGGACAACATCCTCGTCGGGATAGTCCATAGGCTGCGGAACAGGTCCGTGAGCGGTTACGGGTTGCGGTAAAGTGACATGCTTCCAGTAGGGATTGCGCTCCCAGACGGCGATGCGGCCACTGTCAATGGAGTGCAGCACCTGGGGCGATGCCGAGGCATACAGGGTTTGGTACTCTGCACAAAGCTCACCTCCCCAGGCAGCTATCAGGGCTGACAATTCCATTGGAGTTCCTTCTGCCAGGGGAATAAAAACCTCAGCTAAACCTGGGAGGTTTTCGGGAGTGGCAACGGCATAGGGTTCCCAGGAGGACGAAAAAGCATGGTCCGGGTTCGGGTGATGGAGGTCGAGTTCCTCGAGGTGGCGTAGCTCTTCGAGCAACAGTTGAGGCTCGGCCCATGAATCCCGCAGCACAAGGGTAACGGCCCGATAGCCGTCCCGCTTGTACCGATCCAGGGCATAGCGGTAAAGGGTCAGCAGCCGATAGGTACGACCGCGGTAATTCATGCAGCTTAGTCCAAGGATCTCGCTGCCAAAGGGAAGCCGGATTTCCTCCTGCCGCAGCGCCAAAACCTTTTCCAGATGGGTCTGGGCCTCAGGAGAGCGGAAGTCCTGCAAAACGCCCTCCCGAGCCAGTATTTCAAATCCGTCACGCTTGCCAAAGCGGGCGTGACCCAGTAACGTTTGGGATTTCATAGTGGAAAATGATGGGTTGGATGAAGGATGGGATGAAAAATGCGGAAAAGCGACTCGCTTACTTCCAGTTCAGGATGCTGCGAATTTTTCCTACCAATCCATTTCCTTCTGTTGTCGCCCCTTCCCATTCGCCACCAGGAAGTGAGAGGACGTTGTGAACCCAGGGCACTATTTCAGCGCAGTCCTCCAGGTCGATGGTGCTGATCTCGTCCTTGCGATCCTGGTAACTTTCGATGTCTCCGATGCTAAACGGAAATACCCGTGGCTGGGCGATGTCGCCCGATGTGAGCCATTTGTCCACCTGAGGCAGGTAGGTTCGGATGACTTCTTCCACATCCATATCGGTGCGGCCCCGGTCAAACTTGCTCAGGATTACCCCCACGCGGGACAGGTCGATGCCTTCATTGTACAAAAAGCTCAAAAACTGAAGGATCAGTTTGTCTTCCTGACGTGCGACCACACGGTCAAAGTCGGCCACCAGCAAAAACGAAATCGAAATTCCCGGGCAGGAAAGATAGGCTTTCACCGACTCCGGGAGCCCCTCTTCGCCGGTATCGACATCGACTTTCTTCAGGTCCTCACCCGCCATTTCCAGGAAGGTCAGGTTGACGTCTTCGCCATTCATCCGAAAGGCTGTGTCGTACTCGGTGATCTGCCCGATAGAGGTCGGCTGTGGGAATTGGCCCTGCTCCACATCGCGCATCATCTGGTGCATCAGGCGGATGCCGTCCTGATTGCTTCCCTGATTGAGGATCACGCGGTAGTGCTGGCGCATGTACATGTTGATGGCCGTCAGGACGGTAGATTTTCCTGCACCGGTATAGCCAAAGATGAAGACGTAGTGGGTGTTTTTGGCTAAAATCTCTTCGTGAGTCCGGGGCTCGTTGAGGGGTAATCCCTCAGGTTCCTGGACCCGAATCGGTTCCGCTTTGGGGGTGAAGTCCGGGTCGATGGCAGGTGGGAGCGAAGTACGCTCACGGCGGGAACGTTTGACTTCACGCTGCACCTCTCGCTCTGCTTCCCAGCGGGACTCGCGTTCGCGGTCCTGTGCGGTAGCTGCCCGGCGCAGGGCAAGGTTTTCTTCCATGATCTGGGCCATTTCGGGGTCGTGCTTGGGTGGATGAAAAGCGTGGGTATTCATGAGTAAGTTGTTCGTTGGTGAGATGGGTGGAAAGGGATGAGTTAGAAGGGTATGGAGGATATGAAGGTATCGAGGAGGGATACTCCCTTTGTGGTTACCTATCGAGGAATGGTTACCCCATGGCCATTGACTTTGTGGCTTTCTGTTGGTGCGTCTTCACCAGGAAGGTGCCACTGAGGCGGCGTATATCGGCGATGGATTTCGGGAATGTCGTCCTCGGTCGCTTCCTCTTCGTCGCGATCCAGTTCTTCGGAATGCTGGAACTCATCGGTCGGAAGGATCAGCTTTTCATCGGGAGTTTCTTCCGCTTGGCGATCCGTTTCAGGATCGTCCTGGGTAGGTTCGCGGTCCTGTGGGAGCGATAAATCCGCTGGAATTGACGGCTTGATGGCGGCAACTTCTGGTTCTTCTTTCTCCAGAACTGGCTCAGGCTGAGGGCGCTGCCATCCGACACGCTGAATCTCATGGTGGTTCAGGTGGCTTTCACCCCTATTCCCCGAGCGATTGCGACGGCTGGCGTAGATGCTACCGTTTCGCTGGCGCTGCTCCATTTCCACGGGTGCCAATGATTCTTCCGAATCTTCCTCGTCTTCGTCGGGACCATTGATGTCACCCTTTCCGGGACGGTTGATCATCACGATGACGAAGAGCACGATGAAGTCTATCAGCAGGGACAACAGCAGCGACACAATGACCGACGAAGCCTGCTTGGCATCCAGCTTGGGAATGTTCATCAGGGTCCACAACGAGTGGTTCAGGTTGCCCACATCGCGGTGTTTGAAGACCATCGGCTCGTAGGAAAATTCGGCTGCCCCCAGGAGGTTTTGGGTCATTTCGCCCACCTGACTATAGGCG
Organism: uncultured Bacteroidia bacterium; assembly: GCA_964343195.1. Lineage (GTDB taxonomy): Bacteria > Bacteroidota > Bacteroidia > J057 > J057 > CAYVAP01. Next base: position 28,029 of record CAYFIR010000062.1, on the reverse strand, counting down.
TCGATGCTTTGGTCAACAGCTTCGCGATAGAGGGATATTTCCTTTGCTTCCAGGGCAGTGGAGATCATGACCTGAGCCTCGCTTACCACGGAATCGATCTGGGCCACGACAGGGTTGTACTTGGCACGAATGGCCGCCAGTTCAGCTCTCAGGGGAATTACGCTCTCCTGGTTTAGGCGGCGTGCATTTTGCCCATAGCCAGGATCGACCTGATTACTGGTTTCTTCCTCCAGTAGAGCCTGGGCTTCCTGAAGCTTGCGTTCGGTCTCTACCGCCCCAAAGTGTGCATCCAGTGCCTCAATCGACCGGGTCTTGATCGCGGTCAGCTCGGTCTTATTGGTCTTCAGCTCTTCGTAGAGCAGCTTCTCCGCGCTGAACACGCCATAGATCGCGTTGAAATTCAGCAGCACACTGAACATGGCCACGAATATGTAGCCTGCGATGAGTTTGCCATGACCGCCTTCCTTGAATGCCTTGGGAATGCGCAGCGCAATGGCCACCATGAAGACACTTAGTGCAAATGCCGTCGCATAGGACAGCACCCAGTTTCCCAGCATGGGAAAAAGTCCCACCGCAGTGGTATAGCAACTGACGATACCCATGATGAATACCGCAATTGGGAAGAGATCGGGGCCGGAAGAGGGAGATTTGCCTTGCGCCTGAGACCGCATGGGCGGACGGCGCGAGATGTGGGTATTGGACTTCTGAGGTCCGTTGAAGATAGACATGTTTGGATCGTTAGCCGGTTAGGAATGGGAGATTCCTGCTGAGAAGGTTCAGGCAGAAATAATAGTTGAAGGGAGTGTTCTGCCAGGAAACCGACGCTTTTGCGGACTAACTTCCAATTGCGTTGGTGCCAAGATGCGTGCCAGTAGCTTCCGCTTTACTAAGCGGCTGAATGTCAGCAAGGAATCCCCCGGCATGGCCATTGGATTCTTCCCAGAATGAGAAAAGGGAGGTCAGAATGGGAAAGATTCTCCCTTCCCGCGTACTAAAGTCTCGCGGCAAGGGGACGGTTAATCGACGTCTCCTCACGTCGATCTGAATAGTCTTCGGGATGCAGTCCCACCTTGATTGGCTCTCCTACAAGCCCTAACTTTCCTCCATGCAAGCACCTGTTTACCTGGATCACAACGCGACGACCCCATTGGCACCTGAAGTACTGGAGGCCATGATGCCCTACCTGACTGATCAGTATGCCAATGCATCGAGTCAGCACCGAGCCGGGCAGGTCGCAAAAAAAGCCGTGGACCAGGCCCGCGCTCAGATAGCGAAACTCATCGGTGCGCAAAGCAACGAGGTGGTTTTTACCTCCGGAGCCACTGAAAGCATCAACCTCGCCCTCAAGGGGCTGGTCGCCCAACATCCCGAGAAAAGACATCTCATCAGCGCCCCAACCGAGCACAAAGCGGTATTGGACGTACTTGATGCCCTGGCTGAAGTAGGCTGCGAGATTTCCATGCTTCCCGTCCAATCCGACGGGTTGATTGATCCAACAGATTTGTCCGAAGCCCTGCGCCCTGACACCCTGTTGGTCGCGCTCATGCACGTCAACAACGAAACCGGGGCGATCCAGCCCATTCAGCAGTTGGCTGACATGGCCCACGAAGCCGGAGCCTTCTTCATGACCGATGGGACTCAGGCAGTGGGCAAACTCCCGCTATCGGTGGAGGAACTAGGTGTGGACCTGATGGCTTTTTCGGGGCACAAGTTTTATGGCCCCAAAGGCGTAGGAGGGTTGTATGTGCGCAGCCGTCGGCCCTTCCGGGTGCGGCTGTACGCGCAGATACACGGGGGCGGACACGAGCGCGACCTGCGCAGCGGCACCCTCAACGTGCCGGGTATCGTGGGCCTTGGCGCAGCCGCAGAGCTGTCCCAACAGCGCATGAAAGCCGATACCGCTCGGATCGGAGTGTTGCGCTACCAACTGGAAAGTGAATTGCTCGCCCTCGACGGTGTTCACCTCAATGGCCACCCCGCCCAACGGCTCTACAACGTTAGCAACCTGCGTTTTGACGGGGTGGACGCCGACGCCCTGATGATGACCCTGCCACACATCGCCATGGCCAATGGTTCAGCCTGCACCAGCCGTTTGGTGCAGCCTTCTCATGTGCTACAGGCCATGGGGCTGAGCGACGAGGAGGCTTATGGGAGTCTTCGACTGAGCCTTGGACGGGGAAATACGGAAGCGGAAATAGCGCAGGCGGGAGCCTCGCTCAAGCATGCGGTGGAGCGGCTAAGGGTGATGGGGTGAATGTCGGTATAAGGTTGGCTGTTCAATTTGAACCCTTTTGTATACTGCGCTTTTTTCACGCTGATAAAAAGGGGCAAAAAAGAAGAAGTCTCACGCGGAGGCGCGGAGGCGCGGAGGCGCAGAGAAGAAGGGGAATTCTATGGTTATTGTTAGCAACGACAATGCGGGAGTTACTTTTGGACAAACTGAGCAGCCTACGGTATAAAAGAATACGGTATAAGTCCGTATGAGAGGGGAAAAAACGTTTATGAGTGTCGGTAGTGGATGAATAAAGTGGGGCCGATCTTTTGCATATCAATAAGCGATACGTCTTTCTCTGTCGGCGGCATACCCCAAGCATGCCATGATCTGCTCATATTTTAGCTCTGGAAAATCCTCCATGATGTCTTGGGCAGTCAGTCCTTGAGACAGCCAACCTAAAACATCATACACCGAAATGCGGGTACCCTTTTTACAGGGTCTGCCAAATCGGATATTAGGGTCGATGGTAATGTATGAGCGATAGTTCAATAGATTTTTTTCAGAGTTGAAAAAGGCTTCAATCGCGATCCATCTGAGCTTTAGATAGTCCGTATTCATCGTACAAAATCTCCTCTGGCTGTCGATCATCCAGAGTAGGTAGATCCTGGTAAGCCTGTACTACTGATTGGATTTTCCGTTGACGTTGAACCAGGGAGTCCGGTTCTGAAGAAGATTGTTCAGCATTCCCCTCCTTCCAAAGCAAAAACTCGATGAAATCCTCTACCTGCTTTCGGATAGACTGAGGCAGAGCAGCTGTGTTGTATGGCATATTCTCTCAGATTTCTTGCTTCAATATACGAAAAAGGGGGGAGGGGAGATCTTTCACAGCTTACTTGCCGTCAGGAATGAGCGAAAGCCTCAGATCCTGATTCCCTCATACACCTCTTCCAACGAGAGGGAAAGCGATAGCTTGGGTAGGTGTATTTCATCCTCCAGCCGCTCAAAGTAATTAAAGGTCCAACCGGGTCCATCAGGCATTTTGCCATATACCTCCACCCGGATCTGATCCTGAGCTACGAGCAGGTAGTGCTGCAAACTGGGCATCTTGAGGTAGGACTTGAACTTGACACCCCGGTCTCGCTGCTCGGTAGCGGGGGAGAGCACCTCGACGATGAGCAAAGGGTTTCGTATCAACTGCTCAGCCTGTAAGTCTTCATCATCACAGGTTAGCACAACATCTGGCAAAAAGTAGTGCGTAGCGGCTTCAACTTCCACACTCACGGTCTCAGCGAGGGCCATGCAGTTGCGGCCTTTGGTCGCCTGTTTCAAACTACTGGCGACATTGAGCATCAACGCACTGTGCCGCAGGCTCGTGCGCCCCATGGCTACCACCTCTCCCGATTCGTACTCATATCGCTCCTCCTGACTGGCACTCAGCTCAAAGTATGCCTGCAAGGAGGGGGGATAATCGGAATTGGCCATGGGGTTGTTTGGTAGCGTGTATTACATCAGGTTATGGAAAAGGGAAGCGAGAATGGAAGGCTATCTGATAGCCTGGAGGAACCTCCTTCAGCGATGCTTTTTGTAATCGTAGTCGACGTAGTACTCGATGGTGCTGAAGAGCTCTTGGACCTCGCGCTGGGCTTTGCGGCGGCGATGGATAAACTCCAGTAATGCAAGCCTGAGTGTTTCTACTTCCGTAGAGCAGCTAGAGAGGCGATGGGCAAGGGTGAGAAGGTCATTTGTTGGGTCTGATGGGGGAATTCGGAATTGCATCTAATACCAGAAATTAAGCCTTTAGCTGTTTATCTTAACGTTAAGATAAAGAATCGGAATGGGAAACATACATAAAACATGGACGGCGCAGGCCGTAGAAAAAGCCTTTGAGCGTATCGCCACGTGGAAACGAGGCGACCAGCGGGCACCGCACAAGCCGCTTCTATTGCTGGTGTTGCTGGCCCGGGTGCAGCGGGGCGAAGGGCCGCTCATGCCTTATGCAGAGGTAGATACCCAGCTGCGTGATTTGTTGGAAAAGTTTGGCCCGCCGCGCAAGGCACTGCACCCAGAGTATCCGTTTTGGCGCTTGCAGACGGATGGCTTATGGACCATCACACGCCGAGATTGTATTTCGCTTACGAACAGCGGCGACCCGCGTCGACGCGATTTATTGGATCAGGATGTGGCGGGGGGCTTTATCGAACCTGTGTACCAAAAGTTGGTGATCGACCCTGGGCTGGGGGCGCGTTTGGTAGGGCGATTGCTGACAGAGCACTTTCCGGGAACCTATCACCCGCTCATCCTGGCAGCCATAGGCTGGCCCGAAGCCCCAATCTATGAGGTAACATGTAGGCGTAAGCGTGCACAAGACTTTCACGAGCAGGTACTAGCGGCTTATGGCTATCGTTGTGCCATCTGTGGCTTTGACCTGCGACTGGCTGGCCAGCCCATCGCCCTGGAAGCAGCGCATATCCAGTGGCACGCCTACCAGGGACCGGATGAGGTTCGCAATGGCCTCTGCCTGTGTAAGATGCATCACGCACTGCTCGACCTTGGAGCCTGGGGGTTCACCCTGGAAGGTACCCTGCAAATCTCCCCCAAAGTGTCACGGGGTAATGGCTGGCAGGCATGGCTTGGTCGCTTCGATGGCCAGCCTCTGCTCAAACCGCTAGACCTAGCCTGCGAACCAGCGCCAGCTTATGTGCGATGGCATGGGCGGGAGGTGTTTGGGATGTGATTTTCTTGGGCTTGGTAAGCTGATTTTGGTATTTTAAGGAATCAATTTAGAGACACTTGCTATATGGATTCCACCATACTTTCCGCCGTCATTGCTGCAGTTGTCTCCCTAGTGATTGGGGTTATTACAACCCGTTACCAGCGCAGCATGCTGAGGGAGAAACGAATTGAGGACAAGCGAAAAGAGATTTACAAGAAGCTCAACGATTTTTACGGTCCCATGAAGCAGTACTTGGCCAAAAGTTATAGGCTGTATGAATTGTTTAGAGTTGATAAGGATGCTAATCGAGCTGAGAATGAGCCTCGATTCAGTACCCTTACAGCCTTAATTCGAGGGACACAATTTCAGGGAGATGACAAGGAGATTCTCGATGAGATCATTCGCCTGGGAGAAGATATGGAGAATCTTATCCTTGAGAAAGCTGGACTGGTAGATGACTCAGAATTAGGAGACGAATTGCTTCCGGACGCCTTAGCGCACTTTTTCCTTATTCGGATAGCAAACCAAGGGAGGCTTAAGAAGGACTATAACAGTTATGTGCTACATACCTTCCCAAATAAATTGCCAGAGGCCATAGACCGACGCATCAACCAGTTGCGTACTGAACTTAAGGAACTCAACTCTCCTTGACGCCTCCCAAAGCTGGGATCAATGGTTGAAAGTCCTTACTGTGGTAATTCCCGCGTTCAGGAATCACGTTTCTGACTCCTCCGATCGGATCGTTAACATCTCCCCATTTCCGTGGAATGATATGGGCGTGTACGTGCATAATGGTCTGGCCAGCCGCGGATCCTACGTTCCAGCCGATGTTAAAGCCGTCTGTCTGTAGGTTCTCATCTTCCAACAGATCATCTCTAACCTTCTTGAGCGCATGGATCATAGCACATTGCTCCTCGGGGGTGAGATCGAAAAAGTCTGCGACATGTCGCTTTGATACGACCAAGGTATGTCCCTCAGCTACGGCATAGGTATCCCGTACAGCAAATACGTACTCATCATCTAAAATCTTTTGGCCTTTGGGGTCGTTCTTGGCGATGTCGCAGAAAACACACATAGCTCTGATATAAGAGGTATGGATAATAATTTCGAAAGACTGCTAATATCGGGAATTTTCTTCAGGAATGGTAGGGTTGTTGTGCCAGTTTGTGGCACACAGTCTAATTCGCTGATCAACTCTCGGATTGGGATTTGGCATCAGATGCGTCACATTTCCGATGAAATAGGTGATAAGTTATTCGAGAGGTTAAGTAAAATCGAGCCCAAACAATTCCGTAGTTATATGCTCGTAAAGAGCTTTGAAGTCCTGGATTTCTCCATCTGGTATGGCTACACTAGCCCTCTTATGTACAATCTCTGATCTCTTGGTATAGTAGTAATCCACCTTCTTCCATTCAGCTTGAGTAAATGATTTGCTAGACTTAACCTCCTTGTGAACCTCATGCCGATTTTTCATTATATTTTTCAGCCGATCTTCGCTGTATGACTGCGAGGATTCGTTTTGGAGATATTCTTTGAACGCTATTTCCAGACCACTATCTAGAAGAAGTAGAAGAATTCGGTTCTTTTGTTGGATTTGTAGCTTTGATATGGCGTGGAAGGCCGCGGCCACTTCGTAGATTCCGATCACCCACGGCTTTTGAGAGGCCAGTTTTGCATTTTTACGTGTAAGGCTAACTTCGATTTTTTCTCTGTGTGCCCTAGGGACTGGAGGAGTATGTAATTTCGTTGGCTTTTCAGATACCTTGAAGTCAACAGTCTTAATTTTACCCTCTGGATGTTTAAAAACATTTTCCGGCCAGCCTCCTTCTTGAGCGGATAGACGCTTCGAGAGCTTGGCATAGGTATCCATTACCTCAATGATATGAGGCTGAATCGCTTTGAACACCGGATGCTTAGTATCGATCTCAGACTTACTGCTATTCCAAGGCATCAACGAAGCACTTCCTTCCAAATATACAATCACCCTGGCAAGTCCTTGGGTAGGGTGCGGGTTTCCAATTTTCCCCTTGGTGAACCCCACATCATAGCTCTTCATGGCTTTGGCTACGAGCCTGTTGTTACAGTAAAAATATACGCCGAATTCCCCGTCGGAAGGTTCTCCCGACTTTGTCAGGCCAGCCATCATTTCAACGAAAACTTCTCCCTCCGTACCATCTTTCCTTTTGAAGGAGGTAACGTCGGAGTGAGAAGTGGGCTCATAATCAGGAGGAAATGACCATTTTTCAAAATGCCTGGGAGCGACTGCTTCTTCATTGAGTAAAATTCTCACGTCTCCTGCCTGGACCATCTTACCGTACACTTCCTCAAGGTGAGTTCTAAGGGTTTCTTCCTCCTCTTCATTGATTGGTGAACGGAGCTTACTCAACTGAATCTCTGTACAGCTTTCCTTTAGCTGGTAACTATCTTCATATACATCCAGATTCCAAGTATCAGCATTAAGCCATTCATCGTCAACCTCAACCAGTACAGTCTTTCCCTGACTGTGCCGTGAATATATTCTGATGAGCTGGCTCATGGCGACAACTGCCCGCTTTGAGCCAACGCCAAATATTCCTATAGTCTGATCCCCCTCCTGGTTTTTAGAGCCACCAGGACTGACAATCACAGAAATTTCTTCCTCGGGAATTCCGCCAGCATTATCTTTCACTGTGATCGATTGCTGCTGGCAATCAAGGTCAATTTCAATAAGAAGTGATTCTGATGGACGATGCTTGTTCCAAGAATCTATGGCATTATCCACCAGCTCACAGATTGAGCGGTTTAGGTCGTAGTCTGCGATGATCGAAAGATAGACTCGCTTCGACGGGACTGCATCGATCTGGCGGAGGGGTCTTCTCATTTCTATGAGCTTTAACCGAAATCGACGTATTCAACGCCATATTTCGGCTACTAAGTCGTCATAAAAGGTCGTCCTGCTTTTACTTGTAAATGGATATCTTTTATTTTCACCAACATCCTCAAAATCAACTTTTTTCACTTTGGACAAATAGCTATCATAAGTGGCGATTCTTTGCCGCTCTTCATCATTCGTTTCCTCTTCTAAGATTTTAACGAGAAGCCTAAGCAAAGCCTCATATCCTATTGTCGTTTGTAAGATATTTGAAGGCCGCTCATTGTGATTTACTTCCCAATACGATTCGCCACTTGGAGATACGAAGGTACGCCTTACCGAACTGAAAAAAGTAAATAGTATCTTTCCAATCACAGAATCTCTATTCTCAATATAATACTTTCTGAAAGGTAGCCCCTCACTATCAGGGTTTGATAACTCTGCCCTTTCAAATCTCCTTTCATTTTCTACATTACTTCTTTTGGAAATAAGAAATAGAATAGACTTTACCATCGTAGCCTGAGACAACACCCCGAATCCCTTTCTTGTAGGGCTACCAGATAATCTAACTCTTTTGTAAAACGGGGATTTTGGATGCCCATTTAGTGCCAAACAGACCTCTAAAGAAGTTTTCTGCGGAGAGTCTTTAGAAGTCAACCCAAATAGATCATATACCAGATTTTCCGATACCTTCTTTTGCGTACGATTAATTGTCGAAAAAACCGTTGCTTGATATTCGAGAGATGGGGCGACAAAAAAGCTGACAGCCAACTCTATTCTCAAAATCTGATCTAATTTCTGCTTGGATTTTTCTTGAGAGAAATGCGGGATTAGTTTAGGGTTATTGTACTCCTCTTTTAAAATCTGGATCGCCCTCTCGATACCCTTTAGGCGGTGTTGACCATCAATTATCGTAAGGTAAATATCTCCATTTTGATTCTCGAGTTCAGACAGTACTTTGGAGGATAATATTACTTCAACTTGGCCCTTGTCTTCTTCTATGGAGTCTATAGCTTCTTCTGGAATCGCAACAACTAGGTTGGTCGGTAAAATAGCTTCAGAATCATATATCAAGAAATCTGATATTGCCCTGACCTTTGCAGCACTGGTTTTTCTTTGTATCTGCCTATTATATACTGGCAACCCTTCATCGTCAAAATATTCGATAATTCGCTCAGTATATTTCGTGAATTGAAGGAGTTGCTGAATGGAAAAAACTCCTAATAAGAAATCTTGATTTCCTTGGTTCACTCTCTTTGCAGTGATCTTTCTAGATTCTTTGTTCCAGTTCATTGGTCTCCCATTTGATCGAATTCATCTTGGATATTTCTACTCCCTTCTGAAACCGCATTGGAAAACTGGCCTTCCACCCTTTTGTAAAATTCATCTTGAATTATGAAACAATCGCCACCTATCTTGATCGAATACCATAGTATTAAAATAGCCAAGCAAAAAAATCCGATACAAATGTATGGATATTTATCAAAACTAAATCCGAAGTCGTAAAACATTATCTGGAGAGCGTAAGCTATAGTGCCCAGAACAATAAAAGTGGAGGACCGCTGTTTAAGTTTAGAAAATAGGCTCATATGTTCGCCTTTATATTCTGGATTCTTTTTGGAGCTTTTCGAATTAAGTTGGTATGCATTTGCTGCTGAAAGTATATTTATTCCAACCAGTGAAATGCCTCCATTGAGAATAATAGATTCCCATTTTACTATATTATCCGTCAAAGTTGAGGCAATCACATATGCCACAGCAGATGCTATAATAATTAATATTGGGTAGATAGCATTGTGGTTTGACCATCCACCATATGCATCTTCATTGTCTTCACGACATGTAGAAATTATTTCTTTCTGCCTTTGTGAATACCTGTAGGTTGAGAAAAATGCTTTCATTTTATTAATTCATCCAATACTGCTTCAATACAAACAACTCCCCCTTTCGAAACTCCTCCAGATTCCCAACCGCCTGCCCCCCCACGATGCGCTCCAGGCTGCTCTTAGCGCGCTTCCAATCTTGCTCACCATAGCCCATGAACTTGCTGACTAGCTTCTGGTTGGCTTTGTCCTTGAGCTGAAGGAGGAAGGCCGTTTCGCACATGCTGCTGAAGTCGAAGCTTGGCTGATTGAACTCTTCAATACCCTGGGAAAGTAGCACGACGGACACACCCTTGGAGCGAATCTCGCGGAGAATCTTTTCCAGTAGATCCTGGGACTTCCGTTCCTTGAAGATGGTATGGGCCTCGTCAATGAGTAGAACATAGCGCAGGGCTTTTGTCCGGTCCTCCACAGGCGAGTCCTCCATGTTCATGAATGTGTTGTATATGTAGTTAATCACCAAGAAGACCGCCGTAAATCGGACATTTTCCGGCAGACTCCCTGATAAGCTAAGATAATAGTTCGATTGGATAAAACTATTCTTGGGGTCGTGCTTTTTTTCGAAAAGAGGAACTTCGCTCAGCCCATCCAGAATTTTGGTTAAGCGGTTGCGTTTATCTCCCAGTTCGTCCAGCACCTCCTCAAAGATCTCCCGCAAGTCAGGATACTCTCCCGACTTTTTGCGGTTGAATAGGTTACGCACTGCATCCTTGAGCACCTGTTCCTGGTTTTCACCGGCGTTGGCGTAGCGCACGATGATGTCCACGAATTTGTTGATGCCCATGGTTTTGTTGGTCTCATTGATCAGGTCAATGAAGCCCATGGGATTGAGCGGAAAGGGCTTTTGGGGCGCATCGATGAGGGTACAGTCGGTGGCATCCAAAAACGGTTGGCTCTTCTTGGCGTCAGCGGGTTGCATGCCCTTGAAGTCCAGGTATAGAAATCGAACTGTTCCTTTGCTCTGCTCGTGGATTTGGCGTAATAAGTCCAGCGCGAACTGGGTCTTCCCCGAGCCGGAACTGCCTGCAATGGCGATGTGAGCATTGGCACGGGCTTCCAGGTCGTTGAGCCTCATTTCAATCTGCTCATTTGGTTGGTCAAGTGGGTGCCCTACTTTCAGATTTAGAAAGCCAGCGTAGGCATCTTTTTCTATAAACTGGTTGGGATTGGCAACCGGGTCCAGGCTGATACTACCGCTTTCGATTGCTTCGATACCACGCTCGATATTGCTAAACAGGAAGTCGTAAAGAGTGTAGTTGGGATTATCCTCGACTAGTTCTCTAATTGCCTCCATTCCATGATCAATGTGGAGTTTGACCAGCTTCGGGATATCTGGATTGGTGCGATATATTTCGTAGTGTTCGCATAGCATAGCTACGTAATAGTCCCTGTAACGCCCAAACAGAGTCTCTTCCTTGTATTCCATCCCGCCAGAGTCCTGTGCATCTTCAGTTGGGTTGAGTCTAGAGCCTTTAGAAAGAGAATATGCCAATGCGATGCGTGCGATCACGTTCTTCCGATCCAGGTTGAGTTGCTTAGTGTATTCGCGGATCAGGTCGCGGCTGGCAACTGATGTTTTGACATTTATGACCATGAGGGATTATTTGACAGCCTCGAACAGCTGGTTAGGGGCAACTTCTTTAAAGCGGGATTGATCTTCGGAGTAATTATCAATGAGAAATGCCTTAGAGACAAAGCGTTGCAGCATGTCGTATTCCCCTTTGGTCATCTCCTTATTTATGAGAGGAAAAATCGTCACCTGCTCGGCCACACTGGGATAGAAAAAGCGAACGATATTGGCTGCGTGGTCTTCATCGAACTTTTGCATGGGGCTGTCGATAAAGACGGGAAATTCTGTTTCGGATTCTTCTACCATGCCCTTTAGCAAGGCTGTGGCATAGAGTTGCTGCTCTCCCTTTGAAAGGCTGCCTTTTCGAATTTGCTCTTCCCTTGAATTGTATAGTAGGATCTCTATGTCTTCACCAATAATATCGACCTCGACGCGATGGATAAAATCTTTCTTGTGCATCAAGGTAGTCAATCCCTCCAGAATTGATTCTTCCAAGGAAGCTTTTTTCTGTTGCTTGAATTCCTGGATGAAAGTGTTGAGATTGTTAATCAGACGCTTCGTGAGCTCGTCTTTGGCTTTGACCTGATCGGATACTTCAATCTTGTCTTGGAGGTTGGCGACTTTCGTCTCTTTTTGTTCCAACTCCATTTCAGCCCGGCCTATCTCTCGTTCCAGTTCTGAGATGGTTTGCTCCAGGTCTGTTATAGTTGCTTCAAGTCTATCTCGTCTAGTCCGATACTCTGCGACAGTGGGGTCTTCCTGGTTCCCTTCAGCAGCACGGATACGTCGTTGTAAAGCATGGAGCTCATTACGGGTTTGGTTGTAATCACCCGTCAATCGTCTAAAAGCCTCTTTAAAAGAGGTATTTAGGTTGTTGAGTAACGATTGCAACTCTCGTCGCTCTGTATCAGAGAATTCATGTCTCTTTTCAAAATCTGTAGCAACTTCGGGGACTTCACTGAAAAAGTGGGATTTGATAAGTTTTTTGAGAGTGTTGTTATAGAACTCTTGAGTGCGATATTCAATGGGAAAATCGAGCTTTTCCCTAGCTTTATTCAGGTCATCTAAGATCTGGTTGGCCTTATCCTCTACGCCACTAAAGCGGTGGAGTGCTTCACGTTGTTCCGCTTCTCGATCAAGTTGGCGAGAGACACTCACTAGTTGACGTCCTGCAATTGCAAAAGGAACCTCTTCATACAAGTCTCTTAGGCTACCTTTGATTTCTTCTAGTTTCACCTCCATACTTACTTCTTCCTGCCTCATCTGATTCAGTTCTTCAACCGTGATTTGGCTTCCAGCACGGATTAGGGCAGCCTGGAGTTGACTAGCTTCCTGTCGGTTTTCCACAATCAGTTCACGACATTCTTCGATTTTTGACTGTTTATCTTGGATTTCAACAGTTAGCTTTTCTACGTCAGCCTTCAGCTGTGCTAAATCCGCTTTTTCACTGGGGCTGGCAAATTCCTCACGTAGCCTACGCTGAGCTTGAATTAGGCTTTGCTTGAGATCCTCATATTTTTGGATACCTAATACTTGAGAGTATGCGCGGCTTAGATATTTTCGGTGAGTATCGGTAGTTTCCTCAGCTAGGGAAACGATCTTCTCCGCATCGAATAAGAAAAACTTAGCTATTTCTTTAGGTAAAATGAAGTCCTGAATGAACGCGTCTGGTTTCGCATCATCAATGAGCTCATTTCGCTGGCCATCGATGTATATTTCAACACGATCCCCAGTACTGGTTTCAACATTGAAAGATCGAATGATCCGTAACTCCTCACAGGGGATTTCTGGAATGTCAATATCAACAAAGGTGATTCCTACTGAGAACTCTGTCTCGCCGTTGTAACGTGATAAGCGATTTAGGCTGTTGGATATATATTTGCCATACCCACCAGACTCTTCGATTTCCTTCTTGTATAGGTCATCAACTAACTGCATTTGCCTACCATATAGACACCAGACTAAGGCCATGAGAAAGGTAGTTTTCCCATAGCCATTTTTTCCACTGATAACAATTATGTTTTTAGGATCGTCAGGGAGTAGGTTGATCACATTCCGCCCTTGGTAAATGCGGAAATCGCTGATTTCAATCTCTTTAATGAGCATAAAAGCAAGATAAGGGAGTCAGCCTATTGATTAGATTTTTCTTCAAGAAATTTTTCTAGACGTTTATCGATATCTTGTTGAAGTCCCCGTTTCTTGATCAGGAGCATTTTAGTCTTTTCCAAAGCTAATAGTTCCTGAATCAGGCTGATATCTTCGGGGGTGTCCGTACAGACTTTCTTAAGAAGCTCTTCTTCCTGCTTATACTTTTCTTCGTGCTTTCTCATGTCAATGTGGTTGGGGAAGATCGAATTATAAATATCCGAAACTTTGTACTGAAATATGGCATCTCGATACCAGGAAATCTGAATAGCAACCAATTCCTGATGAGAAATAAGCTGAATATCACCTTGCTCCTGCTGAATTTCGTATTGGGCTTCTAGTAGTCGCTTTAGGATTTCGTACCTAACCTTAGGTTTATAGGGTCCTAATCGTTTTTTATTGTCTCGCCCTCGATCTTCTCTCATTTCAGGGTTATTTCGAGACATCGCCAAAAATTCACGTAGCTCCAAGAGTGGCACCATCCACTCCTCACCATACTCAATTAGTCCTTCCATAGCTTTGTCTTTATTTACTACGGTACAGACCCAACAGCCAAATCGACTATTCCCACAAGAAGGAGTGGTTTTATCCACAACCAGTGGACAATCTCCTCCACTTGCGTTGCGGTACAATGCCTGGAGTTGTTTATTGTCATATCCCCAAGGAGAATTGATAGAACGCAAGTAAATCCATACTTCATCAGTCGTTACCTCTATGATTGGAGCATAGACCCAAGCATTGGGCAAAACGTGGCGACGAAGTCGCTGACCAATAACCTTATGGCGATTTAGGGAGCGTGAACGGGTAGCACTTTCACTTTGTCTAGTCCCTAATAGAATAATGGCTTCTCCGCTTTCACTTTCTTTGACTTTTTCCTGAATAAAGCGTGTGGTAGGGTTAATTTTCAACCGTTCAGTACACCAACGAAAAAAATTATTAGGCGCAGGGTATCCTTTCCCAATTAAGTTTAACCAAAATGTGTCTTCTAATCTAGGACTTGTCGTGTGGACAAATATTGGGAGTCCCTGTTCTGTAGCAGCATTTTTGATCAGTTCAAGCACATGCCCAACATATTCAACTATTTTAGGGTTCTCCACCAATGTGTCATTACAGACCACATAGATAGGGCGAGTGAGTAATCCTGGCTCAATTTTTTTCAAGGCATTCCACACTAGTTGAAGTAGCATTGTTGAGTCTTTCCCTCCACTGAATCCAATTATCCATGGACGCGGGTTGTCATCATGGAGATATTGATCCTGGATTTCAGCTTCTATATATGCAATGTTGAGGCTCATGTTCTTGATTGTAGGTTGGACTCTTTTAATTCAAGCTAAATTAATTAGAAAAAAATGCTAAGTAGCTTTTCCACAAAAAATGTGGAAATATTCCCCTTCTCTGCTTAGGCAAATGGAATTTTAGACGGGAGTAGTGGTTACCCAATTTTTATTCGCTTATTCAGTTTTCCAGTTTGTCTGAGCCTGCCCCTCCCCATTTCTCCCTATCTTTGCCCCAAATTTCAAATTCGCATGATACGACCCATTGCGGTAGCTACTGCTCTGTGCCTGATGTTCACTTCGCTGGTTTGGGGGCAGGAACTGATGGTAAATCCGACTTCGCTTTCCTTTTCTTCTACTGACGAAACCCAGACCGATAGCCTCCAACTCGTTTTGGAAAATGTGGGGGATGAATCCCTTCAGGTGAAGGAACTGCGCTTCTTTGACACCTACGAACAGCCGGCTTTCTCCTCGAAAACAGACTCGCTAACGCTGCCTGCGGGAGGCAGCCAGTCTATATGGGTGTATTTTCATCCCCGACACAACATCCTGCACAACTCTGAGCTGATGATTGTGACCGATGCTCCCAGCGGAGATGCCCGGGTAGACCTGCAAGGGCAGGGGACGTTCAGCAACAGCTATTACAGCACGACGCAAAACCTCAGTCAGGAGGCCCTCAAATCTGCCCTCAAGAGCCGCATCAGCCAGGGCTACAACAGCCTGGGCTATACCAATGCCCGCAACGAAATGTTCATGGACTTTGACAATCAGCGGGTCAATGGCCAGGGCGCAAATGTCAATACCCTCGAATGTGTGTACACCGGAACCCTCGTAACGGGCTACAGCAGCCGTACCGACGCCCAAAACCAGGGCTTCAACACCGAACATACCTTTCCACAGGGATTTTTTAATCAGAATGAGCCCATGCGCTCAGATTTGTATCATCTGTACCCTACGACCGTGTCTTCGAATAGTGAACGGGGAAATCTTCCCTTTGGCACGGTGACCAACCCGACCTGGCAGGTAGGTGGTTCCAAAAAAGGAAATGGCCGCTTTGAGCCGCGTGATGTGCACAAAGGAGAAGTGGCACGGGCTATGTTTTACTTCGTGATCCGCTACCAGGACTACAGCAACCATCTCGCCGGACAGGAAGGGGTGCTTCGCCTTTGGCACGACGCCTATCCGCCCACGCAGGTAGAACAGCGCCGCAACGATGACATTTCGGATTTGCAAAACAACCGGAATCCCTTCATCGACTATCCACAGTTCCTGGAGCGCATTTTTTCCGTAAGTGGGAATTCTGTCGCCGCTGAAATCAAAGAGATCAGTATCAGCCGATCCAGTACGGATCTCGGTGATGTACCCGTAGGCACCAGTAAAGCCGTTCGCTGGGTGCTGGTCAATGAGGGGAATGTTGACCTGAGCCTGAGCGGGTTGACGCTGAATTCTCCAGAGTTGGGATTTCGGGGAATATCGGGACAGGATACAACACTGGCACCGGGTGAAGGACTGGAAATTTCGGTCGAATTTTCGCCAGTATCGGTGGGAGCATTTAGTGGCGAACTGACCCTCACGACTGATGTGCCGGATATGTCGACTATTTCCCTGGAAATACTTGCCAATGCCACTACGGATCTTCCCAAAGAACGGGGAGCCAACTGGGAAATATTTCCCAATCCGGTTAAGGAATCTCTTTGGCTTCGAAGCCAAACCTCCCAACCTCTCCGCGCACAATTGCTCGACCTGCATGGCCGACTAATCGCAGATTTTGCTACGCAAACCCCTCAGACTGAAGTGCAGTGGGATGTAACCAGTCTCAGCAATGGTGCCTATTGGCTCCTGATCGACGGACAGGAGGGGAAGCTGATTTGGGTGGAATGAGAAGAACAGAGAAGAAGAAAGAGAAGTCAGAGGTCAGATCGGCTCCGCCTGTCAGAAGTCAGAGAAGAAAGATCTTTACTCTATATCTCGCTTCTCGCAGCGGTCTGACTTCTCGCTTCTAAATATCATACCTTTGCCCCAAAACCAACGAACCTCGCCCATGGCTCGCCCTCACATCGTCGTCAATACCCGTCTGTTGCTGCCCGGCACCACTGAAGGAATCGCCCGCTACGCCATCGAAACGCTCAAGCGCATGACGCAGCGGCACCCTGAAGTGCGCTTTTCCTTTCTCTTTGACCGCCCCTTTAGCGAGGAATTCATCTTTTCGGATAACATCGAGCCACACGTGGTGTTTCCGCCAGCGCGGCACCCGCTTCTGTGGTACACGTGGTTTCATATTACAGCGAAGCAAAAGGCCCAGCGGCTCAAGCCCGATCTCTATTTTTCGCCTGAGCTATACCTCAGCAACCTCCCCGATGTGCCCAAGGTGGCGGTTTTTCACGATGTGGCCTATGAGCGGCACCCTGAGATTTTGTCGCCGCTGTATGGCTGGTACGTGCGCAAATTTTCCCGCATCTATCAGGCCCAGGCCGACCACATCCTGACCGTTTCGGAGTTCAATAAGGCCGACATCCACGATGTGTATGGCACGCCGCTGGACAAAATTTCTGTTGCCTACAACGGCATCAGCGAATACTTTGAGCCGCTGCCTGAAGCGCGCCGCGCGGAAATCCGGCAGCAGTACACCGGAGGCGCCCCCTATTTTCTGTACGTCGGGACCATTCAGCCCCGGAAAAACCTCTCTAATCTCTTCCTGGCCTTTGATCGCTTCAAAGCCGAGACGGGTTCCGGTGCCAAGCTGCTGGTCGTGGGCAAAAAAGGTTGGCAATACGATGAGATTTTCGCGACTCACGCTGCGATGAATTATAAGGACGAGGTGATCTTCACCGGACCTCGTTACGGAAAAGAGCTAAACGAAGTGTACAACGGTGCATTGGCCAAAACCTTTGTGCCTTTCTACGAGGGCTTTGGCATCCCCATCATCGAGGCCATGATCACCGAGGTGCCTGTTCTCTGCGCCAATGTCTCCTGTATGCCAGAAGTCTATGGAGATGCAGCTTACGAGGTCGATCCCTTTGATGTCGAGGCCATTACGACCGGACTCAAGCGCCTGGCCTCAGAGCCAAAGCTACGCGAGGACTTGATCGCCAAGGGCCGCATCCGCCATCAGCGCTACACCTGGGACGGCTGCTATGAGTCGAGTTGGGCAGCGCTGGAGAAGTTTCTGT
Source organism: uncultured Bacteroidia bacterium (assembly GCA_964343195.1). Lineage (GTDB taxonomy): Bacteria > Bacteroidota > Bacteroidia > J057 > J057 > CAYVAP01. The sequence continues at coordinate 10,208 of CAYFIR010000062.1, read as the reverse complement.
AGGAGCGTCGGAGACGCTAAGACTTTACGTATCGGCTTTCAAAGCCTCACGAGCGGCACTGCAGGAGCAGTGCTCAGCATCAAGCCATACTAAGGGATGGCGCTGTTGAGACTCTCCGAGTCGATCAACCTGATCGTAGGGGCGCTCCGCGGTGCGCCCCAGAAAGGTTCCAGCGCATATTTTCCCGCTACGTGTCAAAATTCCTTACTGTTTGGCTTGAATGCAATCGGGTATTTGGGGAATGCCTCGGCCCAACTCTACCTTCCCCTCCGCCTCGACTACACCCGTGCGACGCATCAGTGGAATGACTTCAACGAATTCATTACCAGCTACAACGCCTACTATGGCAGCAATCAGCCGACTCCGCTGGATACCTTGTCGCCGACGCAGTTTTCGCACATCAATTATGGGACAGGGCTGAGGTTGATGACGGATGGGCCGGTGAATTTTAATTTCAGCTTCCTGATGACCTATGGGGGCATGCAGCACCAGTTGCTGGGCGAATATGCCAATGGCATTCAGACCCAGGTGGACTTCCGGGTACGTGATATTTCCTCTCAGGTGGAGCTGGGAATTGGTTTTGGGGGTGTCTTTTTTATCAACGGGATCATGGCCGGTTACTTCCGAAATACCAGGGTGGACATTGGCTACATTTACCAGGACGGGACCTACAGCGTCGGCAACGAATACGACCTGCTCAGTATCCACTCATCGCCCACGACGAGTCTGGACTTCGGGTTGGGGGCAGGGTTGAAATTGGGGCCAGTGTACATCCCGGTGAACGTTACCTTCCCCAATAGCTTCATTTCTGACGAAGGGCTGCTCAATTACACCGATTGGGATGAGCAACAAATCCGCTGGAGCGACATTCCGCGGGACTATCAGGTGTGGGCAAATGACCCTGCCAATCTCGATCCAGAGACTGACCTGGTTCGGGCTGAGAGCCTGCGCTCCATGCGGGTTTCCATTGGCTTCGAATTTCTCATTGGCTCCAACTCCCTCCAAGACTGATTCTCCCATGAAAGCATCTCAAATCATCATCCTGATCCTGGCGACACTCCTGACCAGCAGTTGCATTGACCGCACCCAGGTAAAGTTTGTCAAGCGCATGGAAGGCTCATGGAGCCTCGTCAAAGAAGAAATTGCGCTCATCAATCCCGATGGAACCACTGACCTGGAGTCTGAAAGCGAGAACATTGGTTCACTCACCCTGACGAATCCTGAAAACAGCGACCTATTCCTCTACTACGACCTGAGCATCCCAGGCGTGTACAACCGCGCGCGAGATGGTTTCAAGATCGGAGAAGAAGGCGAGCGGGTGTTTTTTTACTACTTCTACTGCGACGATATCTTTGGTTGTGATCTGGTCTGCACCATCGTGGAAAATTCATCCAATCGTCAGGTCTGGCAATTCATCCGACCACGCGGGAACGGCGTCCATCGCCGGGTTACCTGGACCTTTGAGCGGGATTGAGGGAAGATCATTAGAGGCAAACCAGGCTCTTTCAGGCTTGTTATTTGAGAATCCTTTTCTGGATAAATAGGTCGTGCCTGGAGTCATGGAGGCTGAGCAGATAAACTCCTCTGATAAGGGGTGGGTGTGGAACTTCTGTCGTATTTGGAGGAATGGTTTGCGAGAGAATCTGTTTTCCATTCAGGTCTGATATGTTCAGCTCAAGCTCCTCAGGATATCCTCTGGAAAGGAGGAAGTAGGATTGGCCCTCCGGAGCAATGAGATCCAGGCCTGAGGGTTGTGAAATGGCAACCTGATCCGAGAAAGTGATGCCTCCATCCAGGTCTATAGCGGCTATGCGATAAATTTTTTCCTCCATATTTCCATCTAACTGGGGGAAGAATTCATAGCGCTGCATCCCTTCGGTTGCCCTCATTTTGACTTCGCTGATGGTTTTAAATTTATTCTCTTCGAGTATCTGAATGTCAAAGTGATCGGGTTGCCCGCTTTGGATGACATCCCAGGCAAGCCGGATCCGATTACCCCATGTCTCGGCCCGAAAGTCGAGGAAATCAACGGGGAATGTCCCACTTGACCCAATGGTGTTTTTGGCAGAAGCACACTCCAGCAGGCAGTCCTGCTGGCATTCAGAGCATGGGCTTCCAGAACATTGAGTAGCGCAATCGCAGTCGCCATTGACATCGTTGATGTCATCCAGCCCACCAAAGTCTGATACGTTGGCACTTTTATAGATAATGGGGTTTCCTGAGGTGTTGGAGCCCGGAACAATGGAAAATGTAGAAGTGGAACTCAGGAGAGGCAAATCGCTGAAATTGACATAAAAAACCCAGAAAACTGGAGTGTTGGCGCAGGCGGCCGGGCTGCTGCCAGCACATACCTGCAGGCCATCGGTATTGCAGCCTGAACAAAGGGTTGCAGACCCCCCGCCACCGTTTCTGGTATCACAATCTGCAGTTCCATAGCATCCATCGACATTGTGAATGTCAACAGTTCCACCTGAGTTTCCGGTCTGAAGTTCTATTTCATATTCGAAGCAGGGATTTCCACAAACTATGTCTGCGTCTCCCGTGGCACAGTTATTATCCGCATCAATGAGGAAAATGTATCCAAATGCTCCATTGACCCTGTTGGCTATTCTCAGGGCGAATACCAGGTATTCATCCCCATCGTCTGCTGTTCCATTGGGGTCCACAATGCTGTAATAGGCGTAGTCAGCGCCTCCGTCTGCATCAGTTACGATGTCAGTATTGCTGCATCCTGCCCCTGAAATATCCTGCGCTGGTTCTGACCCAGTGAGTCTGGTCCAGTCTACATTGGCACCGCCTGATCCTGCCAGATCTTCGAACTCAGTATATTCATTGGAACTGATAGTGAATCCTGAGCCAGAGTAAACGGTAAAATATCCATCTGAATTGGCATCCAGGACGGTGCTACTTCCCTTGTCAATTGATCCGGTAGTAGCACATTGGGAAAAAGTAAATCGAGGAGCAAGAACGAGGAAGAAAAAGAAAATTGTTAGGGTAACAGAAGTTTTCATGCTGGGATATATTATGCAGCAATATTCGTATAGACCTATTCAGATAACAAGGATTTTTGGTTTGTAAATATTACATAATTTGAATTTGGCTGACTGGGGATAAATGATTGATCGGTATGCTGTAACGGGGCATTTTTACAGGCCCCCCCCTTTAAGTGATGATCCCAAAACTATTTTTTAGATTTAGTATTTGGTAACTATTACATATTGAGGGTAGCCGATTTTACTCCGTCGAGACCTTCCCGTTTCTCATTTGGCTACTTTCATTCGCTCCTTTTGTTATTTTTACTCAATGAACCTTCGCATTGTCATCCAATATGTGCTTTTGGGGTTAATAATGGCTCTTCTGGCAAGCTGCTCGGGAGACCAGAGCGGTGTTACCAATGGCCCGGACCTGCAGCATACTCCATGGGAGGAGATCGAGGCCCAGGCAAAGGGAACTACCGTGACCTTCATGATGTGGCAGGGAAGCCCTGCCATCAATGGGTACATCAACAATTATTTGATCCCGACGGTCAAGGAAAAGTACGACATCAACCTGGAGATCAGCGGCGGGCAAGGGCCTGAGATCGTGCAGCTTATCATGGGCGAAAAGGAAGCGGGCGTTACCCAGGGACAGACAGACATCGTCTGGATCAATGGGGAGACCTTCTTTCAGTTGCAGCGAATCAAGGGCCTTTGGGGCCCTTTTGCGGAAGATTTGCCCAATGCTCAATACATCGATTTTGATGACCCTTTTATCAGCATAGATTTTCAGCGGCCCATCAATGGCATGGAATCGCCCTGGACCATTAGCCAGTTTGCGTTGGTATATGACTCCGCCCGTACCCCCAATCCTCCGCGTAGCCTGGAGGAACTTGAGGCATTTGTCAAGGCCAATCCCGGCACCTTCACCATCACCAATGACTTCTCCGGGATGACGCTTCTCAAAAGCTTTCTGGCAGAATTGAGCGGATCACCCGATGGGCTGGATGGCCCCTTTGATGAGGAAAAGTACGAACGGCTTTCTGGTCAATTGTGGGATTACATTAACCGCATCAAGCCCTTTTTCTGGAAATACGGCAAGACTTTTCCCAAGGAGCATACCCGTCTCGATCAGATGTATGCCAGCGGAGAACTGGCCATTACCTATGCATTTGGCGAAGGAGGGATTGAGGAGAAGGTCCGGCAGGGATTATTTCCCAAGACGAGCAAGGTCTATGTCTGGGATAATGGCACCATCCTCAACGCGAACTACCTGGGAATCCCCTATAACTCTGGCAACAAAGCTGGTGCCCTGGTGGTGGTGAACTTTATGGCTTCACCGGAAGCACAACTGGCCAGTATGGACCCCAATGGCATGGACGCCAATACCATTCTGGATCTGGATCGGCTTCCAGCAGAGTGGCAACAGAAATTTGCCGAGGCTCCGCAGAATCTTTACGCACCAGAACTGGAGGAACTTTCAGCCCATGTGATCAAGGAGCCAGCCCCGGAGTATATGATCCGTCTGTATGAAGATTTCAGAACCGAGGTGATTGAAAATTAAACGCTCGCATATTGGACTGCTGCTGTTTGTGCTGGTTGGCGTGGTGCCATTTGGCGCGGCGCTGATTTATGCGACGTTGTATAGCTTCGGGGTTGCCGGAGTGGTCAACGATGGCTTTACGACAGAGTTTTGGGTAGAAGTCTGGGAGTCAGGAGAGTTTCTGCGGTCGCTGGGGTATAGCGCTGTCATCGCCACGATATCGGTACTGGTAGCGGTGATAGGGGCACTGTGGCTTACCGTGGGCTATAACCGCGACCTGAAGGGCAAATTCATGTCCTTTATCATCTACCTGCCCCTGGCCGTTCCTGGCGTGGTGGCAGCGTTTTTTACCTACCAGCTTTTGTCCAAAGCCGGTTTCTTCTCCCGCTTTGCCTACTACTTCGGCTGGATACAGGAAGTCAGCGAATTTCCCGATATGGTCAACGACCCACGGGCCTTTGGCATCATCCTGACCTTTATCACCATCGCGATGCCCTTCTTCCTGCTGCTGTTCCTGAATGTGTATCAAAATGAGCGGGTTCCGGATCTGGAGCGGCTGGCCCAGTCGCTGGGAGCCACTCATCGGCAGACCCTTATACGGGTATCCGTCCCCGTGCTGCTCAAGCGTACCTGGCCGCTGATCGCGCTGTATTTCATCTTCATGCTGGGTTCATACGAAGTGCCGCTCATCCTGGGGCAGGAATCGCCGCAGATGCTCTCGGTGCTCATCGTCCGCGAGATCAAGCAGTACGACCTCAGCAAAATCTCCGAAGGATACGTCGTCGCGGTGATCTACACCGTCATCGTGTCCCTTGGCGCCATCGCCCTCTTCTCTCAACGCCGCAACCAAGCTCCCCATGAAAATTAGCCTGAAGCCCTTCATCCTCAGCCTGATCGTGGTGTTGACGTTGTTTCCCTTCGTCTATCTGGTGCTGCTTTCGCTGGCCTCTGACTGGCGCTTCCCTGACATCACGCCCGACTATATGGGCTTCAAGAACTGGAGCCTCGTTTTTTCGTCGGATACCAGTCTGCTGGAAAGCTTTGGGCTGTCGGTGCTGATCTCGCTATCGGTGGCGACGGTGTCCACCTTGTCGGGCTTTTTCATCAGCCGCACGGTAGCTTTCCATCCTCGAAAGCGGTTGCTGACCCTGCTGACCTACTTTCCCTACGTCCTGTCTCCGGTGGTATTTGCCGCCTGCCTGAGCTATTTTTTCCTGCGAATGAACCTGTTTGGAAATGCCACAGGGGTCATCATCGCCCAGTTCATGATCTCGTTTCCCTATGCGCTGATCTTTTTCAGCAGCTTCTGGAACGAGCGCATCCGCAACCTGGAGGGACTGGTCGCCACGCTGGGAGGGACGCCCTGGCAGACCTTTTTCAAAGTCCTACTCCCAGTGGCCCAGGGGATGTTGCTCGTGTGTTTTTTTCAGACTTTTCTGATCTCCTGGTTTGAATATGGCCTTACCTCCATCATCGGGGTGGGGAAGGTGCAGACCCTGACCATCAAGGTCTTCCTCTTCATCAAGGAATCAAATTTTTACTACGGTGCGCTAAGTTGCTGCCTGCTCATATTTCCACCTGTAGTGCTGCTGTATCTCAACAAACGCTACGTCTTCAACAAGCTGATCTGATGTTTTTAGAAGTAAATGATTTGGCCAAAGGGTTTAACGGCGAAGATGTGGTAAAAGGTCTGACCTTTTCCCTCGCATCGCACCAAACCCTGAGCATCCTGGGGAAATCAGGCTGTGGCAAGACCACCATGCTCAAGATGTTGGGTGGACTGGTCAGGCCCGATCGGGGCGACATCATCCTGGACGGTCAGCGCCTCAACGATCAGCGACCCGGAAAGCGAGGGGTAGTTTATCTCTACCAGGAAGACCTCCTTTTTCCGCACCTGGATGTCTTTGGGAACATCGCCTTTGGGCTGGGTATACGCAAGCGCCCCAAGGCAGAGATCAAGGAAAAGGTGGAGAAAATGATCGAGCACCTGGAATTACAGGGGCAGGCCCACAAGATGCCCCATCAGCTCTCGGGTGGGCAGCGGCAGCGGGTGTCCTTTGGGCGCGCCATCATCACCAACCCGCAGCTACTGCTGCTGGACGAACCATTCGGGAGTCTGGATGTCGGCACCCGTCAGCGCATGCAGGAGCTGTTCAAGGAGTTGGCACACGATTACCGGATTACCTCCCTCTTCGTTACCCACGACCTCAAGGAGGCCATCCTCATGGGCGACCAGCTCGCCTTCATGCGCAGTGGCCGCCTCAAAGTCTATCCCAATAAAGACGCCTTCATCAACGACCCCGAAACCGGTGTTCAGGATGAGATTGGATTTTGGGATGGGCTGAAGGTGGAGAATTCGTGATTTGTAATTCGTACTTCGTAATTCCCCATATTACCTCCATACCTCCATACCTCCATACCTTCCAACCCACACCGCCATGTCCTCAGAACTCATCACCAACGCCGACGGTAGCATCTACCACCTGCATTTGAAGCCCGATGAAGTGGCCGACAAAATCATCTTTGTGGGCGATCAGGGGAGGGTGGACAAAGTCGCAGGGCACTTCGACCGCATCGAACTGACGCGTCAGCACCGGGAGTTTCGGACGATTACGGGAGAATTGCAGGGGCAGCGTCTGACTGTCCTTTCGACTGGCATCGGGCCGGACAACATCGACATCGTCCTGCACGAGTTGGATGCATTGGCTAATCTCGATTTGGCCACTGGTCAACCTCGTCCTCAGACCAAAAGCCTGAAGGTCATGCGCCTGGGAACCTGTGGAGGCTTACAAAAGGGCATTCCGGTAGGGAGTCTGGTGCATAGCCGCTACGCGGTCGGGGGAGATGCCGTGATGAGCTACTATCGTCCGGCGAGGCGCGCTCCCGCTGGCGTGCAGGCCCTGAACCTCGCCGTCAAAGCCTGGCGGGCCGAGCAGATCCCTGACCTGGCCCAGCCCTGGTACGCCGCCCAGTGCGACGAGGATCTCGACGAATTGATCTCCGCAGACTTTCCCGACTTACTGGCGGGGATCACCTACACTGCGACGGGCTTTTATGGCCCTCAGGGCCGCAGCCTGGGCCGATTGCCCGTAGCCGTTCCCAACCTACCCGAGCTACTGGCGGGCTTCAGCTTTGATGGGCTGCGCATGCTCAATTTCGAAATGGAAACCGCCACCATCATGGCCCTGGGCCACGCGCTGGGCCATCAGGCCGGAGCCATCTCCGTCATCCTCGCCAACCGCGCAGCAGGCACCTTTCACAAGCATCCCGCTCAGGGGGTCGCTCAGCTGGTGGAGAAGGGGCTGGAGGTGATATTGGGGTGGGAGTGAGGGGGAGGCTGTTCAATTTGTCCAGAAATACCTCCTACGTTTATTGGCAGGGAGCTTTCCTTTTTCTCACGCGGAGAAAGAGGAGACGCGGAGTAAGAAGGCAAACTCGCTCTCAATTCATAGTTCCTTCAGTATAAAACCCGTACCGTATTCCGCAGACCGTCGGACGAGCCGCTCGTGCCGCCTACTCCCTCACCCGCCTCCAATGGCTCACTTGCCCCCGCTCCTCAGTGATGAACTGAGCGCCCTCTTCCACGATCACCCGTGCGAAGGGGCTGATCTGTAGTTGGCTCTGATCGGCCAGCCGAAGCATGGTGCCGGGCTCCAGCCGCAGGGTCGCGCCGGGCTCAAGGATGAGCTGGGCGCTGTCGGTCAGGATGAGCTGACTGTGGGCTTGCAAGGTGAGGTTTGCGCGGCGTTGCAGGTGCAGGCTGCGCTGGCCCGAGATAACGAACTCCGTAGGATTGGTGAAGGTTCCCGTCAGTGAATCGCGGGTCATGCGGTCGGGCGTCCCTCCCAGGTCCAGGGTGAGGTTCACGCCCTCAACGACTGTCAGGGGCTGATCGCCTGTTGTGTCCGACAGCCGTATGGGGCCACACCAGCGCTGGTCTTCGCGCAGCTCCCAGTCATCGAACCGGACTTCCAATTCGAAGCTCCCGTCGGGACGCTGTCCTACCACCTTAATGTGGAGCCCGTTGAGCTCGATGGGGGTGAGCCGTTGTTCCTTACGGCGATAAACCGGGTAGTTGAGCACAGGGAATAGGCCCGAGAGGCTCAGTTCGTCGCCGACGACGAGGGCGTCGTGTTCATCGCCGGTGGTATTACCCGTGTGGACGGGCACTCCGTCGATCAGTTCGTTCCAGATTTCCTTGTCCTCCTGCGGGCGGCCATCGTTGTTGCCGTGGCGATTGGAGATGTCGATGCGGCCGTTGTTGTCGTAGTCCCAGCGGATGAACTGAAAGTCATTTTGGCCCATGATGGGGTTGAGGGCCACCCGCTCGAAGGTCGGGAAGCGCCGCCCTCGTCGGTGGTGGGGCGTGGCCTCGGCGATTCGGTAGTCCCAGTTTCCCTGGCCATTGTACATGCGGATGAAGTTGACGTCGCTCTTGTCAAAAGGATTGAGGCTGGGATCGTTGCGGTCAGCGCCTGGTTCGGCCACCACATAGGCGTAAAGCCCCGGCGCCGTGGCGGTAAAGGGCGAGTCTTCCTGGGAATAAAAGAGCTTTTCGTCCCACAGATCGACCTTCTGATGATTTTCCAGCCAAAGGTGCTGATCGCTGCCGGGGATGGGAATGCGGATGGCGTCCTGTTCGCTGACAAAATCGCGCAGGGTGTAGGTGCCAGCCTCGGTAATGGTCTGCGGCTCCAGCCAGCCCAGCCACCACGATTCCCATGCCAGCGGGGTAGAAAATGGCGTGATCCAGGGAGCCATGAGGCCCCAGCCCTTCTGGGTGTAGTAGCGGTTGCCATCGGCGTGATTGGCCCCGACGTAGTGGGGTGCGTTGTAGAGGTTGTGGACCAGTTCGTGCAGGAAGATCAGGCGGTTGTGCTTGGCATCGACGTAGTTTTTGTTGCCTGTTTGGCCGTCAGCGATGCGGAGGTCGGTGCCGGGAATGGTCAGATTAGGGGCGGAGCTGAAGCCATTGGCCCCATGGTCGCGGTGCAGGAAGAGGACGTAATCCAGCTTGCCGTCGGGTTCGCTGTTGGAGTTGTCGCTGCGGTAGTTGGGGCTATTGGTTCGCTGATCAAAGCGCGCCCAGTCAAAGTCCGGATCGTTTTCGGTGATCCAGCTAACGGCTTCCTCGTTCATGGTTTGCTGTCGGCGGCTCCAGTTGCGGCTGGTTTCCGGGATGTAGGTGACAGGTACCTGCTGCGGATAGACTTCGGCTGTCACCCGAAATTTCCCCCCCGACATGACGTAGAGGTAGTCGCTGAGGTTGTCGTAGCGACGCAGCCCCAGCGAGTCCGGGCTTTCGCAGAACATTTCGTTATCTTTTCCCTCAAACATGCGGGGCAGCTCGCCGGGCTCAGAGCTATCTGGCCATTTGGGGTTGTTGATCAGGCTTTTGTCCGGGTAGCGGATCAGGATCACGAGCATATGTAGGTCGCCCTTGGGGGTATGCAGCCTTCCGTAGGTAGAGTGGGGCGGTTCGGGAGAAATATTTTGCCCAAATAGAACCTGACTCATGAGCAGGCAAGCCACTAAGAGGATGCGATGAATGTCTTTTTTCATGGAGGCGATTATCAATGAAAAGTGAGTTGGGGTTTGATAGGATATACGTCTTCGTTCCTTATACCTTTCATACTTAGTTCTACTTTGTCAGGTTATCATTTGGGGTAAAATCGGTCAATATCTTCTTG